>JAYTOI010000024.1:0-16262 GCA_043747875.1 Pseudomonadota bacterium | reverse complement strand
CGCCGGCCAGCAGCGCTGCGCCTTCATAGATCTGATAGAACGGATTCGGCATCGCTACCACCGGCCCGTCCTTGGCGGCGGCGCCCATCGGTCGCGTGCTCACCACCGCCTGCACGAACGAGAACAGCGCCTCGCGCGTGCCGTTGACCGGCAACACCATGGCGTCGGCGTCCACGGGCGGTAGTTTGAAGCGCCGCGCCAGCCAGGCCGCGCAGGCGGCGCGCGTTTCCGGCAGGCCGGCCGTCGCCGGGTAGCTGTCGAGCTTGCCGAGATTCTCCTGTAAAGCGTCGAGTACGAAACGCGGCGGCGCGTGCTTGGGCTCGCCGATCGACATGGCGATGTGCGCCAGGTTCGCCGGCGGCGTCACGCCGCTCTTGAGCCGCGCCAATCGCTCGAATGGATAGGCGGCGAGCAGGTCGAGACGGCCGTTCACGCGGCGGCGCGGCGGTCGAGCGTGCCCGACAGCTTTTGCTGCAGTCGCGTGGCGGCGGCCTCATCGAGCGGCTGGCCGTTCAGCGCGGCCACGTAAAAGACGTCCTCGGCACGCTCGCCGACGGTCATGACTTTTGCGGCCAGCAGGTCCACGCGCTCTTCCATGAGCACCTTGCCGATGTCGCACAGCAAGCCCGGCCGGTCGCCCGACACCAGCTCGAGGACCGTACGCCGGTTGCGTTCGTCGACCGTGACCGCGATCTGGGTGGTGGTGCGGAACATGCGCGACTGGCGCGGCACGCGGCGCGTCACCGTGATGGGTGCGTCCTCGGGGTTCTGCAGCGCGCGCCACAACGCGCGCTCGATCTCGCCGATGCGTTCGGCGTCGGCGATGGGCGCGCCGTCCTCTTCGAGCACGTGATACAGATCGAGGCTGAACCCGTCGCCCGTGGGCGTGATGCGTGCATCGACGATGTTGAGGCCGAGCTGGTCGAGCACCGCCGTGGTGATGGCGAAGCCGTTGTAACGGTGCGGCGCGAACGCGAGGATGGCCGTGGTGCCGCGCTCGCTGCTCGATTGCACGGCGACCAGCGGATCTTCGCTGCCGGGTTCGCGGTCGGCTAACAACTGCGTGTGCCAGGCCACCTCTTCCGGCGTGTGGCGCAGGAAGTACGCGGCCGTCAGCCGCTCCCAGGCGCGCGAGATCTCGGGGGGCGTGATGCGTCCGGAGGCCGCCAGCAGCTTGCGCGCGCCGTCCTGTGTCTCGCGCATGAGCTCGTCGGGGTCGATGGGGCTCTCGAGCCCGCGCCGCAGCGCGCGTTTCACGCGCTCGTAGAACTCCTGGAACAGCGATGCCTTCCACGAATTCCACAGCTTGGGATTCGTGCCGCGCACGTCTGCGCTGGTCAGCACATATAGATAGTCCAGGTGGGTCTCGTCGCCAACCCGGCGCGCGAAGGCGTTGATGACCTCGGGATCGGAGATGTCCTGCTTCTGAGCAGTGACCGAGAGCTCGAGGTGATTGAGCACCAGCCACGACACCAGGCGCGCGTCGTAGCGCGACAGACCCTGCTCGAGGCAGAACGCCTCCGCGTCGACGGCGCCGAGCTGCGAATGGTCGCCGCCGCGGCCCTTGGCGATGTCGTGGAACAGGGCGGCTAGATAGGCGATCTCCGGCTTCGGCAACTGCTGCATGATCGCCGAGAGCAGCGGCAGCTCATGGTCGTACTTGCCGAGCGCGAGCCGCCGCAGATTCGAAAGCACGAACAACGTGTGCGCGTCGACGGTGTAGGCGTGGAACAGGTCGTACTGCATGCGGCCGACGATGCGGCCGAACGCCGGGATGTAGCGGCCGAGCACGCCGTAGGTGTTCATGCGCCGCAGTTCGTGGGTCACGCCGGCGGGCGCGCGCAGGATCTCGAGGAACAGGCGGTGATTGCGCGGGTTCTGCCGAAACTCTTCGTCGATCAACCACAGGTTCTTGTTGACCGCGCGGATGGTCGAGGCGCGCACGCCGCGCACATCCGGGTTCTGCTGCAGCACCACGAACAGCTCGAGCAAGGCCGCCGGAGTGCGCGCGAACAATTCCTCGTTCACCGCCTCCAGATACTCGTTGCGAACCTGGAAGCGCGGGTTCAGCGGCCGCGGTGGCGCGGTCTCGTTGAGGATGGCCTCGCGGAACAATTGCAACAGCAACTCGTTCAGCAGCGAGACGTCCATGACCGTGCGGTAGTAGCGCTGCATGAACTGCTCGACCGCGAGCGTGTACGAGGCGTCCTCGTATCCGAAGCTCTGCGCGAGCTTGATCTGATGATCGAACAGCAGACGGTCTTCGCGCCGGCCGGTGACCACGTGCAATCCGAAGCGCACTTTCCACAGGAACGACTGCGCCTGTTTGAGCTTGCGCAGCTCCGTCTGCGACAGGAAGCCGTGCGTGACGAGTTCGTCGAGCGAGCTCGCGCCGAAGTGCCGCTTCGCCACCCACGCGATGGTCTGGATGTCGCGCAGTCCGCCGGGGCCCGTCTTCACGTTGGGCTCGAGGTTGTACGCGGTGTCGTTCGCCTTGAGGTGGCGGTCCTGCTGCTCGGCGACCTTCGCCTCGAAGTAGGCTTTCACCGACCAGACGCGCTCGGCCGATACGGCTTCGCGCATCTCTGCCAACAGCCGGTCGTTGCCGGCCAGCAGCCGCGCCTCGACCAGCGTGGTCATGACGCCGACATCCGCCGCGCTTTCCTCCGCGCATTGCGCGACGGTACGCACGCTGTGGCCGACTTCGAGATTGATGTCCCAGAGAAATGTGATCACGCGCTCGACCACGACGCGACCCGCGTCGTCGGGCGACTCGGGCACGAGGATCAGGATGTCGACGTCGGAGTGGGGGTGCAGCTCGCCGCGGCCATAGCCGCCGACCGCCGCGAGCGTCCAGCGCTGGTATCCGGCGGGAAGCTGCGAGCGCCACACTTCGCCGAGGATGGCGTCGATGAGCTCGGCGCGCGCGTGCACCAGCGATTCGACCGACTCGTCGGCGCGGAAGCGCTCGACCAGCTCGGCATGCGCTTCGCCGAGCTCGGTGCGGAATGCCTCGGGCGCGAACTGCGCCGCGGCCAGACGCTCGGGAAGGTGCGCGAGCCGCAGCCAGGGCGCCGCGCGCAGGACCGTGGTTTCGGTGGCTTCGATGTCCTCGTCGATGGATGCCATCCTAACTACTGTAAAAAGCAGGGCGTTTGCTCAACTCGCCGAGCGTGAGCACTTCGACGCCCGACTCGGTGACGAGCACGGTGTGTTCCCACTGCGCGGAGAGCGAGTGATCCTTCGTGACGACGGTCCAGCCGTCGCCCAACGTGCGCACGTGGCGCTTGCCGGCGTTCACCATCGGCTCGACCGTGAACGTCATGCCGGTACGCAGCTCGTCGCCCGTATCCGGCTCGCCCCAATGCAGCACCTGCGGATCCTCGTGGTAGATCTCGCCGATGCCGTGCCCGCAGTACTCGCGCACCACGGAGAAATTGCGAGCCTCGACGAAGGTCTGGATGGCGTGGCCGATGTCGCCGAAGTGCGCGCCCGGCTTCACTTGCTGGATGCCGAGCCACATGGCTTCCCAGCACGTTTCGGCGAGACGTTGCGCGGGCAGCGCAGGCTTGCCGACGAAATACATGCGGCTGGTATCCCCGTGATAGCCGTCGCGAATCACGGTGACGTCGATGTTCACGACGTCACCGGACTTGAGCACCTTGTCGTTTGGAATGCCGTGGCACACCACGTGATTCACCGAAGCGCAGATGGTCTTCGGGAAGCCGCGATAATTCACGTTTGCCGGAATGGCCTTCTGCACTTGGGTGATGTGCTCGAAGCACAGCCGATCGAGTTCGTCGGTGGTGACGCCGGGCTTGACGTGGTCCCCGATCATGTCGAGAACCTCGGCCGCCAGACGGCCCGCCACGCGCATTTTCTCCTGCTCGGCCGGGGACTTAATGGAGATATGGCGACTCACGAGGGAGTCCATCGCGTGCACCTGCGTAAGGCGTTGTTTTGACGGGGAAGAGATGGTATAAAGCGCGGCCTTTTTTGGCAATGAAACTCACTTAAACCACACGCGCAACCTGTCGACTCGCTCATTACATGGGGCGAGAGCCTCTCCGGGCAATCGGCATAACGGGTGGACGGGTGTTCGGATTGATCGATTCGTCGATCTTTCGGATCACCACCCGGGCGGCGCGGAGGCACAACCCCCAAGGAGACTTTGATGGCTAGCGTCTCGATGAGACAAATGCTGGAAGCGGGCGTCCATTTCGGACACCAGACCCGCTTCTGGAACCCGAAGATGGCTCCGTTCATCTTTGGCGAACGAAACAAGATCCACATCATCAACCTCGAGAAGACGCAGCCCATGTACGCGGATGCCGCGAACTTCGTCAAAGGCGTCGTTGCCGATGGTGGCAAGGTGCTGTTCGTCGGCACGAAGCGCTCCGCCCGCGAGGCGATGGAAAAAGAAGCACAGCGCTGCGAAATGCCGTACGTGAACCAGCGCTGGCTGGGCGGCATGCTCACCAATTTCAAGACGATCCGCGGGTCGATCAAGCGACTCATGGATCTCACCGAGATGTCCGAGAACGGCACGCTCGGGAAGCGTGGCAAGAAAGAAGCCACCATGATGCGCCGCGAGAAAGACAAGCTCGAGAAGAGTTTGGGCGGCATCAAGAAGATGGAATCTCCGCCGGACGTCATCTTCATCGTGGACGTTGGTCACGAAGAGATCGCCATTCTCGAAGCGAAGAAGCTCGGTATTCCGGTGGTGGCGGTGGTGGATACCAACTGCGCTCCGGACAGCGTCGACTACGTGATTCCCGGCAATGACGACGCGATGCGCGCCATCGCGCTGTACGCCTCGGGCATCGCCGATGCGGTCATCGAAGGCCGTGCGCAGGCCCCCGCGGTCGCAGTGGGCGAAGACGAGTTCGTCGAGCTCGACGAGAACGGCAATCCGAAGCGCAAGGGCGCTCGCAATCAGCAGCCGCAGCGCCCGCCGGCGCCGCCGCGCGGACGTCGTCCGGCCAACACCAATGCACGTGGTGGGCGCCGGCCCGTCGTGGCCAGTGTTGCGGCCGAGCCGGAGGATGGAGTCGATCCCGCCGTGTTCACCGACACGGGCGAAGCGGCTCCGCGCAGCGCCACGGCCAGCGCCGGCCGCTCGCGCACCGGCACTGGAAACCCGCCGAACCGCGGTCGCGGTGGTGGCGGCGGTCCGCGCCGCGGCTGATGCGCAACGCTCACAACTGAAGGACAAGCGATGACAATCACTGCAGAAGCCGTCAAGCAGCTTCGCGAACGCACCGGCGCCGGCATGATGGAATGCAAGAAGGCGCTGGTCGAAACCAACGGCGACCTCGATGCCGCCGCGGAAAACATGCGCAAGGCGGGTCTCGCGAAGGCTGACAAGAAGGCTTCGCGTATCGCCGCTGAGGGCGTGGTCGTGGTCGAGAAGTCGGACGACGGCAAGACGGGCGTGCTCGTCGAGATCAACAGTGAGACCGACTTCGTCGCGCGTGGGGACGACTTCCGCGGCTTCGCCGCCGAAGTGGCCAAGGGAGCGCTCGCGGCCGGTGCGTCGAGCATCGACGCCGTCAACGCGCTCAAGCTCGCCAGCGGCGAGACCGTCGACGAGAAGCGTCGCGCGTTGATCTCGAAGCTTGGCGAGAACCTGACGGTGCGTCGCGTGGCGCTCGTGAAGGCGCCGACCGTCGTCGGTTCCTACGTGCACACCGACCATAAGAAGGCCGCGCTGGTTGCGGTCGAGGGCGGCGACGCTGAGCTCGCGCGCGATCTGGCCATGCAGATCGTCGCGGCCAGCCCGCGCTACCTCACGCCTGCCGACGCCCCTGCCGAGCTGGTGGCGAAGGAGCGCGAGATCGAGACCGCGAAGGCGCTCGCCGAGGGCAAGCCGCCCGAGATCGTCGCCAAGATGATCGAAGGCCGCCTGCGCAAGTCGATCAACGAGTTCGCGTTGACCGGCCAGGTATTCGTGAAGGACGGCGATCTCACCATCGAGAAGCTGCTCCAGAAGAACAAGGCCAGCGTGAGGGCGTTCGAGCGATTCGAAGTCGGCGCCGGCATCGAGAAGAAGCAGGACGATTTCGTCGGCGAAGTGATGGCACAGGTGAAAGCCACACAAAAAGCGGATGGCAAATCCGATCCGCCGACCAAGCACTGATCGCGCGATGAGAGAACCCCGCCTTCCGCGGGGTTTTCTTTATGGCAAAGTGCCCCGCCGGGCGCGCACGACGAACTGAAGGGGATCGCGACACGATGACTGCACGCTACAAACGCATCTTGGTGAAGCTCTCGGGCGAGGCGCTGCTCGGGACCACCGAGTTCGGAATCGACCCGGCCGTATTGAAGCGCATCGGCAGCGAGTTGCTCGAAATCCAGTCGACGGGCGTGCAGGTGGCGTGCGTGATCGGCGGCGGCAACATATTCCGCGGCTCGGGCCTTGCCAAGGCGGGCATCGATCGGGCGACGGCGGACCACATGGGCATGCTGGCCACCGTCATGAACGCGCTTGCGATGCAGGATGCCATCGAAACCCTGGGGGGCCAGGCGCGTGTGCAGAGTGCGATCCGCATCAACCAGGTGTGCGAGGACTACATTCGCCGGCGCGCCATGCGTCACCTGGAGAAGGGCCGCATCGTCATCTTCGCCGCCGGCACCGGCAACCCATACTTCACCACCGACTCCGCCGCCGCATTGCGTGCCATCGAGATCGAAGCCGACGTGCTGCTCAAGGCCACCAAGGTCAACGGCATCTACGATTCGGATCCGATGAAGAACCCGCAGGCCAAGCGGTACGCGACGCTCACCTACGACAAGGTTCTGCAGGACCGGCTCAATGTGATGGACGCCACGGCCATCGTCATGTGCCGCGACAACCGCATGCCGCTGCAGGTGTTCAATCTCAACAATGCCGGCGACCTGCCGCGCGTGGTGCGCGGCGACGACATCGGTACGGTCGTCACGCACGACTGACGCCTCAAGAGAGAAGCAACCATGTTAGACGACATCAAGAAGGACGCCGCGACCCGCATGGGCAAGTGCGTCGAGAACTTCCAGTCGGACCTCAAGAAGCTGCGCACCGGCCGCGCGCATCCCTCGCTCATCGAGAACATGAAGGTCGACTACTACGGCACCGACACGCCGCTCAAGCAGGTGGCGAACATCAGCGTCGAGGACGCGCGCACGTTGGTCGTGTCACCGTGGGAGAAGTCGATGGTGCAGGCCATCGAGAAGGCGATTCACAAGTCGGACCTCGGCTTGAACCCGGTCAGTGCCGGCACCGTGATCCGCATTCCGCTGCCGCCGCTTACCGAAGAGCGCCGCAAGGACATCACGAAAGTGGCGCGCGCCGACGCCGAAAACGCGCGGGTCGCCGTGCGCAACGTGCGCCGCGACGTCATCGCCGACGTCAAGGAAGCCCTCAAGGCAAAACTTCTTTCGCAGGACGAAGAAAAAAAGGCCGAGGTCGACATTCAGAAGTTGACCGACAAACACGTCGCCGACATCGAAACGCTCCTGGGCACGAAGGAAAAAGAACTGCTGCAGGTGTGAACCGCAGCTGCATTCCATCGGCGCCGTGAGCACCCCCACACACATCGCGATCATCATGGACGGCAACGGGCGCTGGGCCGAGGCCAAGGGCCTGGCGCGCCATGCAGGGCACAAGGAAGGCGTGCGCCCGGTGCGCATGTGCATCGAAGAATGCGCGCGCCGTGGTGTCGGCGCGCTCACGTTGTTCGCGTTCTCCAGCGAGAACTGGCGGCGGCCGACCATCGAGGTCTCGAGCCTCATGCAGTTGTTCCTGGATGCGATGGACCGCGAGGTCGACGACCTGCACAAGAACAAAGTGCGGCTGCGATTCATCGGCGATCGCGGCGCGCTCAGCGTCAAGCTGCAGAGCCGCATGGCCGCGAGCGAAGAGCTCACGGCGGGAAATTCCGGACTGAAATTGCAGGTGGCCGTGAGTTACGGCGGCCGTTGGGACATCGTGCAGGCGGCGCGTCGCATCGCCGCGAACGTCGCCAGCGGCGCGCTGCGACTCGAGGACGTCGACGAGGAGCGCTTCGCCGCGGAGCTGTGCTTGCGCGACGTGCCGGACCCCGATCTGTTCATCCGCACGGGTGGAGATCACCGCATCAGCAATTTCTTGCTGTGGAATCTCGCCTATACCGAGATCCACGTGTGCGACACATTGTGGCCGGACTTCGACGTCGCAGCGCTGGATGCCGCGCTCGCCTCGTTCGCGAATCGCGAACGGCGGTTCGGTCTCACCCGCCAGCAGCTGGCAGACCAGGCACGTGTGGCACAGGGTGCACAGCGTGCTTAGACAACGCGTGTTGACCGCGGCGGTGCTCGGACTAATCCTCCTCGGGGTCCTGTTCCTGATGCCGCCGGTCGCGACGGTGTGCCTCGTCACGCTGCTCGTGCTGGTCGGCGCGTGGGAGTGGGCGGGGTTCATCCGCAAGGATTCAACCTTCGCGCGCCCGGGCTTCGTCGCGATCGTCGGCGCCTGCCTCGTGGTCGGCTGGTTCTTCGTGTTGGATTCGCGCTGGCTGTGGCACGTCATGTTCATCGCCACGGCGTGGTGGTTCGTCGCGTTCCTTTGGATTGTAATTGCGCCCGAACGGGTACATCCCGTGACGGCGGCGCTCGCGGGGTTGCTCGCACTGGTGCCGTGCTGGCTCGCGCTCGTGACGATCGCGACGCGATGGGTTCCGGGCTCCGGGTGGGTATTGTTCGTCCTCGCGCTGGTGTGGTCCGCGGACACGGGCGCGTTTTTCGCGGGCCGCTATTTCGGCAAGGTGCCGCTCGCGCCGCGCGTGTCGCCGAAAAAAACCTGGGAAGGTGTACTCGGTGGGCTGTTGCTCGCCACCGTCGTGGCGTACGTCGGCGGCCGCTGGCTCGGCATGTCCGGATTCTCCTTCATTTCACTGTGCATCGCCGCGGCCGCCATCTCCGTGGTCGGCGATCTCACCGAGAGCATGTTGAAGCGCGCCGCGGGCATCAAGGACAGCGGTAGTTTGTTCCCCGGGCACGGCGGCATGCTCGACCGCATCGACAGCGTGACGGCGGCGGCACCGGTACTCGTGTTGGGCCTCAATTGGCTGGTTCCCGGCACATGAACGGCATCGCCATCCTCGGTTCGACGGGTTCGGTGGGCGAGAGCACGCTCGATGTCGTCGCGCGCCATCCGGATCGCTTCCGCGTCGTCGCGCTCGGCGCGCATCGCAACGTCGACAAACTCGCCGAGCAGTGCGCGCGCTTCGCGGTCCCATATGCCGCGCTCGCGGACTCCGCCGCCGCGTCGAGGCTCGAGCAGACGCTGCGAGCGCGCGGCCTCATGACGCGCGTGCTCGCGGGCGCGGACGCAATGGCCGACATCGCGGCGCTGCCGGAAGTGAATAGCGTCATGGCCGCCATTGTCGGCGCCGCCGGATTGCCGTCCACCCTGGCCGCGGCGCGCGCCGGCAAGCGCCTGTTGTTAGCCAACAAGGAATCTCTGGTGATGGCCGGCCCGTTGCTGATGCAGATCGTGCGGGCCTCCGGCGCCACGCTGCTGCCCATCGACAGCGAGCACAATGCGGTATTCCAGTGCCTGCCGCGCGATGCCGTTCCCGGTGTCGCTCCCCCCGGTGTGCGGCGCATCCTGTTGACGGCGTCCGGCGGCCCATTCCTTGACGCCGACCGCGCGCGACTCGACCGCGTGACGCCGGATGAGGCCTGCGCGCACCCGAACTGGGTGATGGGGCGCAAGATCTCCGTCGACTCCGCCACGCTCATGAACAAGGGGCTCGAATTCATCGAAGCCTGCCTGCTGTTCGGCGTGGCGCCGTCGCAGGTCGAGGTGCTGATCCACCGCGAGAGCATCGTGCATTCGCTGGTCGAATACGTCGACGGATCGGTGCTCGCGCAGTTAGGTGCACCGGATATGCGCACCCCGATCGCACACGCGCTGGCGTGGCCGGAGCGCGTGGCCTCCGGTGTACAATCCCTCGACCTCATCAAGGTGGGGACCCTGCGCTTCGAGGCGCCGGATTTGCGTCGTTTCCCCGCGCTGGCCCTTGCACAGGAGGCCGCGCGCGCGGGCGGTTCGCGTCCCGCATCACTTAACGCGGCGAATGAGGTGGCCGTGTCGGCGTTTCTCGAGGGCCAATTGAACTTTGCGCGAATTCCGGCAGTCATTGAATCAGTGATGGCAGCGACGTCGGGGGGCGAAATCCGCGATCTCGATGACGTCCTGGCGGCGGACGCGGAAGCGCGAACTCGCGCCGCCTCTCTCATCCGGCCCCGTGCCGTCCACGCCTAGGAAATCTGGATGCTCGAACACGGCTGGGACATTCTCTGGGCCATCATCGCCATCAGCCTGCTGGTGACGGTGCATGAGTTCGGCCATTTCTGGGTGGCGCGCAAGCTCGGCTTCAAGGTGTTGCGCTTCTCGGTCGGTTTCGGCAGGCCGTTGCTCAAGCACGTTGGCAAGGGGCCGGACCATGTCGAATACGTCCTAGCGGTCATTCCCCTCGGTGGGTACGTGCGCATGCTCGACCAGCGCGAGGGTGACGTATCTTCGAAAGACCTGCCGCGCGCGTTCGGCAGCAAGCCACCGTGGCAGCGCATCCTCGTCATGCTGGCCGGTCCGGCCGCCAATTTCATTTTCGCAATTGTCGTGCTCTCGGCCATGTTCTGGGTCAACGGCGATCCGCAGCTCAAGCCCGTGGTCGGCGATGTCGTCCTCGACTCGATCGCCGCGAAGGCCGGCTTGCGCAGCGGCGATCTCATCCTCGCGGTCAACGGCGAGCCGGTGCAGGACCAGCTCGACGGCGCCATCGGCCTGCTCGATGCGGTCAGCGGCGACGGTACCGCCATGCTGCGCGTGCAGCCGCGTGATGGCGTCGAGCGCACGGTGACGATGGTCATCGCCGACAAGGAGGCGCGCTTCAAGCTCACCGAGCCCAACGCGCTGTTCGTGGGGCTCGGCTTCGATTTCTGGGTTCCGTCGGAGCCTGCGCTGTTTCACGAGGTCCTCCCCGGCGGTGCGGCGGCGGCGGCGGGCTTCAAGTCGGGCGACCTGGCCATCGCAGCCGATGGCCAGCCGCTGAGCTCCTGGCGGGCATTCACCACGTACGTGCGCGAGCATCCCGGCAAGGAAATCCTGTTGACGGTGAAGCGCGGCGACGGCGAATACTCGCGCACCGTCACGCCGAGATCCGAGATCGAAAGCGGCAAGGCCGTCGGCAGGCTGGGCGTCCAGGGAACGCCGCTGAAGGAAGAGGACCTGGAGGCGCGCATTCCCGCCGAGTACCGCAGCCGCTCGCAGTTCGGGCCGCTGGAGGCGCTCGGCGCCGGCGTCGGCGAGGCCTGGGACATGACGGTCATTCAGGCCAAGTTCTTCTGGCGCATGATCACGCTCAAGGTCTCCACCAAGAATCTCTCGAGCGTCATCACCATCGCCGACTTCGCCGGCGACACCGCGCGCGCGGGCCCGGGCAGTTTCCTCACGCTGCTCGTCATGCTGTCGCTGACGCTCGGCTTCCTCAATCTGCTGCCGATTCCCATACTCGACGGCGGTCAGGTGGTGTTCCAGGTGGCGGAGTGGATCCGCGGGCATGCGCTCTCGGAACGCGTCTATCTGCTGGGACAGCAGGTGGGCCTGGTGGCGATCGTGCTGCTCATGGGGGTAGCGCTGTTCAATGACGTAACCAGCCACTTCGGTGGGCTGATCAAATAACAGACAAAGTCAAAAGATAGTTAGGGGATCCAACTTGAGTCTAAGGTTCGCGAGTCTGTATGCAGCCGCCGGGATGGTGTTGGCTGCTCCCCTGCAAGCCCAGGAAGGGCCCGCGTTCACGGTCGGCGACATCCGCGTCGAAGGGCTGCAGCGCGTCACCGAGGGCACAGTCTTCAACTATCTACCGATCAACATCGGCGACACGCTGACGCAGCAGCGCATCCGCGAGGCGGTGCGCGCCCTGTACGACACGGGCTTCTTTCGCGACGTCGAACTGCGTCGCGAGGGCAGTGTGCTCATTGTCGTCGTCAACGAGCGTCCGACCATCGAGAGCTTCGAGCTCAAGGGCAACAAGGAAATCAAGACCGAGGACCTGACCAAGTCATTGCGCAACGTCGGCCTGTCGCAGGGCAAGACGTTCGACCGCTCCGTGCTCGAGGACGTCACGTCCTTCCTCAAGGACCAGTACGGCTCGCGCGGAAAATACGCTGCCAAGATCGACACCACGGTCGAAGATGTGCCGGGCAACAAGGTCAAGATCAAGATCGAGATCGTGGAAGGCAAACGCGCGAAGATCCGGCAGATCAACGTCGTCGGCAATCAGACCTTCCGCGAGAAGGACATCCTCGAGACCCTCGAGCTCAAGGAACCAAACCTGATGTCGTTCTACAAGCAGGACGACCGCTACTCGCGCGAATCGCTGCAGGGCGACCTCGAGAAGATCCGCTCCTATTACATGGATCGCGGCTACGCGAACTTCGAGGTGGAGTCCACGCAGGTGGCGATCGCGCCCGAGAAGGACGACATCTTCATCACCGTGAACGTCAGCGAAGGCGAGGTGTTCAAGGTCAAGGAAGTTAAGCTCGCCGGCACGTTCGTCGTCGCCGAGCCGTTGCTGCGCCGCTATCTGCTGGTGCAGCCCGGCGACACGTTCTCGCGCAAGACCATCACGGCGACGCAGGAGCTGCTGCAGAACCGTCTCGGCGAGGACGGCTTCGCGTTCGCCAAAGTGGAGCCCGTGCCGACCGCGTTCGGCGATCCGGCCAACAAAGAGCTCTCGATCACGTTCTTCGTGGATCCGGGCAATCGCGTCTACGTGCGCCACATCACCTTCAACGACGTGACCAAGGTCAACGACCAGGTGCTGCGCCGCGAGATGCGCCAGCTGGAAGGCGGCTGGCTTTCGAACTCCGCGCTCGAACGTTCCAAGCAGCGCCTCGAACGACTGCCGTACATCAAGAAGGTGGAGTCGGAGACCAAGCCCGTGGCCGGTTCCGCCGATCTCGTCGACATCACGTACGACATCGAAGAGGGCCCGTCGGCGCAGCTCGGCGGCGGCATCGGATATTCCGAATCGCAGTCGTTCATATTGAGCGGTAACTACGCCGACGCGAATTTCCTCGGCACGGGCCGGCGCGTCGCGATCGACCTCAACTCCGGCCGCTACAGCAAGGTGTACGGTCTGTCGGTGACGGAGCCGTACCTCACGGAGAACGGCGTCGGCTTCACCAGCGGCTTGAGCTATCGCGATCAGACGCAGTTCGTCTCGCAGGCCTCCGACTTTTCGTCTGAGACCATAGGCTTGAACTTCGACATCGGCTATCCCATCTCGGAAAACCAGGGTCTGCGATTCGGCATCTCGGCGCAGCGCTCCAGCCTGCTCACCACCTCGAGCGGCAGCGCGCGCCAGGCGAACGACTGGGTGCTCACCAACGGCAATTCCAAGGTCGACTGTCTCGACACCAACGGCGACGGTGTGTGTACGCCCAGCCTCGAGCTCCTGCTCTACGGCACGAAGTACAACGCCGTTGAGTTCACCACGTCCTGGAACTACGACAGCCGCAACCGCTCTCTGTTTGCCAACCGCGGACAGCGACATTCGTTCGGCTTCGCGTACACGTTGCCGGGCGTCAGCGACATCGAGTACTACGTGGCGAGCTACGAGGGCATTCGCTACTTCCCGCTGTTCGGGCGCTTCACGCTGCAGCTTGGCGCCGATATCGCCTACGGCCTGGACATCGGCGACACCACGGCACTGCCCCCGTATCGGCAGTTCTACGGCGGCGGTCCCGAGTCGGTACGTGGATTCAAAGAGAGTCGCCTGGGTCCGAAGGACGACTTTGGCCGGCCCTTCGGCGGCAACTTCAAGGTCACTGCACGTGCGGAAGTGCTGATCCCGCTACCCCAGAAGTTCGAGACGTCGGCGCGCCTGTCCTGGTTCTACGACGTCGGAAATATCTTCTCGACGGGCAACCGTTATCAGTTCCTCGGCCGCTCGGGTCAGCCGGTCGAGTACAACTTCGAGTATGATAAATTGAAGCATTCAACGGGCGTAGCAGTTCAATGGCTTGCACCGTTGGGCGTATTCCGTTTCAGCTATGGCTTCCCGCTGAACGCATACAAGGGCGACTTCAACACCTACCCGGATGAAGTCGAAGAGTTCCAGTTCTCCGTGGGCCAGGCATTCTGAGAGGTACAGTCAGTGCAGGTTTCTTTTCGCAGTGTTGTTTTCAGTTCGGTTGCGGCCGCGATGTTTGCGTTGCCGGCCTCCGCAGAAATAAAAGTGGGTGTCATCGATTACGCCCGATTGCTCGATGAGTCGCCGCAAGCCAAGGCCGTGTCGGCTGCGCTGCGCGACGAATTCGGTCCGCGCTATCAGCAGCTCGTGTCGCAGGAGACGCAGCTCAAGGCGAAGGGCGAGAAGCTGCAGAAAGATCTCGCGACCATGACGCCCGATGCGCGCGCCAAGGCCGAAAAAGAGCTGCGCGACGGCGCGCGCGAGCTCGAGCGCAAGAAGCAGGAATGGCAAGACGATTCCAACGCCAAGCGCAACGAAGAGATGACCAAGCTGCAGCGCTCACTCATCGTCGAGGTACGCGACTACGCCAAGGCGCAGAATTTCGATGTTGTGATCGCCGAGGGCGTCATCTACGCCACGCCGACGCTCGACATCACCGCGGCCGTGCTGCAGTCGCTGCTGGCGCGCAATCCGAAACCGGCTGCCGCCGCTCCCGCTGCCGCACCGGCGAAACCGCCCGCGAAGCCCTGAGTCGCCAGAGCCGCTTCTGCCTCTTCTGTTGACAGACTGAAGAGGCAGAAGAGGCCAAGCCCAACCGCCATGACCGTGACACTCGGCGAACTGGCGGTTCGATTCGGCTGCGAGTTGCGCGGCGCGCCGGAGACGCCGGTCGATACCGTCGCTGCTCTCTCACAAGCCGGTCCGCGCGCGGTCACCTTCCTCGCGAATCCCAAGTACGTTTCGCAGCTCGCAGGCACGCGCGCCGGGGCCGTCATCCTCGATGCGAAGTCGGCAGCTTCGTCGCCTGTTGCCGCGCTCATCTCCGCCAACCCGCACGCTACCTATGCGCGCGTCGCCGCGCTGCTGCATCCCCATCCACCGCTGCATCCCGGCGTGCACGCTACCGCCGCGGTCGCGGACAACGCGCAGATCGATGCCACAGCCGAAATCGGCGCGCAGGTGTCCATCGGCGAAGGCGTGCGCATCGGCGCGCGCTGCTTCATAGGCCCGGGCACGGTGGTCGAGCGCGGCGCATTCATCGGCGCGGACACGCGCCTCATCGCGCGTGTGTTCGTCGGTCGTGAGGTGAAGTTCGGTGCGCGTTGCATCGTGCAACCCGGTGCCGTCATCGGCGCCGACGGCTTCGGCTTCGCCCCCGATATGGGCGCATGGGTCAAGGTGCCACAGGTCGGCAGCGTCACCGTGGGCGACGACGTCGAAATCGGTTCCAACACCACCATCGACCGCGGCGCCCTCGAGGACACCGTCATCGAGGATGGCGTGAAGCTCGACAACCTCATCATGATCGCGCACAACTGCCGCATCGGCGCGCACTCGGCGCTGGCCGCTCAGACCGCCGTCGCCGGCAGTTCCGTGGTGGGCAAGCGTTGCATCCTCGGCGGCAGGGCCGGGCTGACTGGCCACATAACGCTGTGCGACGACGTGGTCGTGCTCGGCACTTCATTCATTTCCCATTCCATCACCAGGCCAGGCGTGTACTCTTCGGCGCTGCCCGCCGAGGAGGCGGGCACCTGGCGCCGCATTGCAGCGCGCATCAAGCGTCTCGACCTCATGGCCAGGCGCATGCGCGCGCTCGAGAAGCACGCCGGCTTCACGGCGTCGGATCCGGATCATTCCGAGGACTAACTAGATGAGCCAACCGGTCTCGCTCGACATCATGGGCATCATGCGCCTGCTGCCGCATCGCTATCCCTTCCTGCTCATCGACAAGATGATTGACATGGATGGCGAGGAGTCGGGCACGGCGATCAAGAACGTCACCATCAACGAGCCCTTCTTCCAGGGCCATTTTCCAGGCAAGCCGGTGATGCCGGGAGTGTTGCTGGTTGAAGCCATGGCCCAGGCCGCCGGGGCCCTTGTTTTAAATCACCTGGGCGATGCCTACGCCGGCAAGCTGGTTTTCTTCATGTCGATCGACAAGGCCCGCTTCAGAAAGCCCGTGGTTCCGGGTGACACGGTGCATATCCGTATCAGGCTTGCCAACAAGCGTGCGCCCGTGTGGAAATATTGGGCCGAAGC
>JAYTOI010000023.1:0-4106 GCA_043747875.1 Pseudomonadota bacterium | reverse complement strand
CTGCGACCCCGCGCTGATCCGCGAATACAACCGGCGCATGATCGCGGACTTCGAAGAGGTGCGCGATTTCATCGTGCTGCACTACTCGGCCACGGCGCGGGACGACACGCCGTTCTGGCAGTGGTGCCGCAACATCCCGCTGCCGGATTCGCTGCGCGAGCGCATCGAGCTGTTCAAGGCGCACGGCGCGATGCGCGAAGGCGTGGACGAGCTGTTCCGCGCCTCGAGCTGGCAGTCGGTGTTCGAAGGCATGGGCATCCGGCCGACGAGCCCGAATCCGCGTATCGAGAATCTCGACTACAGTGAAATCGAGCGCACGCTGAAGAATGCGAAGGCCGCGATCGCCGGCATGGTCGAGCACCTGCCGACGCACGAGCAGTTCCTCAGCTCGCAGAACGCCTTCCCGGTGCCACCTCACGGATCGGCAGAATCAATCACCGCCGCTCTGCCGCCGCCGCTACGTCCCCCGCTGTAGAGCCCCGCACGTTCGTCGTCGGCGCGCCGGGCGCGCGCGATCCGGCATTGAACCGGCTGTTCAGCAGCACCTTGTTAGACATCGGCCTGGGCGGGGCGCAAGGGGTGCTCGAGAGCTCCGTTGACGGACCGCACTGCAAACTTGCGTCACGTCTTACGTCCGGTGTCCTGAGGGGCGCGCCACCACGTTTCCCACCTCACCCCGTCCTGCCGTCTGACGGACCCGGATCAGAGTCTTCTGGACTATGATCGTCTATGAAGCTTTTCTCCTGCGACAACTGCCAGCAGACGCTGTACTTCGAGAACAGCCGCTGCGTGAACTGTGGTGCCGTGGTGGGCTACTGCCCCGAGGCGGCGACGCTCGCGACGCTGCGTCTGGCGGATGGCGACTCCTCCGACATCTTTCAGATCCGCCTGCCCAACCACGAGACGCGCCGCTATCGCCAGTGCGGCAATGCGCGTGCCGATGCCTGCAACTGGCTGGTGCCCGCGGACAGCAATGCGCCCTATTGCCGCTCCTGCGCCTTGTCCGAGGTGATCCCCGACCTGTCCGACCCCGCCAACGACCAGGCGTGGCGGCGCCTCGAAGCCGCGAAGCGCCGGCTGCTGTACGCGCTCTACGCGCTCAAACTACCGGTGGTCCCCAGGACCGAGCAGGAGCAGGGCGGACTCGCGTTCCGATTCCTCAAGGGCACCGAGGACGAGCCCGTCATGACCGGCCACGACGACGGCCTCATCACGCTCAACGTCGACGAGGCCGACTTCGCCTTCCGCGAGAACATGCGCGAGAAGATGGGCGAGGGTTATCGCACCGTGCTCGGCCACCTGCGCCACGAGATCGGTCACTACTACTGGGATCGCCTGGTGCGCGACATCGACCGGCTCACGCACTTCCGCGCGCTGTTCGGCGACGAGCGCCAGAACTACGAGGATTCCCTCGAGCGTCACTACGAGTACGGCCCGCCGGCCAACTGGAACGATTCGTTCGTGAGCGCCTACGCCACGATGCATCCGTGGGAGGACTGGGCGGAGACCTGGGCGCACTATCTACACATGGTGGACACGCTGGAGACGGCGAAGAGCCACGGTCTCACGGTACGCGCGCCGGCCACGGAGAAGCCCGGCGAGCGCATCGCCACCGAGCGCCTGGCATTTTTCGACTTCGAGTCGCTGACCACGGGCTGGAATGCCCTGACGCTCGCGATGAACAGCCTCAATCGCAGCATGGGCCTGAAGGACGCCTATCCATTCGTGCTGTCACCGAGGGCATTGGAGAAGCTGCGCTTCGTGCACGAGGTGGTGCAGGCGGAGCGGGCGAAGGCGGTCAGCAACGCGGTGGGCGCCGCCGCCTGATCTGGCGTCGCGACCCGCCCCTGCTGTAAAAGGGGCGGTCGTATGCTCAAACATCTTTTCGTCGCGACCGCGCTGCTGTCCACGTGGCTGCTCCCGATGGCGGTGCCTGCGGCCGAAGCGCAGCCGGCTCCCGCAATCCCCGCTCCGCA
This sequence comes from Pseudomonadota bacterium, assembly GCA_043747875.1. Classification (GTDB taxonomy): domain Bacteria; phylum Pseudomonadota; class Gammaproteobacteria; order Steroidobacterales; family Steroidobacteraceae; genus CADEED01. The sequence goes on along the minus strand of JAYTOI010000023.1, from coordinate 2,130 downwards.
ACCCGCTTTGCCCTATGCCGCCGCGGTGCGCGAGCTCGGCCGGCAATGGATCGTGGAGCGCGACGGCATCGGCCTCACTATCGGCATCTACGACGATGGCCGGCGCGAGTTCTACAACTTCGGCGCGCCGCGCCTCGATGGCGAAAAGCCGCCCACCAAGGACACCGTCTACGAGATCGGGGCGGTGGGCAAGACGATGACGGGCCAGCTGCTGGCGCGCGCCTTCGTCGAGGGACGCGCCAGCCCCGACGACGACGTCGCGAAGTATCTGGACGGCGCGCATCCGAACCTCGAGAACGGTGGCGAGCGCATCCGTCTCATTCATCTCGTGAACATGACGTCGCAGCTCCCGGACTACAACCCGGATGTCTCGCAAGTGCGCGCGACGCCGGGCGTGCCGCTGGCGGCGGGGCGCATGCAGGTGTTCGAGCGCTTCACGCGCGAGGAATTCCTGGCGCACCTGCGCCGCATCGTGCCGAAGCGCGTGCCCGGCACTGCCCCGGTGTACTCCAACTTCGCGAGCGTGCTGCTCGGCGTGGCGCTCGAGAAGATCTACGGCGAGCCGTTCGAGACGCTGCTGGCGCGCGAAATCGAGAAACCGCTGCGCATGGGCAGCGGCACCGAGCCGCCTGTCAGACTACTGGCCAAGGGCTATACCAGCGCCAACGAGGAGCTGCCGCCGTTCGGCGCGAAGATGAGCCATGCGTCGGCTTCGCTGCGCTACAGCGCCGACGACCTGCTCCGGTACGCGTCATGGCAGCTCGTGGAGCGTGATGCGTCGGTGAAGCTGGCGCATCAGCCGACCTGGAAATCGCCCGACGGGCGCCAGGCGGTGGCGTTCTATTGGCTGGTGTTGGAGTCGCCGCAGGGACGGCGGCTGCAGTACTCGGGCGGGACGTACGGATTTTCGAGCGTCTGCGACCTGTATCCGGACGCGAAGGTCGCGGTGGTGCTGCTCGCCAACAAGGCCGCGGACGGCGCGCAGGAGACCCTGCGCGCGTTGTCCGCGAAGATCGTCGCGCTGGCGCGCGCTGAAGACGAGTCGCTGGTGCGACCGGAAGCCGTGCCGGCGCCGGCCGTTACCGAAGCAACGACGGTAGTTAGCCCGTCTTCGTAAGCAGTCGCTCGGCTGCCGGATCGGTGAGCGTGCCGGAGGCGGGAGCGCCCTGGCGCGCCGAGACCTTGTGGCTCATGTCGATACTGCCGCTGAAATTCGCGCCCTCGGCGATGCCGACGCGCGGTGCGTAGATGTTGCCCTTGACCTTGGCCGACTGGCGGATCTGGACCGACTCGGTCGCGTGGATGTCGCCATCTACGCGGCCTTCGACGATCACGAACTTCGCCTTGATGTTGCCCGTCACGCCGCCTTCCTTGCCGATCGACAAGCTGCGCGTGTGCTCGATGGAGCCCTCGATCTGGCCCTGGAAATCCAGATCTTCTTCACCGTAGAGCTCGCCTTTGAAGTGCAGCGTCGGGCCGAGCACGCAGGGCGCGCCCTGCGAAGGCTGCGGAGCCACGGGGGCCGCGGGGGGAGCCATCTTGCCGTCACTGAATCCCTTGCTCATGGCTTTCTCCGGTTCAGCGGGTCGCGCCGGGGGTGGTGGATCCTTGGGTGCCATGCCCAACATTCGGCTCCATTGTGACGCTGCCATTGAAATTCGCTCCCTCTGTGATGCTGACGCTCGGCGCGCGGATGTTGCCGCGCACGACTGCTGACTGTGAAACCTTGACGCTCTTCTTGGCGTGCATGTCGCCCTGGACTTTGCCGTCGACGTCGATGGCGGCGGCGGTCACGGTCGCGACCACCTCACCCTTCGCGCCCACGACGATGCGCTGCTGGTGCTGGATGGTGCCTTCGATGCGACCTTCGATCTTCAGGTCTTCCTGAGCCCTGAGCTCACCTTTGAAACGGAGCGTCGGTCCGAATACCGACATCTTTTCTGCTGCAGCGCTGCTCATTCGGAAGTCCTCCCAGGGGTATGCGTACGCAAGAGCGGTGCGTAGATTGCCCCGCGTTATGGGAAGAAACCGTGTCGCGATTCGCAGCCGGAGGCGATGGGAGGCGAAGAGCTAACAATATGTCGAGTGCAGAGGGGTGGTGCCGGGGAAGGAATCTCGGGAGAACGCGCG
>JAYTOI010000022.1:0-36173 GCA_043747875.1 Pseudomonadota bacterium | reverse complement strand
GTGCAGATCGAAGATGGGTCTGGGCGCCGAATACAGCTCCAGGCTGGTCGAGCCACCCGGCATGAAACTCGCGGCGAACTCGAGCATGCGCGCGTGCGCTTCGGCATTGTCCACCAGCACGCGGTCGACGCCGCGCGCGAGCTCGTCGCGCAGGATGCGCGTGGGCAGTGGCAGGTCTTCGTAGACGATCTGTCCGGGCTGCGCGCGCAGGCCGCGTTCGCGCACGTGCTCCCAGAGGCGGCCGAGGTATTCGATGTCGGCCTGGATCTGCTCCTTGGTCGCGCCCTGCGCGGCCGTGCGCACGATGTAGCCGCCCTTCGACACCGGCGGCACCGTCGTGAGCACGAGATCCTTGAGCCGGGTGCGCTCGGCTTCATCGTCGATGCGCGCGGAGACGCCGATGCCATCGCCGCGCGGCATGTACACCATGAGTCGCGACGGCAGCGCCACGAAGGTGGTGAGCCGTGCACCCTTCGTACCCATGGGATCTTTCACGACCTGCACGAGGATGTCGTCGCCTTCCTTGACGAGGCCGCGGATGTCGCCCGCGCTCACGGGGGCGATCAGCGTGCTGTCGGGGCTGTTCGCCGTGGCGATGTCCGCGGCGTGCAGGAATGCGGTGCGCTCGAGACCGACATCGATGAACGCAGCTTGCATGCCCGGCAGCACGCGCTGCACGCGGCCCTTGTACAAATTGCTGACGATGCCGCGGCGGCTCTGTCGTTCGATGAACAGCTCGGTGAGTACGCCGTTTTCGATGAGCGCAGCGCGGTTCTCGCGCGGCGCGACGTTGATTAGAATCTCTGTGGTCACGCGGCCGCTCCCCGCGGCAGCGCGCCGTTCCACACCGGGATGCCGGCCGCGCGTAACAGAGCGGCCGTCTCGAACAGCGGCAGACCCATGACCCCGGTGTAGCTGCCGGCGATGCCGGTCACGAACACCGCGCCAAGACCCTGGATGGCGTAAGCGCCCGCCTTGCCCCGCGGCTCGCCGCTGGACCAGTAGGCGCTGACCTGCGCATGCGACAGCGGCGCGAATCGCACGTCCGTGGACGACAGCTCGACTTTCGCGCCCGCCACCGTGCGCAGCGCGATGCCGGTATGCACGACGTGCGCGCGCGCCGAGAGCTTGGCGAGCATGGCGTGCGCATCGTCTTCGGATTCGGGTTTGCCGAGGATCTCGCCATCGACGACCACCGTGGTGTCCGCGGCCAGTACCGGCAGGTCGTCGTGGCGGCGCCAGATGGTCTCGGCTTTCTCGCGAGCGAGACGCAGTACGTAGTCGGCCGGATCCTCGGCGGCGCGCGGCGTCTCGTCGATGTCGGCCGGCGTGACCACGTGCGGCACGCCGATGAGGTCTAACAACTGTCGGCGGCGCGGAGATGCGGACGCGAGGCGCAGGACCGGTCTTTGATCTTGTTCGTCGCCCATCGACCCCTCATGTCATGTCGCCGTGCCCGAGTTCATTCCCGATGATACGGGTGATTGTGCAGCAGCGAATGCGCCCGATACAGTTGTTCGACCAGCAGCACGCGCACCAGCGCGTGCGGAAAGGTCAGCGACGACAGCGACCAGCGCCAGGATGCCGATTTGAGTATCTCGGCCCCGAGCCCGTCGGGGCCGCCGATGAGAAACGAGAGATTGCGCCCTTCTAACACCCGCTCGTTGAGCCAGCGTGCCAGCTCGGCGGTGGTCCTGGTTTTGCCGTGCTCGTCGAGCGCGACCACGAAGTCGTCACCGATGCGCTCGAGGAAGCGGCGCTCCTCGTCGGCCTTGTTACGGACCCGCAGCTCCTCGAGATCGATGCGCATCGCCGAGCGCAGCCGGCGCGCGTAGTCGTCATAGGCCGTCGACACCCAGGCGGGCATGCGCGTGCCCACCGCGAGGATGCGGACCCGCACGATGTGCGATCAGCGCGCGGCGCGCGGCCGTGATGCCATTTTGCGGCGCGCAGGAGCACGCGGCCCGGCGGCACGCGGCTTGGTCGCGCGCGGCTTGGCGGCACGCGGTTTGGCGGCATGCGGGGCAGCCGCGACGACTGGTTGCTCGACCGGCGGCGTTACGTCTTCCCAGAGTTTCTCGAGTCCGTAGAATTCGCGCACGCGCGGCAACATCACGTGACACACGACGTCGTTGAGATCGACGAGCACCCACTCGCCTTCCCGCGCGCCTTCGACACCCAATGGCTGGAAGTCGTTCTGCTTCGCGAACTGGACCAGGCGCTCGGCGATGGACTTAACGTGCCGATCGGAATTGCCTGAGGCGATGACGACGACGTCGGTTATGTCGGTGAGATGCCGGACGTCGAGAACCTTGACGTTGACGGCTTTCATGTCGTCGAGCGCGGCGTTCACCACGCGAAGAAGAGTCTGCGGAAGGGCAGGTTTTGCCGGCGCGGTGGCGCGGCGAGGACTGGCTTTCGGGGTCATTGCGCTCCGGTTATGGGGTTAGCGAGACCGAGCATAGCACCCGGACTCGCGGATGATCGCGCGAACCGCATCGGGCACGAGGAACCGTGGATCGCGTCCCGCGTCGATGATCTGACGCAATTCGGTCGACGATATTTCAAGTTGGGTGACGGCATGGACATAAATGCGGCCGCCGTTCGATTTGTGCAGATCGTTCACGGCGCCGGTGCCGCGATCGACCATGAGCTCGCCCAGGGGGCCGTGCGTGGGCGCTTTCCACCCTGGCCGATGCGCCACGATGACGTGGGCGAGATCGAGCAATTCGCGCCAGCGATGCCAGCTCGGCAGCCCCAGGAACGCGTCCATGCCGAGCAGCATGCACAGCGATCGCCTCGGAAACTCCGAACGCAGCTCGGTGAGCGTGTCAAACGTGTAGGACGCGCCCGCACGCCGCACCTCGCGATCATCGACGACGAACGCGGGCTGATCGGCCACGGCCGCGCGCACCATGGCCACGCGCAATGCGGCATCCGCCAGCGTGCGCTCGCGATGGGGCGGGTTGCCGGTAGGCAGGAAGCGCACTTCGGACAGCTTCAACGACTGCCACAACTCGAACGCCGTGCGCAGATGCCCGTAGTGGATGGGATCGAAAGTGCCGCCGAACAGACCCATGGGGCCTGAAACTTTGTCCGCCGGTGTGTTCAAGCGGCACGGGTACCGGCGAGCGGCAATGCGCGCCGTCCCGCGAACTCGACCACCAGCAGCGCCATCTCGTCCCATGCGTCGCCGCGCTGCTGGCCCTTGATCATGCGATCGGCACGCGCGGTGCGCGCCGCGAGCCGTGGATAGGGCAGGCGCGCGGCGCGGCGCTTGGCGTTCTCGAGCGCCGCCGACGGGCGTTGATAGCCGCGCGCGCCTTCGTGCTGCGTGGTTCCCCAGACATTGCGCACCTCGCGCGCGAGCGACCACAATGCGAGCGTGGGCTCGACGCCCTCACTGCGCAGCCCGGCGAGGATGCGCAGCGCGCGCGGCACGTCGCCGCCGAGCGCCGCTTCACCGAGCTGGAAGACATCGAACCGCGCGCTGTCGCCGATGGCTGCCTGCGCGGTGGCAAGATCGATGCGCCGTGGTTTTTGAAGATTTGGGATGGCCATCAGCCGGAGTTTCTCGAGCTCCTGCTGTGCGGCGAGCAGATTGCCTTCGGTGCGCTCGACGATGAACCGCACCGCGTCGTCCTCGAGCTCGATCTCGAGCCCCGCCGCGCGTGCGCGCAGCCATTGCGGCAACTTGGCCACTTCGATGGGCCAGATGTTGAGCCACGCTCCCGTCGTCTCGAACGCCTTCACCCACGCGGAGGAATGCTGCTCGCGTTCGAGCTTGCCGGTGAGCATGAGAAAGACGTTGTCGGGGCTCGGATCGCGCAGCAGCTCGGCGATGGCGTTCGCGCCGCCGGTGCCGGGCTTGCCCGATGGCAGCCGCAGCTCTATCAACTTGCGCGAGCCGAACAGGGAAAGATTGTTAGACGAGGCGCGCACCCCGTCCCAGTCCGCCACGCGCTCGATGAAGTGCACCTCGCGTTCGAAACCTTCGCGTTTGACGCGCCCGCGGATCGCGTCCGCGGCCTCGCCCACGAGCAGCGCCTCGTCGCCGGAAACGAGGTATGCGCGGACGGGTTCACCGGCGAGGTGCGAACGAAGGCTGTCGAAGGAGAGCTTCAATATGTGGGGATTATCAGCGTATTCTTCCCCGATGCCCACCCTCTTCGAAAAGATCGTCGCCGGCGAGATTCCGGCGGACATCGTGCACCGGGACGACCGCGTCACGGCGTTTCGCGACATCAGCCCGCAGGCGCCGGTCCACATACTCATCATCCCGAACAAACCCATTCCCACCGTCAACGACGTTTCCGACGAGGACGAGCGTACGCTCGGCCACATGTTCATCGTCGCCCGGGACATCGCGCGTCAGGAAGGCATTGCCGCGAACGGCTTCCGACTCATCGTGAATTGCAATCTGCACGGCGGCCAGGAGGTGTTCCACCTGCACATGCACCTGGTGGGTGGCGCGCCGCTCGGGCCGATGCTCTCCGAAGGAACCCATGGCTAGGACTCTCAGGAAAAAGAAGCCGAGCGTGAAAGCCAGGGCCGCAACGGCCACGCCACGCCGCCAGCGCGCATCCGGAGAGTTCTATCCAGCCATCAAGCCTTACTACTCGGGCCTGTTGCGCGTCTCGCCCGTGCACGAACTCTATTTCGAGGAGAGCGGCAATCCGAACGGAAAGCCGGTCGTATTCCTGCACGGCGGACCGGGCGGCGGCACCGATCCGAAAATGCGCCGCTTCTTCGACCCCAGGCGTTACCGCATCGTGCTGTTCGATCAACGCGGCTGCGGACGCAGCAAGCCGAGCGCGAACCTGGTCGACAACACCACGTGGCACCTCGTCCACGACATCGAGGCGATCCGCCAGAAGCTGGGCATCGATCGCTGGCTGGTGTTCGGCGGCTCGTGGGGCTCGACGCTGGCGCTGGCATACGCGCAAAAACATCCTGAGCGCTGCACCGGGCTCGTATTGCGCGGCATCTTCCTGCTGCGTCGTTCGGAGCTCGAATGGTTCTATCAGAACTCCGAAGGCGCGGCTTCGATGTTCCCCGACCTGTGGGAGCACTATCTCGCGCCGCTGTCCGAGGAAGAGCGCAAGGACTGCATGGCGTCCTACTACCGGCGCCTCACGAGCGAGGATCGCACCACGCTGGTCGAGGCCGCGCGCGCCTGGTCGATCTGGGAAGGCGCGCTGTCGTACATGAAGCAGAACTCCGACTATGTGAAGCGCTTCGGTGACGCCACGTTCGCCGCGGCGTTCGCGCGCATCGAGTGCCACTACTTCGTCAACGGCGGCTTCCTCGAGCGCCCGAATCAGCTGCTCGAGGACGTTCACAAGATCCGGCACATCCCCGCGGTGATCGTGCAAGGCCGCTATGACGTCGTGTGCCCGGTGCGCAGCGCCTGGGACTTGCACAAGGCGTGGCCCGAGGCGGACCTGCGCATCGTGTCCGATGCCGGCCATGCGGCGTTCGAGCCGGGCATCGCTCGCGAACTGGTGCTTGCGACGGATCGGTTCGCGCGTCGCCGCTAACTATTACGAGATGTCGGCGTTCAGGAAACCAGGTCGCAACGAGCCTTGTCCGTGCGGCAGCGGTCGCAAGCACAAGCACTGCTGCCTCGCCACGGCGGCGCGCGCCGAAGAATCGCCGGCAGAGATCACATGGCGGCGCATTCGCCGCGCGCTCGACGGTTACGCGGCCACCATGACGCGATTCGTCGTCGATACCTACGGTGAACAGGCGGTCGACGAGGCCTGGTCGGAGTTCATGTGTTGGGACGATGACGCAGACGTCTACGATCCCGGCTCGCCGCACATGCAGATGTTCATGCCATGGCTCTTTCATGCCTGGGCACCGGATCCGTTCGATACTGACATCGAAGATGAATCGCTGCACGACCGCACGCCGACCAGCGTGTTCCTCGAACAGCGCGGCGCGCGGCTCGATCCGGTGTTGCGGCGCTATCTGGGCGACTGCCTCGAAGCGCCGTTCAGCTTCTTCGAGATCACGGCCTGCGAGCCGGGGCGTGGATTCAACGCCCGCGATCTGCTGACCGGCGAGCAGTTCGATGTGCTGGAGCACTCCGCCTCGGAAACGATTCGCACCGGCGAGATGATCTTCGCCCAGATCGTGCGCATCGACGGCATCGCCCTGCTCGAAGCCGCCCCGCCCTGCAGCCTGCCGCCGATGGCGAAGCTCGCGGTGCTCGAAGTTCGCGAAAAGATCCGCAGGGTGAGCGATCCGATCGTGCCCGATACGGTGCGCGACTACGACATGGAGCTGCGTGAGCTCTATCTGGATCTCACTGATGCAACTTTGAACCCGGGGTTGCCCGAGCTGCACAACACCGATGGCGATCCGCTGGTGCCGCATCGGCTTTCGTTCGACATCGACTCCGCCGATGAGGCATTCGCGGCGCTGAAGCACCTCGCGTTCGAGCAGGACGAAACCGAATTGCTGCACGAAGCGGAGCGAGAAACCGACGGTCGCCTGCAGCGCGTGAGCTTCGGTTGGCTGGGCCGCGGCAACGCCATGAATCCCGGCATGGAGAACACCCTGCTCGGCCACATCGAGATCGACGGCCGGCGCCTGCATTGCGAGGTGAACTCGGAGAAGCGCGCCGCGGCCTTTCGCGAGCTGGTCGAGAAGGCGCTCGGCGAGGCGGCGCGCATCCGGCCTACGGCGATAACGCCGCTCGAGCCGCAGCTCGCCGACGCGCTCGCGAGACGCCGCTCCGGCGACGCGCCGGCGCCCGCCCGCAGCGAACACGATGAGCTCATGCAGATTCCCGAAGTGCGCGAGCAACTGCACGCGATGATCGCCGCGCACTACGAAAAGTGGATAGACGAGAAGCTGCCGGCGCTCGCGGGGCGCACGCCGCGCGAGGCCATGCGCAGCAAGGCCGGCCGCGAGCAGGTTGAAACGCTGGTGCAGCAGATCGAATACGACGGCACGCGCATGAATCCGCCGCTCGATCCTGCGATCGTGCAGATGCTGCGGAGCCGTCTCGGGCTGGAGTAAGGGTCGTCTCGCGCCCTTGACGGGCGGCAATATGCGGGCGCATCGTGTCGGCTAACAAACAAGAATGTCACGCGCCGCGACCATCGCACCATGGACAAGGTCGACCGCATCTATCTCCTGCATCGCATCCTCGCCGGCCGGCGCACACCGATCGGCATGCAGGAGCTGCGCGAGCGCATGGAATGCGGGCGCGCCACCGTCTATCGTGCCATCGACACTCTGCGGGATTCGCTCGGCGCGCCTGTCCACCGGGACGGCGCGGCCGGCGGCATCTGTTATAAGGCCGACGCAGACGGACGCGCCTTCGAGCTGCCCGGCCTGTGGTTTTCCGGCGCGGAGCTGCAGGCCCTGGTTGCATTCCGCCAGTTGCTGAGCGAGCTCGAGCCGGGCTTGCTCGAAGAGCACCTCGCCCCGCTGTCGCGGCGTGTCGATGAGCTGATTGCCGACAAGCGCCTGCATCTCGGTGAGACCGGCAGGCGCATACGCTTGTTAGGAATGGCAGCACGGCCCATGGGCTCTCATTTCCGCACCGCCGCCGCGGCCACGCTGCAGCGACGGCGACTCTTCATCCGCTATCACTCGCGCGGCAAGGACCAGCACACCGAGCGCGAGATCTCGCCGCAGCGGCTCGTGCATTACCGCGACAACTGGTATCTCGATGCCTGGGATCACCTGCGCGAGGCGCTGCGCAGCTTTTCGGTGGATCGCATCATTGCGGCCCGGGAGCTGCAAGCCGCCGCGCGCGACCTGACCGACGCCGAGCTCGATGCTTATTTCGCCAGCGCGTACGGCATCTTTTCAGGCAAAGCCAACAAGAATGCCGTCTTGCGCTTCTCCGCCGCGCGCGCACGCTGGGTGGCCGACGAGCGCTGGCATCGCGACCAGCGGGGCCAGTACCTGACCGACGGACGCTACGAGTTGGAGGTGCCGTACCGCGAATCGCGCGAGCTGGTGATGGACATACTGCGCTACGGCGGGGACGTAGAGGTGGTCGGCCCCGCGCGCCTGCGCGAGGAAGTCGCCGCTGCGTTGCGCGATGCACTGGCGCAGTACTCGGTGTGAGCGTCTCAGGTTTTGAGACAGAGAGGGAGGAAGATTGCCGCATGAACTATGAAGTGCTCATTCAATCGATCGTGTCCTTGCATGAGCAGAGCGCGGGGCGGGCTGCGGCCGCGGTGAATCGCGCGCTGATCCAGAGAAACTGGCTCATAGGGGCGCACCTCGTGGAATACGAGCAGGGAGGGGAGGATCGTGCCGAGTACGGCGCGAAGCTCCTACCCCGTCTCGCCCGCGACCTGCGCTCGCGAGGCATTGGCGGAGCCAGCCGGCAGATGCTGGACCGGATGCGGAGTTTCTACCGGGTATATCCGCAACTCGGATCGGGGCTGAAGCGAGTGAACCTGCCCAGCCCGATTTGCTCACCGCCGGTGAGCAAATCACCCCCACCGCTGGCCCTCGAGCGGGTGCTGCGCTTTTCGTGGACCCATGTGATCGATCTGCTTGGCATCGACGACCCGTGGAAACGCGCGTTCTACGAAAACGAATGCCTCGCGGCCAGGTGGTCCGTGCGCGAGCTTCGTCGCCAGGTCGGCTCTCTGTTATACGAACGCACGGCGTTGTCCACGGATAAACGCGCCGTCATCGAAGCAGCACGCGGAAGTTCGGGCGGCACACCGCCAGGCATGGCCGACCTGATTCGCGACCCTTACGTGCTGGAATTCGTCGGCCTGGCGGAAAAACCCGCGTATCGAGAAAGCGACCTCGAAACCGCACTGCTCGACCATCTGCGCGACTTTCTACTCGAGCTCGGCAATGGTTTCTGTCTCGAAGCGCGGCAGAAGCGCATCACCGTGGGTAATGCGCATGACTACATCGACCTGGTGTTCTATCACCGGCGGTTGCGCTGCCATTTGCTGATCGATCTGAAGGTGCGTGCCTTCGAACATGGCGATGCCGGGCAGATGAACTTCTACCTCAACTACTGGAAGGCGAATGAGCTTGCAGAAGGCGACCAACCGCCGGTGGGACTTCTGCTGTGCAGCGATCGCGATTCCACCAAGGTCGAGTACGCCATCGCCGGCATGGATCAGCAGATGTTTGTGTCACGCTATCTAGTCGCGCTGCCGTCGCCGCAGCGGCTGCGCGAGTTGATAGAGGCGGATCGCGCCGGGCTGGAATCGGGAGTGAGGTGTCCGCGGGGGGAGTATGGTCAGGAACGTTTGGGGCGCCGACGGTGCGCCTCCATGTACGCGCGCAGCAGTGCGTTGATTTGAGTTTGATAACCGCGGCCTTGGGAGCGAAACCATTTGAGAACGTCCGCGTCGAGACGAAGCGTCAGCGATTCCTTCCGCGGCAACGGTTTCAGTCCGCGACGAACGACGGCGCGGGCGAACATGGCCGGGGTGACGCGCGGCAAGTCGGAGAAGTCGATGTCGCGGTCGCGCAGCGCGTCAATCCGGGTCAGAGACGTTCGAGATGCCGATGAAGAAGTACGTTTGCTCATGCCTGGCAGCCTTTCGGGCGGAAATTATCCGGATCAGGTCGGGCGATTCGGTGTGCGCAATTGCGACTACTCGCCCCGAGAGCAGGCCGAGGGTGATGTAGCGTGTCTCGCCATAGTCGACGCGGTCATCGGGCATCGTGACTGTCGGTCCCGCAAAAACAGCCCGGCAGTCGATGAAGTCAATGTCATGTTTGCATATGTTGCCAATCCGCTTGGCTTCGTTCCACTCGAAATGCACATTCGCATCCCAGGTTGTGTCCCGGGCCACTGTAGTTACATGGTGCCGTTACAGCCAATGCTCATATCGAGTGCGTATCCGGCAAATCGCGGAGAAGGCGCATGAACTTTCCGATCTTTTTCACCAGACTGACTGTGGTGCGTGTTGGCGCGTTGGGCATTTCGTCGAATACGACGCCAGCCCGAGCTTTGACCGAATCGCCTCATCTGCTCAAACAGTCGAGTGATGGCGATGGAGGCAATGATGTCCGCAATTCACCGGTGCGCGATCATGTCGTTTTAGCAAGCCCAGCGCGCCCGCAAGCTCAACATCAACCGATCTGAACGCCGGACCTACCCACGAGGAGAACAACCAATGCCGCTAGACTTTAATCAACTCAAGGAACTCATAGCGGGCGACACCGTCGCCATCCGCGGCAAGGCGACGCTGGAGCCCGCAGGTGGGCCGGGGGACAAGATCTTCCCACCGACCCATGCAGTAGATGACAACAAGAGGCCCGAACCTGGCGCCAAATACGCTTTCGAGACGCGGCGTATCGACAACCAAGATGTGCGCTGCGTGCTCATCGACTCCGTGCAGAGTCAGGCGAATCGGATGGAGGAGGCGCTTCAGGCGTTGTGGGTCGACAAGCGGATCGTGCTTCCAGTAGTGAGCGTCGATTTTTCTTCGATCGCGCCCGAGGTGGGACGTGTCACGTCTCTCACTGCGCCTCACCGCATCGCCGACGCGCTTCTGCGCGACAGCTTGCTCAATGGTCAGCTCTTTCGGCTTTCAGACATCGGCAAGTCCTTCACCGATGCGAGCACCAAGAACGCGACAGCGTTGTTTAAGGTCTGCCCAACGGGGCTGGTCTTCGGCATGTGGGACAGCACTGGGCCCAAGGGCGGCCTTGGCGCCAAGTTCCAGCGCGCTCTGGTCTCCGAGATTATCGGTATCAACGCCTCCCCTGGGAGCAAGACTGAGAGTCGGATCGATCCCCTGAACATCCTCAAGAAGGCCGCAGACATTTACGTCGCAGCGGACGAGAAGGAACGATGGACAACAGATCTTTCGAAGGCGAAGAAGGAGAACGGTGAGCCGGTCAAATTCGGGAAGGAGGGCAAGCCCTCCGAGGTGAACCACGGCAACGTGACGCCGAGCATCGACTCCGTCGGCGGCGGCGTGACAATCGACGAGGCAAGGCACACGGTGGTGCTCTCGATCGCGTCGCTGCGACGCTTAGGGTTCACCACTGGGGCGGAGGAAGCTCGCGCGGTGCTGACTGCACTCGGGCTACTCGCCGTATTCGCCGCTGACAGCCGCGGACACGATTTGCGCTCCCGGTGCCTGCTCGTACCGAAGAAGGGCTCCGCGCTGAAGCTCGAAGCGGTGGCCCGAGACGGAAGCACGACTCCTGTGGATCTCGACCTCGCTGGTGCGATCGCGCTCTATAACGAGGCAGTCGGTCAGCTTCCCGACGGCATCAAGTTCGACAAGCCTGCGGGCGAAGCACTCGCGGACCTGCAGCCCTCGCCGAAGCTCGCCGACCTCGTGACAAAGAGCCGCAGGCTTTCGGCAGCAGAGGCTGATGTCGGAGACGCGTGATGCTCGCGATCGAGGTCGAACTCCTGACGGGGCGTTACGCTGCGACCGCGCACAACGATCGCGGACGTGCCGAGTGGCCACCACACCCCGCACGCTTCTTCTCGGCGTTGGTCGCCGCGCTCCACGACCAGGGGGAGGTTGCCCAGGCCGAACGAGGGGCACTCCTGTGGCTCGAACAGCAGGGCGCACCGTCGATGTGGGTCGATCCCGAGTCGAGGGTCGGGAGGCGGCGGGTGCATGACGTCTATGTGCCGGTCAACGACGTCACGCTTGGATTGGACACCGAGATTCGCATTGCCGAAGAAGCCCACCAACAGGCCGACGGGGCCAGCAAGCGGAAGTCGACCGAGAGGAAGCTTGCCACCGCGAGGAACGCTCCAAACGTCGTGGACGCAACCCCCTCCGACAAAGCACTCAAGACGGCGATCGCGCTTCTCCCGGAGCGGCGTACACGTCAGGTGCGGACGTTCCCAGTAGTTATTCCTGAGATACAAACCTTTGCATTTCTGTGGTGGGATGCGGATGCAACAGAGCATCGCGAGGCGCTCGAACGACTCTGCGCGCGCGTAACCCGGCTCGGTCACTCCTCGTCCCTCGTGCGATGCAACGTCGTCGACCGCGACATTGCTCCGACATTAGTCCCCAGCGATGGTGGCGATACCACCTTGCGGGTGATTGGGCGTGGTCAGCTCGAACGGCTCGAACGCGCCTTTGCTCATCATGAAGGCGAAAAGAGCCGTGTGTTGCCAGCGCGACCGCAGCGCTACCGCTCCGCTTTCGAGATCGCCACGCCGACCGCACCCGCCGAGAGCGTCTTTTCCACCGACTGGGTCGTCTTCGAGCGCGTCAGCGGATCGCGACCGATCTCCTCGCGGTCCACGGATCTCGCGCGGGCGCTGCGCGGTGCCTTATTCGAACAGCATGGCGAAAAGAGCCTGCCGGCAACGCTGTCGGGCCACGCAGAGAGCGCTCCGACCGAGCAACCGCACGTCGCGTTCGTCCCACTGCCGTTTGTCGGACACGAGTACGCTGACGGCGCAATCATGGGCTGCGCGCTCGTGCTGCCTCGTCAGCTTCCGACGAGCGACCGCGAAACACTGCTTCGCCTCGTCGCGAAGTGGGAACAGGAGCGCTCCGACAAGCGCGGCAACCTGACACTCGCTGGTGGATCGCTCCCGCCTTTTGCTATTCGCCGCGTGGATGTGTCGACAAAGAAATCGCTCTCACCTGAGCTGTGGTGCCGCGCGACCACGCGGTTCATCACCGCGACACCGATCGCCCTCGATAAGAATCCCGGTAACCTCCGCAGCAACCAGCACGGCACCGCACACAAAGCCGCTCTGGAAGCACAGCGGAGCATCAGTGACGCGTGTCTGCGCGTCGTCGGTATCCGGCCAGTCTCGGTGGAGGTATCGCTCGCGCCGCTGCTCCCCGGTGCGCAGCACGTTCGCGACTTCCTGCCATGGCCTGGCCGCCCGGGCCGTACGCCGCGGGTGCGAGTCCATGCCGACATCCACTTCGAAGAACCTGTGCGCGGCCCGCTTCTGCTCGGCGCCGGGCGCTACTTTGGACTCGGCCTCTGCCTGCCCGTGGAGAACCGATGACGCTCACCATTTCCAACTTCGGCGCCTTTCACGCTGCGGTTCACGGCGGCAAGCAGCCCTTTGCGTGGCAGCAGCGTCTGCTCGAACAGATCGTCCGGGACAAGCGCTGGCCGCGTGTGCTCGACCTCCCGACCGGCACCGGCAAGACCACGTGCATCGACATCGCCCTCTTCGCGCTCGCGCTCGACGCAGACAACGAAGCAAAGGGTCGCTGGTGCCCGCGTCGCATCGCAATGGTCGTAGACCGGCGCATCGTGGTCGATCAGGTCGCCGAGCGCGGACGAGCGCTTCTGCGCGCGTTGATGACGAGCACCGATGCGATCATCGTTGATGTCGCCAATCGATTGCGCACCCTGACCCGGGCGGGCGAAGAGCCACTCGGCGTTTTCACGCTGCGCGGCGGTATGCCCAAGGATGACGGTTGGGCACGCACGCCGGACCAGGTGCTCATCATCGCCTCGACCGTCGATCAAGCCGGATCGCGAATGCTCATGCAGGGCTATGGCGTGACCCAGGGCATGAAGCCGGTGCATGCAGGTCTCCTGGCCAACGACACACTGCTCCTCCTCGATGAGGTTCACCTGTCGGAGCCGTTTCGGCAGACCCTCGACCAACTCGCGCGCCTCCGTGAGAGATTCTCGGAGAGCGGCGTGAAGACGCGGTTCTCCCACGCATTCCTGTCCGCGACGCCGGGGGCCGGGGCAGAGCCACCCTTCTCATTGCTCGACGAAGAGAAGACGCTCGATTCGCCGCTCGGGCCGCGCCTCCGCGTGAGCAAGCCCGCGCGCCTCATCGAGGTGGAAGATCGGACTGCGCTGGAGAAGGGGTGCGTTGAGCAGGCGAAGGCCTTGCTCGACCAGCACAGGACGGTCGCAGTGGTGGTCAACCGCATCGCGAGCGCGAGCGTGATCGCACTGCAGCTCGCAGAGCTTGTCGGAAGCGATGCGATCGTCACTCTGCTCACCGGCCGTATGCGCCCGCTGGACCGTGACGATGTATTGCGCGAGCTGCGGCCCGCCGTCCAGACGGGCCGAAAGCGAAGCGATGATCTTCTCAGGCGCGTCATTGTTGGCACCCAATGCATCGAGGCGGGCGCGGACTTCGACTTCGACGCCCTAGTCACCGAGGTCGCGAGCCTCGACAGCCTGCGGCAACGCTTTGGCCGCGTGGATCGACTCGGCAACTACGAGAAAGCCGAGGGCGTCATTTTTTACGACAACTGCAAGAAATTGAAGGAAGAGCTCAAGCGCCGAGGAGAGAAGCCCGCGCTGGCGGACGACGATCCAATCTATGGCAAGGCGCTCGGTGAAACCGTCAGATGGTTTAAAGAGCAAGAGAAGGGCCGACCGACGAAGCTGAAGGAGGAGCTGAAGAAACTCAAAGGCGAGGCCAAGAAACTCAAGGGAGAAGCGAAACAGCAGGCCGAATATCAACTGGCAAGAAAAGCCAAAGTCGATTTCGGTGTCCTCGCGTTCGAGGTGCCGACCGGCGACGAGCTGACGAAGCTGCTCGCACCCAAGCCGAATGCACCGACGCTACTCCCCGCATACCTTGACTTGTGGGCGCAGACGTCACCCGCGCCAAGTCAGCTCCCTGATGTGAGCCTCTGGCTGCATGGCCCTAGCTCCGGCCCCGCCGATGTGCAGGTTGTTTGGCGCGCCGATCTCTCCGAGGATGTAGTTAAGCGGGGAGACTTGGAGGCGGCGGCGGCCATCGTCACGGCGGTTCGCCCTTCGAGTCTCGAAGCGATGTCGCTGCCCTTCGCGACTGTGCGCGCGTGGCTTGCAGGGGAGTCGACCAATGATCTCGGAGACACTGAGGGAGCACCCGACGAGAACGGGGAACCGACGGCGTCCGGGCGACATGCGCTTCGCTGGCGAGGCGACGAGAGCGATATCGTCGCGGCGAAAACGCTGAAGGCGGGCGACACCATCGTCGTGCCTGCGAGCTACGGCGGCATCCGCAGCGGATGCTTCGATGCCACTTCGACCGATCCCGTCACGGACCGCGCGGAACAGGCTAGTCTTTTCGCACGCGCGCGGCCGGTGTTGCGACTGCATCCAGCCGTTACCGATGGACTCGAAGTCTCCCTGCCGCTCGACGAGCCCGATGAGGCTCGCGATTCTCTCGAACGCCTCGCCGCTAATGGCGCTTGGCCAGCGTGGAAGCGCCTTTGGGCACAGAAGCTCGCCAAAGGCCGTAGCTCGCTCGTTGTGTCCGGTGACCCGGCGTGGACAGTGCTTGAGGCGAAGCGAGTGCCGATCATTGAGCTTCAACGCGTCCTTCTGCCGGATGAGGCGTTGGAAGATGGTGTCGAGCTAACGACCGATGGCGATGACTCGTTCCACGCAGGTCGCGCCGTCTCGCTGTCCGAGCACAGTGCCGATGTGGAGGCGTTCGCGCGAGAGTACGCGATGCGCTGCGGACTTGGGACGTGGCTCGCTGAGCACGTCGCGCTCGCGGCGTGGCTGCACGACATCGGCAAAGCTGATCGACGCTTTCAGCTCATGCTTCGAGGAGGGAGCGAGATCGAGTATTTCAAGGACGAGACACCGTGGGCCAAGTCGGCGATGCCTCCCGGAGCGCGCTTGGCGCATCGGCTCGCGCAGAAGAGGAGCGGCTATCCACTTGGTTGCCGCCATGAGCTGCAGTCGCTCGCGATGCTCGATGAACAGAGGGCGGCGTTGACTGAGCGACTGAAAAAATACGACTCCACGAAGGAGCCCGACCTCGACCTCGTACTTCACCTCGTCGCCAGCCACCATGGCTACTGCCGCCCCTTCGCGCCCGTGGCAGTGGATGACGATCCGGTTAACGTCTCCCTAGCCAAGCACGCGAGCAAAGAATTCGGCACGCTCGACTTCTCTTTGCTGAACTCGAAACACGAGCTGCATCGGCTCGATTCGCCACTCGGCGACCGCTTCTGGAAGCTTGTCGCGAAGTACGGATGGCAGGAGTTGTGCTGGCTGGAGTCGATCCTTCGCCTCGCCGACCATCGAGCTAGCGAGGAGGAGCAGAATGCAAACGCTGACGCTTGACGGCATTGATGGTCAGCACCTTTGGGGATTTCTGACCGCCCTCGGTGCATTATTGTTGCTCGACGAGCACGCCCACGCTGAGAAGCTCGAGGCTCCTAGACTGGCTTTCGAGAAAGACGGGGCGGCGATGGTTCACTCCCCGGTCGTCAAAGACCGACTCGCTGCAGTCTTGCTAGCCAGGCTGCGAAATCTCCAGCCCTATCTAGAACAGAACCTCGCGACCGTAAAGAAGCCTAGCGACTTTACGAGGTCGAACTACGAGAGCACCGCGCTCGCGAGCAAGCCGGGCTCGCTCGACTTTCTTGCTGGCTTGGCGTGTGTTGTCGGCGACGAAACATTCGAGTCCACGCTGTGCGCCGCAAACGGAGCAAGCCATCAGAATCTCGTTCAATCCATGCGCGACGTTCTCAAGCTTGTCGAGGAGGAGCATGTGCGACTCTCCTTATTCGAAACTTGGCAGAAGTCCTACCGCGTGCCGGACGACAAGCGTCAGCAACTTCAGCTTGGAACCCGGAAACCCACGCTTCGTTTCGATCCGTCCGACGAACGACTCTATGCGCTTCGCCTCTCGAACCCGACAACGACGGACGACTTCCGCACCGAGCTCGGCGCGCAAGCGCTCTCCATCCCCGCATTTGCTTTGTTGCCGGTCGTGCCTCGCAAACATTCAGTCACAGTCGCTTCTACACGACATCGACAACGGGTTACGTTCTCGTGGCCCCTCTGGAATGCCCCTGCGACGCTTCTCACTGTGCGCACGCTTCTTTGGGGAGGAGTTGGACGCCCCCAAGTTCAGCGAGAGCGCGGCGTCTTCGCGGCTTTTAGTGCCGATCGCGTATCTGGGGCGAAAGGAAAACTTTCTTTCGCACCATCACAAGGTGTCTGGTGATCGCGGCGAGGCTCTGAATTGGTGTTGTTGTTACCAGCCATGTCGAGCACGCAGTCGATGCCGATGAGCAAGCCGGGTCGGCTCATAGACGGCGATGCCATGCAATGCGACACACGAAATGCACCACGTCGCTGATGCAGTGGCGAGCTGGCTATCAGCTACCGGTACGATCCAGTCGATTCGTCGGCCTCGGATTCAGCAGTATCAGCGCGAGGTCGCAGCCATGATCGCGGCGGCTTGCACGCGCATCGGTTTGTCCAATCCCCGCGAGGTGATCGTGACACCCGTTTCGGCGCATCTGGGTGTGCCTCCGGCGTTCACATTTCCGAGGTGGCGCCGGAAGGATGGGAACGAGCGACGGCACTCGCATGCAATTCTCGTGTTTGAGCGGGCGGTGTGTGGGCCGGTGTTGATCGGGGCGGGACGGTTTCGGGGGTATGGTTTCTGTCGGCCGTTGGATGCGTACGATGAAGGGACTGGCAAGAACGAGCGAGGGGAAGCCGGATGACCGGGAGTTCCTTCGAAGACTTTTTTGCTAGGGCCTTTGGACCGAATGTCGTGACTTGGCATGCGAAAGAAGTTGGCGCTACGGTGGCGCTGGCCGCCGATGTACGTACGGAGTGCCGTCGCCTCGGGCTGCCGTGCTCCGAACGAGGAAACGTGTGATGGCGCGCGCAGCGAAAGGCGAGACTCACCTCGTCGAGTGGAAGGAGTCGTGGCGCGACGAGTACCTGCGCTGGCTCTGCGGCTTTGCCAACGCCGACGGCGGCACGCTCATCATCGGCAAGAACGACCACGGGGAGCCCGTCGGCGCGCCTGATGCCAAGCGCCTGCTCGTCGATCTGCCGAACAAGATCCGAGACACGCTCGGCCTCGTCGTGCCGGTGCGTGCACTCACCAAGAAGGGCAAGACGCTGGTCGAGATCGAGATCGAGGCGTCTCCCACGCCGATCAGCTACCGGGGCGAATACCACTTCCGGTCGGGCAGCACGAAGCAGCAGATCACGGGCAACGCGCTCTCAGCGTTCCTGCTCCGAAAGCTCGGCCGCCACTGGGACAGCGCGCCGGTGCCCGGCATCACCGTCAAGGGCCTGAGCCCCGTCGCGTTCAAGCGCTTCAAGGAGCACGCGCGCGAGGGGGAACGGCTGCCGCCGAAGGCGCTCACGCTCGCGCGCCCCGAGCTGGTGAAGCGCCTGCGGCTCTCCGAGGCCGGCATGCTCAAGCGCGCTGCGCTGCTGCTCTTCCACGAGGATCCCGAGCGCTGGTTCACCGGCGCCTTCGTGAAGATCGGCATGTTCCGCAACGAGAGCGATCTCGCCTACCACGACGAGGTCCACGGCGACCTCTTCACGCAGATGGCTCAGATCGTCGAGCTGCTCCTGACCAAGTACATGGTCGCGTGGATCAGCTACCGCGGCCTGCAGCGCCTCGAGACCTTCCCCGTCCCGCGCGAGGCGCTGCGTGAGGCGGTGCTGAACGCGCTGGTCCACAAAGACTACGGCTCCGGCACGCCTATCCAGATCCGCGTCCACAGGGACCGCCTGTGGATCTGGAACCCTGGCGCGCTCCCCCCGACGTGGACGGCGCAGACCCTGCTCGCGCCGCACGTGTCGATACCTCCCAACCCCGACATCGCCAGCACGTTCTTCCGGGCTGGACTAATCGAGGCGTGGGGCCGCGGCTACGAGAAGATCCGCGACGCCTGCCGAGAAGCCGGCACGCCCGAGCCGACGGTGGAATACGACGGGGGCGGCGTCTGGTTGCGTTGGGCGTGGCAGGTACCGGACGAGCCCCGTGAGACGCCGGCCCAGTCGCAGGTAGAGTCGCAGGTAGAGTCGCAGGTAGAGTCGCGCGTGATGGCCGCACTCGTCGTTGGCCCGCTCAGCAAGGGTGAGCTGGCGCGCGCTCTCGGTCACGACAAACCGTTCGGTCACTTACACGCCGCAGTTCGGCGGCTTGTCGAGGAGAACTCCCTTGCGCTCACCTTGCCCGACAAGCCGAACAGCCGCCTCCAGAAGTACCGGCTGACGCCGGAAG
Source organism: Pseudomonadota bacterium (assembly GCA_043747875.1). GTDB lineage: Bacteria > Pseudomonadota > Gammaproteobacteria > Steroidobacterales > Steroidobacteraceae > CADEED01. The sequence continues at coordinate 17,251 of JAYTOI010000022.1, read as the reverse complement.
GGGAAGCGCGGCTCACCGGGCGGACAAGGGGGACGAAATGAGCAACGAGCCCAAGATCCAGCGCGTCCACATCGAACTGCAGCGCGTGCAGACATGGCTCTTTGCGGTGCCGCGCCTGCGAGCGATGGTCGGTGCCAACGCACTCCTCGGCGAGACCTTGCGGGTCGAGCTGCCAAAGCTGGCGCGGCAGACCGGGCGCTGGGTGCTCGCCCCGAGCACCGAGGTATATCCGGAAGCCTGTGAAAGCGACCCGCTGAAGCAGCATGACGATCCTGCGGCCGATGCGAAGGACGGCATCCTCGCGCGCGACGGCGGTCACTTCGAGGCCCAATTTGGGAGTGGGGCCAGCGCCTTCGCCGACGCAGCCGCGCAGCTCCTGCGGAACAGCATGCCGGGGCTCCGCTTCCGCATCTCGATCGACAGCGCGCGTCTCGCCAAGAGCCAGGTGCACTTGTCCACGGAGCTGCCGGTGCTCGCTCCCTGCGAGTGGACGGGGCGCGGGCTGGCGTCGGAAATCGTCGAGCAAGGTGATGAGCGACCCGCCGTATCGCTCGACGTTGCACACCGGCACGAGGCGGCGAAGCGCGCCGAAGACGGCAGTGCGGTGGACCTCGCGAGTCTGCTGGTCGAGACGACGCAGCTCAAGAAGCTGCGGCGCCCGCGCGAGCTGAAGGAGTTGGTCGGCAACGGCTACCTCGCACTCATCCACGCCGACGGAAATGGCGTCGGCAGCGGCGCAGGCAAGACGGACAGCGAGCGCGCGAGGTTCTTCCATCGCAACCGCGTGCTCCTGCGGTGCGCGGTGCAGAATGCCATGGACGCACACTGCCCAGACAAGGAGCAGGCGCCGCTCATCCCACTGATGCTGGGTGGGGACGATCTCTTGCTCGTGTGCCGCGCTGAGATCGCGTTGCCCTTCGTCGTGACGCTGTGCGATGCGCTCGCATCTCTCCAGATTGATGACGACAGCTTCAAGCTCACGCTCGGCGTGGGCGTGGTGATCGCCAAGCACACCATCCCGATTCATCGGCTTCACGAAGTGGCCGAACAGCTCGCCAGCTCCGCAAAGCGGCGATACCGAGGGCTCAAGGACGGCGGCGAAGAGGGCCGCTCGGTCGTCGATTGGGCCGTCTACAGCACAGCGTGGGTCGACGATCCCGAGGAGGTCCGTCGGCGCGACTGGCTGCGCGGCAATGGCAACGACTCGCGCGTGCTCTCGCAGCGGCCCGTCGATGTCCTCGGCCAGGGACTCGACTCGCTGCAGGGGCTGGTGCGTGGTGCCGGGAAGCTCACACGCGCTCCACGCTCGCAGCTTCGCTATCTCGCGGATCAGCTCCCGCGCGGGCGCGCGCTCTCGGAGCTCGCGTTCGCCGAGCTGTCGAAAGAGGCGAGAGACGCGCTCGAAGAAGCGGGCGTGAATGAGCCATGGCGGCACACCGCAAACAATGGAGCGTGGCTCACTGCGCTGCTCGATCTCGTCGAGATCGCCGAGATCGCGCGATTCGGCCGCAGCGTCGAAGATACCCGCGCCGAGACAGAAGCCGTCCATGTCTAAGAAGCCCAAGGCCTTCTTCCCGAAGCGACAGGCTGCACCAGAGCCAAGCCGTTCCGATTTCGAAACGGCAAGCGATGGCGACGGCTGGGTGCGTCGCGCATTCACCGCCGAGTTTCTTTCCGACGCGCACCTCGGCTCGGGCTCGGGTGGCGGCGGCATCGACGCGCTCATCGCGCGCGACCGGCATGGGCGTCCCGTCATCTGGGCCTCGCACGTCGAGGGGGTATTGCGCGACGCTGCCCGAAGGCTTCGTGGAGACAAGGAGGCCGAGGCGTTTTTCGGCCGCGCGGGCGGCGACCGCCAGCGCGCTGTGTTCACCTCGCTCTACGCGACGGGCAATCCCGAGAGCCACATCTGGCGCTCGACGGCGCGCGAGGCGTTCTACAACCGCACGCCGAAGGACGACACGCTGCGCGTCATCGAGTACGTGCCGAGAGGGACCACGCTCGTGGGCGAGGTCGAGCTGCCCGCGAGCGAACTGCCAGTGCTGGAGCGGCTCGTGCAAGAAGTGGACGCGCTCGGCGGCGGACGCTCGACGGGCGCGGGCCGGGTGAAGCTCTCGCTCGCCGAGGTCTCGGCCACGACGCGCAAGCTGGGGACGCCGACCGGCCGCCTCGTGCTCTTGCTCAAGAACCGCGACCCGCTCTGCATCACGGCGACAGCGACACCCGACAACCTGATCCCGAGCCTCGCCTTCGTGCCGGGGCGCACGCTGCTTGGAGCGGTCGCCGCGTGGCTCATCGCCGAGGGCGATCGCGACACGGCTTCGCTGCTGACCTCGGGGCGCGTCGCGGTGAGCGACGCCCTGCCACTGCCGCAGGCACCGACGAGGCTCGACGCAGTCGAAGTGCTGCCCGCGCCGCTCACGCTCCAGAGCGCGAAGCCGAAGGGCTCTGCAGGCGAGGTGCCTTGGTGGGCGAAAACGAAGGCGCCGACTGAGCGACGTGATGCGTGGAGCGCGACAGAAAAGCTCAAGCGCCCCGAGGACGACCTCTTCGTCTACCGCGCGGACGCGAGCGAGCCGTGGACGACGTTCCGCCCCGCGCGCCGCGTGCGTCTGCGTAACGGCCGGCCCGATCCGGAGCAAGTCGATGCATCGCTCTTCGCCATTGAGCAGATCGTCGAGGACACGCACTTTCTCGCGGAGCTTCACGGCGCGCCTGAGGACTTGAAGGCGCTCGCGAACAAGCTCGGTCCCGTCCTGGAAGGACGACGATGGCTGCGTGTAGGGCGCGCGGGCGCGCCGGTCGAGGTGGCGCAGCTCACGTGGTCTGGCACTGCGACAGTCGCAATGACGACGGAGAAAGCGCTGCTCACGCTGACGTCCGACGTGCTCGTGCGCGACGAGCACCTGCGCTGGCGCACGGCGCTCGACGAGGCCGCGCTGCGGGCACTACTGGGCGCCGACGACGTTCAACTCTGGGAGTCACTGCAAGACACGGTGATGATCCACGGCTTCAATGGCACCTCGCGACTGTGGCGCATGCCTGCGGCCGCAATTCGGCGCGGCTCGGTCTTCGAGGTCTCGGGCGCGTGCATCACGAAGCTCGCGCAGCGGTCGGCGAGCGGGCAGTGGCTCGGCGAGCGCACGCACGAGGGCTTCGGGCGTTTCCGCCTCGACGCCCAGCTTCCTGGCGTGACGGGAGACGCTCGCGCGAGCAGCGCACGGGCGCCTGCCGCCGACGTCGACGAAGAGGCCATCGCCGCGACGACGCAGGAGTGGTCCAACGCGCACAACCCACTGGCAAAGCTCGGCGGTGGCAGCGACCGCAAGCCGAGCCTGTCGCAGTGGCTCGACCTCGTCGCCGATCTCGAACGTAACGACCGCAACGCGATTGATAGTCGCCTCAACCCCACGACGGCGGGCGCCAAGAGCTGGAAGCACACGGACGCGAAGGCGATCCTGAACAAGCTCAAGGACAAGGCAATTGAGCCCAAGCAGCGGGCCCTTCACGCGCGGCTGTTCGTGCGCTGGCTGCGCGCCGATCTGCGCAAGGGGGCTGAATGAGTACGAAGCTGACTCTGTTCACCGCAACCCTCGTGCAGGATTCGGCCCTCTCGGTATCGGGCCTCGATCGCGCGAGCAGCGCCGATCAGCCCTTCACGCTCGTCGATGGCGTGCCGACGCTCGTGGGGCGCGGCCTCAAGGGCGCAGCCGTCGCGATGGCGAAGCGCTTCTTCGACCCGCTGCCGCGCGCCGTCAGCGACGACATCAAGCACGGCGCGCTGCGCCGCTCGGCATGGGAGTTCGCGGACGCGACTGCGCCCGGGGTTCCGCGTGTTCGGGCTGGCGTTGGCATCCGCCACAAGACCGGCGCGCGCGCGGGTGGCGTGCTCTACGACCGCGAGGTCATCCTCGCGGGCACGGAGTGGCAGCTCAGCTTCCGCGCCGACTGGTCGCACATCACGAGCGAGGCCGAAGGTCGCGAGGCCGAGGGCATCCTCGGCTACGTGCTCGCGCAGCACTGGGCGCAGGGCCGCTGCTGGCTCGGCGGCGGAGCGGCGCGGGGGCTTGGGTGGTGCCACCTCGAAGATCTAAAGGCGTATCGCTTCGATGAGGCGAGCTACGAACGCTGGATCGCATCGGGACGCGTAGAGGTGCCGGCCGCACTCACTACCGTGCCTGTTGTGGAGCCCACGCGCTCGTGGTGCTTCCGCACGCTCGACGTGAACGTCTCATTTGGCGAGTACAAGCCCGAGCCCAACGAAGCGGCGTGGGGCCTCGATATGTTCGCCGTCGGTCCGCACGACACCGAACGCGCGGTGCAACCGACGGGTGACGGGGTATGGGTCAAGCCTGCATGGGCGAGCAATGCCAGCACACCCGACGCGCTGAGCACCGACCGCGCGCTCCTGATGGAAGGCGGGAGACCGCTGCTTCCGGGTGCGAGCGTACGCGGCCCGCTGCGCCATGCCTTCTCTCGCGCCGAGCGCGCTGCGGGGCGCGAGGTGAAAGACCCGCACCTCGTGCAAGGCGACGTCGGTCCGGATGATGTCGCAGGCAAGGCATTCGGCACGGTCAACAAGAGCAGCCGCATCCTCATCCGAGACGCGCGCGCCGAGAAGGATTGGGCGGCTGCAAAGCTGCACATGCACGCGGAGGACGAGTTCTCTGCTGGCTCGTACGGCAGCGCGAAGCGCGACGCCGTGCGCGTGCTCCAGGGCGTGTTCCCAGTTCGCGTCATCATCGAGGCAGCCACGCCCGAGGAGGTCGAGCCGCTCGTCGCGCTCATCGATCGTCAGGTCGCGCTCGGCGCGCTGGGGCATCTGCCAGTCGGTGGGCACAAGACCCGCGGCGCTGGCTGGGGCCGATGGCAGGCGAGGCCGTGGATCGTCGATGACGTGAAGAAGGCGAGGGACTGGTCGGAGTCTGAATCTCCGGCGCCAACTGGTTCTCACGCGAAGGGACCCTTCATCGAACGCCCCAGCACTGACGAGGCGTGGGTGCGGACGAAGCACGGCGCGCTCGACTGCGCCACACTGACGCTGGATGAGGTCGCGAAGCTCGCGAAGGCAGCGTTGGGCGAAGGACTCGTTGCGTGGTGGTGCGATCCGACCATTGATCTCGGCCTAACCACCGCTCCGGCGACCTTCGGCCGCGAGTGGCCTAGAGAAGACACGCTCAAGGTCGATGAGGTTGCATTCTACGCTGAGCGTGCAGTTTGGCGCGCCGTGCGTACATCGGGCGGTGCGCGCTTCGTGCTGATCGAGGAGGTCGCATCGAGCGACGAGGGCGCGAAGCAGACTACCGTCGTTCACATACCTGCGCGGCTCCACGGCTTCCGGCGATTCTCGTCGGCCGACACGGGCCAAGGCAACGTGCTCCTGCGCGAGTGGCACCTCGGCGACGAGGTCCTCGGCTTCACCCTTACCAAGGAGCAGCGCTGATGCCCGGCAAGCCCGCCAAACCTCACCGCATCCGCGTTCGCACGCTCGACGGCAAGTCTCGCGACCAGGGCGCCATCAACAAGCTGAAGAGCAATCAGCTCGAGATGCCGCATCTCGATATCGTTGCCAGCAACGTCGCCAGCGAACTCATCGTGTGCGCCTCCAAGGAGGCGCACATCGAGCAGGTGCGCGACAAGCTCGGGGGAGCGGGGCTCGAAGAGGTTCCGGGTGGCGACACCACCATCGCCGCGAGCGCGGCGCCGAATCCGAACACACCGCCGCATCGGCAGGGAGGCTTCCAACCGCGCGGCGGCTCGCCTCAGCGTCGTGGCCACCAGCAAGGCAGCCTTGCACCTGCGGCGACGACGAATGCCCAGCCGCTTCCCGGCAAGCCCTATGGCTTCGTCGCGCTTCCCGAGAAACTGACGAGCGCAGCGCCCGTGTGGCACGACGGCACGAGCAGCGCCGCCAGGCTCTCCGGCGAGATCCGCTTCGAGCTCGAGACGCTGACGGCGCTCCTGGTCGGCTGGGAGCGCGGGCAAGTGGGCGACGCTGAGAGCGACTGGCCGCCTCCGGCGACCCTCGATGGCATTGGTCCGCTCGCGGACAAGAAGTCCGTGCTCTGTCCGCTGCGCGCGCCGTGGGGGAAGCGTCCCGTCGTCATCCCCGGCGACTCGCTGAAGGGTCTGCTCCGTCACGAGCTGGGTGCGCTCCTCGGAGCCCCGATGGAGCGCGTCGCGGAGCGCTCATACTCGTATCGGCCGAACGCGCTCTTCCCGAAAGATTCCAACCCGCGGCTGATCGCGAGGCTCGGCCGCGTGCCCGATAACGGTGTCGAGACGAAGGCGCTCGGGGGCAACCACACGGCTCGCGTGCCAATGACGCTCGAACTCCTGCCCACCAACCTGAGCTACGACAAGCGGCGCGAGCAGAACTCGAACTACTACCGGTTCGACGATGGCAACGGTGCGCCGTACCGCGGCGGTCAAGGCGCGGGAGTAAAGCTCAACTCGAAGCGCATTCTGCACACGACGCTCACTGCAAACCCGAGCGTACCAACGGAGAGCGTCGACGTACTGCCAGCCGTGCAGGAGGGCTACCTCGCAACGATCCGTCACCTCATCGACGACAAGCACGGTCACTTCAGCGAGCGGCATCCTGACGGGAAGCAAGTTGGCGGCGACGCGCGCAAGCGCATCCTTGATGCGGCCAAGAGCATGGTCTTCCAGCCTGGCGATCTGATCTGGGTCGAGTGGGACACCGAGAAGAAATGCATCGTCTCGATCGGCTGGCATTACTACTACCGCTGGGCGTACACCGATTCGGTCCGTGGTCGTCGCGAAAGCACGCGCGCTCGAAAGGAAGGTGGCTACGAGCGGCACGGGCTCTTTCCGCTCGACGACGAGCGCGCACAGGATGCCGACGGTGCGCCGAAGGGGCTTTCTCCTGTGCGTCGGCTCTTCGGCTACACCGGCGACAACGACGGCAGCTCTGACATCGGCAAGAACGATCATGCGCAGCTCGTGGGCCGCGTCTCCGTGAACGCGGGACTCGAGGTCGTCGGCAACGCCGAGACCGACGGGACGCGCTTCCTGAAGCCGACCTTCCTCAAGGAGTTAGGGATGCCCCGACCGAGTGCCGTGGAGCACTACCTCCAGCAGCCGCATCACCCGAAGTCGCGCCCCTCCGACAAGGCGACGCTCGTGACCTACGGTGACGCAGTTGGCTACGACACGCCCGGCGAGCTGGCGGGCCGCAAGTTCTACCTAGATCGCAAAGACGCCTACACCGGCGAGCCGTGGAACGACGATTCGCCTGCCAACCGCGAAAACGAGCGCAGCACTCTCGCGATGGAGGCGTCGAAGCCGCAGCGCAAGTTCCGCTTTACGGTGCGCTGCCGCGACCTCGACGCCACGGAGCTCGCGGCTATCCTGGTTGCGCTCTGTCCTCACCAGTTCCGAACGGTGCTCGGCGGTACGCACGCCGACGGCTACTGCTCGAAGCTCGGCTACGCGCGCCCGCTGGGCTGGGGCACCGTGCGCATCAACGCCAAGGCGCTCTTGCTCCTCGATGACTGTGGCGGCACCCCGAAGCTGAAGCCCGAAGCCGATCTCGACGCATGGGTGAAGAAGAACCACCAAAAGACCTCGACGCAGGACGCGTGGCTCGCCGTGCATCGCCACAAGCATCCGAACGCGGCCGACTACCCGAGGGCCAAGGACAAGGACCGCGAGAACATCTACACGTTCCACACGATGCTGCGGGCCGAGCACTCACGCAGCCGTCGCTACCCCAAGGGAGGAACCCGGTGACGACGCTCCTCGTGCTGACGGCGGGCCAGAGCGACGTGCAGATTGTCGTCGAAGGTGTTCGTCGGGAGCTGAGCAGGGATCGCTGCGCGGCGCTGCACGATGAGCTCGAGCGTCGCGGCTATGCCCTGGTCGAAGCGCCCGTTCGGAAGGAGCGTTCCATCGAGACCTTCGCCGACGGAGAGCTGAATGTCTGCACGCCCAAGCTGGACGCGGTCCTGCGCGAGGTGCTCCCTGACGCGGCGCTGGTGCTCGAGACGCGCCGTGAATCGAGCGCCGCTCCCAGCGATCCGCTCTTCGTGGGCGCTGTGCTGGAAGCTCGCCTGAAGGCCAAGGGGGTCCAGACGGTTCGTCGACATGCGTACTTGCGTGACCGGGAGCGTCTCGAAGATCCCGAAGAGCCGCACGACGCCGTGATTCGTCGCGAGGTCGTGCATCGGCTCGACGGCGCGGTGCGCGACGCCATTGTGGCGGTGATGCCATCGCGTATCGTGGTTGCGGCGACCGGAGGCTTCCCTGTAGTTACCAACTTGGTCGAAGAGATCGTTCGGCTGCACGCATCAGTTCCTGTCGAGGCGCTCGAGGTGGCCGACGGGACGAGAGCGAGCCCGCCGGCCGCGGATCGTGCCATCGCACGCCTGTCCAACCCTGAGCCACTCGTTTCGTTTCAGGCTCGTCGCAGAGCGCTCGAGCTCATCGAGAGGGGAAATCTGCTTGGCGCATGGGCCGTCGTGGAGCCACTCCACACCGATGAGGTCGAGCGCCGATGGACGCAGGTGGTCGAGTGGCTTGCCCGTTTCGCGTCATCCATGCCTGTTCCTGCGACCTGCAACATCGACGTCATGACTCACCAGTGCATGGCTGCCCGGACCGCGCTGCGCGTCGAGCTGGCGCTACGCGCAGGAGACATACCAAGGGCGGTGCACGGAACGGTGGCCTTTTTCGAGTCCGCACTTTGGGACCACCTCGGTCTACGCCTGACGCGCAACCAAGATCCGAATAAATGCCGGTTGTTCAGCTCAGATTCGGTGCCGGACAATACCCTTGTGCGCCAAGGGGACGGCACTTCGGAGGATCGTGGCCGTCCGTTCGAGGTCGCGGAAGAAGTCGATGGTGTCCGTTGGTACAAGGTCTTCGATGACGACGTGTGTGGAGTCCGTATCGCCAAGCGCTACCTTCAGCGCGACGCTCTCGTGACGCTCGGTCAAGCCGTCTCCAAGGTTCGCGAACTTCGGAATGACGTCGCCCACAACGAGCCTACGCCGGAAACCATGAATGGTGCACGGGACAAAATGGTGGAGGCTGGGTTGTGGCCCCACCATGGGTCGCAGTTCTTGGCGCAGCCCCTGGTACAGGGCGCGCTGCGTGAGCTCGGGGAAGAACAGCCACACCGACTCTGCATCGACCTGATCTCAACCGTTCGATCCCGATTGATGGAGGTACCCGTGACCGGTAGGCCTCCACAATAGTTTGGTAGGTTGCCAAGGGGACGCAGTGACTGATCCGCCCGTCTCGAGCTTCACCATCTTTCTTCCACGCCCTCTGGACCCACGACGCCTTCCGGTGGCAATCCATGCTCGCAGAGCGCATTGCCACCGGCCCCTGGCCAAAAGCCCTCGACCTACCAACCGCCGCAGGCAAAACCGCCTGCATCGAAATCGCGCTCTACGCACTCGCCGCCCAAGCAGACCGCGCAATAGCAGATCGAACGGCACCGCGACGAGTCTGGTTAGTCGTTGACGACGCCTACGAACGCGCCGAGAAGATCGCAACGAAACTCCGCGAGGCGCGCGATGGGCCGCTGCGCGAAAATGCAGATCGGCTGCGGCATGGCGCGGGCACCGAACGCCCACTTGCGCTCGCCCGCCTCCGCGGCGGCATCTTTCGCGATGACGGTTGGGCGCGCGCCTCCCCCTCGCAGCCGGCTGTAATCACCTCGACGGTCGACCAGTTCGGCTCACGCCTGCTCTTTCGGGGCTATGGCCGCAGCCAGCTCGTTGCGCCGATATTTGCAGGGCTTGCCGCAATGACAGCCTCGAGCTCCTCGACGCGGCACATGGCTCGGTACCGCTCCTCCAAACGCTGAGCGCCATTGAGACCTATCGCGGCTCGCGTTGGGCCGAGATCCCGATACCGACGCCCTTCTCGTTCGACGCCGTCGACCTGCGCTCGCAGCCTTCGGCAGTGCGCCTGTCTGAAGGATCGCTCCGATGCGATCGAACCGACTCCCTTCCAACTCATCACCGGCTCCGGACCCACCAGTACTCTCGACACGAACAACCACCAATCCCTCTGCAAGCGTCTTCCAACTCATCACCGGCTCCGGACCCACCAGTACTTCCTGGAAACCGTCCGGCAGCTCATCGACACCGTATCCGCCGCACGCGTTCGGAGCGCGTTCTTCGAGCCCTGGACTATTCTGATGAAGGGCTCTCCATGCGCTGGGATCCGCTCGAAGGCCGCCGTTATACGCTCATGGACCGCGATCCCACCGCCTCCGACAACAAGAGCCGCACGATATGGATGGCCAAACTCCTCGCCTACCGCGCGCTCGCTCCCTTTCCTTCCGCTCCGCGAAGCCGATTCCTGAGCGCCACGGCTTGGGAGGGGCAGGACGACGACAAGACCTTCACGTGGCCGATGTGGGAGTTCGCCGCATCCCCTGACGTGATTCGCTCGCTGCTTCAGCTTCGCGAAATCACTTTGAGCGAACCGGATAGATCGTTACTGCGAGAGCGAGGCATTGCTGCGGCATTTCGTGCTCGTCGCATCAAGGTCGGCGTTGGCGCGAACTACAAACTGAATTTCAGTCCGGCGAGAGCCGTCTGTGCGACAGACTCCAACTGAATGCGTGGGGTGTCGGCACCACGATTGACTCGTTACACCAATGCCTTTTTCAATAGCCACCTGTCATGAAAACCAACCCTCGCCGCGAACGCCGCATCTCCGACGAAATCATCGTCGATGCCTACACCGCTGACGAACGCGCGATGGGCTGGTACTACTACATCGAAGGCAAATTACCGTTTCCCTGCAAGATGAAATGCATCGCGAGCATGCCTGGATCGCCGTTCGCGAAAGGCGAAGTGGCGGAAGCGCTGCGCCTCGCGCCGGAGCAGCGGTGCATGAGTGGCCTCTACGTCATCGGCCACTTCGCCGGCCGGCAAGTGACGGTGCCGCTGGAGCAATTGCAGCCAATCGGCGACGCGGGCGCGAAGAAAGCCATGGACGACTGGCATTACTGGGTGGCGCACGGCTATAGCTACTGACAGCAGTTCTGCACGGGCCGCATCGCGCCACCCCCGTCAGTCCGGCCCGTTGATCTCGTCGACGTATATCTGATCCTCGATCGCCGGGCCGAGGGCGTGCTCGAGACGATCGAGCAGCTCATGCAGCGTCTCGCCGGAACGGCGTACGAGCGCGACCAGCATGTCGTGCCCGTCGCTGGCCACGGCCGTGTAGCCAAGCGATGAGTTGTGACCGATGCCGCCGAGAGAGATATTCCCTTCTTCGGCATCAAGGAACTCCTCGATCGTCGGCCACGGTGTCGAGTTCGCGGGCTTCCGCGTCGACGGCACCGATCGGCGTTTCGCGCCGCCCGTACTCTTCTTTCGATGAGGTCTTTTCGAACTGATCATGATCGAAGTGTCGCGCGCCAGAGGCGCGGTTGTCACCCTTGGCATGCGCCGCTTCTGATAAAGGCATCGATGCAGTCTTCGCGCGGTTCGGCTGGCACGTCGGATCATCGGAGAATCTTCGTACTTGGCGCAATTTCGCATTGCCGGTTCTCCGCAGGGCCTGCTATGACTGCCCTCAGGCTCTATCTACGAAGGTGCACCGATGAACTTCAGTCTTTACCTCGACGACGAAACCGGTGCGGAACTCGCGAAGCTCGGCAAGTCGAGACGGCTCTCGCGTAATGCCCTCATACGCGAAGCCGTCGCGGACCTTGTGGCCAGGCACAGAACTGGCTCATGGCCGCGGATCGTCGCCGAGTTCAAAGGCAGGAAGTCGCTTGCTCCATTCGAACAGCAGCGGCGTCGGCTGCGTGTACCCCGCCGCGATCCACTCGCGTGAGGTATCTGCTCGACACCTGCGTGCTGAGCGACTTCGCGCGTGGAGCTGGACTCGATCCCGCGCGGGCGCGTCGTCTGGCGCGGAAATGCGCGCGCTGATGGCCGCGATAGAAATCCTGCCCTATTCGGGTCGAGGATATTCGTGTCACCACCACGCTGCGCGCCGAGTTGCGTAGCGTTCAGCAGCAGCGGACCCTTACTCCACACTGCGCGCCGAATGGGCTGATGTCCCCCGGAGCCAGGCGATTCCGAGCCCTGCCTCTAACCGAAAAACCCGCTCCAGTTCACAGTCTTGCCACGCCATCGGGCGCAGGATCGGACACCTAGTTAGGCACACTTGTTAGCCGCGAGGCGCCGCATGAGTTCCCCCACCCAGGCCGAGCTACCCCTGCCCTTCCCCGATCTCTCGGGCCACCTGCCGCTGTTGCCGGCGCGCATGGTCAACGAATATCAGTACTGCCCACGTCTCGCCTACCTGGAGTGGGTGCAGGGGGAATGGGCCGAGTCGGTGGACACGGTGTTGGGGCGTCATACACATCGTCGTGTCGACAAGCCCAGCGGCGACTTACCTGCGCCGGACGGCAAAGGCAAAAACGTATCGAATGGCACGGACGCGAACAACGGCGCATCCGGCGTCGACGATGCTTGCGACCCTGACAAGGTGCATGCGCGCTCGATCACGCTCTCCTCCGCGCGCCTCGGGCTCATCGCAAAAATGGATCTCGTTGAGTCCGAGGGCAACCGCGTCACGCCCGTTGACTACAAACGCGGCAAGCGGCCGCACGTGGCGCTGGGCGCATATGACCCGGAACGGGTGCAGTTGTGCATCCAGGGCATGGTCCTGGAAGAACACGGCTACGAATGCGAAGAAGGGGTGCTGTATTTCGCCGAAAGTCGCGAGCGCGTTCGAGTCCCCTTCGACGCCGAGTTGCGCGCCCTCACGCAGAACGCCATCGATGGCTTGCGGCTCATCGCCATCGGCGGACAGATTCCGCCGCCGCTTGAAGACAGCCCGAAGTGTCCCCGATGTTCGCTGGTCGGCATCTGCCTCCCGGACGAAGTGAACTATCTACACAAGCACGATCTTGCTCCGCGCCCGCTCGCCGTCTCGCGCGATGAGGCGCTGCCGCTCTACGTGCAGGCCCGCGGGGCCAAGGTCGCGAAGAAAGGCGAGACGCTGGACATCAGCATCGACGACGAACGGGTGCAAACGGTCCGGCTCGTCGAGGTATCGCAGCTCGTATTGCTGGGACAGGTGTATGTCACCACGCCGACGCTGCACGAGCTCATGTCGCGCGAGATCCCGATCTCCTGGCACTCCTTCGGGGGCTGGTTCCTGGGTCATTCGATCGGCACCGGGCACAAGAACGTCGAGATTCGCACAGCGCAGTACAAGGCAAGCTTCGATCCGCAAGTGTGCCTGCGGATCGCCAAAGGCCTGACGGTGGCCAAGATCCAAAACCAGCGCACGCTGCTGCGTCGCAACTGGAAGCTCGATGAGCCACCAGGCGACCTGCTCGATGGCTTCCTGGCAGATGTCCGACGGGCGCAACGGGCTGCGGACCTTGGCGAGTTGTTAGGCGCAGAAGGCCAGGCCGCGGCACGATACTTTGGCGCGTTTGCGTCCATGCTGAGCCGCGACGCGCAGGATGGCTCGATGCCGTTCGATTTCCAGAAGCGCAATCGCCGGCCACCGGCGGACCCGGTGAACGCACTGTTGTCATACGCGTATTCACTACTGGTACGCAGTTGGTCCGTCACCCTGAACGCCGTGGGGTTCGATCCCTACCGCGGTTTCTATCATCAACCGCGTTATGGACGGCCGGCGCTTGCGCTGGATCTGATGGAACCGTTTCGGCCGTTGATTTCGGACTCCAGCGTCATACAAGCCATCAATAATGGCGAGGTCAAGCCGTCGGACTTCATCACTGTCGCAGGAAGCGTGGCGCTGAGCGACGCCGCCCGGAAGCGGTTCATCGGTACCATCGAGCGGCGCATGAGCCACGAAGTGACGCACCCCGTTTTCGGATACAAGGTGAGCTATCGACGCCTGCTCGAGCTGCAGGCGCGGCTGCTCGCGCGTCATCTGCTCGGGGAGATTTCCGAGTATCCAAACTTCACTACGCGCTGAGCATGAGAGAAGAACATCTTTACGTGGTGACGTACGACATCGGCGACCCGAAGCGCTGGAGGCGGGTCTTTGGCGTGATGCAGGGGTATGGCGAATGGCTGCAGTTCTCGGTGTTTCAGTGTCGGCTGAGCGCACAGCGCCACGCCGAGCTGATTGCCTTGTTAGATGGCATCATTCATCATGATGACGACCACGTGATCTTCATGGACTTAGGCCCTGCCGAGAACGTGGTGCCGCGGGTGGTGAGTCTCGGCAAGACTTTCGCTCCGGTCGAGCGCGAACCGATCGTCGTGTGATTTTTTTTCGCCGGCCAGGGCGAGCGCTGTGATGGTCGCGAACTGCCCGACAGCGCTCGCGTGCCGCAAGCTCTTTAAAAACCTGGAGTTTGTGCACAGTCCGATGTTTGGCGGGATGGCTATTGTTAAGTAGGCGCATGAATCGATGGCACCTCTCGCATCTTGTTTCTCAACGCCACGGGATCTGTGAAGATTTTTGGGTGGCTATTTCCGCGGCGATCTCGCCGCGGCCTCATTGAAGCCTGGCGCAGCGTGTCGTAGGAGGGGCCGGCGCGCACGATTTCCGCGGCGATCTCGCCGCGGCCTCATTGAAGCATCGGCTCACGTACTCGCCGAACCAGGTGCGCACGACATTTCCGCGGCGATCTCGCCGCGGCCTCATTGAAGCAACGACTACCAGGCTCGCAAACAGGAGACCCCATGAAATTTCCGCGGCGATCTCGCCGCGGCCTCATTGAAGCATAGAAAACCTAACAGAAGATAAATATCAATTGATTGAAATTTCCGCGGCGATCTCGCCGCGGCCTCATTGAAGCCAGGCGGTCGCTATCCTGCACGCTTGCGCTCCTTGCCATTTCCGCGGCGATCTCGCCGCGGCCTCATTGAAGCCGCTCACGCTCTCGCAGGGCGGTGTCGATGCGAACTATTTCCGCGGCGATCTCGCCGCGGCCTCATTGAAGCGTTGCCGGAGGTAGCTTCGCGTCTGGCGATCGCATCGATTTCCGCGGCGATCTCGCCGCGGCCTCATTGAAGCAGGAAATCCCAGGCGAAGTTGTCGGGATTCAGCGGCTATTTCCGCGGCGATCTCGCCGCGGCCTCATTGAAGCCGGTATCAGCCAGCTCAAGGGAACGAGCACGCTGTAATTTCCGCGGCGATCTCGCCGCGGCCTCATTGAAGCGACCCGACGAGCGAGGAGCCGGACGGAAGCGATGCGATTTCCGCGGCGATCTCGCCGCGGCCTCATTGAAGCATTCCCAGAAGTCTCTGGAAGAGCAGTACAGCCGCGATTTCCGCGGCGATCTCGCCGCGGCCTCATTGAAGCGTCGCGCCAGTCCGCTGCCGCCGCTGCCGCCACTGCATTTCCGCGGCGATCTCGCCGCGGCCTCATTGAAGCGCCTGGCCGAGCACCCAGGCGAGTCGCACCATCGGGATTTCCGCGGCGATCTCGCCGCGGCCTCATTGAAGCGCGGTGAGCCACAGCGCGGTGCTGGCGCCCGATTGGTCGGATTTCCGCGGCGATCTCGCCGCGGCCTCATTGAAGCACGACGTCGGCGAGCGACAGCTCGAGCACCACCCTAAATTTCCGCGGCGATCTCGCCGCGGCCTCATTGAAGCGTGATCGACCAGTCGAGCGGCGTGCCGCTATTGGCGATTTCCGCGGCGATCTCGCCGCGGCCTCATTGAAGCACCAACGAGACGGTAGTCGTCGTCACGTGCGTGGCGATTTCCGCGGCGATCTCGCCGCGGCCTCATTGAAGCAAACTGAGATGGTGCGCCGCTTCTCCGTGCGGCACGATTTCCGCGGCGATCTCGCCGCGGCCTCATTGAAGCAAAAACGCGTTTTGACGCAGACAGCACGAGCCGCGCGATTTCCGCGGCGATCTCGCCGCGGCCTCATTGAAGCCACGCCTGCGAATATCCGCTCGACGTGTTCATCTTCATTTCCGCGGCGATCTCGCCGCGGCCTCATTGAAGCCCGGCGACGCTGTGTGGTAGGCACGGGAAGCCCGCAGTATTTCCGCGGCGATCTCGCCGCGGCCTCATTGAAGCGATCTCGCGCATGTCACGGCGTAGGAGTTCGTCCAGAATTTCCGCGGCGATCTCGCCGCGGCCTCATTGAAGCTAGAGCACGCTGCAGACCACCCGGGCGTTGGGATTGACGATTTCCGCGGCGATCTCGCCGCGGCCTCATTGAAGCGGAAGCAGTCGCCGGTATGGTCATGGACGGCGAGCATTTCCGCGGCGATCTCGCCGCGGCCTCATTGAAGCCTCATCGTCCTCATCATCTTCGTCAGCGTCTTCATCATTTCCGCGGCGATCTCGCCGCGGCCTCATTGAAGCGCACGAACGTGAACGCCTCTTCATCTTCGGATGGCTCCATTTCCGCGGCGATCTCGCCGCGGCCTCATTGAAGCATGTCGTACCCGCGAATGCATCTGCATGGAGCGCGGCGATTTCCGCGGCGATCTCGCCGCGGCCTCATTGAAGCACTATCCAGCGGTAACTATTTGACCGCATTGGGACGTATTTCCGCGGCGATCTCGCCGCGGCCTCATTGAAGCGATGCGTGTTGAGACCCAGCGAAAGGGGCATGAGAGGATTTCCGCGGCGATCTCGCCGCGGCCTCATTGAAGCATGCCACCGAGACCCGCGACACCAGCGAACACGTGCACGATTTCCGCGGCGATCTCGCCGCGGCCTCATTGAAGCGAAGATCTGCGCATCGCGCTCGCGAAGAAGACGGTCCATTTCCGCGGCGATCTCGCCGCGGCCTCATTGAAGCCCCGACAAGCGCGTCTCCAGCAAGAGTGCCCGACGTTATTTCCGCGGCGATCTCGCCGCGGCCTCATTGAAGCCGGTTTAACGTGTTGACGGTATTGGCGGTACTTGTGATTTCCGCGGCGATCTCGCCGCGGCCTCATTGAAGCGGAACGTAACCGCTCGTCACGATCCACATTCCGACCACATTTCCGCGGCGATCTCGCCGCGGCCTCATTGAAGCCAGCTTCGCGTATCAGGGCCGCGTCGACAGCGCGCCGATTTCCGCGGCGATCTCGCCGCGGCCTCATTGAAGCGTGATCGCCGTGATGCTCGCGCTCTCGCCGGCGAGGGTGATTTCCGCGGCGATCTCGCCGCGGCCTCATTGAAGCATCGTCGATTCGGGCGGCACGTCAAGGCTAGTACTCCGTCCGGAAAGTTTTTCCGCATGAGTCAATGACGGTAACCCATGCTTTTTCGGGCTTTGGATTTAGTGAAGCGCCAGTGGATGAGCTGG
>JAYTOI010000021.1:0-3952 GCA_043747875.1 Pseudomonadota bacterium | reverse complement strand
CTCCCCGGCTTCATCGATTGCCATGTGCACTACCCGCAGACTCAGATCATCGGCGCCTACGGCGAGCAGCTGCTCGACTGGCTGGACAAGTACACCTTCGTGGCCGAGCAGCAGTTCGAGGACGTCGCGCATGCGCGCGCGGTGGCGGAGATCTTTCTGGACGAGTGTTTGCGCAACGGCACGACCACCGTCGCGACGTTCTGTACCGTGCATGCGCATTCCGTGGATGCGCTGTTTGCAGCGGCGGAACAGCGCGGCATGCGCGTGATCGCCGGCAAGTGCCTGATGGATCGCAATGCCCCCGAGGCGCTGCGCGACACCGCGCAGCGCGGCTACGACGAATCGAAGGCGTTGATCCAGCGCTGGCATGGTCGCGGCCGCGCGCTGTATGCCATCACGCCGCGCTTCGCGCCCACCTCGACGCCGGAGCAGATGGAGCGCGCCGGAGCCCTGTGGAAGGAGCATCCGGGGACGTATCTGCAAACGCACGTATCCGAGAACCGCGCTGAAGTGGAGTACGCGCGGTCCATCTACCCTGAACGCGCCGGGTATCTGGACATTTACGACCATTATGGGCAGTTAGGCCCGCGTGCCATCTACGGCCACGGCATCTGGCTGACCGATGCGGAACTGGCGCGCATGCACGAGACCGGAACGGCGATTGCGCACTGCCCCACGTCGAACATGTTCCTCGGCAGCGGGTTGTTCGATGTACGCAGGGCCAAGCAGCACGAGCGGCCGGTGAGAATTGGCTTGGCGACGGATGTGGGCGCCGGGACCACATTGTCGATGCTGAAGACCATGGGCGCGGCGTACCAGGTGGCGCAGTTGGGCGGCGGTAGTTTGTCGGCGCCGCTGGCTTTTTATCTGGCGTCGCGTGGTGCGGCGCAAGCGCTGTATTTGGAAGACAAGATCGGCAGCATCGCGGTGGGGATGGAGGCGGATCTGATCGTCATGAACATGAAGAGCACACCGCTCACCGAGTTCCGGATGAAGTATTGCGGGTCGTTGGAGGAAGCGCTGTTCGTGCAGATGACGATGGGAGATGAGCGGGCGATCGGCGCGCGGTACATTGGCGGAGTCGCTGCGACGCCACGCGCGCTGCAGCCCGTCACCACGGTGCCGCGACGGATCGTGTAGACCTCCTCGAGGGGACGGGGGCTTTCGTGACGCGGAGTGCCGCAGATGCCGACCGGCCAAATGAAGCGGCAGTCAGTCGAAGCTGCGGAGAACCCAGCCGCGCAACAACGCATCGAGATCGCTTGCGGAATTGCGCTCCGGAACCCGCAGGGTCGACACAGCCGCTTCGTGCGCGGCGATCTCCTCGCGCAAACTCACCACGCGCGCCGGCGCGAGCGCGATCGGCTGGGCTTCGACGGCCACAACCTTCTGCCGCAACAGGTCAGCGATCCACGCCTTCTCTTCCGCCGTAACCCACGCGGCATCGACGAGCCGCGCGAACTCCGTCGGGGGCTGCGAGCGGGTATTGAGAATCCAGCGGCAGGCGAGCAAGGGCCGCAGCACGTAGAACAGTTTTTTTATCCCGATCCTGCCGGCATCGAAATTCTCCTCTAGTGCCGAATGTGCCATGCGCCGGTAGTGGTGCAGGCCGGCAATGGGATTGAAAAACCGGGGCAACAGCTCGGCGATGCGCTCATGAAAGCGTACCTCGCGCCCATACACGATCGGAGACCCTATCCACTCGTTGAGTGTCAGATTGCACTTCTCGAAGAGCCGCAGCGTCTTGCGCAGCTCCCAACCACCCAAATCGAGGTCGCCTGGCAGCATCTGCTCGATCACGTCACGCGATTCGTGCACCGAGAGATACCAGTCGCGCGCGTGCACGTAGACGAAGCGCACGTCGTAGTCGCTGTCGAGCGACGCAAAACCCCACGCGCGGCTGCCGGACTCCACCGCGAGCAGCACGCGGACGTCCAATTGACCTTCGAGTGTGCGCAGCTCGGAGACGACGCGCTCTTTCATGCGCGCCGCGCCCACGCGTACGCGAGACTCTGAAGTAGTTCGGATGTGCGCACCCGATCGCATGCCGGTTCGATCGCACCGACATGAGCAGCCGCACCGTGTGCATCATGTTCTTCGCGTCGAAATCGAGTTCGCCGCGCTCCTGCTGCTCTCAGCGCGTCATTCATGCAAGATCGTCCGCGCGGCAACCGCGCACGTCGTCGAGTGACATCAGAGCTCCTGCACCAACTTGCCGTTGACCTTCACCCGCTCGAGCTTCACTTCTTTCGTGAACTCGATGACGCTCGGCTTCGTCACCGCACCGAACTCGCAATCCCGCAACGTGATATCGCTCACCGGCGCCAGCGGCAGCCCCTGTGTATCCAGCACGCACACCGCGTTCTTCACCCTCAGTCTCTCGATTACGACGTTCCTGAGCTCGGGCATGAACTTCCCGTTCGCGCCTTCCTCATAGTTGAAATCACACGTGACCGCCGCGCGGCTCACCTGCCCCACTTCGATGTCCCGATAATAGAAGTGCTCCAGCAACCCGCCGCGCAACGCGTTGTTCTTGAACCGGATCGCATACCAGAGATCCGGGCTGTCCATCTGGCAGTTCTCCGCGAACACCCAGCGCACGCCGCCGGAGATCTGGCTGCCGACTACCACCCCGCCATGCCCGTCTTTCATGCGGCAGTTGCGGATCAGGATGTTCTGCGACGGCACGTTGACCCGCCGTCCATCGGCATCGCGGCCCGAGTTCACGGCGATGCAATCGTCACCCGTGTCGAACGAACAATCCTCGATCAGCATGTGATCCACGGACTCGGGATCCACGCCGTCGTTGTTAGGCCCGTGCCCGAACACCTGCACGCCACGCATGGTGATGTTCTTGCACAGCACCGGATGGACATTCCAGAACGGCGAGTTGCGCAGCCGGACGCCCTCGATCAGCACGTTCTCGCAACGATACGGCTGAATCAATGGCGGGCGCAGCAGCGAACCATCGCCGAACACGCGCTTCTCGACTGGCACGCCCTCCTCGGCCATCTGGAACAGCCTGGTACGCGCCATGCGCTGGTCGGGCATGCCCTCGCGCCAGCCGTGCGGTGTACTGCCACTCCAGCGACCCTTCCACTTCCACCAGTGATCGACGCTACCCTGCCCATCGAGCGTCCCTTTGCCGGTGATGCCGATGTTCTTCTGCTCGAAGGCGTAGATCAACGGCGAATAGTTCATGCACTCCATGCCCTCCCAGCGCGTGAACACCATGGGGTAGCTAGAGGTTTCGGTGTCGAACTTGAGCGTGGCGCCCTCGGCCACGTGCAGCTCGACGTTGCTCTCGAGATGAATGGCGCCGGTCAGGAACACACCGGCCGGCACGAGCACGCGTCCACCACCCGCCTTCGCGCAGGCGCCGATGGCCTTGGCGATCGCCGCGGTGTTGAGGGTCTGATCGTCGGCCTTGGCGCCAAACCTGGAGATGTCGAACACGCGATCCGCGAATTTGGGCTGCATCACGTTGCGCGCGATGTCGGCGGCGCGTTGCCAGGCCTCATCCGAGGACACGCTCGCATACGCGCTACGGGCCAACGTCGCAGCCTCGGTCGCCAGCATGAAGGTGCGTCGATCGATGACAGTACGCATCGCCCCTCATCTTTGGGTTCATTCGCCCGTGAGATGCAGCACGATCTCGCGCTGCGATGGCACGGAGCGGTGCTCGAATAGATAGATTCCCTGCCAGGTGCCGAGCATGAGCCTGCCCTGCATCACCGGCACGCTGATCTGTACCTGCGTGAGCGCGGCCTTCAGATGGGCGGGCATGTCGTCCGGGCCTTCGTCGTCGTGCTCGTACAATCCCTCACCCTCGGGCGCGAGCGTGTCGAAGAACTTCTCGAGGTCGCTGCGCACCGCGGGCGCGGCGTTCTCCTGGATCAGCAGCGACGCGGAGGTGTGGCGGCAGAACAGGGTCAGCATGCCGGAGGAGATA
>JAYTOI010000020.1:0-75463 GCA_043747875.1 Pseudomonadota bacterium | reverse complement strand
CGTGAGCCCGACGTGTTTCGAGCTCGAGATCACCGAGACCACGCTGATGGCCGATTCCAAGCGCACGCTGCACCTGCTGGACGAGCTGTACGCGATGGGACTGCACCTGTCGATCGACGACTTCGGCACGGGCTACTCCTCACTGTCGGCGCTGCAGCAGTTCCCGATCGGCACGCTGAAGGTGGACCAGTCGTTCGTACGCGACGTCGACGACGACGAGAGCGATGCGACCATCGTGCGCACCGTCATCGAAATGGGCCGCAGCCTCAAGATGAACGTGATCGCCGAGGGCGTCGAGTCGCTCGGACACCTGCAGTTCCTGCGCCGCCATCACTGCGGCTTCGGCCAGGGCAAGCTGTTCGGCGAGCCCGTGTCGCTCGAAGAGCTGCGGCTGCTGCTGGCGCGCCAGCAGGAAACCGGACCCGCGTTCGCGGGGCTCATCGCGCAATCGTCCAACTACGACAAGATTGCCAAGCCGCGTCCGGCCTGAACGCGCGAATGCCCGCTCGCCGGGCGCGCTGGCCCCGCGTGTCACCGAATTGCGGCTCGCGGCAGAAGTCCCGTGGCGGGACCTACCCGGCCATGCGGGTGGCGGCGGACCGCCGCATTCGGCATCATTCATCCGTCCAAGACGAAAACTAACTACAGGGGACGAAAAATGCGTCATTCCATCGTCGCAGTCGCGGCTGCCTCCATCCTCGCCTGCGCCGTCGCATCCGCGCACGGCCCGCAACGCCCCACTCGCTACCGCGTCGAGGAGATCAAGCCACCGGCGTCGTTGCTGGCGCCCTGCCTGCCGCAGTACCGCACTCTCGCGCAGCCCGCAATCATCAACGACCTGGGCGTAGTCGACGGCAATTTCAACTGCTACTCGCAGCTCGACCCGGCCACCGGCACGTCGCTGCAGCACGGCGGCGGGTTCGTCTGGGCGTCGTGGTTCGGTGGGCTCGAGCTGCGCGATCGCGACGGCGACGAAACCTGCTGTTCGTTCGCCACCACGCTCAATCATCGCGGCGAAGTGTTCGGCAGCGACGTGAGTAACGGCGTATTCGAAGGCGTGAAATGGTCGTTGTCCGGCGGCCGCGAAGTCGTCTTCCCGAACGATTCGCAGTGCGAAGTCATCAAACTCGACATCGCAATCGCCGGGAATGGCCGCTACACGCTCGGCCTCGGCTTCCGTCCCAGCGAGGACCTCCCGTTCCCCGGCTTCTGCCTGACCGCGCAATGGCTCACGCGTACGCCGTCCGGAATTGTCGTGCTCGGTCCGCTGCGTGCCGAACCGCGCGACATCAACCTCTTCAACCAGGCCATCGGCGTGCAAGACGGCCGCACCGCGTTCCGTTACCAGGTGCCGAGTGGCGAGACGCGCGTGTTGCGTTCCGGCGACGACATACACCAGGTGCTGCCTACCGACATCAACGATGCGGGCGAGGTTTCGGGCTACGAGACCACGCTGAGTCCGTTGCCAGGCACCTGCTTCACGGCCTCGGCGCGCGCGCTGCGCTGGGATCGTCAGGATCGAGAATCCGTGCTGCCGCTGCTGCACGGCGCGACGTCGTCGCGTGCGTGGAACATCGGCGCCAACGGCGACGTGGTGGGCGAATCCGGGCCCGGCCAGTACTGTGAGCCACAGAATTCCACCAATGAGCGCGCGACGCTGTGGCGCGATGGCAAGGCCATCGACCTCAATGAGGGGATTCCTTCGCATCTCGGCATCACGCTTGCATCGGCAAATTCCATCAACCGCTGGGGGCAGATCATCGCGTTCGGCTATCGCGATGACGAACCACTGCGCATCTGCCCCCGGCAGATATTCGACGAGGCCACCGGCACTTTCGTGCTCGATCTGAATCAGACCTGCCGCTCCCAGCGCATGTATCTGCTCACCCCGCAGTGACGGCGAGCTAACTACCGCGGCGGCGCGTCACTTGGGCGCGCCGCCCGCGGAGGCCGGCGGCTCGCATATCCGGCCGGCCGGCGTCGCACGGTCGAGCCGCTCGACCACGTCGCCAATGCGACGCACGTTGGACGCGCGATCGTTGATGATCAGCGAGTTCGATTGCAAGTCGGCAGCCATGTGCGCCGCCTGCGGCATCAGCGGCCGCAGGACGGGAACGAGCTGCGCCGCGCAGGTGTTCTTCACCTCGAGAATCACCGTCACCAGTTCGTCGTCGAGCGCCTCGAACCCGAGGCCGAAATGGGTCGCAACGGCCAGCTGCCGCGCCCCGGCATCCGGCACCACCGTCACGAAGCCGTTCTCTTCGACTGCGACGAAAGCATGCACGCGCAGGATGGCGAGGAGCCTTTGGTAGTCGACGTCACCAGTTCCGAACCCCACCAGCCGCACGGATGCGCGCACTCGCGGATCGACGATGAATTGTTTGCCGGTGCGCTTGGCCACCTTCTCGATGAGGTCCGTCATTTCGATGTACGGCACCGCCGAGGTCTTCGATGAACGCTCGATCGACGGCTTCGCCTCCTGCGCCGGGACGGCCAGCGGCAGCGAGATCGCGAGGATCAAGGTCCAGGCGCGGGTATTCATGGTCTTCTCCCTGTGATTGGATCGATCAGCGGCGGCGCGGCGGAGGAGGCGCGAACCCGAGCACGGATTCGTCCCAGAACCGATTGCTGTCTGTGCACTCGAGCAGCCGCTTGCGGCACAGCGTTTCGCGCCATTCGTACTTGACGAAGTGACGGCTCTCAGCCCGCGTCTGCGGGACGAATTCGACCGTTTGCACTCGATCGACGCGGCGCTCGCCGTGGCCAGTGCCGGCCGATTTGTCGCGCCGCTCGCTCGAGCCGGCCGATCGCCCCTGACTTGCGCTGTCCGCAGCCTGGGGCACCGAGGTGGCAGCGGGTGGTGGTGCCGGGAGCGGTTCACCGCGCGATGCGTACTCATCCTCGCGTCGCGGTTGATAGACGGGCGTCGGCGGCGGCGCTTCACGGTAGACAGCAACGGCGATGACGCCGCGCGCCGACCGGTCGCCGAAGGCTTCAGCGTACGAGTCCGCCCAGTCGGTGAAGTAGAACTCGTTGACGGCGTCGAGATTCGCGCGCCAGCCGGCATAGCTGTCCGTGCCCCAGGCGTCGAGCACGTACATGGGCTCGCCGCGCGCCAGCTCGGATTTCTTGCCGTCGATGATGTTGCGTCCGTCGACGGCGATGACGAGACCGAGCCGCTCACCGCTCGCGTTGTGCACACGCACCTGGTAACGCGCGCCCTTCTCCGCTTGTAGATAGGAGCGCAGCGCGCCGTCGCGCGACTGCATCGGGATTTCCTGGAACAGGCGGCCGTCGGGTGCGACGATGTCGACGCTGACCATCGAAGACGAGGCAGCCGCGACGCCCGCCACGAACCAACTGCTCATCGATAATGCACCCAACAACCGCTTCATTTGACATCTCCTGCGCACGCTTGGGTGCGTATGAGAGGTCAACGCGGCACGATCGTGCACGGGGTTAGATGCCGGTTCTAGATGGGCCCGGCCGGCAGGGTGATCAGCAGATTGCGAAATGATGCGTAGCCAGGCGGGTACTCGAAATCCTGCGCATCGAGCAGCGCCTGGCCGGCGGGCCAGACCTTGCCGTCCACCAATACTTCGCGGCCCATCACCTTTCCGTCCAGCGCGCCGAGGAAGACGCGCATCCAGTGCGGGCCCGGGCTCATCGACGCGATAAACAACTTTTCGAGGGCACCGAAGAAAGGCTCGAACCCTTTCACTCCCGCGCCATGCTGCGTCGCCTGCAGGAACAGCGGTCCGACGAACGCACGCCAGGCGCGGTCGCCTGTGCCCCATTGCTCGATCTCAACTTGCTCGGAATCGCAGCGGTGATCCGTGAGCGCTTCGGCGATCACGTGGAATGAGCTGCGCGTGAATTTCTCAAAGGCATTGCGCACCGCGAGATCCACGGTGTCACCAACGCCGGCGATGGAATCGAGGAATGGCACGCCCTGCATGCGCGGCGAGGCAACGGCGAAATCGAGCTGCACCTGGACGGTGTCGTTCGCGTCGCCGCGCTGGATGACGCGCGGTTCGATCGTGAGGCCATCCTGCGCGCGTACCTCGGAAGGGCCGCGATCGCAGCGCAGGTCATGCGCCGTGAAACAGGCCACCAGCGCGTCCAGTAGCTTTTCTTCCATGGATCGGAAGCATAGCGTGCGTCGCGCGGGGAAGCTCTGCATATAGAATGCGCCCCCCCATGCTCGAACCAACCTATGCTTGAACTCAGGGATTTGCGCCTGCGGCGGGGCGCCGCGGTCCTCTTCGACCGCGCCAATCTGACCATCTTTCGCGGCGACAAAATCGGAATTGTCGGCCGTAACGGGTGCGGCAAATCCAGCCTGCTCGCGTTATTGCGCGGCGACCTCGGCCCGGACTCCGGCGACTATGCGGTGCCCGGCAAGCTCAGCTTCGTCTCGGTGTCGCAGGAGCTGCCCAAGACCGAATCCACGGTGCTCGAGTACGTGCGCGGCGGCGACCCCCGGCTCATGGCCATCGAGGCCCGGCTCGAGAAGGCGCGCGCCGATGACGACGGCATGAAGGAAGCCGAGCTGCTCGGCGATTACGACCTTGCGGGCGGCTACACCTCGGCGGCGCGCGCGGCGGAGCTGGCCGATGGCCTCGGGTTCGCCCCCGAAGACATCGAACGGCCGGTCAAGCAGCTCTCGGGCGGTCTGCAGATGCGCGCCAACATGGCCCGCGCGCTGATGTCGCGTGCCGACGTGCTCATGCTCGACGAGCCCACCAACCATCTCGACCTCGATGCGGTGCTGTGGCTCGAAAGCTGGCTGCAGCGCTTTCCGGGCACGTTGCTGCTGGTGTCGCATGATCGCGAATTCCTGGACGACATCGTCGGCCGCATCGTGAATCTCGAGAACGGCAAGCTCGAGCACTGGACCGGCAATTACACCGACTTCCAGCGCCAGCACGCGGCCAGCATCCAGCAGTCGGCCGCGATGGCGGCGCGCCAGCAGCGTGAGGTGACGCGCCTGCACTCGTTCATCGACCGCTTCCGTGCCCAGGCCAGCAAGGCGCGCCAGGTTCAAAGCCGCATCAAGGCCCTCTCGAAGCTCGAGACCATCGCCACGTACCAGGAGCTCGAGACCTTCGAGTGGGAATTCGCCGCCGCCAACAAACTACCGCAGCCGCTGGTCACGCTCGATGGCGCGCAGGCCGCGTACGGCGATCGACTGGTGCTGTCGAACGTCGGCCGTTCGGTGAACCCCGGCGAGCGCATCGGCATTCTCGGGCGCAACGGAGCGGGCAAATCCACGCTCATGAAGCTCATCTCCGGGGCGCTGGGGCAGACGGGCGGGGAACGCGTTGCCTCACCGGATCTGATCGTCGGCAACTTCGCGCAGCTCGAGGTGGACCGTCTCGACGCACGGGACACGGCGCTGATCGCGCTGACGAACCGCATCGACGAAATCGGCGCGCGGTCCCAATGGGACGAGCAGAGGCGCCGCAATCATCTCGGCGGCTTTGGCTTCCGCGGGGACCGGGTGTTCGAGCCCGTGGTGCATTTTTCGGGTGGCGAGCGCGCGCGACTGGCGTTGGCCATCCTGGTCGCCGAGCGGCCGAACTTGCTGCTGCTCGACGAGCCCACCAACCACCTCGACTTCGAGATGCGGCATTCGCTGATCACCGCACTGCAGGATTTCGCCGGCGCGGTCATCGTCGTGTCGCACGATCGTGGGCTGCTGCGCAGCGTCTGCGATCAGTTCTGGCTGGTGTCGGACGGCAAGGTCGCCGATTTCGACGGCGACCTCGAGGACTACTCGAACTGGCTCGAGAAGCGCGCCGGTGCCGCCGCCACGCCGCCCGCGCCGAAGGCGCGCAATGACGGACCGCCGCAGGCGCGCAATGACGATCGACGCGAGGATCGGCGCGCGGATCGCAAGCGCGAGGCCGATGCGCGCCGCGAAGTGGCGCCGCGCCGGCAGGAGGTCAAGACTATCGAGGCCTCCCTCGCGAAGCTCGGCCAGGAGCGCGAAAAGCTCGAAAAAGAGCTCACGCAGATCGACTACACCCGTGATGCCGCGCATGCCCGCAAGGTGACGGAACGGCATGCGGTGCTGTTGCGCGAAGTCGAAACGCTCGAGACCCGCTGGCTCGAGCTGTCGGAGCGCTTGGGGGACAGTTGAGTCCGTGTCCTGCGCATACGGACACTTACGCGCATGACACCCCCCTGATGCTCCCCTAAGATTCGCGCATGGCTGAAGAGCCTGCCGCGGATTACATCGATCCTTCGCCGCCGTCCGAGCTGCCGCAGAAAAAGCGGCGCTACGGACGCATGTTCTTGCATGCTTTCCTCGGACTGTGGGTCGCGGTCGCACTGTGGAATCTCTACAAGCCCCTGCCCGACGGCATGAGCGTGCGTGGCCCCATCGTCGAGACGCCGCTCGAGCAGCTCGAATTCCTGGCCGACGTCACGGGCGCGGACCCGTTCGGCGCATCGGTGGCGCGCCAGCAGATATTCGACGCCGTCCTGCGCAGCATCGGCATCGCGCGTGAATTCCTGGTGCTCGATTTCTTCCTGTTCAACGAGCAGAACGGCGCGCTGTCCGGCACCAGGCAACATCGCGCGCTGTCGAGCGAGTTGCGCGACGCGCTACTGCAACGCAAGCGCGAGGTGCCAGGGCTGCGCGTGCTGGTGCTCGCCGATCCCATCAACGACGTGTACGGCAGCCTGCCGTCGCGCCTGTTCGCCGATCTCGAGGGCGCCGGCATCGACGTGGTGCGCATCGACCTCGACGCATTGCGCGACTCGAACCCTATCTACTCGTCACTGTGGCGCATCACGACGAAGTGGTGGTCGGGCGATGGCGGCGGCGACGCGTGGCTGCCGAATCCGCTCGACGCGGGCCCCACTGAAGTGTCGTTCGGTGCCTGGGCGCGACTGCTCAATTTCAAGGCGAACCACCGCAAGGTGATCATCGGCGACGACGGCGCCGGCGGCATCACCGGCATCGTCGCTTCGGCGAACGCCCACGACGCGAGCAGCATGCACTCGAACGTGGCGCTGCGCCTGTCGGGCGCGGCCATCGTGCCGCTGCTCGAGAGCGAGCTCGCGCTGGCGCGCGAAGCCGGCTGGCACGGCGAGTGGCCGCAGGTGGCGCCCGCGCCACTGGCCATCGTGAATCCGGCGGCGGTCGCGCGCGTGCAGGTGCTCACCGAAGGCGAGATCGGCGCCGCGATCCTGCGCAACCTGGGCAGCACGCGCGCCGGTGACGGCATCGACATCGCGATGTTCTATCTATCGGAGCGCGAGATCGTCGATGCGCTGATCGCCGCCGCCAGGCGTGGTGTGACGGTGCGCGTACTGCTCGATCCGAACAAGGATGCGTTCGGGCGTCAGAAGAGCGGCATCCCGAACCGCTCTGTGGCATCCGAACTCGCGACCGCGGCCGACGGTGCCATCAAGGTGCGCTGGTTCCGCACGCACGGCGAGCAGTTCCACACGAAGCTGGTCGCGCTGCGCGGTGCCAACGAGTTCTGGTTCACGCTCGGGTCGGCCAACCTCACGCGCCGCAATCTCGGCGACTACAACCTCGAAGCGAACATCGCCGCGGGCGTGCCGCTGAACTCGGACATCGCGGTCGCGATCAGCGCGTGGTTCAATTCCCTGTGGACCAACCGCGGACCGCCGCCGTTCGAATACACCGCCGATGTGGGCGCGTACGCAGATCCCGCGCAGGGCACGTACTGGCTCTACCGGCTCATGGAAGCCACCGGACTCTCGACGTTTTGACGGACGCGGTGTCTAACTATTGCGCCGCGGGCGGATCCGCCGGCTGCTCGTGGCGCGGCTCCTGTGCGATGGCCGCGGACACCGCACGTTCGAGCTCGGTGACTGCCGTGGCCGTAGCGGACTGGAACGCGTTGACGACGGCGTTGACCCGGTCCTCGGTGGCCTGCGCCGAGCCCTGCGCGGTGAAGCCGGCGAGCAGCGCGCGGTCGCGATGCCGGCCGAGCGTGCAATCGAGCACCACGTGCACCGTGGGCAGGCCAGCCTGTGTGTAGTCCGACTCGAACCGCCGCAGCGTGACGCGCAGGTTGTACCGCGGCGCGAATGGCGCGGAGTCGTCGAATACCGCCGAAAAAGCGCCGCCCGTGCGCAGCGCATCGACGATGACGCTCTCGACGAGATCCGGCGCCGGCGCGGCCCAGAGACTGGCCGCATAAAAATCGAAGCGCTGGTCGCTGCGCAGCAGCGCAATGCGATCGGAGTCGAGTCCCGGTCCCGCCTCCGGATGCTGCAACAGCAGGCTGCCGGCAGGAGGCGTCGTGGCCGGCTCGACCGTGCGCGGCGGCAGGCGCAGCACATACGATTGGGGCGCGGCCAGCTTGCTGTCGAGCAGGCTGCCGCAGCCTCCCGATGCCAACAATGGCGCGAGCATGCTCAACCACCGCAGCGAAATCCTGATGCTCATCGCGGAATCTCCACGCCGCGGTAACTCGGCTCGTACAGTAGCTGGGATGGATCCGCCTTGAGGCTGCGTGACAGCTCGCGGAACTCCTGCGCGGCCTGGCGGCTGTCGCGCAGCAGGCGCTCGATCTCGGGCAGGCTGTCGCGCAGGAACAGGCCGAGATCTTCGCGATGGTCGGCCATGAGCCGGTCGAGATGCCCGGTGGTCTTGGCGAGATTCTCCGAGATCGCGCGGATGCGCTCGGCGGCCGCGCCCAACTCCGGCCCCGAAGTGTCGATGAACTGGCGCGCACCCGCTGCGACGGCGCGCACGTCGACGAGCGTCGCCTTGAGTTCCGTCACGGCCTGCGCCGCGTCACGCATCGTCTCCGGCAAAGCGCCCGAGCTCTTTTCGATGTTCTTCATGGTCGCGGTGAACGAGGCGATGTTCTCGTCGGACAGCGCCAGCGAGGCGCGACCCACGAGGTCGGGCAGGCTCGCGAGAAACAGGTCGAAGTTCGATCGCACCGAGTCGATGACCGGAAATTGCTCGGACGGCACGGAATCCATGCGGCGTTTCGGATCGCCGTTGGCGATCAGATCGATGTACAGCAGGCCCGTGATGCCCTGCAGCGATAGCGAGGCCAGCGTGGTGTCGGAGATGGGCGTGTGCGAATCGATGTCGGCGATGACCTGCACGCGGTCCGCGGCGCGCTTGTCGATGCGGATCGCGATTACCCGCCCGACCTCGACGCCAAGGTAGCGCACCGTGCTGCCGCGGCTCAGCCCAGAGACGCTGCCCTCGAAGTAGATCTCGTAACGGGTGTATTCGCGCGCGTCGGCGCTGCCCGCATACCAGTACACGAACAGGCCCGCCATGGTGGCGATGAGCAGAACGAAGGCGCCCACGGCCGTGTAGTTAGCCTCACGCTCCATGCGCACCCTCGCCCTTGCTTCCGCCGAAGCGCAGCGCGCGCTCGCCATGGAAATAAGCCTGGATCCACGGATGCGGATTGGCCGTGATGCCCTCGAGGGTATCGCTCGTCATCTTGCGGTCGATGATCACCCCGACACGATTGCAGGTTCTGAAGATGGTGTCGAGATCGTGCGTGATCATGATCACGGTGAGCCCTAGCTGCTGGCGCAGATCCATGAGCAGCTCGTCGAACGCCGCGGCGCTGATCGGATCGAGACCAGCGGTCGGCTCGTCGAGCATCAGCAGGCGCGGATCGAGCGCCAGCGAGCGCGCCAGCGCCGCGCGCTTGATCATTCCGCCCGACAATTGCGCCGGAAATTTGCGCGCGGCATCGTCGGGCAGGCCCACCAGCCGCACCTTGAGCAACGCGAGCTCGTCGAGCGCGCGCGGCGACAGCGACAGATGCTCGAGCATCGGAAGCTGCACGTTCTGCAACACCGTGAGCGAGGAGAACAACGCGCCCTGCTGGAAGGTGACTCCATATTGCGATTTGATCTGCTTGAGCTCCACGGCGCCGATGCCGTTCAGCGAGCGCCCCATGAGCCGCACTTCACCGGACTGGAACCGCTGCAGCCCCAGGATGGAGCGCAGCAGCACCGATTTGCCCGATCCAGAGCCTCCAACGATGCCGAACACTTCGCCCTGCTCGACGGTCATGTCGAGCCCATCGTGCACGAGCTGCGCGCCGAAACGGTTCACCAGGCCGCGGACTTCGAGCAGTCCATTGTCTTTTGCAAAGGGGCTCATATGTCGAGCAGCCAGAATGCCACTGCGAACATCGCGTCGGCGAGCAGCACGAGAAAGATGGATTGAACCACGGCGGTGGTAGTGAGGCGGCCGAGCTCGCGCGAGGAATCGCGCACCTGCAGGCCGCGATATGTGCCTGTGAGCGCGATCAGCACTGCGAACACCGGCGCCTTGATGAGACCCACCCAGAACGTCGTCGACGCGATCGCGTCCTGCGCTCGCTCGATGAACAGCAGCAGCGGCATGTCGAGCAGGAAGTGGCACAGCAGCGCGCCGCCGGAAAGACCGACGAGATCGGCGGCGACGGTCAGCAGCGGCAGCGCGATCACGAGGCCGATCACGCGCGGCACTACCAGCACTTCGTGCGGGTCCACGCCAATGGCGTGCAGCGCGTCGACCTCCTCGTTGAGCTTCATCACGCCGATCTCGGCGGCGAATGCGCTTCCCGACCGCCCAGCGACGATGATGGCAGTGAGCAGCACCGCGAGCTCGCGCAGCACGCTGATGGTGATGAGATCGACGACGTAGATTTCCACGCCATAGCTGCGCATGTACTGCGCGGCTATGTACCCGATGATGACCGTGATCAGGAATGCGATCAGACAGGCGATCGGGATGGCGGTGAGGCCGGTCTCGTAGACATGGCGGGCGATCGACGTCGGCCGCAGGCGCCGCCAGCTCGTACAGGCGCGCAACCAGGTCATCGTGGTGTGGCCGAGGAAATCAAGCGCGATCAGCACGCTGGCCCAGCGTCTCGTGACCTGCCGCCCCAGCGCGCTTACGGGCTCGAACGTGGGCTCCGACGATGACAGTGGGGTGGCGTGTTTGCCCGCGAGCGTGGAGTCGATGAGCTGGATCTGTCCCGGTACTCCTTCGGCGTACTCGACGGCGAGCCCGGCTTCCGCGGCGGATTTGAGCCATTCGCGCAAGCGCCAGGCGCCGGCGAGATCGAGCTCCACGGATTTGGGAATGCTGACGCGTATGCGGCGCGCATCCGCGAACGATTGCGCCTCGAGTTCGGTGTCGATCGCCGGCAGCTCGGGGCCGCGCCAGCCTCCTGCCAGTTCGACTTCGAGTGTATCGCCGTCCCGCTCAACGCTTAGATGCATGGCGGCCCGCAGTGTAACCCGCGGGCCGCCAGGGTCGACTCACCTCGCGTGTCAGTTCTCGTCGCGATACCGGCGGATACGAATCGCTGCGAAGATGAATGCGACGCCCACCGCGATACTGATCCAGAACTCCAGGCTCACGTAGACATTGCCGAGATGCGAAGCCCAGCTCCCGAGCGTCAGGTCCGGTGGATCGTGCCGCTGCTGGTCGAGAGCCATGAGCTCGAGCGCGCCGGCGAAGCGGCGGCCGAGAAAGACGGCGACGTGATGGGACTGGGACAGCAACGTCTCGATGAGCAACAGCGAGGCCCAGGGCAACACGGCCCACAGGAATGCATTTCGTCGCGACCAGATCGACACGAGCAGCAGATAGCCGGCGATCGGCAGATACCACAGGACCATGGTCGGCACGAACATCAGACAGGCCGCCTGCACTTCCAGCCACACGCCGGGTTTCCACACCGGCAGAAAGTCTCCGATCGCGGTGCTGCCAAAGCGCAGCCACACGGCGGCTCCGACGAGGATCTGCAGCACTGCGGAAACGAGCAGGACGAATAGCGGAGCGAGCACGAGCGCCGTCAGCACTTTGGACATCACGACCTGCGCATCGGAGATCGGCATAGACTTCCAGAACAGGATGCTGCGGTCCTTGCGCTCCTGCAGCAGGCAGTCGAGCAGGTAGAAGAACACGACGACGCAGATCGCGAACAGCTCGATCGTCGTAAGCGCTGAGATCGACATCGCATACACGATGTCCACTTTGTCTGCGTGCTCCCGTATGGCGTCGGCAACCATGGCCCGATCCGTCTCGGACATGTCTTGGAATGCCGACGTGTCCGAACCGGTGCCGAAAGAGAAGTTGTTGTTGTTCACGTGCAGGCCACCGACGGACACGGCCAGCAACAGCACGGCCGCGATGACCAGCGGCACGATCCACAGGGAGCGGTTCTCCCACACTTCGCGCCGGATGAGGACGATCATGGTGTTCATGCGGCCTCCTTCGACGCGGCGACGGACGCGCTCACCGGCTGCATCATGGCGACGAACAAATCGGAAACGGACGGCGCGCGGATTTCACCGAGCGTCGCGAGTTCCTCCTTGTTGCGGCCGTCGAACAGCATGGCGACGCGTCCGAAGATCTCGCGCTCCCAGAAGGGCTTCAGTGCACGCGCCCTGTCGACGTTGGCCGAAGTCGGCGTGAGCTGCGTGAAGCGCTGGGCCAGACTCTCCATCTCGGCGTCGAGCACCATCTTGCCGCGCTCGATGAACAGCACGTCGGTGAGGATGTTCTCGATCTCTTCCACCTGATGCGTGGTCACGAGGATCGTGCGCTCCTTGTTCATGTAGTCGTTGAGCAGGTTGTCGTAGAACGAGCGGCGGAACAGCAGGTCGAGACCCAGTGTCGGCTCGTCGAGTACCAGCAGGCGGGCGTCGATGGCGAGGATCAGTGCCAGATGCAGCTGCGTGACCATGCCCTTGGAAAGCTGACGCACGCGCCGGTCGGCGCGGATGTCCGTCTTCGCGAGGAATTCCTCGGCGCGCTTGCGATCGAAGCGTGGATGTATGCCCGCGACCAGGTCGAGGGCTTGGGAAACCTTGATCCAGCGCGGCAGCACCGCGACGTCCGCGATGAAGCACACCTCTTTCATGAGCTCGTCGCGATGCGTGCGCGGATCGAGACCGAGCACCTTGAGATCGCCACTGAACGACGTCAGTCCGAGAATGGCCTTGATCGCCGTCGTCTTACCGGCTCCGTTCGGGCCGATGAGACCGACGATACGTCCGGCCGCCACGTTGAGATCCACGCCGCGAAGCACCGGCGTGTCGCCGAAGCTCTTCGTGAGACCGCGCGCTTCAATTATTGCTGTCATCTTCCCCGCCTGCATCGGCACGCGTCGGGAACGGCTGGGAAACCGGAGCCGAATGCGCACCTATTTTCATGAGCTCTTCCACGCCGAGGCCGAGTCGCTGGATGGTCGCGTAGATCTTCGGCCAATCGGTTTCGAGGAAATATTGCCGTTCGTCCTTCATGAGCGCCTGACGCGCCCCGACATTGACGAACATTCCGCGCCCGCGCTTTTTCTCTACCAGCTGCTCATCGACGAGTTGCTGATATCCCTTGAGAACAGTGAGCGGGTTGAGACGAAATTCGGCCGCTACGGCGCGGACCGAGGGCAACGGATCACCCTCTTTGAGGACACCCTCGAGGATCATCGCGACCACCCGATCACGCAGCTGTTTATAGATCGGCTGACCGTCGTCCCACTGCGGGTCCATCAGAGTGCTCCGGTGACCTAGCGTACCAGAGCACTCACGGCCGCCACGAGGCCGTGGCTGCCGGTGCTCGTGCCGTGCACGACCCGCGTGGAGTCGACGAAAGTCCAGCTCATTACCAGTGTGAGCACCAGCGCGGCGGCGGCACTTGCAAAAATTTTCTTGAGGTTCAGCGTCAACATGTTCTTCTCCTTCGGCTCTCTGATTCACGGCGCCTCACCCTTTGTGATTCGCCCTACGTGTTGGTGTTATATATAACTACAACACCAGTTCAGAAACAAGCCCCTAACCCAAAAATTCTGGTTGCCGCGTTGTTATCTCTGAAGCTGGGAAACCGCGCAGGAGCCAAGATGAGATCTAAACTACTGTTTTTATTTGGAATTGTGGTGGCACACGGGGCTTTGGCGGCTGGCTGGATTGCCAACGAGATGCCAACCGGACGCGCCGTCGCGGCAAGTACCTGCGTAAACGCGCCGGCGCCGCTGCCAAATTTCGCGCCGCGGTTCCAGATCTATGCGCTGAACAGCCATCAATACGAGGAAAAGTACGCCGAGGTGGTGCGGCCGTGAACGCGGTGGCCATCACGATGGACGGCCTCACTACTTCGGATTCCGAGCCGCGCTTCGCGCGCCCACGCGCGACGCGTACAGTCCGCTTCGTGACCGACGACGACGATGCGCAGCTCATGATCGCTTACGCAAACGGCGACCTGCGCGCTTTCGAGATTTTGTATGCACGGCATCGAGCAGCTCTGTATCGCTATCTGATGCGTCAGGCGCGCGACGGCGAAGTCGCGAACGACCTGTTCCAGGAAGTGTGGAGCCGCGTCATCGTGAACCGCGCGCGTTACGAACCGCGCGCCAAATTCCGCACGTTCCTATTCACGCTTGCTCACAATTGCTTCATCGATCATTGCCGACGCATGAAATCGCGGCCCACCGGAGCGAACATCGACGATGCCGACGCGGCGGATCTGCTGCCGGCCGCCGAGGACACGCGGCCCGATGCGAGGCTCGAACGGGACGATGTGACCCGCCGCTATCGCGCAGCGCTCGCGACGTTGCCGCCCGATCAACGCGACGTCTATCTACTGCACGAGGAGTCGGATTTGTCCCTCGAGGAGATCGCGCGCGTGACTGGTGTCGGCACCGAGACGGCGAAGAGCCGCTTGCGCTACGCGGTAAGCAAGCTCAAGGCGGCGCTGTCCGTCGCGGAGACGGCGACATGAACATGCCCGACGATGAATTCGACGATTTCCTTCGGCGCCGCAAGCCGCTGTTCGACCGCTCGCGCGCCGACGACACGCTCGAACCTCCGGCAGAGCTCGACCGGGTGGTGCTGCGCCAGGCGCGCGAGGCCATTGCCGCCCCGCGGCCGGAACCCGTCTACCGCGCGCCGCGCTGGAGCGCGCCATTGGCGGTCGCTGCCACACTGGCGGTGGCATTCACCGTGGTGCTGCAGCTCATGCCGAGGCACAAGGCCGCGCCCGTGACGGAGGCAGAAGTCTCGATGCAGAACGCGTCGCGCCGGCTCGACGTGATCGCCCAATCTCCCGCGGTCGAGTCGTCCGCGGACAGCGTGGTGGCGGAAGAGCCGGCAAACGGCGCGATCACCGTGCAGCTTGCTCCCGCGGCCACGCCGCCCATGGATCAGGCCGTCATGGTGGCGCCTGCACCACCGGCAGCTCCCGGCACATTTGTGGCCGAGGCGGAGGCGGAACGCTATGCGGAACGGCCGCCGGCTCCGATCCTCGCCGATGGCGAGAGTCGAGCTGCGGCGGCATCGGCCGCGATGTCCGCGCCGGCCAGAATGGCGGGCCGCGCCGAAATGAGCAAAGCGCCGGCAGCGGCCGGTGCACTGCCCGAAGCGGAATATCGGCGTGACGAGAAGACTTGGTTGGCGGAAATCGCGCGGCTGCGCACCGCGGGTGATGTGCTGCGCGCGGACGCCGAAGCGGTGGAGTTCAATCGCCAGCATCGTGCCTATGCCGTGGCGCCTGATCGCTGAATGACGTCGCGTCGCTGAATAGGCCCAACCTTGCCCGCGGGCCCCGAATCCCGGGGCTCTGCTAGAATCCGGCCGCGTTTTTTGGCCCCCGGAGCAAGAATGAAATCCGCCGTCAATGTCGCCATCACCGGTGCCGCAGGGCAAATCGGATACGCCCTCGCCTTCCGCGTCGCGTCGGGTCAGATGTTGGGGGCCGACACACCCATCAACCTGCACTTGCTCGAGGTCACGCCGGCGCTGCCGCAACTCGCGGGCGTGGTCATGGAGCTCAACGACTGCGCCTTCCCGACACTCAACAAGATCGTCGCGACGGACGATGCGCGCGTCGCCTTCAAGGATTGCCAGGCGGCATTGTTGGTCGGCGCGCGTCCGCGCGGCCCCGGCATGGAGCGCAAGGACCTGCTGATGGCAAATGCGCAGATCTTCTCTGCGCAGGGCAAGGCGATGAACGACGTCGCGGACCGCAACCTCCGCGTGCTCGTGGTCGGCAACCCGGCCAACACCAACGCGATGATCGCGCGCGCCAATGCCACAGATCTCAACCCGCGCAACTTCACCGCGATGACCCGGCTCGATCACAACCGCGCAGTGTCGCAGCTCGCCGAGAAGACCGGCAGCCACGTCACGAAGATCCGCAAGATGCTGATCTGGGGCAATCACTCCTCGACCCAGTATCCGGACATCAACTTCTGCACCGTCGACGGCAAGGCGGCGCACTCGCTGGTCGATCGCAAGTGGTACGAGGAAGGCTTCATTCCCACCGTGCAGCAGCGCGGCGCAGCCATCATCAAGGCGCGTGGCGCGTCCTCGGCGGCTTCCGCGGCCTCCGCGGCCATCGACCACATGCGCGACTGGCACCTCGGCACCGCCGCCGGCAACTTCATCAGCATGGCCGTGCCCGCGGACGGCAGCTACGGCATCAAGGATGGCGTGGTGTATTCCTATCCGGTGACCTGCGCAAACGGCGACTACACCGTCGTGCAGGGCTTGGGCGTAGACGACTTCTCGCGCAAGCGCATGGACGCCACCGACCAGGAGTTGCGCGAGGAGCGCGACGGCGTCAAGGACCTGATCTAACTATCAGCGCCCGGCCGTCAGGCGGCCCACCCGCAGGCCGATCGGCATGCGGATGACGACGCGCACGCCCTCGCCCGGCCACGCCGGCGCGAGCGCCGCGCGCAGCAGCGGCACCGGGTCGCTGCCATTCGCCTCGCGGTAGCGCGCGGTCGCAGACCAGCTGCTCACATAGCCCAACACCTGGTCCAGATTCCAATCGAGCATCAGCTCGAATTGCGGGCGCGGCAGCTCCGTGAAGGCCAATTCATCTGGAAGCGGGGGCAGCGTCGTGTAGTTTGCCTCGATGTGACGCCGCTCCGGTGGCCAGCACGGTCCGACCACGTCGCGGTAGAAATCGAGAAACAAGCGGTCGAGCCTCGCATCGACGAGCTCCGGTCGCGGGTAGTTCCAGACCGCGATCAGCGCGCCGGCGCGCGCCACGCGGCGTGCCTCGGCGTAGAACGCCTCGACGTCGAACCAGTGCAATGCCTGCGCGACGGTAACCAGATCGACGCAGGCTTCCGGCAATCCGCAGCGTTCGGCGGGCGCGACGGTGTAGCGCACGCGAAGATGCTGCGTGGCGGCGGCGATCTGCTCGGCGGCCACGTCCGTGGCGTGCACCACTTCGAAGTGCTCGGCCAGCGCGACGCTGGCCTGGCCGCTGCCGCAGCCGCAGTCCCAGACTGCCTGGCGTGACGGCACGACGCGCGCGAGCCACGCGAACAGCTCGGGTGGATAGCCCGGACGGAAGTTCGCGTACTCGCGGGCGACGCTGGTGAACAACTCGGCGTTCGACATGCCGGCGTTTTTTACTCTGTATTCAGGCCGGATGCTCGACGACGGACATGGATCCGGACAGCGGGTATTCCCACGCCGCGGTGTTGCTGAACACCCACCGGTTACCGGCCTGCACTCGCTGCGCGCCCGCGCGGCGCGACCAGGGCGAATGTTCGATGGCAGGGCGTCAGCCACGCGCGCCGCCGACGGGAAATGGCTATAGTTTCGGGTCTCGCGAAACGAGGGGTTATCCCATGCTCGGCGCAATCCTGGTCATCCTTTCCCTGATCGCCGGCGCTTACTACGTAGCGAAGGTGGGCACTGCCTTCACGTTGCTGTTCATCGGCGCGGTGGTCTTCCTGGCCTACAAGCGCCTGCCGCTCGTCGTCTTCACCCTCGTGTTCACAGCGCTGCTCGCGGCCTACACCTGGGGTCCGTGGGATGCGCCGCCCTCCGGCGTGTGGCAGGGTTTCCTGTGGGTGATGCTGGCGGCATTGTGGCTGTTCAACCTGCGGCCGCTGCGCAAGGTGCTCATCACCCGGCCCTTCATGAAGGCCTACATGCGCATGCTGCCGTCGATGTCGCAGACCGAGAAGGAAGCGCTCGAGGCCGGCACCGTCTGGTGGGACGGAGAGCTCTTCACGGGCAAACCCAGGTTCGAAAAATTGTTAGCCGCCAAGCCACCGCAGCTCACCGCCGAAGAGCAGGCTTTCCTGGACGGACCGTGCGAAGAGCTGTGCCGCATGTTCGACGACTGGGATGTCACCCACAACCGCGCCGACATGCCGAAACACGTGTGGGACTACCTCAAGCAGAAGGGCTTCTTCGCGATGATCATCCCGAAGAAATACGGCGGCCTCGAGTTCTCCGCCTATGGGCACTCGTGCGTGCTCGTGAAGCTGGCTAGCCGCAGCGCGCTGCTGGCGGCCACGACCGCCGTGCCCAACTCGCTCGGCCCCGCGGAGCTGCTCAACCACTACGGCACGGAAGAGCAGAAGAACCACTATCTACCGCGTCTCGCGCGCGGCGAAGAGGTGCCGTGTTTCGCGCTGACGCATCCGCGCGCGGGCTCCGACGCCGCCTCGCTGCCGGACACCGGCATCGTCTGCAAGGGCCAGTACCAGGGCCGCGAGATCGTCGGTCTCAAGCTCAATTTCTCCAAGCGCTATATCACGCTGGCGCCCGTCGCCACCGTCGTGGGTCTCGCGTTCCGGCTCTACGATCCCGACAAGTTGTTGGGCGGAGAGAAGGTGGACTACGGCATCACCTGCGCGCTGATTCCGCGCAACACTCCGGGGCTCACCATCGGCCGGCGCCACTTCCCGCTCAACGTGCCATTCCAGAACGGGCCGCTGTCGGGTCGGGACGTGTTCGTGCCGCTAGACACTATTATCGGCGGGCCCAAGATGGCCGGTCAGGGCTGGCGCATGCTGGTCGAGCAGCTGTCGGTGGGTCGATGCATCTCGCTGCCGTCGAACACCACGGGTGGCTCCAAGGCCGGGGTGTTCGCCTCTGGCGCGTACACGCGGATCCGGCGCCAGTTCAACATGCCGGTCGGCAAGTTCGAAGGCGTCGAGGCCGTGCTGGCGCGGATGGTCGGCTACACCTACACGATGGATGCCGCGCGTTCCGTGACCGCAGGCGCCATCGACGGCGGTGAGAAGCCGTCGGTGCCGTCTGCAATGCTCAAGTATCACGTCACGGAGATGGGCCGGCAGGTCGCGAACGACGCGATGGACGTGCACGGCGGCAAGGGCATCCAGCTCGGACCCCGCAACTATCTCGGCCGCAGCTATCAGGCGATTCCCGTCGCGATTACGGTCGAGGGCGCCAACATCCTGACGCGCTCGCTCATCATCTTCGGCCAGGGCGCCGTGCGCTGCCATCCGTTCGTGCTCAAGGAGATGAACGCGGCGCGCAACCCGGATCGCAAACAGGGCGTCGAGGAGTTCGACCGCGCGCTGTTCGGCCACATCGGTTTCACCATCAGCAATGCGGTGCGCTCGTTCGTCATGGCGCTGACCCACGCCCGGTTCACCCGCGTGCCGGAGGTCGGCGACACCAAGCGCTACTACCAGCACATCGTGCGCTTCTCCGCTTCGTTCGCGTTCGCCGTGGACGTCGCGATGCTCACGCTGGGCGGTTACCTCAAGAAAAAGGAAAACCTGTCGGCACGCCTCGGCGACGTGCTCTCGGCGATGTACCTGGCGTCCATGGTGCTCAAGCATCACGAGAACCAGGGCCGTCCGGCCGACGATCTTCCCGTGGTCGAATGGGCCTGCCGCAACCTGCTCTACAAGGCGCAGGACCAGTTGCACGACTTCCTGCGCAACTTCCCCAATCGTTTCCTCGCGGGTGTGATGCGTGCGCTGATCTTCCCGGGTGGCCGCGCGTACTCCGCGCCCAGCGACCGGCTCGGGCGAACGCTCGCCGACACCGTGCTCAACGTCACCGAGGTACGCGACCGCCTGTGCCGTTTCGTATACCGCACGGTCGAGCCGACCAACGCGCTCGGGCTCTTGCAAGAGGCGCTGGTGATGGCGCAATCCGCCGAACCGGTCGAAAAGCGCATCCGCGTCGAAGGTGTGAAGACCGGCAAGGTGACGGCGCTCGACGTACCCGGCCAGATCGCGCAGGCACTGACCGCGGGCATCATCTCCGAAACCGAGGCCGCGATGCTGCGTGACTACGACCGCAAGGTCATGGACCTCATCAGCGTCGACGATTTCGACACCGAAGAGCTCGCCGCACAGGCGCAGCCCGCCCAGGAAGGCCGCGACGCACCCGCGAACTTCCAGGTAGCGTGACAGACGATCGGGTAGTTAGTCAGCGCGACACACCGGCGCCCAGGGCATCGGTGTGCGCCAACTGCGGCGCCGCGCTGCAAGGCGAATACTGCTCGGCCTGCGGGCAGCGTCACGAGCCGCACGTGCACTCGCTGATGCATTTCGCGGGCGAGGCGTTCGAGAGCATCTCGCACGCAGACTCGCGCCTGTGGCGCACGCTGTGGCTGCTGGTATCGCGGCCCGGGCGCCTGACGCGCGAGTTCTTCGCCGGCCACCGCGCGAGCTATCTACCGCCGTTCCGGCTGTACCTCGTGCTCAGCGTGCTGTGCTTCCTGGTCGCAGGACTGCCGGGCGACGAGCCCGAATACCAGCGGAACTTCGGGCGCGGCGAAAATGCGAAGGCCGTGCTCGACCCTGCGAAGGCCGAACTGCCGCACGCCGGGGTCGACCCGGCCGAAGCCGTGGTGGTGGACAAGGACCGCAAGGGATTCTCGAGCAAGGTGAGCGGGCTCGACGACTTCTGCAGTGAATTTGGCGGCGCGGACCCGGGCGGTCCCGGGGCGCACGCGCGCGCGAACATCCGGCACTTCTGCGTCGACGTGAATGAGGACGTGGGCGTACTGGGCGAGGCGGTGGTCCACAACCTGCCGCGCGCGATGTTCATCTTCCTGCCGCTGCTCGCGGCGTTGATGAAGCTGCTCTACTGGCGTCCAAAACGCTATTACGTCGAGCACCTGCTGTTCCTGGTCCACAACCACGCCTTCGTATTCGTCGCGATCAGCGTGCTCGATCTGATGTCGCGGGTGCCGGTGATCGGCGATCTCTCGGACTGGCTGGGGCTGGCGATATTCGGGTACATGTTCTGGTACATCTACCGCGCGATGCGCGACGTGTACGGCCAGGGCCGCGCGCTCACGATCTCGAAGTACCTGCTGCTCGGGTTCTCGTACGTGGTGTTGAGCTTCGTGTCCTTGCTGCTCGCCCTG
Source organism: Pseudomonadota bacterium (assembly GCA_043747875.1). Taxonomy (GTDB): domain Bacteria; phylum Pseudomonadota; class Gammaproteobacteria; order Steroidobacterales; family Steroidobacteraceae; genus CADEED01. The sequence continues at coordinate 54,336 of JAYTOI010000020.1, read as the reverse complement.
ATGCTCAGCGTAATGCTGAAGTGACGTGCGCGTAATTTGCGTCGCGCCGGAGGCGCGCACATTGCACAACAGCCGGAGGCGCGCACATTGGACGGCAGCCGGAGGCGCGCACATTGGACGGCAGCCGCGAGCGCGCATATCGTAGCCACCCTCACGACAAGGAGACGTCGATGAAGACCAGAACATTCGCAATCGTCGCGCTGTGCGCACTGGGCGCGGATCATGCCGCGCTCGCGCGCGAGCCTTCCCCCCCCGGCGTCGAGGCGTACATCGTCTCGCCTCGGGATGGCGCCAAGGTCAAAGGACCGGTCACCGTGGTCTTCGGGCTCAAGGGCATGGGCATCGCGCCTGCCGGCATCAAGCTCGAGAACACCGGCCATCACCATCTGCTCATCGACAGCGATCAGCCCACCGATCTCGCGCAGCCGCTGCCGGCGAATGAAAAAACCGTGCACTTCGGCAAGGGACAGACGGAAACCACCGTCACGCTGCCGCCCGGCAAGCACACGTTGATGCTGGTGCTCGGCGATTCGCTGCACGTGCCGCACGATCCCGCGGTGATTTCGAAGAAGATCACCATCACGGTCCAGTAGCGTCGAGCCGCGGTGCATACCCCGTCGCGCATTCGAGTTGCCGGCGGCAGGCCCAAGGGCATGAACAAGCCAGGCGCCGAGGCGAACTTCCAGTTCGTCCTAAATGTGCTGCACTGGCAGACCGGGAAGTTGTAAAAGAGCGGTCCATGACCGCCCTGCGCGCCATCCTGCACGTCGATATGGATGCGTTCTACGCCTCCGTCGAGCAGCGCGACGACCCGCGGCTGCTAGGCCGGCCCGTCATCGTCGGCGGCACCAGCAATCGCGGCGTGGTGGCCGCAGCCAGTTACGAAGTGCGCGTCTTCGGCGTGCGCTCTGCGATGCCGATCCGCGAGGCGCTGCGCCGCTGTCCGCACGCCATCTGCGTCAAGCCGCGCATGTCGGTGTATCGCGAAGTTTCGCACCAGGTCTTTGCGGTCTTCCACGAATACACGCCGGTGGTCGAGGGCCTGTCGCTCGACGAGGCGTTCCTCGACGTCACCGCCAGCCTCGCGCTCAAGGGCGACGCGATCTCGATCGCGCGCGGCATCAAACAGAAGATCCGCACGGTGACCGGCCTCGGCGCGTCGGTGGGCGTGGCGCCTAACAAGCTGGTCGCAAAAATCGCCTCGGATCTCGAGAAGCCCGACGGACTGACGGTCGTGAACGCCGACAACATGCGCGCCGTGCTCGATCCGCTGCCCGTGCGGCGCCTGCCCGGCCTGGGACGCAAGCTCGGCGAGCGCGTCACGGCCGCGGGCCTGACCACGTTCGAGCTGCTGCGCACCGCGCCCGACTCGGTGCTGTGGCCCATCTTCGGTCGCGACTCGCAGCGCATGCGCGAGCGCGCGTCCGGCATCGACGAGCGCCCGGTCATGTCGGAGTGGGACGAGAAATCGATCTCCGCCGAGGAGACGTTCTTCAGCGATCTCACGGATCATTCGCGCATGAAGGCGGAGGTCATGCGCCTCGCCGATCGCGCCAGCCAGCGCATGCGCGCGCAGAATCTCGCCAGCGGCTGTGTACAGGTGAAGATCCGGCGCGCCGACTTCACCACGTTCACGCGCCAGAAGCGCTTCGAGCCCTCCACCACCGACTCGCGCACCATCGCCAAGGTCGCCACCGAGCTGTTGACGGTGTGGCTCGAGGAGCAGCCGCGCGCGCCGGTACGGTTGTTAGGAGTGGGCGTGAACCACCTGCACGCGGCCGATCAGATGGACCTGTTCGCATCTCCCCGCGTGACGCCGGCCGCGGCGGCATCGGCCGGCCATTCCGGTGCGAACGCGCTGGATGCCACCGTCGATCTGATCCGGGAGCGGTTCGGCAACCTCGCGGTCCGGCGCGGCAGCGCCCTGCCCGAGGCCCACGACACGGAGGAAAGCGGGGAAAACTCTTCCGAGGAGGCGCCCGGACGGCGCAGGATCCGCACGCGTAGCCCGGCGCCGACACCGCCCCCGCGCCGGTAGGCTGAGCAGAGGCCCGCAGCGTGGATTTCATGGACGGCGGGCCTTCAGAACCCGTGTAATACTCCCCGGCCGTTAGAACCTTGCGGCCCAAATTTTCAGACCGCATAGACATGTACGCCTCTTTCTTCGGCCTCAACGAAAAGCCGTTTTCCATCACTCCCGATCCGCGCTACCTGTTCCTCTCGGAACGGCACGCGGAGGCGCTCGCACACCTGGTGTATGGCATCAACGAGGCCGGCGGCTTCATCCAGCTCACCGGAGAGGTCGGCACGGGCAAGACGACGGTAGTTCGATCGTTGCTCGCTCAGGCACCGAAGCACGCCGAGATCGCGCTGATCCTCAATCCGCGCATGAAGCCGTCGGAGTTCCTGCTCGCGATCTGCGAGGAGATCGGCATCTCGATTCCGCCGGAGTCGGAAACCAGCCTCAAAGATCTGGTCGACCACCTGAGCCTGCACCTGCTCAATGCGCATGCCGACGGCAAGCGCATCGTGCTGGTCGTCGACGAGGCGCAGAACCTCGCGCCGGAAGTGCTCGAGCAGGTGCGGTTGCTCACCAATCTCGAAACCGAAACGCAGAAGCTGCTGCAGATCATCCTGATCGGTCAGCCGGAGTTGCGCGAGCTGCTGGCGCGCACCGAGCTGCGGCAGCTCGCCCAGCGCATCACCGGGCGTTATCACCTCGATCCGCTGTCGCGCAACGAGACCGCTTCGTACGTGCGCCACCGCCTGCGCGTCGCGGGCGCCGCGCACGACGTGTTCACGAGCGGCGCGCTGCGCGAAGTGCGACGCCTGTCCAGCGGCGTGCCACGCCTCATCAACATCATCTGCGACCGCGCGCTGCTCGGTGCCTTTACCGAAGACCGACACGTCGTGAACGCCAGCGTCGTGCGCCGTGCCGCGGGCGAGGTGTTCGGGCGTACGATTCCGCCTCGCTGGGTGCCATGGGCGGCGGGCTCGGCCATCGCCGCGGTGGCCGTGGCCAGCGCCGTGCTGTTCGTACCCCGCTTTCTAGAGCGTCCGGTCGCCGCGCCGCCGGCGGCCGCCATCCAGCCCGCGGTGCCGGCGGTCACTGCGAAGCCCGCGCCGCCCCCGCCGGCGCTCGAGGAGCTGTTAGTCAAGTACGACGCCGAGACCGACCCCGACAACGCGTACAACAAGCTATTCGCGCTCTGGAAAACCGGCTACGTCGCGGGTCAGACCGACCCGTGCACCCAGGCGCTGCGGGCAGGGCTCGAGTGCCTCACGCAGCGCGGCTCGCTCGCGCAGCTGCGGCTGTTCAACCGGCCCGCGGTGCTCAACGTGATCGATGCGGCGGGCCGCCCGCACCAGGTGGTGCTCACGGGGCTCGACGACGAGCGCGCGCTCGTGGACCTCGGCGGCGCGCAGCGCGCGGTGCGGGTCGGCGATCTGTTGCGCAGCTGGTTCGGCGAGTACGTCCTGCTGTGGCGTCCGGCTTCGGGCAGCTCGCAGGTGCTCGCGTTCGGCGCGCGCGACGCGCGCGTGAAGTGGCTGCGGGAGAGCCTGCATCGCGTGAACGGGCTGCCGCAGGAGCAGGCCAGCGACCGCTTCGACGCGGACCTGGTCACGCTGGTCGAGGATTTCCAGCGTAGGAACCGTCTGTCCGTCGACGGCATCGCGGGCGTTCAGACACAGGTTGTGCTCGACGGCGCACTCAAAGAGGCCGGCAGTCCCAGTCTGCTCGCCGATCTCGGGAGCTGAGATGTCTTTCATTCTCGATGCACTCAAGAAATCCGAAATGGACCGCCAGCGGCAGACTTCGCCCGCGCTGTTCGAAGTGAAGGTCGCGCAGCGGCGGCGCAAATTTCCGCTGTGGGCCATCGGCCTGGCGGTGTTGTTCGTGGTGAATGTCGCGGCGCTTGCGTGGTTGTTGCTGCGCGCGGCCGATGCGCCGCCCCCCGCGGCGAGCGCGGGCGCAGGCAATAGCTTGGCCGCCGCGACAGCCGGCGCACCACCCGGCATGGTCACGGTGCCGGCGACCGTGACGATTCCGACGACCGTGAACATTCCCGTGGGCTCAGCGCCGACTATTGTCGTGGGGACGGGGGCGACCGGCATGCACGACGTTCAGGCCGGTGCCATCGCGCCTAGCAGCGCACCGCCGCTCGTCGAGGAGCCGGTGCTCTCCGGCCACGAGCAATCCGTGCCGCCTGACTACAACGCCAGCGATTACGCGGAGGCCGTGACGCCCGCGCAGGCGCGGGCGACAACGGAGGCGCGCAGCGCGAGCGGCGCGCCATCGCGCGACGAATTGATCGCGCGCGGCACGCAGCTTCCCGAGCTGCGGCTCGACATGCACGTGTACGCCGCGAATCCCGCGGAGCGCTTCGTGTTCATCAACATGCGGAAGCTGCGCGAGGGCGACTCGTTGCCCGAAGGCGTGCGCGTCGAGTTCATCACGCCAACCGGCGCACGGCTGTCGTTCCGCGGCACTCGATTCACAATCGACGGGAACTAGGGAAGCTCTGCGAGCCTCAGCGCTCGGCGGCGAGCTTCGCGATCTCGACCGGCGTCAGCCGGTGGATGATCCACTCCTTCATCTGGCGCGCGCCCAGCGTCTGGTAGAACTTCAACGCCGGCTCGTTCCAGTCGAGTACGGCCCATTCCATGCGGCCGCAGCCGCGCGCCTCGGCGACGCGCGCGAGCTCGCGCAGCAGCGCGCGGCCGAGCCCCAGACTGCGCAGCGCGGGGCGCACGAACAGATCTTCGAGATACAGTCCCGGACGCCCGACGAAGGTCGAGAAGTTGAAGAAATAGAGCGCGAAACCCGCCGGCTCGCCATTCCAGTCGGCGATCAGCACGCGGATGACCGGGTTTGGGGATTCCAGCTCGCGCAGGAAATCTTCCGGGCCCGCCTGCGCCTCATGCGAAAGCTTTTCGTAGTCCGCCAGCTCGCGCACCAGGCTTGCCACGGTCGCCGCGTCGGCACGCGTTGCCGGTCGTATGTTCAGCATGGTTCGGACCTACCTATTCGGCTATGTACCAGCGGTCCTTGACCTTCTCGAGTACGAAGCGCTCGTACGGCAGGCCCTGGCCGCTGACGTCGTAGACGGCACGCGCGCCGCCGAGATCGTAGCGCGGCCGCAGCTCCTGCACGATGCGCAGCGTGGTGATCATGGTCTCGCGGGTGCTCTCGTTGTTCGTGCAGGCGTTCAGCAGCGTCTTGCGCGCGCTGCGCGCGGTGGCGCGGTTGAAGTTCGGGCTCATGACCTCGTCGTAGTATTCCTCGCAATTTCCCCCGGCCAGCGACGCTTCGGCACGCGCCAGCAGCTCGCTGATGCCGGACGCCAGCGGCGCCTGCGCGGCGGCCGCGCCGCCCGGGCTGCCGCTGCCGGCCACCACGGGAGCCGGGGTGGCGCGGTTTTCGAGCAAATCGTCGATCTGGGCCTCGATCTCGGTCGGAATGATGGCGCGCCACTGCGCGCCGTATTGCAGCAGCCCCACGGTGACGGTGACCTTGACCGCGCCGCGATCCTTGGCCGGCACGCCCTTTCCAAGTAGATAGACCACCTTGCCATCCGGGACGACCGCCAGCCATTCGAACTTCTCATACGGTCGGGCGCGCAGCCGCAGGCGGTCCGCCAGGGCGCCATAGAAACGTACTGCGGTCATGCTCTCGAGCTCGGCCAGCGAGCGGCCGGGCCCGAACAGCCGTGAACGGTAGGTGTTGTCGCGGCGCGAGTTCTCGGCGCGCAGCAGCTCGATCAGACGCCCGCGCAGCTTTTCCAGCTCTTCTGGATGCAGCTCCTGGGCGATGGCCTGGGCGCTGCCGCTGGCCGCGGCGACCAGGAAGTCCCGGGCGCCCTTCTCCTGGGCATTGTTTGGACCGGCCGCCAGGACCGGACCGGCCGCGGCAGCCAGCAGGAGCGCTAAAAACACAGCTCTGAAAGGCATTTATCACTCCAATTGCTGCAGGGCGGTCGCGATCATAACGGCGGCAAACCACGACCCCAACTGTGAAAACTGTCTCGTTACGGGACAATGGCCACGGGACGCAGTTCACGGATTACCGGTGCGCGAGGTCGTGCGGCACGTCGCACCGATAAACTTACATATCTTGTTAAAGTGCCCCGGAACCCCTTCTTTTCACTGTCTTTCAGGGACCTGCGAACCCCATGCTGCCGCAGTCGGACTTCAATCCACCCACGCTCGCGCCCGTTCAGGCGCCGGTGGCGATTGCTGCGCTCACGCAGGATAGAGCGCTCATCGGTCTTCTGCGCAGCACGATCGATCCTGCGCACGATCTCATCCTGGTAACTTCGGAAGCGGAGCTGACTCCGCATCTCAACAGCCGTCGCGTCTCGGCCTGTCTACTCGACAGCATGTTCATCGAAGGCGATCTGGCCGCGATGTCCGAGCGTCTGCGCGGCACGTGGCCCGATCTCGTGCTGGTCGTCGCCGGCACGGCCGAGGAACAGTCGAAGGTCGCCAGTCAGATCACTTCGGGTGTCGTCTATCGATTCCTGCATCGCCCGGTATCGGCACCGCGGGTGCGATTGTTCGTCGAAGCCGCGCTGCGCCGGCACGAAGTGGAGAACGTCGAGCGCACGCTCGAGCAGGTGCGCCCGGACTTCTCGCGCGCCGAATTCGCGAGCAACGAGACGACGGGCGAAGGGCGTGGCAAGTTGTTAGTTAGAGCCGCGGCCGCCGCGGCCGTGGTCGTCCTCGGCGGTGGACTGTGGTATGCGATGAGCTCCGGCGGCGGCGATGCGCCGCGCGACGCGCACGTGGCGCAGCAAGCGTCGCCGCGCCAGGACGAGACCGCGGAGCCGCCCCAGGCAGCGGAGCGGGCGGCGCAGACGGTGCCGACGCCAGAGCCCGCTGTCACGCCGGTGCAAACGCCGGCGCCGGCGCCGGTGGCAGCGCCAACGACTCCAGCCGCAGAGCAATCCGTCGCCGAGCGTCTGCGTCAGCCCGCGACGCCGCCCACCGCGTCGGCGCCGGCCGTGACCGCGCGCACTCCTGCCACGGTGCGCGTGCCCGACGAATCCACGCAGCAGACGCCTTCCGCACCGGCGCTGACGTTCGATCAGCGGCTGCGCAATCAACTGGAGCAGGCCGAGGCGGCCTTACAACGCGGGGAACTCGCCTCGCCTGCCGACCGCAACGCGGTCGAGCTGTTCAACGGCGTGCTCGCGATGGATCCGACCAACACGCTCGCGAAGGCCGGACTGGTACGCGTCGCCGACCGCCTGCTGAGCGCGGCGGAGCGCGCGCTGACCGCGGGCAATCCCGAAGACGCGAAGAGCATGGTCGGCGTTGCGGAGAAACTGACCCCCGCCACCGCGCGCGGTGCGTTTCTCATGATGCAGATCGACATGGAGCACGAGCGTGCGGCGCTGATGCGCAAGCAGGACGTCGACGTCAAGGACAACGCCGAGAAGGGCGCCGCCTATCTACGGCTGGCGAACGCGCGCCTCAAGAGCGGCGCGCTCATCGAGCCGCCCGAGGACAGCGCGCGCTTCTACCTGGAAGCGGCGCGCCAGACCATTCCGGAAGATCCGACGCTGCCCGAGGTGTCGCGCGCGCTGCAGAAGGAAATGCTGACGCGTGCGGCCGCCGCCGTCGACGCCGTCAATGCCGCCGAGACGGAACGCTGGCTCGCCAATGCCGACGGCGCGGGGGCGGCGCGTCCGGAGCTCGCGAACATCCGCCGCTCGCTGCAGGACAAGCTCATCGGCGAGCGCGCCAGCAAGGTCGCCGCCCTCACTCAGGCGTTCACTACGGCACTCGGCGCGAACCGCCTGCTCGAGCCGTCGGACAGCGCGAAGCAGCACCTGCTGGCACTCATCAGCGCCGATGGATCGAACCCCGTGGTCGCGACCGCGCGGCAGAATCTCGGCAATGCATATCTGCGCGAAATGCGCGGCGCACTCGCACGCAACGACGTCAATGCGGCGGACGTGTGGAACAGCGAGGCGCGCCAGATCGGTTTCACCAGCCCGGATTTGTCTGCGGCCGAGACCGAGCTCGCGGCGACACGCGAGCGGATCGCGCAGCAGGACTCGGTCGTGGGCGCGAACTCGCTGCAGCGGGTGGAATACGTGGCGCCGAAGTTTCCGGCATACGCGCGCGATCGGCGGATTTCTGGCTGGGTGGAGCTCGAGTTCACGGTACGCACCGATGGCTCGACCGGCGACATCGTGATCACCAATTCGAGCCCGCGCCGCACGTTCGACGCCGCCGCGCGCACCGCCATCAGCCAGTGGCGCTACAAGCCGGTGGTGCGCGAGGCCAAGGCCGTGGAGCAACGCGCGGCGGTACGGATCCGATTCACGGATGAATAGGCAGATGGAAGAGCCGCGCAATCAGAAGTTTCTCATCATCGAGCGCGACGCGAAGTACGCCGCCTGGCTGCACCACGCCATCGGCGTCGGCTGGCCCAACGATTCGGTCGTGATCATGGACTGGTCTTCTTTCGGCCGCGTGCGCACCGCGATGACCGCGCGCGACTACGACATCGTCCTGCTAGGGTTGGCGTTCGACGAAAGCTACGAAGAGCCCACCACCGACGGGCTCGAGTGGATTCGCAAGCTGCGCGGGCAGGCCGGCTTCCCCGAGATGATCGTGCTCGCCGAGGGCGGCAGCGAGCTCACGGCCGTGCGCAGCCTGCGACTCGGAGCGGCCGACTATCTACCCAAGCGCCTGCTGACTCCGCAGCGGCTGACGCGCTCGATCAAGCTCACGCTGCGCACCATCGAGAAGGCTGCGCAGCGCGCGGCGCGAGCCGGCAGCGCGAACGGCCCTTCCAGGCCCGAGGGCGAGCGAGCGGCGCCACCGTTGTCGCCGCGCGCCACCCACACCGGCGCCGGTTCCGGCCTCGCGCAGGCGGCGAAAGCCGCGCTGACGGAGCATCCCGTGAAGGCGTTCAGCTCCACGCACACGGGAACGGGCTCCGCCCTCGCGCGGGCGGCGCAGACCGCGCTCGCCGAACATCCCGTGCGATCGCCCGGCGCCACGCAGGCGGGCGCAGGGCTCGCGCAGGCGGCCAGAGCCGCGCTGGCCGAGCCGCCCGCGAAGTCGCATGTATCCACGCACACCGGTGCCAGTCTCGCGCAGGCCGCGCGGGCGGCGCAGGCGACCCCGGTCGAGCCGCCGGCGAAGCCGCACATTTCCACGCACACGGGTGCGAGTCTCGCGCACGCCGCCCGCGCGGCGGTCGGGTCCGTGCCGGAGTCGCGCAAGGCCGACGTGAAGGCCGAAGCAAAGGTCATGGCGGCGGACGCCGATGAACCCGCCGCCCGCTCCTTGCCGGCCGCGCGCGCGGCGTCGGAGTCTTCGCCGCCGGATATGCCGAAGGCACAGACGAAGGAATCGAAGCAGATCGCGCCCGAGACTCACCACATCCCGGGTTACACGATCTTGCAGAAGATCGGCGAGTCCGAGGCGGCCGCCGTCTATCTGGCGATCTGCGAGGATCTCGGTCACAACGTCGCGTTGAAGGTGTCCAAGCGCAAACATTCCGGCGACGCCAGCGACACCGGGCAGCGCGCGATCATGTTCCAGCGCGAGTTCGAGGCCATTGCAGCGCTCGATCATCCGTCGATCATCGATCTGTTCGACTACGGCATTCACGAGGGCGTCGAGTACCTCGCGATGGAATATTTCCCGTGCGGCGACCTCAAGGCGCGGCTGCAGAATCCGCTGACGTCCGACGAGGCCATCGCCTTCCTGCGCGAGATCGCGCGCTCACTGAAAGTGGTGCACGACTCCGGCCTCATCCACCGCGATCTCAAACCACCCAATGTCATGCTGCGCGACGACGGCAGCGTGGTACTCATCGATTTCGGTCTCGCGCGCAGCCTGCTCTCGGGTGACGGCAGCACGCGCACCGGCGTGTTGCGCGGCTCGCCTTACTACATGAGCCCCGAGCAGGCGCAGGGCGAGGTGCTCGACGCGCGTACCGATGTGTACAGTCTCGGCGTCATCCTCTATGAGATGCTCGCGGGCAAGAAGCCCTATCTCGGTGCCTCCGCCATCGACGTGCTCCAGCAGCACGTGATGGCCCCGGTGCCGGAATTGCCCGTGCACCACCTTTCCTATCAACCATTGCTCGAGCGACTCATGTCGAAATCGCGCGAGCATCGCATCGCCTCCTGCGACGAGTTGCTCGTGGCGATCGAGCAGATGATGCAGGCGCTGGGCGATCGCGGCACCAGCGATCCGCGCGCGCTGGTCGCGGCCAACGCCATTTCATAGGCCGGCCGTGGAGTTCCTCACCTTTCCGATCGTGGCACTGGCGGCGGCGCTCATCTGCCTGATCGGCGTAGCCCTCTACGCCCTGACCCAGCGCGGCGCGCTGCGGTCGCGCGACGAGCAGCTGGTCGTGGCGCGCGCGCAATCGTACGCGATGCTCGAGCTGTCCCAGGCTGGCGTGTTGTTCCTGGATCGCGAGCACAAGCTCATGGGCGAGGCGTCGGCGGTCGCGCCGGAGTTGTTAGGCCACACCTGCGCCACGGGCACCGCGTTCGTGCAGGTCATCGCCGAGCTGGTCGACGTGCACATGCGGCGCGAGGCCGTTGCCTATCTGGAAATGCTGTGGAAGGCCGAGCCCACCGCCGTCGTGGACGCCACCGCGAATCCCCTGCAGCGCGTGCATTCGGGCTCGCGCCATCTCGCGATCCGCTTCGCGCGCCTGGTCGTCGACGGCCGCGTGCACCACATCATCGTTTCGGTGGAGCGCATCTCCGCGCCGCGCATGGTGCCGCACACCATCGAAGTGCCGGCGCTCGACGAAGACACGTTCGCCAAGCGACTCGCGGGCGAGACCGGTGTACGCCCCGCGCTCGTGATACCGGAAGGCGCCGCCATTGCCGATATCACCTCGGTCGATGCCGCCGCGATGACCGCCCCGGCCGCGGCGCCCGTGGCCATCGAGCCGCTGTCACCGCCGCCGCTCGAGCTGCCCCCGGAAGCAGAAATTCCGCAGTGGCTGCAGGCCCCCGCCACCGACCGGCCCACGCCGGCTGCATCGGCGACGCCCGAGCCCGCGCTGACCACCGCCGAGTTCGAGCTCGGCTCGCTGAACCTCACCGAAGATTCACTGCCGTCCGAGCGCGTTCGCACAGCCGCGCCGACCGCGGAAGCCCCCATGGAAGCGCCGGCCGTGCGACTCGCGGCCGCGACGCCGAGCCTGGGCACCGATTCCGCGCACTACCTCGCGACCACCATCACCTCGCCCGAGGTGATGAAGCCGGAATCGGCCGCGGCCGCGGCCGCGAAGCCGACGCTCCCGGATCCGTCCGAGATCATCGACCCTCCCGATGCGCGCATGTCGGAGGTGCTCAAGGAGATCGTGCACGTCGACGCGGCGCGGCTCGATCATTTCTTGTCCGACGCGCGCGAGAAGGCCGGCCAGCTGCGCGCCATCATCAAACTACCCGCGCGCGAGCCGCAGGCATTCCGCGAGAAGCTGGTGCTCATACTCGAGCTCATCCGCGGCATTCATGCGCGCGCCGAGCGCCTGCCGCTGCCATCCGTCGGCGAGCGCGCGCAGCGCTTCGAAGCCGCGCTCGGCGAGCTGCGCGACAAGCCCACGCTGTCCGGCAACGATTTCCTGCCACTCGCCGTGAAGCTCGACGACCTGTTGAGCCATCTCGCCATTCAGGGCGAAGTCGTCGCGCGGCTGCGCGACTGGCGCGCCCAGAACGGCACGTTGGATCCGATGCCCATCGAGGGCACGCAGCGTTCGGCCACGCTGACCGGCACGACGATCCGCCAGCCGCGCCTCGGTCGCGGCACCGGCATCGGCACCGGCGTAGCGAGCTCCGCCACCACGACTGTGCAGCAGGCGGCCCTCGGTGCCACGGCCAAGTCGGCACGGCTCTCGGACCTGTCGGCGGAAAGCCTGCAGGAGATGGCGCACTTCCTCGCCGACATGTATTCGAAGCGTGTCTCGCTGGTGGTCGTGGGCCTCGATGACGTGCCCGCGAACTATCGCCGCGCGATCGAGAAGATCCTCGGACAGCTCATTCACAATGCGATCCGCCACGGCATCGAGGCACCCGCCGATCGCGCCGCGCTCGACAAACCCGAGGTAGGCACCGTCGCCGTCCAGTTCATGAGCGCCGGCACGGAGGGGTTCAAGCTCAGCGTGCAGGACGACGGTCGCGGGTTGGATCACGAAAAGATCCGCGCCGAGGCCGTGCGCCAGGGCGTGATGACGCCGGTAGCCGCCGCGAACGTCGACGCGCGCAAGCTCGCCAGTCTGATCTTCCGCCCGGGGTTCACCACCGTCGGCCAGGACGGCGCGCGCGGCATCGGCATGGACGTGGTGCGCGACCTGGTCAACAAGGCCGGCGGCAAGGTCGGAATCGCGACCAAGCAGGGTGAATACACCCGCTTCCGCATCACTCTACCGCACGAGAAAAAGGCTTCCGACGCCGCCGTTGCGTAATGGGGTAAATGGGGACAGGGCTCGCCCGGTGCGCAATCGGTCGCGCGCCGGCCATCAGTTCACTCGCGTGTATCGGAAGTGCTCGCGGATATTCGAATTGAAGAACTCGCCCTTCGAGAACGCGCGCCGCATCTCGTCGTAGAGGTGTTCCGGCACGTCGTGATACCGATAGCGCCGGCCCGAGACGAACACCACGTCCAGACGATGGTCGACGGGATCGTATCGATATGTCCGTATGACACTCGAAGGCATGACCGGCAGACGGACTGGCGCGAAGCGAGTTCCATGCCTGCCGGATGGTTCCTACGGCTTCGGCGCCTCCTTCTCGTGCCGGCGCGCGAGCCACCAGCCGTTCAGACCCCACGCGAACGACACGCCGGCCACGATCATCGTTTCCTTCATGCCGCTCACACCGATGCGATCGAAGAGCTGCTTGATCTGCGCAAAGACCACGTCGGCCGATCGGTAGACGGCGACGTCGCAGAGGTTCTTCGCCTTGTACTTGCTCTCCTTGTCGACGCGGCTGAACAGCATCTCGCGGCCGGGGCGTATGAACGCGTACTCACCCCAGCGCCGCACGATGAGCGCGATCGCCAGCACCATGAACGTGCCCGAGAACGCGAACCATGTCAGGCCGAGCACCATGATGAACGGCACCGCCACGAGCAGCAGCGTGAGGCCGAAGCGCGTCGCGATGCGACCCGTGAGGAAGAGCTGGGTGAGCGCCGTGAGGCCCTGGATGATCGCGTCGAGGTTCGCGAACACTTCGGTGCGCCGCGTGATTTCGTTGAAGCGCTTCGCGACCATGTCGATGGCCTCGAAGTACAGGAAAGTGTTGATGGCGGAAATGCCGACGATGAACAGCATGATGCCGCGCAAGTACGGCGAGCGCATGACGAGCATGAACCCCGCGAACGGATTGCCGCCGATGGGGCGCTGCTGCTCGGCCAGTGCCGCGGGCGCGGAATCCGAGCTGCGCGGCGCGAGGATGATGAGCCGCTGCAGGAACAACGCGGCCACGTAAAAACCGGCGCCCACGAGCAGCACGCCGTGGTTGCCGATGGCCGCGACCACGCCGCGCGTGATGAGCGGCCCGAAGAATGCACCCGCGGTGCCGCCCACCGCGATCACGGCGAACAATCGCTTGGTTTGCGCGCTGTCGAACACCTCGAGCAGGAAGCTCCAGAAGATGGAGATCGTCATGAGATTCATGACGCTGATGTACACGTAGAACACGCGCGACAGCACCGGGTCTTTCGGGTACATCCAGAAGCCCCACGCGCACAGCGTGAACCCGACCGCCATGAATCCGTAGATAGCCGGCAACAGCACCGCGCGGCGCACGGTCGCCACCAGCCAGCCGTAGGAGGGAACCGCGAGGATGCCGAACAGCGCGGTGAACCACCACAGGTCCTGCGTCGCCTCGGTGCCGATCACGGTGCCGATGGTGTCGCGGACCGGCTTGACCGCGCCGTAGCCCGCGAACACGCAGAACAGCAGCACGATACCGAGCCCCACGTGACGTTTCTCGCGCGGCTGCACGCGAGCGGCGAAGGACATGAAGCGATCCAGCATCGAGCCGTCGCGGCTTTCTTCGACATTCATCAGGGTGAAATCCGGATTGTTAGGTGCGGGGGATTCTAGACATTGGGCGCATCGCGGGCCAGAACGTTCAAGTCCGACAGCTCGACTTTCAAGCCGGGACGAGTGACCGTGGCGCTTGCACCGCGTTCGCGCAGCTTCACCGCCAATGCTTCGGCGGAGCGCACCTCGCCGTGCACCAGATACACCGGCGGCCGCGGCGTGAAGCTGTCGTACCAGCGCAGCAGCGCGGCCTGATCGCCGTGCGCCGACAAGCCGCCCAGCGTGTGTATTTGCGCCTGGCAGCGCACGGTGTGTCCGTGGATGCGCACTTCGGGCACGCGATCGACGAGCTGCCGGCCCAGCGTGCCCGGCGCCTGGAAGCCGACGATGAGCACGTGACAGTCGGGTCGCGGCAGGTTGTGTGCGAGGTGATGCAGGACGCGTCCGCCATTCGCCATGCCGCTGCCGGCGATGATGAGCGCGCCGCCGCGCACCGAGTTTATGGCGCGCGAATCTTCCGAGCTCTCCGAGAGCACGAGGTTGGGCAGCGGCGGCATGCCCTTGAAGCTCGCGCGCAGACGCGACGCCTCCTCGTCGAAGCGCTCCGGGTTCTGCCAGTAGACGCGACTCGCGGCGATGGCCATCGGGCTGTCGAGGAAGATCTTCCAGCGCGCCACGTGCCACTCGGCGTAGTTCTTCGCGAGTAGGTAGAGCAATTCCTGGCTGCGGCCGACCGCGAACGCCGGCACGACGACGTTGCCGCCGTCGCGCGCGGCCGCGGCGAGGATGGCGCCGAGCTCGCGCTCGGTATCCTCGCGGCCGCGATGCAGACGGTCCCCGTAGGTGCTCTCCATGAGCACCACGTCCGCGGATTCGAACCTCCATGGATCGTGCAGGATGGGCGTGTCGTATTGGCCGAGATCGCCCGAGAATACGAGCTTGCGTCGTGCCGGAGGCGCGCCATGAACGACGGCGCCTTCGGTGACCCACAGCTCGATGCTCGACGATCCCATGATGTGGCCGGCGTCGCGCACGCGCACCGTGACCCCAGGCAGCAACTCTCGGTGGGTGTCGTACGGAATGGGCTGCAGCAGCGCAAGGGTGGCCGCGACGTCGTCGAGGTCGTAGAGAGGCTGGCGTGGCGGTGCCGCAGGGGGCGCGTGGCGGTTCGCGCGCTCCGCGTCCGCACGGGCCAGGTTCGCGGAGTCGCGCAGCAGGATGGGCACCAGCGCGGCGCAGGCCGAGTTCGTGTAGATAGGGCCTCGATAACCGCGCTTCACGAGCAGCGGCAGCCGCCCGCAATGGTCGATGTGCGCGTGGCTCAGCACGACGGCGTCGATGGCGGCGGCATCGAACGGAAACGGCTGCCGGTTGCGCTCGGGCGCGTCGCGGCCACCCTGGATCATGCCGCAGTCGAGCAGCAGCTCCCGTCCGCCCACGCGCAGGATGTGGCAGGAACCGGTCACTTCGCCCGCCGCGCCAAAAAATTCCAAATGCATGGGAGCTACCTTAACATCGGTGCCCCGGGCTGATGCGGAGCGTGCGCCATGGCCGATTCGAACAATTCCTCGCTGAACCGCCGCGCCTTCCTCACTGCGGGGGTCGCCACCGGCATCATCGGTGGCGGGCTGGTGCTCGGCATGCACTTCGCCGACAGACGCGCGGCGAAGGGCGGCGCGCCCTCGGGCCGCACGTTCGCGCCCAATGCCTTCGTGCGCATCGCGCCCGACGATTCCATCACTCTGATCATCGGCAAGTCCGAGATGGGCCAGGGCATCTACACCGGCCTCGCGATGGTGCTGGCTGAGGAGCTCGACGTCGATCTGGCGCGAGTCCAGGTCGAATTCTCCGGCGCGGACGCCGCCTTCAACGTGCCGTTCATGCCCATGCAGTTCACCGGCGGCAGCATGAGCACCAGCACCACCTATCAACAATTGCGCGAGGCCGGCGCGCGGGCCCGCGCCATGCTGCTGGCCGCGGCCGCGCAGCACTGGCAGGCCGACGTGGCGGATTTGCGCACCGAGAATGGCGTGGTGATGAAGGGGTCGACGAGGCTGTCGTACGGCGCCCTGGCGGATGCCGCGGCCGGGTTGCCGGTCCCGGAGCAGGTGACGCTCAAGGATCCCGCGCAGTTCAAATATCTGGGCAAGCCACACAAGCGGCTCGATGCGCCGATGAAGGTGGATGGCAGCGCGCAGTTCGGAATCGACGCGCGGCTGACAGGCATGTTGCACGCCGTGGTCGCGCGGCCGCCGGTGGTCGGCGCGAAGCTCGTGAAGATCGATGACACGGCCGCGCGCGCGGTACGCGGCGTGGTCGACGTGAAGCAGCTGCCGAGCGGCGTGGCCGTGTACGCCACCAACACCTGGGCGGCCAAGCGCGGTCGCGATGCGCTGACGGTCGAGTGGGACGAAGGGGCCAACAAGCAATTCTCGACCGCGGCGCTGCGCGCCGAGTACCAAACGCTGCTGCGCCAGCGCGGCGCCGTGGCGCGCGACACCGGCGCAGTGCCGGCGGCGCTGGCCGGCGCAGCGCAGCGCCTGGACGTCGAGTACGAACTGCCCTATCTATCGCACTCGCCGATGGAGCCGCTGAACTGCCTCGCGGACGTGCGCGCCGACGGCTGTGACCTGTACCTCGGCACGCAGATGCAGTCCGCGGACCGCGACGCGGCGGCGCAGGTGCTCGGCATGGACCCCGCGAAGGTGAAGCTGCACAGCCGGTTCCTGGGTGGCGGCTTCGGCCGGCGCGCGCAGCGCAACGCGGACGTGGCCGTCGAGGCCGTGCATGCGTCGAAGGCGGTTGGCAGGCCCGTGCAGGTAGTTTGGACCCGCGAGGACGATGTGCGCGGCCTGCACTACCGGCCGTTCGTGATGTCGCGCGTGCGCGCGGGTGTCGATGCGCAGGGCAATCCGGTGGCGTGGCAGCAATGCATCGTCAGTCAGGGCGTGCTGCGCGGCGGCTGGACGGAGGGGTTCATCCCGAAGGGGCAGGCATTCGATCAGTCGAGCGTCGAGGGCGCGTCCGACATGCCGTACGCCATCCCGAATGTTTTCGTGGATACGCACGGCGGCAATCCGACCGTGCCGGTGTTGTGGTGGCGCTCGGTCGGTCACTCGCACACGGGTTTCACCGTGAACTGCGCGCTCGATGAGCTCGCGGTGCTCGGTGGACAGGATCCGGTGGAGATGCGCCGCAAGTTGCTGGCCGCGAAGCCGCGGCAGCTCGCGGTATTGAACGCGGTGGCGGAAGCGTGCAACTGGGCCGGTGGTGCGCCTGCCGGCCGCGGGCGCGGCGTCGCGCTGCACGACTCCTTCGGCAGCATCGTGGCGGAAATCGCGGAGGTTTCCGTCGAAGGCGGCAACGTGCGCGTGCACAAGGTGTGGTGCGCCATCGACTGTGGCTTCGCCGCGAACCCCAGCGGCGTCATCGCTCAAATGGAAAGCGCGATCAACTACGGATTGACCGCCGCGTTGTATGGCGAGATCACGTTCGCGGACGGCAAGGTGGAGCAGAGTAATTTCCACGATTATCAGATCGTGCGCCTCAACGAAGCGCCGCAGATCGAAGTGGTGATCGTCAACAGTGGCGAGGCGATGGGCGGCGCGGGTGAGCCCGGTACGCCGCCGATCGCACCAGCCGTGGCGAATGCGATTTACGCGGCGACGGGCAAGCGCGTGCGGCGCCTGCCGATCGCGAAGAACCTGGGATAGGAAAGAGAAGGAATGGGGACATTCCTCATTCTTCTGTAACAAAACGACAGCGGCACCGATGCTCCGCGAGCGTCTAAGTTTTGTTACAGGAAAATGAGGAATGTCCCCATTTCCTCTCACTTCGTCAGATAGTCCACCGCCACCGCCGCCATCGCGCGCGTCGCGAGCGGCAAGGCCTTCTCATCCAGATAGAACAGCGGTGAGTGATTCACCGGCGCGGCCACGGCATCCTGTCCGGCAGGCGTCACGCCCACCACGAAATAGAAGCTCGGAACGGCGTTCGCGAAATACGCGAAATCCTCGGCCCCGGTGACCAGCGGGATCTGTTTCACGTTGGTCTCGCCCGCCACGCGCTGCAGCGTCGGCAGCATCTTCGCCGTGAGCTTGGGTTCGTTCACGGTCACCGGGTTGCTGTACGAATCCATCTCGAACTTCGCAGTCGCGCCGCTGGCTTCCGCGGTCTTCTCGAACAGCCGCGTCGCGTTCGCCACTATCTTGGCCTTCTGCCCGGGCGAAAAGGTGCGCAGCGTGCCGATCATCTCGACGGAGTCGGGGATGATGTTGTTGCGCACGCCGCCCTTGATGATGCCGACGGAGAACGCCGCGGGAATCTCCGTGATGTCGGTTTGCCGGCTCACCACGGTCTGCATCGCGTTGATGATCTGCGCCGACACGACGATCGGGTCGATGCCCTTCCACGGCGCAGAGCCGTGCGCCTGTTTGCCGGTGACCGTCGCGCGCCACGCGTTCGAGTCCGCGAAGAACGGCCCCGAGCGATAACCGATGCTGCCGGTGTTCAGCGACGACCACGCGTGCCAGCCGAATGCCACTTCGGGCTTGTACTTCTCGAACACGCCCTCCTTCAGCATGACCGACGCGCCGCCGGTCTCGCCCGGGGGCGCGCCCTCCTCGGCGGGCTGGAACACGAACAGCACCTTGCCGCGCAGGTCCGCCTTGATCTTGGTCAACGCCTCGGCGACGCCCATGAGCACGGCGGTGTGCGAATCGTGGCCGCAGGCGTGCATCACGCCCACTTCCTCGCCACGGTAGTTAGATTTCACCATCGAACGAAACGGCACGTCGGCGCGCTCGACGACCGGCAGCGCGTCCATGTCGGCGCGCAATGCGATGGTCGGGCCGGGCTTGCCCGTGTCGAGCAATGCGACCACGCCCGTGCGCGCGATGCCGGTTTCCACCGCGAGCCCCAGCTTGCGCAGATGCTCCGCGACGATCTTGGAGGTGCGTACTTCGCGGTTGGAGAGCTCCGGGTTCTGGTGAAAATCCCGCCGCCACGCAATAATCTTGGGATCAACGGCTTCGACCTCGGTTTCTAGATTCGAGCCGCGCGCGCTGTACGCGCAAGTCGCGGCAAACAGCACCAGGGGCAGCAGTCTGTAGGTGATGGGTGACATAGGGAACCCAGTCTGCGCCGACTGGTCGCACTACTGCAACGCTCCGATACTGGCGCCACGGACTTCAAGAACACCAAGCATGCACGTCGTCGACGCCACTCTGTTCTATTCGCCTACCAGCGGCGGCGTGAAACGCTACCTGTTAGCGAAGCACGAGTGGATGCGCGCGCACACGGGCTGGCGGCACAGCCTGGTCGTGCCGGGCGATCGCGAGCTCCATGCACCCGGTGACATCTCGACCATTCCGGGCCGGCTGGTGCCCGGCGCGTTCAACTATCGGTTGCCGCTGAATCCGCTGCGCTGGGCGCGCGCCATCGAGCGCCTCGAGCCCGATCTCATCGAAGTCGGCGACGCATTCCATCCCGCGTGGGCCGCGGCCGGCGTCGCCCACCGGCGCGGCGTCCCGCTCATCGCGTTCTATCACTCGAACTTCCCGCAACTCGCCGGCCGGCGCCTCGGCAGCACCGCGCAGAAACTCATCGAATGGTACGTGCGCGAGACCTACGCGCGCTGCACGCAGGTTCTCGCGCCCAGCCGGTACATGTGCGACTACCTGGAGGAAATCGGCGTACGCCACGCAACGTGTCAGCCGCTGGGTGTCGACGTCGACACCTTCAGCCCGCGACGCGCCGGTCGCGATCTGCGCGCCGAGCTCGGCCTGGCGGCGAACACCCGCCTGCTGTTGTTTGCCGGGCGTTTCTCCGCGGAGAAGAACATCCCCGTGTTGACGGAGTCGTTCCGCAAGCTCGGTTGCCCCTATCACCTGCTGCTGATTGGCGGCGACGTATCCGCGCGCGCCGGCAACGTCACGCGCCTGCCGTATTGCCGCGACAACCGCGAGCTGGCTAGCTACTTCGCCGCCGCGGATGCCTTCGTGCATGCCGGAGCGCACGAGACGTTCGGCCTCGTCGTGCTCGAGGCCATGGCCTGCGGGCGGCCCGTCGTCGCGATGCGCGCCGGCGCGCTGCCCGAGCTCATCGCCGGCGAGGCGGGCGTGCTGGCGGAACCGCACGCAGATCCCCAGGTGGCCGCCGCGAATCTCGCGGACTCGGTCGCGGCGTTGTACGAGCGCGATCTCGATGCAACGGGCGCGGCCGCCCGCACGCACGTGCTGGCGAACTACAGTTGGACGCGCGCGCTGCAGGGGCTCATGGGGCGCTATCAGGCCGCGGTGAGCGTGCGACGTCTGCCGGCGCTGGGCGATGCGCTGGCCGGCTGCAGAACAGCACCCACCAGCCAGTCAGGCCGCTGACTCCCAGCCCGACCACTTTTGCAGGTAGTCCCCGGCCCATCTGGCGTCATCGATCTCCGTGCCGATGCGCATCTGCGCCACATGGCTCGCGAACATCTGCCGAAGCTCCGCGGCGCCGCCGAAGCGGCGCTCGAATTGGTCGATGATTTCCGGCGTGCCGCCGAGCACGGAGTAGTGCATCTGCGCATCGGTGATCAACAGCAGGTCCATATTCGACGCCAACAACGCGGTCGGATTCGACACGAGGCGCGTGCGGATCCAACGCGCGAGATCCTCGTCCAACGTGCCCGCGTGCCGGAAATGCGGCTTCGGCGCGGAGAGATTCGCGATGTAGAACTCGCCGCCGCTCGCGCCATTGAGGAAGTCCATGAGCCGCGTGGCTTCGTTGAAGGCGTCCTCGCTCTCGGGCGGATGAATGCCCTCGGGAAATGCACGCGCATCGAGTGGCGCCTGGGGCCACCACACTTCGAACCGCGGGCGCTTCGTCGACGGCGCGAATCGCCTGCTCGCGAGCGCCTCGAAACGCTGCTGCACCACCACTCGTTCGGCAGGGGTCAGATCGCGCAGCACGATGTTCATCGCGCGACCAGGTCGAACAGCGTGACGCGGCCTTTCTTTTCGCCGACCGCGACGTGCCTGCCGTCGGGCGACCAGCGCACCGTGCTGATGTCGGAGTCCACCATCTGCACGTCGATGGGCTGAGTGGCCTTGCCGGGTCGCCACAGTGAGACACGCCAATCGCGCCCGCCGGTCACGAGATGCTCGCCATCCGGTTGCCAGGCGAATGCATCGACACGCTCGGTGTGTCCGCTCAGCACGATGGGCCTCGTGCCCTCGGGGCCGCGTCCGCCGAAATCCCAGAGCACGACTTCCGGCCCGGCGCTGGTCGCGAGATAGCGGCTGTCGTCGCCCCAGCCGACGAGCTCGAGACGGCCGTCGTAGCCGCGCATCTGCGAATCTTTTCCCGTCGAACGGTTCCAGAAATGCAGGGTGCCATCGGCCATGCCGGTCGCGAGAAAACGTCCATTGCCGCTGAAGTTTACCGTGAGACAGGGCGCGGGCCATTTGTAGCGGCGCGTCTGGTAGCGGGAATTCTCGATGCGATGCACCGCAATCTCACCATTCAGGGCAACCCCGAGATCGGTACCCGGTTTGTCGAACTGCAGCGCCACCGCCGCGGTCGCCGCCGGCGCGAAGGCGTGCAACTGCTCACCGTTCGTACCCCACAGGACGACCGTCTTGCCGGCCGCGCTCGCCAGCCGGTCGCCGCCCGGCGCGAAACACAGCGCCTGCGTCGGCGTCGGCGCCGGCTTCCAGCGTTTGACGGATTTGCCGCTGGCCGCATCCCACAGCGCGATGGCGCAATCCTGTCCGGAGGTCGCGAACAGATTCGTGCGCGGCTGCCATGCCAGCGCCAGGGTACCGAGCACATGCTCGCCGACGACCTCGACGGTGAGCGTCTCGTCCACCAGACGCGCAAGCGCAACCTTGCCCTCGCCGCCGGCGAGCGCCAGCGACTTGCCGTCCGGCGCCCACGCGCAATCCGCGACGTAGTCGTCGAACGCGGCGGAGGCGCGCGGTTCGAGCGCGAACGACAGCGACTTCTTGGCCATGTTTAGCTAGTTCTTGGCGACGGCAGATTCGAAGCCCGCCTCGAGCTCGGCGCGATCCAGGCCGCGGCCGATGAACACGAGCTGGCTCACGCGCGGCGCGCCGCCCCAGGGACGCTCACTCTGGGCGTCGAACATCATGTGTACGCCGTGGAACACCTGCCGGCGGTCCTCTCCCTGCACGTTGAGCACGCCCTTCATGCGGAAGATGTCCTGGCCGCGCGTCTTGAGTAGATAGTCCAGCCACTGATTGAGCTTGGTGGCGTCGAGCGGCCGCGGGTCGCGGATGCCGATCGAGCTGATGTCATCGTCGTGGTGGTGCGAGGCGAAGCGCCGCTCCGCGGCCGGCCGTTGCCCCGCCAGATGCAGCCCGAACTCGAGCGGATGGTGCTCGAAGAACAGCGCGTACGCCCCGGCCTGCGGCACGCGCAGCGTGAAATCCGCGCCGGGGTGGGAGATGTCGATGGCGTAATGACCGGGCTGCGCAAGCTCGCCGTGGCAGCTCACCACGGTGGCGGGCTCGGCGAAGCCGCGCACCGCGCCTTCGATGCTGTCTCTCAGGGCCTCGGCCGATGCCGCGGGCAGCGGCACCAACACCAGCTCGAGATCCTCGTGCGCGTGATCGCCATGCGCGTGGTCATGTTCGCCATGGCTGTGACCATGATCACCGTGATCGTGATCGTGGTTGCAATGCTCACCGTGCTCGTGCGCCCCATTCAGCTGAGCCATGTGCCCGTGCGCATCGTGCTCGACGTCGTCGTGTTCGCCGCCGGCCTTCAGTAGATAGTCGCCCTCGGTCAGTTGATAGACACCACCCCACTCGAACGGATATTCCGGCTCGAGGAAGGACTCGTCCACGGCCAGCGCGCGTTGCAGGTCGAATGCGCCGACGTTGAGCACCTGGTCGATGGGCGCGTCGGCGTTGCGCGTGCGCAGGATCTTCGCCGTGCCGTTGATGCCGCGGATGCGCCGCTCGATGCGCTCGAGCGCCGCCGCGTCGACCAGATCCGTCTTGTTCAGCAACACCAGGTCGGCGAACGCCACCTGCTCGGCCGGCTCGTTGAGCTCGTCGACGTGCATCTCGAAGTGCTTCGCGTCCACCATCGTCACGATGGCATCGAGCTGGAATTGGTTCTTGAGCTCGTCGTCGAGGAAGAAGGTCTGCGCGACGGGGCCCGGATCGGCCATGCCCGTGGTCTCGATGAGGATGTAGTCGAACTTGTCGCGGCGCTTCATGAGCTGGCCGAGGATGCGGATGAGGTCGCCGCGCACCGTGCAGCAGATGCAGCCGTTGTTGGTTTCGAACAGCTCCTCTTCCGCGCCGATGACCAGCTCGCTGTCGACGCCCACCTCGCCAAACTCGTTCTCTATGACCGCGATGCGCTTGCCGTGCTTCTCCGAGAGGATGCGGTTGAGCAGCGTGGTTTTGCCGGAGCCAAGGAAGCCCGTGAGTACCGTGACTGGTACACGTGAAGGTGTGACTGACATAGGACACGGATTATAGAGTCGGCGCGGTGCCCGCTTGCGGTGGAATCTGGCGGCGACTGCTGATGGATCGCGCCAGCGCGACGCACACCAGCAACGCAATCGCGGTAAACACCAGGCTCGCCAGGATTTGCTCCTCCCGAGTCCACATCCGCGCCGAATGCGGTCCAAAGACGGTGGCAGGCCTCGCAGGATCCTCGAGCAGCAACTCGCGGACCCAGTTGAACGCAACATGGACGCCGATCGCGGCGGGCAGGCTGCGCCACCGCACGAAAACCAGACCGAACAGCAACGATCCCGCGGGCACGCCGGTCAAGACGGCCAGCCACGGCCACCCCATGAGCAGATGGCCGATCGCGAACAACACCGCGGTCACGAGCTGCGCCGGCCAATGCCCGATCCACGCGATGAGCCGGTCGAAACCGTAGCCGCGAAAGGCGAGCTCTTCGGCGACATTGCTCGTGAGGAAACACAGGAATGCGCTGCCGAGCGCTGCCAACTCGAAATGTGGATTGCGCTCCCAGGCGAACGGCAGCACCACGCGCAGCGTCGCGGCTATCAACAGGACGATCGCCGCGCCGCCTGCCAACCCACCTGCGAATTCACGGACGCGCCGCCACGAGAGGTCGAGACCCAGCTCCGCCGCCCCGCGGCCCTCGAAACGCAACAGCAGCAATGTGGCGATCAGCAGCAGCAGAACCAGCACGGCCCCGTTTGGTAACGGCAGATACCGTGAGCCGAACATGACCGGCGATGTCAGCACGATGAAGATCAGCGCCTGGCGCCTGGGATGACGGGCTGTGCGCCCGAGCGCGGCGTTCATCCGGTTCGGTACACCCACTCGAGCAGAGCGTCATGCGCTGCCTGGCCGAACCGCGCATTGGCGTGGTTGATGATGGCCACCACCACGTAGCGCTTGCCGCTGGCGGCCAGCACATAGCCGGCCACGGCGCGCGTGTCCTCGAGCATGCCGGTCTTCATGTGCGCGGCGCCGACGGGTACGTTGCGCGCCTTCATCGTGCCGTCCACGCCCGAGATCGGCAGCGACGACATCAGCTCCGGCATCCACTGGCTGTTCCAGGCATCCGTCAGCACGTTCGCGAGGCTGGCCACCGAGATGCGTTCGACGCGCGACAGGCCGCAGCCGTTCTCGAGCACCAGCTCCGGCACGGCAATGCCGCGCGCCGAGAGTAAATTACGGATGGCGCCGCCGCCGCGCGCCGGGTTGCCGGGCTCGCCGCCGGTGGCGCCCATGGTGAGGAACAGCTGCTGCGTCATCACATTGTTGGAATACTTATTGATGTCGCGGATGAGCATCGCGAGCGGTGGCGATTCCTGCGCGGCGACGAGCCGCGCGGTGGCGCTGACGTCGCCGTCGCGCGCCTGGCCGGTCCACGCGCCGCCCTGCCGCTCCCACAGCGCGCGGAACACCGCACCGAAGTAGTTAGTATGCTCGAGCGCGCCGATGTGGATGATGCGCTCGCCGCAGGCCAGTGGATAGGTGCCGCGGAAGCGCGGGCTCATCGGATCGGAAAGGTCGGCGCCGAGCCGGGCGCGCCAGTCGCCGCAGCCGCCCGGCACCGCCGGCACGGTGCGCGGCACTTTCATGCCCGCGACCTCGGGCACGACCATGACGTGCGCCACCTGCGCGGCCGCGTCCGGCACGAACGTGATCGCGACCGACTTGAAGTTCACCAGCAGCGCGTCCGGCCCCACGTTGTAGGCGCGGCCTTCCTCGCCGTCGAACCCGGCCGGATCGTGTTTGAGGGGCTCGAACAGGGTCTTGTCCAGCACCACGTCGCCGCGGATTTCGCGGATGCCGAAGCCGCGCAGACGGTTCACCAGCAGCCACAGGTCCTCGACCACGAGCTTGGGGTCGCCCCCGCCCCGCACGTACAGCGTGCCGCGCAGAGAGTCGCCGGTCACCGGGCCGTCGGCCAGCACTTCGGTGCGGAACACGTAGGCGGGGCCTAACAAGTGCAGCGCCGCGTACGTGGTCACGAGCTTCATCGTGCTCGCCGGGTTCATGGGCTTGGCGGCGTTGGCCGCCCATTCGAGTGCGCCCCCGTCGAGGGGCTTGATCGTCACGGCGGCGGCGTTCGACGGAACCCGCGCGGCGGCCAGGCGCGATAGATAGACCGAGGGCCCGGCGGGCGGCTGCGGACCGGTTGTTTGGGCGGAAACCGCCCCGACCACCGCGAGGGTGCAGAAGCAGGCGAGCCAGAAGCTCAAACGGCGCATGAGAGTCCCGCGTGGCGAAGAACGCGAGGCTGAGTTACCCGCTACGCGGCGTCAACGGTTCGTTTGTCGAGCTCGGGGGAATCGATGCGCAGCACCCGTGCCGGAATCCCGACGACCACCGCGCCGGCCGGCACGTCGTGCACGACCACCGCGTTCGCGCCGATGGTGGCGCCGCGCCCCACGCGTACGGGCCCCAGTATCTTCGCGCCCACGCCGACCTTTACATCGGCCTCGATGACCGGCACCTCGTATATCTCCGAGCGGCCGCCGATGACGACGCCGGGCCCGATCTCGACGCGGTCGCCCACGACCGCACGGGCATGGATGACGGTGCCCAGGCCGGAGTAATTCAACCGCACCCCCCGCCCCAGCCGGGTCTCGGCGGGCAGCTGCACGGCGAACATCACTCGATTGAACAATGTGAGGAACCGCGGCAGCAGCGGCACATGCATCTTCCAGAGCCAGTGCGCGATGGCGTGAATTCTCAGCAAACCTGGTCTCCCGACGTTTCCGCCCGACGCTTCTGTTCTGTTTTTGGGGTAGATTTCATGGCAACGCAACGGGGGAGATTCGCTCTTGTCGAGTGGTGTTCGCCACGCAGCCGTGGCCTGTCTTGCCGTGGTGCTCCTGTCCTGCGCAAACCGTGCCCAGGCGCAGACGCATTCCCGCCCCGAAGTCCTACTCAAGAAGATGACTTTGGACGACAAACTCGGCCAGCTGGTGCAAAGGGCCGGCGGCCGCAGCAAGTCGCTCAATTCACGCCTCGACGACACGGAGCTCGAGCGCGTCCGCGCGGGCGCCGTGGGCTCGTACCTGCACGTGGCCGGCGCTGAACCACTGGCCCGGCTGCAGCAGGTGGCGGTGGCGGAGTCGCGCCTCGGCATACCTCTGTTGTTCGCCATGGACGTCGTGCACGGCTACCGCACGATCTTCCCCGTGCCACTGGCCATGGCCTCCACCTGGGCGCCCGAGAGCCAGGAGCGCGCGGCGCGCGTCGCGGCGGATGAAGCCACCTCCGCGGGCCTGCACTGGACGTTCGCGCCCATGATCGACGTCGCGCGCGATCCGCGCTGGGGCCGCATCGTCGAAGGCGCGGGCGAGGACCCCTACCTCGGCTCGCGCATGGCGGTGGCGCAGGTGGCCGGCTATCAGGGCGGCAACCGCCTGCGGCCCGGCGCGCTGATGGCGACCGCCAAGCATTTCGGCGCGTACGGCGCGGCGATGGGCGGGCGCGACTACGACAGCGCCGACGTCTCCGAGCGGACGCTCAACGAAGTCTATCTACCGCCGTTTTACGCCGCGGCGCGCGCGGGTTCCGGCTCGTTCATGGTGGCGTTCAACGACATCGCCGGCGTGCCCACCACCTCCAACAAAGAGCTGCTGCGCGGCACGCTGCGCGAGCGCTGGGGCTGGCAGGGACTGCTGGTGTCGGACTGGGGCTCGATCGGCGAGCTCATGAATCACGGCGTGGCCGCAGATCGCGCCGCGGCCGGCGTGCTGGCGCTCGATGCTTCGGTCGACATGGACATGGTCGGCGGCGTGTTCGCCGAGGATCTCAAGGCCGCCATCGCCAGGGACCCCGCACGCATCAAACTACTGGACGAGGCGGTGCTGCGCATCCTGCGTGTCAAGGAGCAGCTCGGGTTGTTCGAGAAGCCGATGGCATATCACGACATCGAACGCGAAGCGCGCGAGATGATCGCGCCGGAACATCGCGAAGCCGCGCGCGCGGTCGCGCGCCAGTCGATCGTTCTACTGAAGAACGAAGGCAAGCTACTGCCTCTGCAGCCCGGCAAATTGCACTCCATCGCCGTCATCGGCGCACTGGCCACCGACGGCATGTCGTCGCTGGGTTCGTGGCGCGCGCAGGGCCAGGCCGCGGAGGTCGTGACCATCCTGCAGGGGATCACGGCCGCCGCGCCGAAGGGCGTGCGGGTCATCCACGCGCCCGGCGCGGATCCGCGCACTACGGACAATTCCGGCATCGCGGCAGCCGTCAGGACGGCAAAAAATGCGGATGTCACCGTGCTCGTCGTTGGCGAGGACTTCGACCTCTCGGGCGAGTCGCGCAGCCGCTCGTCGCTCGAGCTGCCGCCGAGTCAGCTCGAGCTCGCGCAGCGCGTGCTGGCCGTGGGCAAACCCGTGGTGGTCGTGCTCGCGAACGGCCGGCCGCTCGCCATCCCGCTGCTCGCCGAGCAGGCACCGGCGATCCTCGAGACGTGGATGCTGGGCAGCGAAGCCGGCAACGCGGTGGCCGACGTGTTGTTCGGACAGTACTCGCCGGCCGGCCGGCTGCCCGCGGCGTTTCCGCGCGCCACCGGCGCGGTGCCGGGCACCTACGCCGCGAACCCCACCGGCCGTCCCGCGGACCCGGATCTGACCAAGGACACGGTCCGTTATCACGACCTGCCCATCACCCCGCTCTATCCATTCGGGCACGGCCTGTCGTACACCGAGTTCCGCTACAGCGATCTTGCGCAGAGCGCGCAGGAAGTGGCGCCCGGCGGCCGCGTCGACATCTCGATCACCGTCGAGAACACGGGCGCGATGGCCGGCGACGAAGTGGTGCAGCTCTACGTGCGCGATCCGTTGGCGTCCGTGGCGCGGCCGCTGCGCGAGCTGCGCGGCTTCAAGCGCGTGGACCTCGCTGTGGGCGCGCGCAAACGCATCACGTTCACGCTGACGCCCGAGCAACTCGCCTTCTGGGGTCCGCGCGGAAACTGGTTGATCGAGGCCGGCCGCATCGATTTCTGGATCGGCGCTTCGTCGGCGGACTTGCGCGCGAGCGGCTCGTTCGAGATAACGAAGACTCATACGGGCTCGGCGCCGGCCGCGGCATTGCCCACACGCGTTACGGTTTCGAATACGAACTGACGATACACCGTCTTCTTTGGCACTTACCTTTGGCTCGGGGGTTTTCATGATGAAGTCTGCAGGCACCGGCGTGCTGGTCGTGCTCGCGTTTTGCGGCGTCGCGTGCGCGGATGCGCCCGCGGCCACCACGAAGGCCGCCGCCACGAAGAGCGCGCCCACGCGCATCGATGCGGCGAAGATCGATCGCTGGGATCCGGCGATGGACGCGATCGTGCCCAAGGACTGGAAGATCGAAAAACTCGCGGAGGGCTTCGGCTGGGCCGAGGGACCGGTCTGGATCGCCGGCGACAACTATCTACTGTTCACCGACGTGCCCGGCAACAAGATGTGGAAGTGGTCCGAGAAGGGCGGCCTCGAGAAATTCCTCGATCCGTCCGGCGCGGCCGATCCGGATCCGGCCGTCTGGCGCGAGGCGGGCGCGAACGGGCTCGCGGTGCTGGACGCGCATTCGATCCTGCTCGCCGACACCGGCAGCCGGGCCATCCAGAAACTGGATCGCGCGTCGAAGAAGAAGACCCCCGTCGCGACCGCATTCGACGGCAAGAAGCTCTCGAGCCCGAACGATGTAGTGAGGGCCAGCTCCGGCGTGCTCTACTTCACCGATCCACCGTACGGCTTCGCGAAGGGCGACGATGCGCCGCAGAAAGAGATGCCATTCAACGGCGTGTATCGCGTCGGCAAGGATGGCAAGGTGAGCGTGGTCGAAAAAGATCTGCAACGCCCTAACGGCGTCGCGCTGTCGCCCGACGAGCGCACGTTGTACGTCACGCAATCAGTGCCCGAGAAGGCCATCATGATGGCGTACTCGCTGGACGCCGATGGCAACGTCACCGGCAAGAAGCTGTTCCACGATTTCACCGATCTGGTCGGCGACGCGAACCCCGGTCTGCCCGATGGATTGACGGTCGCGACCGACGGCACGCTCTTCGTGACGGGTCCCGGCGGCGTGTTGGTGCTGTCGAAAGAAGGCAAGCGTCTCGGACGCATCGGGGACGGCAAGGCCACGGCGAACTGCAAGTTCGGCGACGACGGCAAAACGCTGTACCTGACGTCGCACGACATGCTGGCCCGCATCCGGCTCAACGTCACGGGCGTCGGTTTCGGTAGATAGGCCCCCATGGAGCTGGTCTACGTCTTCGGGTCCATCGTCCTGCTGGTGCTGCTCATCAGCTGGGGCAAGGTACAGCCGTTCCTCGCGTTCCTGGTGGCGTCCGCCGTCGCGGCGGTGCTGCTCGGGCTGCCGCTCGACAAGGTGCCCGGCGTGCTCGAGAAGGGCATCGGCAACATCATGGCCGGCCTGCTCGCCATCGTGTGCCTCGGCGCCATGTTCGGCAAGTTGGTGGCGGAGTCCGGTGCGGCGCAGAAGATCGCCATGGTGCTCATGCGCGCCTTCGGTGAGAAGCACATCACGTGGGCGATGATGCTCACCGGCTTCCTGGTCGGCATCCCGCTGTTCTACAACGTGGGCTTCGTGCTGCTGGTACCGCTGGTGTTCTCGGTGGTGCAGCAGACCAAGGTGCCGCCCATCTACCTCGGCATCCCGATGTTCGCGTCGCTGTCGGTCACGCACGGCTTCCTGCCGCCGCATCCGGCGCCGACCGCGATGTTGCCGATGTTCGGCGCCGACATGGGCTTGACGCTGTTCTACGGCGTCATCGTGGCCGTGCCGGCGATGATCATCGCGGGGCCGCTGTTCGCGCGCCTGTTCCGCAATGCGGAGGCCAAGCCGCTGACGCTGTTCGTGGCGCCGCTGCGGCCGGAGAGCGAATTGCCCAGCGCGTTCAACTGCTTCGGCAGCGCGCTGCTGCCCGTGGTGCTGATCGCGCTGTCGCTGTACGAGACCTTCGTCGGTACGGTGGCCGAGCCGTACGCCGCGCCGTTCCACTTCTTCACGCATCCGCTGGTGGTGCTGCTGCTGTCGCTGGCCGTGGCCACGTACACGCTCGGCCTGTCGCGCGGCATGAACCTGCAGAAGCTCATGGACGGCTACGGCAACTCCGTGAAGGACATCGCGGTGATCTTGTTGATCATCGCGGGCGCGGGCACGCTGAAAGAGGTGTTCGTCGCGACCGGCGTCGACAAGAACATCTCCTCGGCGCTGACCGGCATCCCGATCGATCCGCTGGTATTGGGCTGGCTGATCGCGGGCGTGATCCGCGTGTCCCTAGGCTCGGCCACCGTCGCGGGCATGACCGCGGCCGGGCTCATGTCGCCCGTGGTCGCGAGCTCGGGCGTCGATCCGAATCTGATGGTGCTGGCGGT
This sequence comes from Pseudomonadota bacterium, assembly GCA_043747875.1. Classification (GTDB taxonomy): domain Bacteria; phylum Pseudomonadota; class Gammaproteobacteria; order Steroidobacterales; family Steroidobacteraceae; genus CADEED01. The sequence continues at coordinate 23,449 of JAYTOI010000020.1, read as the reverse complement.
CGGCGCGGGTAGTTTGATGTTCTCGCACGTCAACGATTCGGGCTTCTGGATGGCGAAGGAGTATTTCAACCTGTCGCTCAAGGAGACGCTGAAGAGCTGGACGATCATGGAGGGCATCGTCGGCATCGTGGGCATCATCGGCGTACTGGCGCTGGAGGCCGTGATTCGTTAGGCCGCGGCGCGCGGCGCCGTATCCTGAATACGGGCTCCAACTTACCCCGAGTGCGGCGTTCTCATTCCGGGCATGCGGGCCGTCAGCGGCGCGCACACGGATGCGACCGCCCGCAACGTCCGGGGCGCGCCGGATTGGCATCATTGCGGAATGTCGGCCGAACCCGCACACCGCAAGAAGTCCATCCACCCGCTGCGCGACGCGCTCCTGGCGGGGCTCATCACGTTCGTGACGTCGGCAGTCGGATTGACCATCGTCTATGTTGAAGCCCGCAATGCGCAGCTCGACGCGGTGCGCGTCGAGCTGCTGCAGATCGCGCGCACGACCGCGGCGCAGGTGGACGGCGACCTGCACCGCACGCTCGTCTCGCCCGCCCAGGAAGGCAGTCCCGGGCACTTGCGTGCGCTGGTGCCGCTGGTGCGCACGCAGCGCGCGACCACCGACCTGATCAACGTCTATACGGGCATACAGCGCGGCGGCCGCGTGTTCTGGGTACTCGATTCGAATCGCGGCCTGGGTGCCGCCAGCGCATCGGAAGAAGTGGATCCGATCATGACCGAATATCAGGAGCACGATCCGGAGCTGGTGCGGGCGTTCGCCGGGCACATCGCGATCGCCAACGCCGAGCCCGTGCCCGAAAAAGAACACACTTTCCTCAGCGCCTTCGCGCCGTTCTACGACAGCAAGGGCGGGTTCGCGGGCATTCTGGGCGTCGACATGGTGCTCGATGCGCTCGACGCGCGCATGGCGTCGATCCGCACGGCCTTTTACAGCGCGTTGGGCGCCGTGCTGCTGCTGTCGATAGGCGCGGGGGTGGTGGCGCTGCGACTGCAGCGGTTTGCGGCAAGCATCGTGCACGAGCTGCGCGACGCGCGGGCGCAAGCCGAGAAGCACGCCGTCGCCGCGGAATCCGCCACTCACGCCAAGGCCACGTTCCTGGCCTCGATGAGCCACGAGATCCGCACTCCGATGAACGGCATGCTGGGCGTCGCGGACCTGTTGCGCACGATGTCACCGAGCGCGGCGCAGGCCAAGCTACTCGACGTGCTCGCGGCGAGCGGCGCGTCGCTGCTGCGAATCATCAATGACATCCTGGATTTCTCGAAGATCGAGGCCGAGCGGCTCGAGCTGCGTCCGCGGCCGTTCAAGATGCACGGACTGGTCGACGAGCTCGAGCATCTGTTGGGTGCCCAGGCACGTGCCAAGCACGTGGCGCTGATCGTCGAACTCGACGCCGCCCTGCCCGCTGCCGTCGACGGTGACCGGCAGCGCCTCTCACAGGTGCTGCTGAATCTCGGCACCAACGCCGTGAAATTCACCGATCGCGGCACCGTCACCATCGGAATACGCTCCGCGGCGTCCGCGCCCGGCAAGGTGCGCGTCGAGTTCTCCGTGCGCGACACGGGCATCGGCATGGATGGCGAGGCGCAGGCGCTCCTGTTCACTCCGTTCACGCAGCTCGCCGAGTCGCGACGCCACCGCGGCGGCGGTACGGGGCTCGGCCTCGTCATCGCCCAAAAGCTCGTGAACCTGATGAATGGAGTGATCTCCGTGCACAGCGAGCCCGGGAAGGGTTCGCGCTTCAGTTTCCTGATCGACCTGCCGATCGCGGAGACGGCAGGGGAGACGACGACGATGACGGCGTTGCGCGTGGACTGCCTGTCGGTGCTGGTCGCCGAAGACAACCAGGTGAATCAGACCATCATCTCCGCGATGCTGCGCCAGCTCGGACACATTCCGACGCTCGTGGCGACGGGACGCGCGGCCCTCGACGCGCTCGCGCGCGAGAATTTCGACTTGGTGCTCATGGACCTCAACATGCCGGAGATGGACGGCCTCGAGGCTACGAGGTTGCTGCGCGTCGGCACCAGCGGGGCGCGCAACCCACGAATTACCGTGATCGCCCTCACCGCGAATGTCATGGATGGAGATCGCGATGCCTGCCTCGCCGCGGGCATGGACGGCTTTCTGTCGAAGCCCGTGACCATCGCGACGCTGCGCAAGGCCGTGGAAGCCATGCGCGCCACGCAACGCGCCGCCTGAGCGCCGCCGCGGGAGCTATCGAAGAACCGCGTCGATCTCCGCCAGCTCGCTCGATGAGAACGCGAGGTTGTTGAGCGCGCCGACGGCCTCTTCCACGTGCGCCACCTTGCTCGCGCCGATCAGTGCCGAAGTGACCACGTCGTGCCGCAGGCACCATGCCACGGCCATCTGCGCCAGCGATTGATTGCGGCGCCTGGCGATCTCATTGAGCTTCTTCACCTTGCCCACTTTGTCGGGCGTGATGGATTCCGGATCGAGCGAGGTGTGCTTCGCCGCGCGGGAATCTTCGGGGATGCCGTTCAGGTATTTGTTCGTGAGCAGCCCCTGCGCCAGAGGCGAGAACACGATGCAGCCCATCTTCTGCTTGCCGAGCTCGGCGACGAGGCCGTTCTCGATCCAGCGGTTGAACATGCTGTAGCTGGGCTGGTGGATGAGGCACGGCGTGCCGAGCTGCTTGAGGATGGCCGCGGCTTTCGCCGTCTGCTCGTGGCTGTAGCTCGAAATGCCCGCGTACAGCGCGCGGCCGGAGCGCACGATGTAGTCGAGTGCGCCCATGGTCTCCTCGAGCGGCGTATCCGGATCGAAGCGGTGGCTGTAGAAGATGTCGACGTAGGGCAGACGCATGCGTTTCAACGACTGGTCGCAGCTCGCCACCAGGTATTTGCGCGAGCCCCATTCGCCGTACGGCCCCGGCCACATGAGATAGCCGGCCTTCGACGAGATGATGAGCTCGTCGCGGTACGGCATGAAATCCTTGGCCATCAACGCGCCGAAGTTCTCCTCGGCCGAGCCCGGCGACGGCCCGTAGTTGTTAGCCAGGTCGAAATGCGTGATGCCCAGGTCGAACGCGCGGCGCGCGATCTTGCGCCCGTTCTGGAACACGTCCACGTCGCCGAAGTTGTGCCAGAACCCGAGCGACACGGCCGGCAGCTTCACGCCGCTAGCGCCCACGCGGTTATAGCGCATCGAGGTGTATCGCGACTCGGCCGGCAGGTAGTCCATGCTTCACGCCCTGATTTTGCGGGCGCGTACCATCGCGAACCCGAGCAACAAAATCAAGAGCGTCAGGTCGAACGAGCCGCCGCCCCTGCTCCCACCACCGGTCGGCGGCTGCGGGTTGCCTCCACCTCCGCTCGGCGGCGGCAACGTCTCGTTGCGCTTGAGCAGGAACATGCCGTTCTCGATGTCGCTCACCAGCAGCGTTCCCGACGGCAGGAAGGGATACACGCCCCAGGCGCCGTCGGTGCCCGCGGTGTTCGCCGCCGGCGAAAGATATGTGTCGAACGATCCCATCTCCGCCAACGCACGCGGATTGGTCGAGTCGAAGATCACGAGCCCGCGCTTGTAGTGCGACACGTAGTAGCGATTGCCGATGGTATAGCCGTTGTGATCGGTGGTCGTGGTGCCGCCGGTGTACGACGTCACGATGCTCGGCGCGCGCAGGTCCGCGATGTCGAGCGTGTAGATGGACGTGTTGATGCCGCGGCGCAGCTCGTCGAGCTCGTCGTGCACGATGATGTAGCGGTTGTCGGCCGACGGCCAGCCCGAGTGCGTGTAGGTGGCGGTGCCGTATCCGGTGGTAGATAGTCGCGCCGGCGCCGCCTTGTCCGTGACGTCCCAGAGATCCACGGTGGTCTCGTTGAAGTCGACCAGCACTTCACAGGGGTTGTGGGCCGCGGCGCACTGGGTGGTGCGGTTGTCGGTGATGAGCATCGACGTGGAGTCGTGCATGTATCCATTGCCCGCCGGAGAGGGCGTGACCAGGGTCGGATGCACCGGATCCGCGAGACTGTAGATGCGGAAGGCGCCGCCGGCGACGTTCGCGCCCGCGATGTAGAGGAACGGCGTCGCGCCCGCCAGCGCCGCGTTCGTCGCGTAGTCGACGTTCGAGATGTACAGCGTGTGGGAGGTGCCGAACTCCGTCAGCGTGTTGGCCAGCGCCACGCTGTTCGGCAGGTTGGTGAGGTCGATGATCTGCAGGCCGCCGGTCGGCGCCTCGGTGGAGATGTACGCATACGCTCGATGCGCCGGCGCGCCGGGCTCGCGGAACTGATAGACCTTCACCTCGCGCCACGCGGAGCTGAGGCCCGGAATGTTGCCGATCAGCACGGGCACGGCCGGGTTGGTCACGTCGTACACCGCGGTGCCGTTGCGGTGACCGAGCACGGCGTACTCGCGGTTGTCGTCGAGGTCGACGAAGCCCCACAGGTTGCTGGCGCTGGTTGGTGCACCGGGAATCTCGGTGAGCTGCACCTGCCCCAGGTAGTCGATGTTGTGGCAGGGGAACGTGCCCGCGCGGCCACCTGCGCACGCGGTCGGCGCCGCGAGCTTCTGCGCGACGATGCGCGGCAGCGGGCTGCCGTTCGCGTCCACGACCGTGAAGCCGTGCGCGAAGAAATTGTTGCGGAACGCATCGGGCACGCCGGAAACGCGGGTCGGATTGGTCTCGGCGTCCTGGATGCGGAAGTGATCCTCGGCAGAGTAGCCGCCGCGCACGCCCTCCTTGCCTAACAAGATGCGCTCGACATCGATGTTCGAGACGTCGTACGTGCCCGCGGCGAGCTTGATGGCATCGCCCGGGTCCACCTGCGTCAGCGCGTATGACAGCGTGCGGCAGGGTTCGTGGTTGTCGTCGCAATCGCCGGCGTCCTGGCCGGCCGGCGCGACGAAGCGCGTGCCGATCACGTCGTCGTGTGCCCGCGCGATGCCGCCGCCGAGACACAGGGGCAACACCAAACCCAGCAACCGAGCAGCCGGGGATCGCATAAAAGCCATGTTCATCGCGTCCTCCCTCTTTGACGTCCAGGGGTTAGTGTCCCGCGGAGCCGAAAAGTTTTCAGCGCGTGACCAGCCAGACGCCCGCACCCAGCAGCACGACGCCCGCCACGCGCATCCAGGTGATCGGATGCATGGGCAAACCTAACCAGCCGAAATGATCGATGACCAGCGCCGTGGCGAGCTGGCCGAGCAGCGCGAGCGCCAGCAGGCTGGTGGCGCCGATCTCGGTGGCCACCACGGTGGAGCTCGCAACGTAGAACGCGCCGAACAGGCCGCCGAACCAGGCCCAGACCGGCACGGCCGCGAGTGTGTCGCGTGCCGGCAGCGGCGTACGCAGCGCCAGCAAGATCGCGATCAGCGCGGCGGTGCCCACCAGGAAGCTCACGAGCGCGGCGGCGTTCGGGCTCTGCAGCACCTTGCGCAGCTGGGTGTTCATGCCCACCTGCACGCTGAGGCCGAGGCCGGCAACGATACCGAGCATGTAGGCCAGTGCACGCATCGGGTTGCCTAACTACCTCGGATTCGCCGCAACAGCCGCAGGCCGGTGGGATGCTTCGCCGCCAGCAGCACGATGCGCCAGAACAGCCGCTTGGACAGCGGCGCACGCCGTTGCGGCACCGCGGCGAGCACCTGTGCGCGCACGTCGCGGTGGCGGGCGTCGCCTCGCACGGCATCGACGGGCAGGAGTCGCTCGGACATGGCGCGCAGCATACCGCGTGCCGAGGCACGCTAGATCGCGGCGGTCTCCATTTCCCATGTAACCAGCGGCGCGCCGCGCCGGATCCAAAAGCCCGCGCCCGCCGGGCGGAACAGGCGACGCAGGCGTACGCCGTACCACTGGGCGTCGCGCAACACCACGTCGCGATCGGTACGCGAGCGGTCGCAGTTCTCGCGCCAATCACGGGTAGTGAGAGCCGACAGGTACAACACGCCGCGCGTGAGCCGGCCGAGATTGGCGATGGCGCGCGCGGCAGTGCGGTCGTCGAAGTACTGCAGCACGTCGTAACAGACGACCAGGTCGAACGGGTCCGCGGACCAGGTGGCGAGCGAGCCCTGCGTCCAGCCATACCGCGTGCAGAGATACTCGCTGTACTCGAGGCCGGTGTACTCGGCGCGCGGGAAGGCTCGTTTCAGCGGGCCGCGCAGCATGCCGATGCCGCAACCCGCGTCGAGCATGCGCCGCACCGGCAGACCGATGTGATTGGCATAGGCCGCGATGAGTCGCGCGCGCGCGCGCATCTCGGCACGCGAGGTCACCGCCGTGCGGGAGTTGAAATAGAAGCGCCGGTAATAATCCGCGCCAAAGCGCGTAGAAGAGCGGTCCGCGCCCAAGCGCGTGCTCATGTCGCTGCGACGGCTCTTGCAGCCTCGCGCCGCATCGCGCGACGTACGAGGAACCCGGCCGCGAAACACACCACCCCGACGATGCCCGCCACCAGCGAGCCGAGCCAGTTGTCGGTAAACGTCGCGATGCGCGCCTTCGAGGGATCGGACGGCGGATATGTCAACGGAACGCGCGCGCCGATCTCGAAGCGCTTCGTCTTGGACGCGAGCCGGCTCGCGACCGTGTAGATGTCGCCGCTGGGCGTCGTGAAGCGCACGCGCGGCCGGTAGAACACATCGTCGCCATCGGCGTGCTCGTGGTAGCTAACCACTGCGCCGGTGGTCGCCACGGCGCCGCCAGTCTGATCCAGCGTCTGCGACAGAAGATACGCGCCTAACAAGAGACAGATTGCGCCGAGCGCGAGCAGCAGGCGGGCGGCGAGAGCCATGATCCGGAACGCGAGTACCACGGTTCAGTGTTGCAGATATTGATGTTGCGGGGGCGGGGCGGGAAACGTAGATTGCGAGTCTATTCGATGTGGGGAGCACGATGATCGAGACGGAGAAGAGGGGGTCCGCATGGCCGTGGATCGCGGTGCCCGTCGCGGCGGTCACCGTATTTTTCCTGTTGCGCGAATGCCAGCACCGCCTGCCGCCCGCCGAGCATGCCCCCGCGACGTCGGTCACCGTACCCGCGCCCGAAACACCCAGCAGCCCGAAGCCGGGCGAGCCCGCTCCGGCCGGCGAGCAACCGGCGCTGGCGCCGGTCGCCGCTCCGGAGTCGGAGCAGGCGCCGGCGCCACAATAGTCAACGCGCGTTCTCGAGCTTGAACACGACGCGCAGCCGATGCCACTGCGCGAAGGGCTCCCCGTCGCGCGTTGCCGGCGCAAATCGCCAGCTACGCTTGGCTTCTTCCATGGCCGAGCGGTCGAACTCGTCGAAGCCCGCGCTCTTCACGACGCGCACTTCGCCGACGCGTCCATTCGGCAGCACGTAGACCTCGAGCTCAGTGCTGCCTTCCAGGCCCTGGCGTCGGGCACTCGGCGGATACGGCGGCTGCCTCAGCGAGAAATTCGCGAGCTGGCGCACACCGGTCATCTCATGTTTCGGCAGGGCGCTGCCCGAAGGCGGCGGCTCGATGATCTGACCCTCGGGAATCGCTTCGCCGCGAATGACATCCGGTGAGCTGTCGATCGGTGCGTCCACGGGTGCCGGAACATGGATCGGGGGCACGAACTCGCGCGGTTCCACGATCGGTACGGGATCCGTCTCGGTTGGCACGTCGATGACCGTCCCCACGAGGATCTGCGGCTTTTCAACCTTGTCCTTGAGCACGAAGCCCTGGGCTATGACAAATAGCACCGCCGCGTGCATTCCGACCACGATTCCCGCGCGACCCACCGCGCCTAAGGGGCGTTTCCCGGCAACCTGAGCACTCATGAGGACCTCCGATCGCCGCGGACGATGACGGCGTTTCATGGGTCAACGCGCAGATCGCGGCGTTGGGGTTTGAGCGGCGCCATCTGTACAATCGCGCCCCCTCATGAGCCGCCGCCAACCCAAAGTCGGATTCGTCAGCCTCGGCTGCCCCAAGGCGCTGGTGGATTCCGAACGCATCATCACGCAGCTGCGCGCCGAGGGATATCAAGTCGCACCCGACTACGACACCGCGGACGTCGTCGTCGTGAACACCTGCGGGTTCATCGATTCGGCGGTGGACGAATCGCTCGATGCGATCGGCGAGGCGCTCGAACACAATGGCAAGGTGATCGTCACGGGTTGTTTGGGCGCGCGGCCCGAACGCATCCTCGAGCGCCACCCGAAGGTTCTGAAAGTCACCGGGCCGCACGCCTACGAGGACGTGGTGAATGCGGTGCACGAGCATCTGCCGCCGAAGCACGATCCATTCGTGGACCTGGTACCGCCGCAGGGCATCCGCCTGACGCCGCGGCACTACGCGTACCTCAAGATCTCCGAGGGCTGCAACAACAAGTGCAGCTTCTGCATCATCCCGTCGATGCGCGGGTTGTTAGTCAGCCGGCCGGTCGACGAAGTGTTCCGCGAGGCCGAGAAGCTGGCGCGCGCCGGTGTCCGGGAGCTGCTGGTCATCTCGCAGGACACATCCGCATACGGCGTCGACATCCGCTACCGCCCGGCCGAGTGGCGCGGCCAGCAATATGACACGCGCTTCCTCGACCTGGCGCGGGGCTTGGGCGAGCTCGGCATCTGGGTGCGCATGCACTACGTGTATCCGTATCCGCACGTCGATGACGTGATTCCGCTGATGGCGGAGCGCAAGGTGCTGCCCTACCTGGATATCCCATTCCAGCACGGCAGTCCTTCGGTGCTGAAACGCATGAAGCGACCGGGGCAGGTCGAGAAGACGCTGTCGCGCATCGAGGCGTGGCGCGGCGTGTGCCCCGACCTGACCATCAGGTCGACGTTCATTGTGGGCTTTCCCGGGGAGACCGAAGCCGAGTTCCAGGAGTTGCTCGACTGGCTGGACGAGGCGCAGCTCGACCGCGTCGGCGCGTTCAAGTATTCACCTGTGGAAGGCGCGGTGGCGAACGATGTCGCGCCGCATGTCGATCCACAAGTGCAAGAAGAACGGCTCGCGCGGTTCATGCAGAAGTCCGCGACGATCAGCGCAGTCAAACTGGCCGCGAAGGTGGGATATCGCATGGAGGTGCTGGTCGATGCGGTCGACGGCAACACCGCCATCGCGCGCACCATGGGCGATGCGCCCGAGATCGACGGCGTGGTGAAGATCGTGAAGGGCGGCAAGCTGCCGGTGGGCGAGTTCGTCGACGTCGAGATCATCGGCTCGAGCGATCATGATCTCGAGGCGAAGGTCGTCAGGGTTGGTTAGTCGCGTACGCGCTCCTTCGCGAAGTAGCCGAGCGCTTTTTTTGCACCGTAATTGCGTCTCTAACCGAACGCATCGCATTTATGACGTTAGCGCTAGCGACGTCCGCCCGTATCCGTCGTAGTCCTCGAACAGCGTCGCGTCGATGCTCAGCACCGCGAGGCCTGAGCGGCTCATCGAATGGCAGATGAAATAGCTGCCCTCGATTGCCTGCGCTGGCAGCCGCCGAACCGTTGTCGGCACGCGATCTGACGGGCGCAGGATCGGGGCGCGAAACGGAAGCTTGTTGGACTATTCGACCGTGACGCTCTTGGCCAGGTTGCGCGGCTGGTCGACGTCGGTGCCCTTGAGGATGGCAACGTGATAGGCCAGCAGTTGTAGCGGCACGGTGTACACGGCCGGCGCCTGGAAATAGCTGACGTGCTTCGGCATCTGGATCACGGTGACGCCTTCGGACGGTGTGATGCCCGATTCCGGATCCGCGAACACGATGAGTTCACCACCTCGCGCACGTACCTCCATCAGGTTGCTCTTGAGCTTCTCCAACAGGTCGTTGTTAGGCGCGACGGTGATGACGGGCATGTCCGCGTCGACCAGCGCCAGCGGGCCGTGCTTGAGCTCGCCGGCGGCATACGCCTCGGCGTGGATGTACGAGATTTCCTTGAGCTTGAGCGCGCCTTCCATCGCGATGGCGGACAGCGCGCCGCGTCCGAGGAACAGCGCGTGGTGCTTGTCGGCGAAACGTTTGGCGAGCTCGTAGATGACCGGATCGAGTGTGAGCGTCTTCTCGATCATCGCGGGGATCTCGATGAGGCGCTGCACGAGGTTGCGCTCCCGCTCGGCGTCGGCGGTGCGGTTCTTCGCCAGCGCAACCACCAGCATGCTGAGCGCGGCCAGCTGCGTGGTGAACGCCTTGGTCGAGGCGACGCCGATCTCCGGACCGGCGCGCGTGAGCATCACGAGCTCGGACTCGCGCACCAGCGAGCTCTCGGGCACGTTGCAGATGGCGAGCGACGACAAATAGCCCGCCTGCTTCGCGAGCCGCAGCGCGGCCAGCGTATCGGCGGTTTCGCCCGACTGCGAGATGGTCACGAACAGTGAATTGCGCGGCACCACCGGATTTCGATACCGATACTCGCTCGCGATCTCGACGGTGCAGGGCAGCTTGCAGATCTGCTCGATGAAATAGCGTGCGACGACGCCGGAGTGATAGCTGGTGCCGCAGGCGATGATGTGCACGTGCTCGGTGCGCGCGAACACTTCGGTGGCCGCCGGGCCGAACGCGGCTTCGAGCAGGCGACCGTTCGCGACGCGCTCCGCGAGCGTGTCGGCCACGGCGCGCGGTTGCTCGTGGATTTCCTTGAGCATGAAGTGGCGGTACTGGCCCTTCTCGGCGGCATCGGCGGAGAGCTCGCTCTCGCGCACCGGACGCTCGATCTTGTCGCCGTTCTTGTCGAGCACCTTGATCGAGGTGCGGCGGATGTCGGCGACGTCGCCTTCTTCGAGGAACATGAAGCGGCGCGTCACCGGCAGCAGCGCGGCGACGTCCGAGGCAACGAAGTTCTCGTCGACCCCGAGACCGATGACCACGGGGCAGCCCTCGCGCGCGAGGATGATGCGCTCCGGCTCCGACTCGCTGACTACCGCGAGCGCGTAGGCGCCTTCGAGTTCAGCGACCGTGGCGCGCACGGCCTTGAACAGGTCCTTCTGCGATTGCAAATGATGGTGTACGCGATGGGCAATCACTTCGGTGTCGGTCTCCGACGTGAACGTGTAGCCGGCCTTCTCGAGCTCGTCGCGCAGCTCTTCGTGATTCTCGATGATGCCGTTGTGTACGATCGCCAGGCCGTCGTGCGAGATGTGCGGATGTGCGTTGCGCTCAGATGGCACGCCGTGCGTGGCCCAGCGCGTGTGCGCGATGCCGACCTGGCCATGCGTCGGATCCGCGTCGAGCGCTTCCTGCAGCATCTTCACCTTGCCGACGGTGCGCAGGCGCTTGAGGTGCGCCGTGCCATTGAGCACCGCGATGCCGGCGGAGTCATAGCCGCGGTATTCCAGCCGGCGCAGTCCCTCCATGAGGATGGGGACAACGTTCCGTTCAGCGATGGCTCCGACGATGCCGCACATTTGACAGTGTCCGGGGGGAATTCAGGGGGGCGCTAGTGTGCCTCAGCGGGTGGGTGGATCGAAGCAGCCGAACGGGCTTCTCGGGCCCGACTGATACGCCGCTCACATTAGCGCGCCGGGTGCTTCGTTATGTATTGAAAATCAATACTTTAGAAGCGCGCTGTGCGGCTGTTTCGGCCCCAGAACCCGCCCCCGATCGCTGCCGGCGGCGTCCCACCTCGGCTACGGCCGCGAAAGCCGTCAGAACGAATACAGCAGCCAGGCCACGGCAAGGCAGGCGGTGGCGATGATGGTGCCGGCGCGCGGCGCTCCGAACCAGTATTTGAGCCCGATGAGTAGATAGATGCAGCTGACGCCGGCGAGCGCCAGCAGCACCACCGGCGGGAAGGCGAAGATGCCGAAGCAGGCCATGATGATGAAGCACGCGGTACCCATCGAGATCGCCGCGAGGCTGTGCGTGAGATTGAAGCTGATCCACGCGTCCCACATCGTCACCGCACCGCGGCTCAGTCGCACCTTAGAGGCCTGCATCGCGGCCAGCGTCGCAGGATCGTCGGGCGCGAGACGCTTCGGGCTGCGCGCGTCGAGCACCGTGAACACGGCATGCAGTACGCCGAGCGCGCAGTAAATGAGCCCGGCGATGCCGAGCAATGCGCCGACCATCATGGCGCCCTCGGATCGAGGTGCGCGCGGAAGGCCGGGCGCACCGAGAGGCGCCGGTAGTAGCCGTGCAGCGCGTCCAGTTGCGGTCGCTCGATCGGGCTGTGCAGCCAGCGATGAGTAGATAGGCCGAGCACCACGTCCGCGAGCGTGAAGAACTCGCCGGTGACGAACTGGCCGCCATGGGCGAAATGCGCGTCGAGCATGCGCATGTGCCGGTTCCAGCTCTCCACGCCCGCGGCGATGAGCTTCGGCTCCTGGAATTCCGGGTGTTTGCGCGTGAGCGCGAGGAAGGCGTAGCGCCAGGACACGTTGAGGTCCGTCGCCTGCCAATCCATCCACTGCTCGACCAGCGCGCGCGCGCCGGGATCTTCGGGCAGCAGCCGGTGCTGAGGTTGTTTGCGCGCGAGATAACGGCAGATGGCGTTCGATTCCCACAGCACGAAGTCGCCGTCGCGAATGACGGGCACCATCGCGTTGGGATTGTGCGCCAGCAGATCGGGATCGGACTCGACACGCTCGAACGGCTGATCGAGCTCGGCGCAGGTCCACAAGACCTTGCGCACGTTGATCGAGGTGATCCGCCCCAGGATGCGCAGTGTCATGGGCTATCTATTTGCGGACGATGTTCTTGATCTTGCCGTCGACGATGGTGACCACCATCGCGGACGAGCGCGCGCCGTGTTCGTAGGTCCATTTCTCGGTGGTCGTCTGCCCCACCACGACGAGGAGACCGTACCGATTGCGCGCCCGCACGTCCTCGACGCTGCTGGCACGCGCGACGGGCGCACCGCAGTGCTGCACCAGCTCGGCGGTGGACACGTCGGCGGAGACGATGCGCGCACCGCAGCGGAAGGTCTCGGCGGAGGCGTCGAGCGAAAACGCCGCGAGCAGCAAAGCGGCGGTAAACAGTCGGGAATTCATGACGGCATGTTAGCACCGCGTCCAGAACGCAACGCCGTCAGCACGGCCCCCTTTCGCACGGTTCGCCGTCATGGTCGCCATCCATCTTCATGCCTGAGCAGTGACCCGCCCGTCACAGCGGGGCGCATCTGCCGCCGCGGCGGATTGTTGCTGCGCAGCGGCCTCCCGGAATTTGGGTTTCCCCGCGAAGCCCAGAGCCCCGATGACCATGCCGACAACGAGTTTGCGCATCGATACGCTAACTACTCCAACCGAGCGCCTCTTTCGAGCAGCAGCGCGCGTAATTGCGCACGGTGGCAGCGTTGTTCGTGCTCGCAGTAGCAGCCCACCGACAAGTGCGCGTCCTTCGACAGCGCCGCCAGCACGTCGAGCGCCTGCGCGGCCACCGGCTTGGACATCTCGGCGCGAAACTTGCGGATGAACGCCGCCCATTGTTTGACAGTCGCGGCGGCCTGGGCCTGCTGCATGAGCTCGGCGCTGGGCGCGAGCAACGGGAACCAGACGTCGTACCAGTCGAGACGCGCGAAGTCGGACTTGGGCACGCCGCGCGGCGGCCGGCGCACGGTGCCGAGGCGTGTGCCTTCGTTGACGGCGCGCGGCGAACCGAGTCTCACGATGCGGATGGTGATCGAAGTTTCTCCAGATAGACCAGCGTGAGCACCGGCGACAACACCTGCTCGCGCGAGCGCACGTATCCCAAGCGCTCGTAGAGTCGAATGTTGCCGGTGCTGCGCGCGCCCGTGAACAGCTCAATCCGTGGCGCTTGCACATACGCGCGCTCGATGTGCCGCATCAGCGCCGCGCCGATTCCACGGCCCTGCCAGTCCGGATGAACGATGAGCCGCCCGACGTGGCTCACGCCGTCCGACACGCGTGCTCGCACCGAGCCTATCAACGCGCCGCTCGCAGTGGCCGCGAGCACGACGGACTCCGCGAGCTCGGACCGCAACGCATCCAGAGTCTGCACCAGCGGCGGCAGCGTCCAGTCGTCGTAGAGCCGCGCCTCGGATTGATAGGCGAGCTTCTGCAGCGAGAGGATCGCGGACGCGTCGTCGGGGTGCGCCGACGGCTCCATCCGCCGCAACCCGCGAGGCGTCCGTCCGCCTCGATGAGGAAATACGTGCCGTCGTGGATGAGCTGCGTATCGACGCCGAACGCACCGTGCAGCGCGCCTTCGATCTGCTCGGCCGTGTAATCGACGCGGCCGAGCGCGCGCGCCGAAAGGGCTATCAATTCCGTCAATGCCGGGCGGTCGTCGAGCGAGGCACGTCGCAGGCCGGGGAATCGCGGCATCCAGACTAACTACTATCGCCCGTCAGCGGCGTGCACAGCTCGCACGCGAATAAGCCGGTCTTGAGCTCGAAGCTCGCGCCGCGCGGATAGTGCTCGAACGCCGGCCGTGACGCATCGAACGGCAACGAGAGCGCGGCGCATTGGGCCGCGAACTCGCCCCACGCGGCACCGATGTCGGCGGACGTGCCCTTGAACGGCGTGACGGCATAACACCCGCCAGCTACCGTGGTTTCGGCCGCGCCCGGCACCGCCAGACCGTTCGGAAGCGCCACACAGGCGTCGTACCGACAGCGCTCTGCGGGCGTGGTGCGTGGATCGTCGAGCGACACTCCGTAACGCGGGCAATCGAGCAGGCCGTTATCGGCCAGCCATTCCGACACCGAGGTGCGCCAGAAGCGGCCGACGGGCTCGCCGAACGGACCGGTGTATCGCAGATATGCGACGCGCACCGGCACGCGTTGAACCTGATTGACCTTCACGCGCGCCAGTTTATCTTTTTTCAGGCGCGTCGGGCGGCGAAGGCATGCGGATCCGGATGGCGATCGGCTATGAGTTTCAACTGAATGCCGTGCTCCAGCCAGGCCTTCATGCCGGCGAGCACCTGCGAGAAGCTTTCGGTGGAGTCGACCGCGGCTTTCGTCCGCTGCGGCAGGTCGCCGGCGAAGCCATGGTTCATCGTCGTGACGTAGGTCGCTCCATCGAGGGGCGTGAACGTCCATTCGACGATAGTGGGTTTGCCGAACGCGGACCACTTGAACAGCACGCGCCGGTTTTTCTCGATTTCGAGCACCGTCACCTCCACGGGCGCACCGAACGCGCCCCACTCCCAGATGACACGCGGGGATTCATCGAGGCGCGCGCTCGCGCGGTTCAGCCAGTAATGCACCGCGATAGCGGGATTGACCAGAGCTTCGAACACTTCGGAGGCGGGGCGGCGGATGAGCATTTCCGCGCGCGCCACCGGGACGCGATCGTGCATCAATGCCTCTTGAAGAATTGCACAGCGCGCTCGTGTTTTTCGGCCGCGGCGCGCGTAGTGAACGTGCCCAGGTTGCGCCGCCGTCCGGTACGCGGATTGAGCTTGCGCGAGTAGAGCCGGAATTTTCCGTTTCCGAGCTTGCGAATCATGCCGGCAATTTCGCACGCGCGGCATGCGTGACGCGTCCGCGCCGGGCCTAACATCGTTGTCGGACGGGTATGACGCGGCGTCGCTCAACCCAGGGGAAACACCTGCATTTGTTCCCAACGCCCGGTCGAATTCTCGATGAGCACGAGTTCGGTGCAACGCGCGGGAACACCGGCCGGCGGCAGCGCGATTCGCAGCTCCACTTCGATCTCGCAGAGCAATGGCTCGTCGCCGTGCGCGACGGTGACGTGCGGCACCACGATGTCGAATTTGCCCTCGAACGGCGGGAACGTGGGGAACGCGCGAAATACGCCATCGATGAGCGCCGCGAACTGTGTGTCGGGCTCCGGCGCGAGATACAGCGCCACCGGAAAGCGCTGCGTTTTGCGCATGCGGTAGGGAAAACTTGGCACGGCCGCGGCGACGTCGCGCAGGCTCGCGAGCACGTCGTCGTCCACGTGGTCCGGCGCCATGAATGGATAGAGCACGGTGACGTGAGCGGGTACATTGCGGCGCGCGGACGGATCGTAGCGCTCGCGATAGCGCCCGATGAATGGCTCGGCCTCCGGAACCCGGCAGATCAGCGCGGTCTCAGGCAATGCGTTTACCGCAGCCTTCGGGCTTGAAAACGCGTTCCGAAGATGCCGGATATCTCTGCAGCTTCTCCGGTGCGCGCGGCGGCCGGCGCAACAGCTCGCCACCGCAGTTAGGGCATCTGCCCTGCAGCGTCTCCGACGTACAGCGAGCGCAGTACGTGCATTCGAACGAGCAGATGTAAGCGACGCCGGAATCGCCAGGCAGATCGACGTTGCAGCACTCGCAGTTGGGCCGCAGTTGCAGCATCACGAGCATCCTTCGACGTAGTGAAGATGTTCTGAGGGTCCGGACTGAATCGCGGTGACTTTACCCTGCGCGGTTTCGAAGCGCAGTCCGTAGTCGCCGGCGCCCGCGCGCACGGTGATGGTGTGGCCCTGCGGCTCGTACTTGTGAGGCTGCACGTCGAGCCGGCCACCGTACATTTTCGAGAGCTCCGCCTCGGTCGTGCCGATGCGCGCGCCGCCGAGCGTGCGCAGCGTGCTGGGCGCGCGCAGCTCGATGCGAACCACGCGATTGTCGATGATCATGAGCCGGAAGTCGGAGGGCCCGCCGTCGTAGTGCAGGTACCAGCATTGCGCCGCGGCGCGCGGGCGCGCGAGGCCCGGCCAGTCGGCGAGCGGCAGCACCTGTTCCACCGTCATGCCGGCGCGCACCGGGCCGAGGCCGTTCATCGACAGGCACCAGCGCGCATCCGCGGCGGCCACGCAGGTGGCGGCGAGCCCCAGAACGACTAGCAAACGATTCATGCGCCGGCACCGCGCGCGCCTGCTTTTCCCAGCAACCATTGCAGGCCGGCGAGATGTTGCTGATCGTGACTGCAGAGGAAGTGGACGAGGCCGCGCAGCGTGGTCGGGCCGTAACCCTCGAACACCGCCGGGCGGTCGAGCTGCGCGGCGCCGAGCGCCCGCAACGTCGCCACCGTACGGGCGCGTGCGGTACGGAAATCCGCGAACACCTCGGCCACGTTCGCACTGCCGTAGGCGCGCTCGCGTGCGACGGCTTCGCTGTCGATGGACGGCAGCAACGGCGACTGCTCGTCGAGCGTGCGGCGGAAGCGCACCTGGTAGCCCTCGATCTCGATGTCGCGTACGTGGCAGATCTGCTCGATGGCCGTGAAAGGCTCGCTGGGCACGCCGTCCCACGACGGCGGCGTCCAGTGCACGAACTCGGCGGGAAACGCGGCGTAGTGCTGCGCGAGCTCGCGTGGAAACTTTTCGAGGGCGTCGAGGGTGATCGGGTGCATGGGGGCATTGTGCCAGCGGTCAGCGGCCGAGTCCCGGGACGGCGGCGCCGAATCTCTCCAGCAAGGCGCGGTCGCTGTCACCGAGCGGATTCGGCACGCTGGCCGGCTGCCAGCGCGAGAGTCCCTCGATCTCGAAGTTGTGCATGGTTTCGGGAACTGAGTCGACGCGGCAGCGATACACGGCGCCGGGGTGCGAACGGCCGTCGTCGACCGTGACGATGCCTAACCATTGCAGCTCGATGGCCTCGCAGCCGGCCTCTTCGAACAGCTCGCGCCGCGCGGTATCACGCGGCGAGTCGCCAGCGTCGATCAGGCCGCCCGGCAATTCCCATACCTTGCGGAAGCGGTTGAACACCAGGACCACGCCGTCGCGCGCGTGCGCGATGACCACTGCGAAGAACAGCGGTACGCCGGCGAGATGCGTGCGCTCGGCGACGTCGTGAAACATCGAAAAACGTGCCAGCGGCGTGACGCGAGGCCAGGCACGCGCAGCGTGGCGAGCGGCCATCGTTTCAGCGCGGCGCCACGGCACGGTCGGTGAGCCAGCGCAGGCGCCCCGCCTCACGCGCGATGATGATGGCGCCCGGCAGCTCGGCCCACAGCGCGCCGCTCATTTCGCCTTCTTGTGCAGCTTCTGCGGGCGTTTCCAGCCTTCGAGTGTGATCTGCTTCGCGCGCCGCAGCGTGAGCTGGTCGTCGGGCGCTTCCTTGGTGATGGTGCTGCCCGCGCCCGTCGTCGCGTTCTTGCCGACGCGCAGCGGCGCGACCAGCATGTTGCCCGAGCCGATGAACGCACCGTCTTCGATGGTCGTCACCCACTTGTTGGCGCCATCGTAGTTGCAGCAGATGGTGCCCGCGCCGACGTTGACGCCCTTGCCGATCACCGCGTCTCCCAGATAGGTGAGGTGGTTGGCCTTGCTGCCGTGACCGATGATGGTCTTCTTGAGCTCGACGAAGTTACCGATGTGCACTTCGTCGGACACTTGCGATCCGGGACGCATGCGCGCGAACGGACCGATGGAGCAACGCGCGCCCATCTCGCTCTGCTCGAGCACGCAGTTCGCATGAACGACCGTGTCGGCGCCGATGCTCACGTCGCGCAGCACGACGTTCGGCCCGACGCGCACGCGGTCACCAAGCGTCACCTTGCCTTCGAGCAGCACGTTCGCGTCGATGAACACGTCGCGCCCAAGGGTAACCTCGGCCCGGATGTCGATGCGCGTGGGATCGACGAGCGTCGCGCCCGCTGTCATGAGCTCGCAGGCGCGCTCGGCGCGGTACAGCGACTCGAGCTCGGCGAGCTGGGTCTTGTCGTTGACGCCGAGCACCTCGGCGGCGGTCGGCGCCACCAGCGGCGTCACCTTCACCTTGTCTTTGACGGCCATCGCAATGATGTCGGTGAGGTAGTACTCCCCCTGCGCGTTCGCGTTGCGCAGCTTGCCCAGCCACTTTCGCAGTAGTTTGGCGGGCGCGACCATGATGCCGCTGTTGCCCTCGCGGATCCCGAGTTGTGCCTTCGTGGCGTCCTTCTGCTCGACGATTTTCTGGATGGCGCCTGCTTTGCGCACGATGCGGCCGTAGCCGGCTGGGTTGTCGAGCATGACGGTCAACAGGCTCATTGCCTTCGGTCCCGCGACGGCGATCAGGTTGCGCAAGGTCTCGACGCGGATCAGCGGCACGTCGCCATACAACACCAGCACGAGTTCGTCGTCGCCGACCTGCGGCATCGCCTGCATGACCGCGTGGCCGGTTCCGAGCTGCTCGGCCTGCAGCGCCCATTGGAGGTCCCGGTCGTCGAGCGCGGTACGCACGCGGTCCCCGCCGTGTCCATACACGACGTGCAGCGAACCCGGCTCGAGCATGCGCGCGCGGCTAACAACGTGGCGCAGCAGCGGAGCCCCGGCGAGGGGCTGCAGGACCTTGGGAAGATCGGATTTCATTCGCTTGCCTTGACCGGCAGCGAGGATCAGGACGGCGAGCTTCATGAGCCCGCGAGTGTAGCGGTTTGAGTACGCGGCAGTTAATCCACCGCGCGCGGCGGCCGATGGAAAACGTGAAATGGATCAGCGGCGGAATTGCCGTCCGGTGGCGTTGTAGGGATCGTTACCGCGCTCGTCCGGTGCCGCGAGATTGTTCTGGCCGAGCAGCTTTTCCACGATGCTGCGCTGGGTGTCGGCGGTCGCGCCTTGCCGGCTCCCCGCACGGCGATGGACGAGCGGAGCGGGACCCTTTGCCCGGGGCCGCGAGAGGCCCGGACCGACCTGCTCGCCGAGCGGAGTGGAGGCCGCGACCCAATCAATGTGGTTTTCGATTTCGGGGCTCATGGAATGGAAATATACGCGGGAAAACCAGCATCGGGGATGTCCGCGGTCGGACGGGGGCCGCCGTTCGTCGGCACGCAAACCGGCTGTCCGACCCTACCTACCACTCGTCCGTCGCGCCCCCGGGCGAGGTCTTCAGGGCGCATCGGCCGCGTCCATGAGCGCGTGGATCTTTCCGAGCGTCGCCCAGTTGCGCGTCGTGCCGGATTCCTCGAGGCCGCAGAGCAGGGCCGCGGCGACCTTGCTTTCGAGAATGCCGTTGGCGCACCACAGGTACGCCGCGTGTTTGCCGACGTGCACCTTCTCGGCACCCCATCTTCCACGTGCCAGCGGCGCGGCCGTTGCCAGGGACTTCGCGTCGCCGGTCATCGCGACCAGTAGTTTGGAAGGGTCCTGGGCGAACTTCTCGAGCGCGTTACCCTTCACGATCGCCGCGATGTCCGCCGCCGATTTCACCAGCACGAACGCGTCGACGCCCAACTTCCCGGCAACCGCCGCGCGGATGCGCGCCGCGTGTTTGGCAGGCGCCTCGCTGCCGCCCGTGAACACGGCATTACCGCTGTTGAGCAGAGTCACGACGTCGCGATAGCCGAGCTTGCCGAGCAGCGCGCGCAGATCGCCCATGGCGAGGCGCTTGGCCTTGCCGACGTTGATCCCGCGGAACAGCGCGACGTAGCGGGGCATGGGTCAGCCGCGCGCCATCGGGAATGGCGTGCGTTGCCGGCACCAGAGCCCGCGCAAGCCGGCAACGAACAGCCGCGCGCGACCGCGCGGTTTCGGGTCACCATTGCATCGCGAGCCGATGCGCATGGTCACGAAGCGGCGGCGCTGCGGTCGAACGCGCGACTGGCTTGGACAATAGCCGCCACCGTTTCGGCGTCGGTATCTGGCGGCTGCAGGAACACCGTGTACGTCTTCACCGCGAGCACCGCGATCTCGGATGGACGCGACGGCACGCGTCCGCTCGGGAAGCGCACCGGATGCTGGCGCAGGTAGCTGGCCGCGGCGGCGACCGCGCGCTGCTCTTCGCGGTCGGTCTCGGTCGGGTGGTCGAAACGCCAACGCGACACGCGTTCGTTGATGACGGACTTGTCGTCGCCTCCGGCCGGCATGCCGGCAGCCGAGAAGATGCGGCAGTCGAACGTCCGGCAAGTCTCGGGGCGATGCGCGTAGATAGAGCAGCCGGGCGCACGATACATCGGGCAGTGTCCCTGCCCGTCGTAACCCAAGACGAGCTCGCCGCGCGTGGCGCCCGGCGCGGGCTCGAGGTGCTCGCGGGGTATCAGCCGAAGCGTCTCGTGTTCGTGCGGCCGCACCTTGACCAGATAGGACGAGGTGCAGCAGCCGACGCAGTCGCCGCAGGCCACGTCCATGCTGGCATCTCCTGCGAGCGATGCGCGCATCGCGCGCAGCCATGCGGAGAATCCGCCGGCGGGGAACGTCTGCGTCGCGGACTCGCTCGCGCTTGCGCATCGAGCGCCGGGCACACGTTCGGCACCAAGAGGTGCAGATGATTCTTTCATGCGCGAATGCTCGCGCGTCGCGCGTCGGCGCGCAACGGTGTCGGACGGGCATTCGGATCGGGCGGCTAGAGCCCGTCGTGCCGCGCCGAGATGGCGTGGTTGTAGCGGGACTGGAACTGCGCGCGGCTGGTCGACACCGCCCAGATGCGCGCGAGGTACGCGAACTCGCGGTCGAAGAGCTCGCGGTACCCGTCCATGACCTTGGCGTATCGGCAGTTGCGCACCAGCACGCTGAGCCAGATGGGAAAACCCAGGCGCTCGTATAGATGCGTGAGCTTGCTCTCGAGCGTGCGGACGTCCTCGTTGCCGCGCAGGTACTCGTGCCGCAGCGAGACCATGTATTTGCCGGCCGCGAGCTGCGCATCGAGCGCCTGATAGCCGCTGTAGCGTTCGATGAGCTGTTCGGCCAGCGTGAGGGTTTCGGTGAATTCGGACGCGGTCGCCAGCATCACGATCTCTTCGTCGTTGGCATCTTCTTCGTCGCGCAGCCGGTCGCGCGCCCAACGGATGCATTCACGGTAGTCGCCGCCGCCGGACTTGAGCAGGTGGTAGCTTTGCTCGAGCTGATTGATCGCTTGCATGTTGATCGCTTGCATGAGGCTCTTCGCGAGACCTAACAATCTACCTCGCGTGCTCACGCGTTGGAATGCGTCGGCGGTGAGTACTTATTGGATTGCGAGAGCTGCTTCACACGGCTCCGCGAGCGCTTAGGGGAGAGTATGAGACGGCGCCGCGCGCCTGCGCGAACTACGTAGAAATCCGTTTGCGCGGATTCACGAGACGCCGCGGCTCGCATCCAGCCAGCGCAATGCCTGAACCTCATCGACGAATACGTCGCCGCTGGCGCCGCGATTCTGCGCCATGAGTACGCCGATCCTCTGCGGATCGATGATCTCGGGTCGCACCACCATCGCCACGCGCAAGCTCGCGCCCGCGCTCTCCACCCACTTCATGGCCATTGCATAGCGCGCGATCGTGCTCGGCGGCGGGAAACCGGTGAGGCCGAGTACATTCACGAGCAGATCGGTGCAGCCGACGGCGCGTGCGTGCTTCATGGCGGCCGCGACCATGTCGACGGCTTGTTCGAACGAGGCGGAGCCAAGCGTACGATAGAAGCCGCGCGCGGCTATCTGCTCGAAGTATTCCGGCCGGCTCATGGAGCTTCCTGGGGCTACTTCACAGGTGTCGCGTCTCCGCGGGCGGCGTCCACCACGCATTGTCGCGGCCGTTCGCGTATTTCACCGGCGCTTCGATGAGCTCGCGCGGATCGGCATCGTCGAGCGATGCGACCTTGATCGAGATGTAATCGCCGCCGATCTTCTCGACGTAGCCGCGCTCGAACGAGCGCACTCCGCAGTGTTTGCAGAACAGGTGGTGGCCGGACTTCGTGCCGAACTGGTAGTCGCTGAGCGCGCCTTCATCCGCGAGCAGTCGGAATGCCGCGGGCTTGATGATGACGTTCCAGTTGCGCGTCTTCGTGCAGATGGTGCAGTTGCACTTGTTGGTGCCCTGCGCGAGATCGATGTCGGCTTCGAACTTCACGGCGCCGCAATGGCAGCTGCCTTTGTAGGTCTTGAGCATGTTCACCTCCGGGCCAGGCACCACAGTAGCCCGCGACGACAGCAGAGTGAAGGGGGCGTCAGGCGCCCCCGGCCCGCGGACAGGCGGGTCGCGCCCGGTCGCAGGTGCCGGCTGGCTAGCCGCGAACCTTGCGCAGCTTCTGGATCATCTTGATCTGCTCGTTCATGCGCACCAGCTCCTTGAGAGCCTCGGCCTGTTCGAGCTTGTCCGTGGCGCCGCGCAGCGTGTCTTCCGCGCGCTGCTTGGCGGCCAATGCCGCCGCTTCGTCGAGGTCCTTCGCGCGCAGCGCGGTGTCCGCGAGCACGGTGACCTTGTTGGGCTGGATCTCGAGCGCGCCGCCGCCTACGAAGAAATGCTGCTCGCCGCCGTCCGGCGTCTGCACGCGGACTTCACCGGCCTTCAGCAGCGTGAGCAACGGGGCGTGGCGCGGCGCGATGCCGAGCTCGCCGTCCATGCCGGGCGCGAACACCATGGACGCGGCACCGCTGAAGATCTCGCCTTCAGCGCTGACGATATCGACGTGAATGGTGTGCGCGGTGGTTGCCATGGTTCTTTGCTCTAGCTACTCAGGCTGCTCAATTCAGCGTCTTGGCCTTCTCGACCGCTTCTTCGATCGCGCCGACCATGTAGAACGCCTGCTCCGGCAGGTGGTCGTAGTCGCCGGCGAGAATGCCCTTGAAGCCGCGGATGGTGTCGGCCAGCGAGACGATCTTGCCGTCCTGGCCCGTGAATACCTTCGCGACATTGAACGGCTGCGACAGGAAGCTGCGCACCTTGCGGGCGCGGAACACGGTCTGCTTGTCTTCTTCGCTGAGCTCGTCCATGCCGAGGATCGCGATGATGTCCTGCAGTTCCTTGTACCGCTGCAGCAC
>JAYTOI010000019.1:0-12942 GCA_043747875.1 Pseudomonadota bacterium | reverse complement strand
GATGAACTTGTTTTTGGCATCGCTCGTCGGTTTGATCTTGACCGGTTTGCTGGTCGTCATCACCGAATACTACACGGCTACGGAATACGCACCAGTCCGCCATGTCGCGCAAGCTTCAACGACCGGCCACGCCACCAACATCATCGCCGGTATCGGCATTTCGATGAAGTCCACCGGCTACCCGGTAATCGCGGTCTGCATCGCGATCCTCGCCGCCTTCTGGTGCGCCGGTCTTTACGGTATCGCAGTCGCCGCTACTGCCATGCTATCGATGGCTGGTATCGTCGTTGCGCTTGACGCCTATGGCCCGATTACCGATAACGCCGGTGGCATCGCCGAAATGGCCGAACTGCCCAAAGAAGTTCGTGCCGTCACCGATCCGCTGGATGCTGTCGGCAACACGACCAAAGCCGTGACCAAGGGCTACGCCATCGGCTCGGCCGGGCTGGCTGCGCTGGTGCTGTTTGCCGACTACACCCATTCACTCGAAGGGCGCGGCATGAGCGTGGCGTTTGACCTGAGCGACCCCAAGGTCATCGTCGGCCTGATCATCGGCGGCCTGATTCCCTACCTGTTCGGCGCGATGGCAATGGAAGCCGTCGGCCGCGCCGCCGGCGCGGTGGTGATCGAAGTGCGCCGCCAGTTCCGCGACATCAAGGGCATCATGGAAGGCACCGCGAAGCCGGAGTACGGCACTGCGGTGGACCTGCTCACGAAGGCCGCGATCAAGGAGATGATCATCCCGTCGCTGCTGCCCATCCTCATTCCGGTCGTCATCGCGTTCGGCATGAACTGGCTCATGGGTCCGGGCGCCGGCATCCGTGCGCTGGGCGGATTGCTCATCGGCACCATCGTCACGGGGCTGTTCGTCGCCATCTCCATGTGCACGGGCGGTGGCGCCTGGGACAACGCCAAGAAGTACATCGAGGAAGGCCACTTCGGCGGCAAGGGTTCCGAAGCGCACAAGGCTTCGGTGACGGGCGATACCGTCGGCGATCCTTACAAGGACACCGCGGGTCCGGCCATCAACCCGCTCATCAAGATCATCAACATCGTGGCGCTGCTGCTGGTGCCGTTGTTGTAAGACGGCCTCGGATCGAATTTTCAGTTCATGAACGCCGCCCCTTCAGGGCGGCGTTTTCCGTTGTGGGGCGCAAGCCCCTGGGAAGAAATATCATCCCCACATAGCCGATCCCGGCCACTCAACCCCAAGGAGTATTCGCGATGGCGAACGAGAAATTCCCGGTCGAGAAGCCCGAAACCGAGTGGCGGCAACTGCTGTCCGCAGACACTTTTCGCGTGATGCGCGAACACGGCACCGAGCCGGCCCGCACGAGTCCGTTCAATCACGAGAAGCGGACGGGCGTGTATTCCTGCGCATCGTGCAACCAGCCTTTGTTCGAGTCCGGCACCAAGTATGAGAGCGGGTCCGGCTGGCCCAGCTTCTTTCGGCCGTTGCCGGGCGCGGTAGCGACCACCACGGATCAGACACACGGCATGACGCGCGTGGAAGTGCATTGCGCGAGCTGCGGCGGACATCTCGGACACGTGTTCGACGATGGCCCGGCGCCGACCGGACAGCGTTACTGCATGAACGGCGTGTCGCTGAAGTTCGACCCGCAGTAACGCCGGAAAAAGGGGACAGATCTATTTTCGGGGATCGTGTCTTCGCTTGGCCGCGATAGAGGGCAGCAGCCGTTGAGCGATAGTCGGACGCGGCTGGCGTCCGAAAACGAGGCTGGGCGAAGACACAATCCTCGAATCAGATCTGTCCCCTTTTTCCGACCGGGCTATCTACGCCTCATGCCCGGCCGCACGGCCATGCGCGCGGTATCGTTGGGTATTTCGTTGCCGGGCTTGTCCGCGTCCATCGCCGGCCCGGCATTCACGAGCACGGCGCTGACCAGGTTGTTGAGACGCGAGCAGTAGGCAGCCGCTTCGGGCGTGGTCGGCTCGATGCTTCCGAGCGCGTGCGCGATATCGTGCAACCGACGCTCGATGCGCGAATCCATCTTGAGGCTGTGCGTCACGCAGGCGCTGATGCAGGCGGTGATTTCAGCGTCCAACGCGCCAGCCGCGGTGCCCGCGATCGTGAGACCGCGCATTTCCGGCGGACAGCCCGCCTGCTGATGCTCGCGCCACATTTGCGACAGTTGCATCCCATTGCCTCCCGACACGCTGATTGCGCCGGAAAGTATCCCAATTTGCCGCACGCGTCCCGCGCAATTTTTGTTTGGGTATTGGGCGCCGGACGCGTTTCGTGGTCTCGATCCCACAGAGAGACTTCAGGTTCTAGCGCTGCCTGGCTAAGTGCCTGATTTGACGCATGACTGACACACCACGCTGTCGTTGCAAACCGTCCATTCAATGTCGGAAAAACTTACAAGTCGTCCTCACCGCCAGAGGGCGCGGCGAAATATCCCGCGGTCCCGCCGGGTCTGTACGCTAACTAGCAAACAGGGCGACGCATGAACATCTGGAGCTCGGCATTGCACTGGCACGGCACAGCGGCGCGCGCACTCGAGCATCTGCGGTCGCCACTGCTGCTGCTCACGCGTCTGTGGGTGAGCTGGCAGTTCCTAGCATCCGGATGGCTCAAACTAACCACCTGGGATACGACGATCGTGCTGTTCGAGAACGAGTACCGCACTCCGCTGCTCCCGCCGCTCGCGGCCGCAGTGGCTGGCACTTTCGGTGAGCTCTTCTTCCCCGCATTGCTCATGCTGGGTTTGTTCGGACGATTTGCGGCGCTCGGATTGTGCGCAATCAATCTCATGGCCGTCGTGTCCTACTGGCACGTGCTGGGTAGTGAGGGCTACGAAGCCGCGCTCGCGCAGCACGTGCTCTGGGGATTCATGATCCTCGTCCTGCTGATCTTTGGCGCCGGCGGCCTGTCCGTCGACCGCCTGCTCGAGCGTCGCGCGACGCGCACCTAGGGAGCCTCGGTACCGATCACGAGGCGCTCCGCGAGCCAACCGGCACTTCGTCACGGTTGATCAACAATCGCCCTCTCGCGATCGGACCGTTCGGGGCTGCCGTCGCCTATACTCGCGCCACTCTATATATAGAGTGCTTCGAACATGACAGCGGCTGGCGCAGGAGACGATCTGGAACTGCTGGCGGCGAGCCTGGCTCGCGCCAGAGGCGCGGACTTTTTTCCCGTGCTCGCGCAGCAAGTGGCGCGCATCCTCGATGCGGCCGAAGTGCTGGTGTGCGAAGTTGCTCCTAACAATCGTGCACGCACACTATCCGTCTGGCGCGCCGGCGCCGCTGCTCCTAACTACGAATACGATCTGGCGGGCACCCCGTGCGCAGGCGTGCTGGCCGGCGCCACGCTGACGCTCGCCATCGGCCCCGGAGACTTTCCCGGCGCGCCCGGAAATCACGCCGGCTACTTCGGCACGCCGCTCAACGCGGACAATGGCGCCGTGCTCGGCCATCTGTGCGCGTATGCCGGGCACACCATCGAGCTCGACGCGCGCAGCCGCGCGCTGTGCGACCTCGTTGCCAGACGCGCGGCTGCCGAGCTGCGCCTGGTGCACGTGAAGCGCGAACGCGCAGTATTGCGCAGCCAGGTGCGTCGCTTGCGTTCCGAAATCGGGGCGGCCTACGACACCGGCAGCCTGGTCGGCGTGAGCGCCGCGCACGTGCGCCTGCTCGATGAGATCCGAAGAGTTGCGCCCACCAGCGCCGCCGTGCTCGTCGGCGGCGAGCCCGGTGTCGGCAAGGAACTGGTCGCACGCGCCATTCACGCCGCGAGTCCGCGCTCGTCCAAGCCATTCGTGAAGGTCGACTGCGCCTCCATGGACATCGAGACGGAGCTGCTCACGCTCGCACAGACCATGGCGATGGCGCACGGCGGCACACTGCTCCTCGACGGCATCGGCGTGTTGTCGTCGCAGATGCAGGGACATCTGCTGGCCGCACTACGCTCCGCCTCCGAGTCGCGCGACGCCTCCGCCAACGACGTGCGCATCGTCGCGGCCTCGCACGTCGATCTGCGCCAGCGCCTGCGCAGCGGAGAATTCCGCGAGGACCTGTTTTATCGGCTGAATGTGTTCCCGATCGACATTCCGCCGCTGCGCGCGCGCGTCGAAGACATCGCGCCGTTGGTCCACTTCTTTGCGCACAAACATGCGCGCCGCCTTGGCCGGCAGATCGAGTCGGTCGATCCCGATTCGTTGTCCGAGCTCGCGCACTACGCGTGGCCCGGAAACGTGCGCGAGCTCGCAAACCTCGTCGAGCGCGCGCTGGTCATCAGCAGCGCGCCCGTGTTCAAGATCGTCGTGGATGCATTCGCCACCACGCCGGTTGCCGAGCGCGCCGCGCTCGCGGCGGCGGCCGGCGGCACATCGACGGCGCGGCGAGTCCCGCTGTCGGGCCCCGTCGACTTCGATGACACGCTGAGCACCGGCCTGCACGTGGTACAGCGCGAGCATATCCTGCGCATCCTCGATGCCACTCATTGGGTCATCGAAGGCAGCTCGGGCGCGGCGATGAAGCTCGGGCTCAAGCCTGCGACCTTGCGCCACCGCATGAAGAAGCTCGGCATCACGCGAGCGAGCAACCCCGCCGCCACCGCTTAGCGCGGGGAGTCCTGGTCCGCCGCAAGGTCAGCGCGCCGCGCGCGGCAACGCACCCGCTCCCATCATTTGCCGTCACGACCATCTGCTACTGCCAGCGTGATACGCCGCCCGCGGCAGGCAGGCAACGCCGACGGCAGCGCTAGCAGCGGATGGCCGTGACCACGTGCGCGCGCATCTCTCCGCTCACGGTGCCACCGCCGAAGCGCCGCGCGAGCGCGCGTTCTGCGGCGTCGGTGGCGGCGCCGAGACGCGTGGCGGCGCGCGCCTCGATCTCATGGCGCAGCGGCGTGCCCTGGCAGAACGCGATGGCGGGAATGCGCGGCGATGCCGCGCGGCTCGACGCCCGAACCGTATTCATCGTCACCTCGGTGGCGAACCCGCCGGTGGCGAGATCGCGCCGTAGGACGGCCAGGTCGTGATAGCCATGCGGCACACGCGCCATGAAGGTCGGCGGATCATTCGGGAAAACCGCGGCGAGCGCCTCGGTGACGACATGCGCGAAGTCGTTCTCCTCGAGGCGATCCCAGACATTGAACAGGAATCGACCGCCCGGCCGCAGAACCCGACGCGCTTCGGCGAACGCGCGTGGCTTGTCGGGGAAGAACATCACGCCGAACTGGCAAAGGACGGCGTCGCACGATGCATCGGCAAACGGCAGGTGCTGCGCATCGGCCTGGCGCCACACGACGGGCCGGGTCGTGCCGATGACGCCGGCGCGGTCGAGCATCGGTGGATTGAGATCCGTCGCCACGATCTCGGCGACGGCGGGGAGTTCGAGCGCGAGGCGACGTGTGACGACACCAGTGCCAGTGGCCAGCTCGAGCAGCCGGCGCGGTGGGTCGCCGGCCAGCCGCGACACCAGGTCGACGGCATACGGTTCGAAGATGAGCGGGACCAGGAAGCTGTCGTACAGCTCGGGGATCGAGCCCGCGAACGAGCGGTCGTTGTCGGTGCCCGCGCTCACTGTCCCGCCGGCGGCTCCCACAACTCGACCTTGTTGCCGTCCAGGTCGATTACCCAGCCGAACTTGCCGTATTCGGACTCGTCGACCTTGTCCATGACCTGACAACCCTCGGCGCGCAAAGCAGCGATCAGCGAATGCAGCGCGTCGACACGGTAGTTCACCATGACCGGCGCGGTACTCGGATCGAAGTAGTTCGATGAGGCGTCGAAGATGCTCCAGACCGTAGTGCCGACGCCGTCGGGATTTTCCGGGCCCTTCCAGTGGAACGCGAAGCCGCCCCACTCCTCGAATTGAATGCCAAGATGCTTGCGATACCAATCGCGCAGGCGCGCCGGATCGCGAGACTTGATGAAGATTCCGCCGATGCCTGTGACGCGTTTCATTGTTCGAGCTCCCGGCTGATTGCGGCGAACTCCGCATTTCCGGAGGATCAGAAACTATGCGGCGCGGGCCGGCAAGTCAAAGGCGCGTGGGCGGCGCCCTACGAGCCGCGGCGCGGCGCGCTACGCGACGCCGGACGCCGAACGCGCGAATCGCGCAGGCGCGGACGGCTGCTGGCTCGCAGGCCGCGCCGCGTCGCCGCGCACATCGAGCTGCCGCGCATGCGCGGCCC
This sequence comes from Pseudomonadota bacterium, assembly GCA_043747875.1. Lineage (GTDB taxonomy): Bacteria > Pseudomonadota > Gammaproteobacteria > Steroidobacterales > Steroidobacteraceae > CADEED01. The sequence goes on along the minus strand of JAYTOI010000019.1, from coordinate 6,779 downwards.
AGGGCTCGCGAGGGGCAGCCGCGAGGCCGGACGTGCAACCGTCGGATGCTCGCCGCGGAACCGGCATGGTGCGTGGATGTGGCCTTGCGCGACTGACATGTGAACCCCGATGAAAGTAGTTAGTGTTCAGGCCGCCATCGCGAGTTTGGCCGGCCGTGCTATCACGAATCCCTGTATGAAGTCGACGCCGATCTTGCGCGCGGCCTCGAGAGCGGCGGAATCCTCCACCTGCTCGGCGATGATCTTGAAATTGAGCGTGCGCGCGAGTTTGATCATCGCGGTCACCATCGTCTGGCTGACCGAATCCTTCGCCAGATTGCGCATGAACGAGCCGTCGAGCTTCAGATAGTCGAGCGGCAGCGTCTTGAGGCTCGAGAACGAGCCGACGCCGGAGCCGAAGTCGTCGATGGTGAACTTGCAGCCCATGCCGTGCAGCACGCCGACGAAACGGCGCGCGTGCTCGAGATTGTTGATGACCGCGATTTCGGCGATCTCGAAACACACCTGACCGGGCGCCACGCCGGTCTGGTCGAGGCATTCGACGACGAACTCGAGGAACAATGGATCGCCGAGCGTCTGGCCGGAGATGTTGATGGCGACGCAGCAGTCGGGCGCGATCTGGAACGCGTTGCGGGCCAGCGCGCCGAGCGTGTTCTGCACCACCCAACGATCGACCGACGCCATGAGCCGGTAGCGCTCGGCCGCGGCCACGAACTCGAGCGGCGCGATCTCGGCGCCGTTTTCGTCGAGCATTCGCAGCAGCACTTCCATCGATGGACCGTCGATCTCGGTTCCGCACGCCGACACGATGGGCTGGTAGTAGAGCGTGAAGCGTTCTTCCTTGAGCGCCGACTGCAGTTTGTGCAACCACTCGATCTCGCCGTTGCTGCGCGCCAGCGCCTCGTCGCGCGAGGAATAGACGGACACGCGGCCGGCGCCTTGCTTCTTGGCGACGTAACAGGCGGAATCCGCGGCGGCGAGCTGCTGCTCCACCGACCCCGCCTCGCGACCGATCTCGATCAAACCGATGGAGACGCCGATGTTGAACACACGGTCATGCCACACAAAGCGATATGCCGCGATCGAGCGACACACGTCGTCGGCGATCTGCCGCGCCTTGTCGAGCGGGCAGCCGACCAGCAGCATGCCAAACTCGTCGCCGCCGAGGCGCGCGACCGTGTCTGAATCGCGCAGCGCCTCGCGCAGTAGTTTGGCGACCTCCCTCAACATGGAATCGCCCGCGAGGTGCCCGCTGGTGTCGTTGACGACCTTGAATCGGTCGAGATCGAGGTAGCACAGCATGTGCGTCGCCTCGCCGCGGCGCGCGACGTCCGCGGCCTCGTCGAGCCGGCGCTCGAACTCGCGCCGGTTGACCAGACCGGTGAGCGCGTCGTGCGTGGCCTGGTAAGACATCTGCCGGTGCAATCCACGCAGCTCGGTGACGTCGTGCAGCAGGACCACCGCGCCGACGAGTTCGTCGTCCACGCGCAGCGGCGACGCGGACAGCTCGATGGCACGTTCCTCGCCTGAAGCCTTGCCGAGCAACACCGCGCGGCGGCTGAGGTTGTGCGGTATCCCGCTACCGCCACCGATGGCTTCCTTGATGGGGTCCGTGAGCAGTTTGCGGTCGTTCTGGTCCATGATGCCGACGATCTCATCGAGCGGACGGCCGAGCGCCTGGGCGCGTCCGACGCCGAGCAGCTTTTCCGCGGCGGGATTGAGATACGCGAGATGGCCTTCGAGGTCGGTCGTCACGATGGCCTCGCCCAGCGAATGCATCGCGAACACCTGCAGCGGCGGCGGTGGCGGTGGCGGTGGCAAAGGCGGCGCCACCATGGCGGCGCGCGCCGCGGCGTTCTTCTCCTGCGCGTCGAGCTTGCCGCTGGCGAGCGCGCGCAGCTTCCTGGTCGGGATGACCTCGACGCCGGTCACCAGCAGAGCGGCATTGCCCTCGAAGTCGATGGGCGCGGTAGTTAGCTCGAGCAGGCTCACCTGGCCCTGCAGGCCGAGCATCTCGACCTCGAAGCGATCGGCGCCGTGCGCGCCGGAGAGACGGCGGCGCAGGTTGTCGCTGACGAGCTCGGCGTACTCGGGAGCTACCAGATCGGAGAGTCGGCGGTCGATGAGGTCGACCCGATCGACGCCGACGAAACTCGCGAACTGGCTGTTCGCGTAGAGGATCACGTCGCGGTGCACGAGCACGGCTTCGTGGATGCGCTCGCCGAGTTCGGTGAACAGTTTAGGGCCGGATTTCTCGCGTTGTGACGTGCGCGACGCGCGCATCAGCAGCTGATTTATCGACACGCACAGCGCCTGGATATCGAGCTGGGCTTCGTGGCTGGGGTCGATGTCAACGTGCTGCGGCGGACGCTCGGCGCTCACCGCGCGCTGAACCGTCAGCGACAGTTCCGCCACCGCCCGCAGATCGCGCCGTTGGAACACGAACAGCACCAACAGCAGTGTCGCAATCAGTGCGAGCAGCACGCAGATCAGCCCCAGAATCGACATCCCCAGCTACGCCCTGTTGTTATTAGATTAGTCGCCGATTTGTGCGGAGCGTCCTTGCCCCGAGGCAGAATAGCCGAGCCCCACAAGTGCCCATGCGACATTAACCATAAAGATAAGCGATGTGACGACTGGTTCCGCGCCGAAAGGAAGCCCGTATGCATCGCGCTTTCAGGCAGAATAAGTAGCATCCCAGCTCCTGGAGTCCTTCATGCAGACCGAGTTCGCGCGCGTCCAGATGATCTCGCAGCAGGTGCGTGCGTGGGACGTGCTCGACGATCGCGTGCTCGACGCAATGCGTCGCACGCCGCGTGAATTTTTCGTGCCGGAGCGTTACGCAGGTGTCGCGTTCGCCGATGCCGACATTCCGCTCGGGCACGGTCAGCACATGTTGCCGCCGAAAATTGTCGGACGTCTCCTGCAAGCCCTCGACGCGCGACCCGGGATGCGCGCGCTCGTGGTCGGATGCGGGACGGGTTTCGTCCCCGCGTGCCTGTCCGCGATGGGCGCGAGTGTGCGCGCCATCGAGTTGCATGCGGAGTTCGCCGGCGCGGCGCGCGGCAATCTCAAGCGCGCCGGTTTCGGACAGGTCGAAGTCATCACGGGTGACACCTTTCACTTGGATTTCGGCAGCGGCTACGCGCTAATCGCGGTCTGCGGCACGCTTCCCTTGTACGACGATCGCTTCGCTCGTGCGTTGGGAATTGGTGGAAAACTGTTCGTCGTGGTCGGCGATTCCCTGCCGCAGGAAGCCCTGCTGGTCACGCGTACTTCGGAAAATATCTGGGACAGCACCGCCTTGTTCGAAACCAATGTCGACGCGCTCGAGGGTGCGCGGCGTCCAGAGCCATTCCGCTTCTGATCGGCCGCATGATTCGCGAGATTTCCGTTCAAGAGCTCAACGAGCGTCGCCATCGCGGCGAGCAGCCGCTCGTGCTCGACGTGCGCGAACAGTGGGAATTGCAACTTGCGCACATTCCGAACGTCCTACATGTTCCCATGAACGAGATACCAGAACGGCTTGGGGATTTGTCTCGCAACGCGGAGACCATCGTGATGTGCCACGTGGGCGGACGCTCGATGCGAGTCGCTCAATATCTATCGAGCCAAGGATTTTCCAACGTCGCGAACCTCTCGGGCGGCATTGCCGCTTGGAGTCAGTCGGTGGATGCAACCGTTCCACAGTACTGAAACGTCTAAGTTCGTCTTGAGACATTGCCTTTGCCCCGGTGGCAGGTGATATAGTGATCTACAACACTAACGAGGATTCTTATTAATGCGCCGCTTAATAGCCCTGGGGATGGGAGTTCTCATCTCTGCCACCGCCGCCAGCGAAGACCTGCTCACGATTTTCGATCAAGCCGTCGTCAACGATCCGTTGGTCCGCGAGGCCGAGTTCACGCGTAAAGCCACGCGCGAAGCGCGCCCGCAGTCATGGGCCGCCTATCTGCCGCAAATCACCGGGAACTGGAGCAAGAACGAAGACGAAGGTTCGGGCACCAGCAGTTCCTCGCGCCTCATCGACGACCCGAATTTCACCGGCCCACCGCCCGCACCGCAGGTGATCCTCGTGCAGAGCGGGTCGGGTGATTCGACCGGCGATTCGACCAACTGGTCCGTGAATCTGCGCCAGAGCGTCTTCAACTTTGGCCTGCTCGTCGGCCTGAGGCAGTCGGGCCGCATCGTCGCCCAGGCGGATGCCGACTACGGCGTCGCGCAGCAGGACCTGGCGCTGCGTGTCTCCACGCGCTACTTCGACGTACTTGCCGCCCAGGACAACGTTCAAGCGCAGCAGGCATCGGTGGATGCCATCTCGCGCCAGCTCGAGCAGGCCGACAAGCGCTTTGAAGTCGGGCTCATTGCCATTACCGACGTGCAGGAAGCGCGCGCCGCGCGCGACACCGCGGCGGCCGACCTCATTGCTTCCAAGCGCGCGCTGGCGTCAGCGCAGGAGTTCCTGCGCGAGATCACCGACATGCAGTATCAGGTGCTCGCGACGCCACGCGCCACGATGCCGCTCAGCGTGCCCGAACCCGCCGATCCCCAGAAGTGGGTCGAAGCGGCCATGGAGCAGAACCTGTCCCTCACCTCGAGCCGGCTCGGCGCCGACATCGCCCGCGACGACGTGCGCACGCAGTTCGGCGGTCATCTGCCACAAGTGGATCTCGTGGTCTCGAAGGGGCATTCCGAGAGCGGCGACGACCGCAATTTTCCCGCAGTCCCCGGCTTTCCGAATGGCGGCACGCTGCCATCGTCGAGCGAAGGCGACACGGACAAGTCCATCACGCTGCAGGTGACGGTGCCCATCTGGTCGAGCGGCGGCACTCAGTCGCGCGTGCGGCAGTCCTCGTACCGCTGGCAGGCTGCGAAGCAGCGTCTCGAGCGCGTGTCGCGCGAGACCGAGCGCACTTCGCGCGACGCATATCTGGGCGTGGTGTCCGAGATCTCACGCGTTCAGGCACTCAAACAGGCCCTGGAATCCTCGGCCACCGCGTTGCGCGCGACCGAGGCCGGGTACGACGTCGGCACGCGCACCGCGGTCGACGTGCTCGCCGCGCGCCAGAAGCTCGTAGGGGCGCAGACCGACTACTCCCGCAGCCGCTACGACTACATGCTCAACGTGCTGCGACTCAAGCAGTCCGCCGGCATCCTCGATCGCAAGGCGCTCGAGGACGTGAACACCTGGCTCGAGAATCCGCCCCCGCCGGCGAATCCGCCGGTGGTGACGCCGCCGGCGCAATAGGCTGCTTCGAATCGAGGCGGGCGCGGACCTCGCGGTGCACGCCCGTTTTTTTGCGTGTAGCTAGGGCAGCAGCGGCCCGAGGAATTCCATGAGGCGCCCAACCGCGCCACGGTTGTCGTCGACCGCTTTGCGGCCGATCGTACCCATGCGCTCGCGCGCCGCCGGGTCCGCCAGCAGCTCGCCGACGACCCTGGCCACCGTCGCCGAATCCGGCGCGATCGACACCGCACCGCGCTCGACGAGCATGCGCGCGATGTCCGCGGAATTGAAATTGTGCGGCCCCGCCACGACCGGCAATCCGAGCGCTGCCGGCTCGAGCAGGTTGTGGCCCCCGATGGGCACCAGACTGCCACCGACGAACGCCACATCCCCCGCCGCGTAGAACGGCGGCAACTCGCCCAGCGTGTTCAGCAGGAACACCTGCGTGTCAGGACTTGCCGCTGCGCCGCTCTGGCGCGTGACGAACGGAACCCCACGCCGCTCGAGCAACTCCGCGACCTCGCCGAAGCGCGGCGGATGACGCGGCACGAGCACGAGCAAAGCGTCCGGGAAACGCGCGCGGATCGCCGCGTGCGCGTCGAGCAGCAGCACTTCTTCCTTCTCGTGCGTGCTGCCGGCCACCCACACCGGACGACCCGCGAACAGCGCGGCACGCAGCTCGCGGCCCTGCGCCGGCAGAGTCGGGGGCTAGCCGAAGTCGAACTTGATGTTGCCGATGACGTGCGTGCGCACGGCATTGGCGCCGATCGAACGGAACCGCTCGGCGTCCTCGGCGCTCTGCGCCGCGATGAAGATGCCGTGCGAAAGCGTTTCGCGGAACAGCCCGACCAGGCGGCGATAGCGGCTCACCGACTTCGGCGAGATGCGCGCGCTGGCCAACACCAACGGCACGCCGAGGCGGCCGCAGCGGTGATAGAGATTCGGCCAGATCTCGGTTTCGAGGATGACGGCCAGATGCGGCTGCACGCGGTTGAAGAAGCGCCACACGGCTCCGGGCAGATCAATCGGCACATAGCGCACGTCGACGCGTTGTTTGAACAGGGCCCGCGCCCGCGCACGGCCCGTGGGCGTGACCGTCGTCAGCACCACAGGTATCGCCGGAAACTTCGCCAGCAATGCCTCGATCAGCGGCGCGGATGCCTGCACCTCGCCCACCGACACCGCGTGCACCCAGATGCTGCGCTTGCCCCTCACGAACGCGCCGAACCCGAAGCGCTCTGAGAAGCCGTCCCAGTGCGTCGGGTCGCGGAAGCCGCGCAGCGCCAGCGCACCGATGACGACGGGGGCGATCAGATAGGCAATGAAGATGTAGACGATCCGCATCTCGCTAGGCCAGCGATGCTTGCGGCAGCCCCGCGGACTCGCGATAGCCGGCGAGCAGGCCGTGCCAGTCCTGGTCCGTGAAGCTTTCGGGTGCGGCGAGCAGCGTCACTTTCTCGAGTGAGCGATACAGCCGCACCAGCGTCGAGTCCGCCCACCAGCCGCGCTTGCGCAGCTCGCCGCGATCGAAGTCGATGAGGTACACCTGCTC
>JAYTOI010000018.1:0-1738 GCA_043747875.1 Pseudomonadota bacterium | reverse complement strand
GACGGAGTGGTGGTCAACGTCGGGGCGAGCGTGGGTGTGGCCGCGGCCAACGGTCATCTGACCGCCAGCCAACTCCTGATGGACGCCGATCTGGCGATGATGGAGGCTAAGCCTCGATCCACCGATCGGCAGTCGGTGATGTGATTCGCGTATCCACGTGAAAGGCCTCCGGAGCTGGGACGATGACGGTGTCTTACGTCGTCAAGTCACAAACTCTGGAGGCACTTTCAGTGACGCGAGTATCGCATGCGCTCGACCGGATCGACGCGACCTTTGATGACCCGAATTTGGTCGCTGACGCCGGGCTGTTGCTGGTGGCGACGCTGTCGCAACGCCTCGGTCTCGAGCAACTGGTGAACGCGACGGTCCGCCTCGCCGGCCGGGTCGGTGGCGCACGCCCGGGCCGCAAGGTGTTGACGTTGGTGCATGCGATGTGCGCGTCGGCGTCGCACATCGATCACACCGATCGGCTGCGTGCCGGCTCGACCGGTGCGGTGTTGGGTCATCGGGTGATGGCCCCGTCGACGATCGGGACGTTCTTGCGGGCGTTCACGTTCGGGCACTGCCGGCAGATGGAAGCCGTGATCGGCCACGCGCTCGAACGGGCCTGGGCGCTCGGCGCCGGGCCTGCAGCGTCGCCGTTGGTGATCGATATCGACTCGACGATCTGCGACGTGCACGGTCACGCCAAACAGGGCGCCGCGTTCGGCTACACCCACACCCTCGGCTATCACCCTCTGCTCGCCACACGTGCTGACACCGGCGAGGTGCTGCACGCCCGGATGCGGAAAGGATCCGCGAACACCCAACGCGGCACGGCCCGATTCCTCGACGAACTCATCGCCCGGGTCCGCCGCGCTGGCGCCACCGGCGAGCTGACCGTCCGCGTCGATTCGGGGTTCTGGTCCAACGACACCATCGCAGCGCTGGCGCGACTGAACGTGCGCTACACGATGGCCGTCAGATGCGGCACCAAAGGCATCGCCACGGCGATCGCCGCGATCCCCGAGCCCGCCTGGGCCGACATCGACTACACACCCGACGGGCAAGCCCAAGTCGCTGACTGCGAATACACCACCGGCACCGGCAAACACGCGGTCACCCGGCGGCTCGTGGTTCGCCGCACACGGCTCACCGACACCGCCCAGATGAAACTGTGGCCCGACTGGCGGCACCACGCGTTCCTCACCGACCTCGCCGGCACAGCCGTCAACATCGACAAGTTCCACCGCCATCACGCCGTCGTCGAGCTCGCGATCCGCGATCTGAAAGAAGGTGCCGGACTCGAACATGTTCCGTCCGGGAACTTCCACGCCAACTCGGTCTGGCTGCAATGCGCAGCCCTCGCGCACAACCTGATCCGCTGGACCGTCACCCTCGGCAACATCCGCGTCGACGACCAACTCGTCGTCGCCCGCACGACCCGCACCCGACACCTCGCGATCCCTGGCCGACTCGTGAACCGCGCCGGCCGACAGACCTTGCGACTGCCGACCAACTGGCCCTGGGCGAAACAGTTCACCACCGCACTCGACAACCTCCGCGCACTACGACCCGCCCCCGCCTGACAACGCGTCCGCGGTCAGACGCGCCGCATCACACCACCCGCGTCGACAACCCGAACCCCAAGCCGTCAGCTTCACCACGCCCCAGCAACAACGAATGCGGCCTCAGCTACGCCGAACCCGCCCACCACCACTCGCACCCACGCCCCAAGGGTCCGATCGGTGGATCGAGG
>JAYTOI010000017.1:0-1721 GCA_043747875.1 Pseudomonadota bacterium | reverse complement strand
TAGTGTCCGTCCTGAAACTCGTTTTGCCTCTGAAAAACGCGTGAGAACTCGCGTGTGGATAAGCCGAAACGAGTGACGCATCCGGTATGGTATTCTCGCAGCGGTGATGTACGTTGGCGTTGTCGAGACGTCCACGGTCATCAGCCGGAGGTACCACCGGATGCGTCAATCCTCGCTGCAGTTGCCGCTCACCACGCCGTGGCTGGCGCACGCGCACGCGACCGACCTCGCCGCGATGAGTGCTCTGCTCGATGCACAACCTGCGCTCAGCGCGCGCGTTCAGCAAGCCCTGGATGCGGGGTGTGGGAAGAATGCCGCGACCGGTCGCCCGGGCCTCACCGGCGAGCAGACGCTGCGCTGCCTCCTGCTGCGCCAGCTCACCGGCTGGACGTATGCCGAATTGTCGTTCCATCTCGCGGATTCGCGGACGTATCGGACCTTCTGTCGGCTGGGGGCGTTGCTGCCGACGCCGTCGAAGTCGGCGCTGGCCGCCACGCTGCGCCGCCTCCCGCCGGCCACGCTCACCGCGCTCAACGACGCGCTCGTGACCAGCGCCGCGACCCGCACGGTGGAGCCGGCGCGCACGGTGCGCATGGATGCGACCGTCGTCCCGGCGCCGATTCATCCGCCGACGGATTCGAGCTTGTTGTGGGATGCGGTGCGCGTGCTCGATCGCCTGTTGCGGCGCGCGCAGCAGCTGAGCGGCTTCACCGCGTATCACCGGCATCGGAAACGCGCAAAGCGCCGCCTGCTCGAGATCGCGCACTGCGCGCCCCAGGCGACGGCGCGCCGCACGCGGTGCTATCGCGACTTGCTGCAGGACACGGAGGCGACAGCGAGTTACGCCGCGTGTGCGCTCGCACATCTCGCCACGCACCCGACGACGCCCGCGCGCGCGCGGCTCCGCCACGCCATCGAGACCGTCCTGCCGTGCGTCGCGCAGGTGATCGACCAGACGACGCGTCGGATCGTGCACCACGAAGCGGTGCCGGCCACCGAGAAAGTGGTGTCCCTCTTCGAGCCGCACACCGACGTGATCGTGAAAGATCGACGCACGACGCACTATGGGCACAAGATCTTCCTCACGACGGGGCGCTCGGGCCTGATCCTCGACTGCGCGATCCCGTCCGGGAATCCCGCCGACGCGACGTGGGCCGTGCCGCTCGTGCGGCGCCATCAGCGGCGGTTTGGCACCGTGCCCGCGCAAGTGAGTATGGATGGCGGTTTCGCGTCGCGCGACAATCTGGACACGCTGAAGGCGCGCGGTGTGACGGATGTCTGCTTCGCGAAGAAGCGCGGCTTGGCCGTGGCCGACATGACGAGCAGCCCCCGCGTCTACGATCTGCTGCGGCGCTTTCGCGCCGGCATCGAAGCGGGGATTTCCCTCTTGAAACGCGTCTTCGGGCTGGCGCGCTGTGTGTGGAAAGGGGCCACCGGCTTCCACGCCTACGTGCGCACCGCCGTGCTCGCGGCAAACGTGCTCTTACTCGCGCGCGCGACCATCCCGTAGCACGCCGCACCGGCTCATTCCCGCTCGCGCGGTGCACTGTTTGGGCATCGCGCGCCCTGGTCGACCGTGCGATCGTCACCAGGTGCGGCATCCACGCGCAACGATCGCCCCGTAGGCGACGTGCACGCCAGTTTGCACATGTATGCCGCCCCCCGTCGCGCCAAACATCACATCAACGCGATCAAATACCGCGTTTCAGGATGGACACTAG
>JAYTOI010000016.1:0-13381 GCA_043747875.1 Pseudomonadota bacterium | reverse complement strand
AGGTAAGTGATGGTGCCGACGGGGAGACTCGAACTCCCACGGATCGCTCCGCTAGCCCCTCAAGCTAGTGTGTCTACCAATTCCACCACGTCGGCGTTTGCGAAAAAAACTTCAGCCTCGTGTCACGGTTTCTCGGGCTGAGGAGCCTGCGCAGGCGGCGCCGTCGCGGGCGCCGGTTCCGCAGGCAGCGGAACCGCGTTCGGATCGATGTTCGGCATCGGTGCCGTCATGGGCGCCGGCACGGCGGCGGGCACCTGAACGCGGTCGAGATCGGACGCCGGTGCAACCACAGACCCGCCTCTGAAGAGGAATGTGAGGCAAAGACTGTTGATCATGAACACGGCGGCGAATATCGCCGTCATGCGCGACAGGCCCGTGCGGGCGCCACGCGCGCCGAACACCGTGCCCGACGCGCCCGCCCCGAAACCCGCGCCTGCGTCGGCACCTTTGCCTCGCTGCAGCAGCACGAGCGCGATGATGATGAAGGCCGAAAGCACCTGCAGGATGGTGAGAAACGTTCGCAACATCTGTTGATTCCAGTTACTGGGCGGACTTCAAGGACGCGCCGCGGACACGATGGCAAGAAATTCTTCGGCCTTGAGCGATGCACCGCCGATGAGCCCGCCATCTACGTTGGGCATCGAGAACAGTTCCGCGGCGTTCGCGGCCTTGACGCTGCCACCGTACTGAATGCGCACAAGGGCGGCAATCTTAGCATCGCGACTTGCGACGCGCCCACGGATGTGGGCATGGACTTCCTCGGCTTGCTGCGGCGAGGCGGTCTTTCCCGTGCCGATCGCCCACACCGGCTCGTACGCGATGACCGCGCGCGTGAATGCGCCGACGCCCGAAAGATCGAGCACGGCGTCGAGCTGGCGATCGACCACCTCGAAGGTGCGCCCCGCTTCGCGCTCGGCAAGCTGCTCGCCGACGCAGAGGATGGGCGTGAGCCCGGCAGCCAGCACCGCGGCGAACTTGCGCGCCACGAGCTGATCGGATTCGCCATACAGCGCGCGACGCTCGGAGTGACCGACGATGGCACCTGCGCAGCCGACGTCACGCAACATGGCGGCGGACACCTCGCCGGTGAACGCGCCCTGCGTTTCGGCGCAGACGTCCTGCGAGCCCAGCGAGATGCGCGAGCCCGCGAGCGCGCGCGACAGCTCGGCGAGATAAACGAACGGTGGGCACACCCACACCTCGGCCGACGCGCTCGGCAGCTTGTGCACCATGGCCTCGACCAGCGCCGCGTTTTCCGCGCGCGAGCCGTGCATTTTCCAGTTGCCTGCGATGATTTGCGGGCGCATGTGCTGCCAGATTCCTTAGCGACGAAGGCGCTCAAAAAAGGGGCGCGATCATAGCGGCGCGCCCTCTAGGACGCAACGCGGCGCACTACGGCGGCGATTTCCTCGGCACAGCGCACCGTATCCGTCTGGTCGCGGGCTTCCACCATGACGCGGATGACCGGTTCCGTGCCGGAGGCACGCAGCACCACACGGCCATCATCACCGAGCCGCGACGACACGCGCTGCACGGTTTGCTCGACTTCGGGAACGCTCTGCGGATCGAAGCGCCGAGCGACTTTCACGTTGATCATGGTCTGCGGGAACTGCGGCATTCCGGCCGCGAGCTCCGCCAGGCCCTGTCCCGTATCGCGCATGACGGCCAGTACCTGCAACGCAGCCATGAGCGCGTCGCCGGTGGTGGTCTTGTCCAACAGCAGGATGTGTCCCGAGGTCTCGCCGCCGATAGTCCCGCCGGTCTCGCGCAGCATCCCCAGCACGTAACGGTCACCAACCTGTGCGCGACGGAACTCGATGCCCTGCTGGCGCAGCGCCACTTCGAGGCCGAGGTTGCTCATCACGGTGCCGACCACCGGGCCCTTGAGCAGCCCTGCCCGCTTGTGCGCGGTCGCGATGATAAAGATGAGCTGATCGCCGTTGATGACGCGACCGAGGCCGTCGACCATGCAGAGTCGATCGCCGTCGCCATCGAGCGCGATGCCCGCGGCGGCGCGCACGCCCGGCACCGTCAGTTGCAGCAGTTCCGGAGAGGTGGATCCGCAGCCGTCGTTGATGTTGCGTCCGTTCGGCGAGCAGCCAATGGGAATGATCTCCGCGCCGAGATCGGCGAGCGTGCGAGGTACCACCTTGTAGCCCGCGCCGTTGGCGCAATCGACGACCAGCTTCATGCCCTCGAGCGTCATGCCCTTCGGCAGCGACTCCGCGCAGAAATCCTGATAGTGGCGCCGCGACTTGTCGACGCGCGACGCGCGGCCGAGATCGACCGAAGAGCGCGTGACAGCGCCGTTCTCGAGTTCGGCCTCGATGGCTTCCTCGATTTCGTCGGAGAGCTTGCCGCCCTTCGAGTCGAAGAACTTGATGCCGTTGTCATCGTAGAGATTGTGAGAGGCGCTGATCACGATGCCGAAGTCGCATTCGAACTTGCGCGTCATGTACGCGATGCCCGGCGTTGGCAATGGACCGATGAGCATCACGTTGACACCGGCCGCGACGAAACCCGCCTCGAGCGCGGCTTCGAACATGTAGCCGGACAGACGCGTGTCCTTGCCGATGAGCACGGTGCCGCCCTTCGGCGCGAGCACGCGCGCGGCGGCGCTCGCGAGCCGCAGCGCGAAGTCCACCGTCATCGGGTTGTCGCCGACCTTGCCGCGAACGCCATCGGTACCGAAATATTTACGCGCCATTGAACTCTTCTCCCTGAACCACCGCCGCCGCGACGCGCACGGCATCGACCGTGGCGGCCACATCGTGGGCGCGCACGATACGCGCTCCATGGAGGACCGCAACGGTGGCCAGGGCCACACTTCCTGCGGTTCTGTCGACTACTTCACGTCCCGTGAGCTTCGCGAGCATCGACTTGCGCGACAGGCCGACCACGAGGGGCACACCCAGCGATGCGAGCCGGGCGAGATGCTTCAACAGCGCGAGGTTGTCGACAATGCGCTTGCCGAAACCGAAGCCCGGATCGATCGCGATGCGCGCGGCGTCCACGCCTGCCACGCGGCAGGCGGAAATACGAGCGCTGAGAAACGCGCCCACCTCCGTGACCACGTCGTCGTAACGCGGCGCGTCCTGCATCGAGCGCGGCTCGCCCTTCATGTGCATCAGGCACACGCCGGCGCGCGTGCGCGCCGCCGACTCGAGCGCGCCGGGCTCGGCCAGCGAGCGCACGTCGTTGATGATGTCCGCGCCGGCGTCGGTCGCGGCCTGCATCACTTGCGGTTTGCTGGTGTCGACGGAGATGAACACCGGGCATTCGCGCCGTAACGACTCGATGACCGGGATGACGCGATTCAATTCTTCGCCGACCGTGATCGGCTTTGCGCCCGGCCGCGTCGACTCACCACCGACGTCGATGATGCCCGCGCCGTCGTCGACCATGCGCAGCGCATGGCGCAATGCCGCGTCCGGCCCATTGAAGCGGCCGCCGTCGGAGAAGGAATCGGGCGTGACGTTGAGCACGCCCATCACCACCGGCACGCGCAGGTCGAGCGCACGGTCGCGGCATTGCCAAGAGCTGCTGGCGGCGTTCATTCGGGAAGATTGTTAGACGAAACCGTCTCGCAAAACAAAGCCCGCGCGCTTTCGCGAGCGGGCTTCATCGTGGATCGAACGACTGTCAGTGCTGTCCGGCGGGCGAACTGGCCCCTATGGGGCCGCCACCCTCGGCTTCACCTTCCGGGCGCTTCGGCGGAGGCGCGGAGCCGGCCGACTCATCCCAATCGGCAGGCGGCTTCGGCGCCCTGCCGTTCATGATGTCCTTGATCTGCGTCTCGTCGATCGTCTCGTATTTCACGAGCGCTTCGGCCATGGCGTGCAGCTTGTCGAGGTTGGTCTGCAGGATGTCCTTCGCGCGCTGGAAGTTGGACTCGATGACGCGGCGAATTTCCTCGTCGATGGCGTGCGCGGTGTCATCGGACACCTGCTTGTGCTGCGTCATCTGGCGGCCGAGGAATACTTCGCCCTGATCTTCGCTGTACGTGAGCGGACCGAGCTTGTCCGACAGGCCCCACTTGGTGACCATGTTGCGCGCGAGATCGGTGGCGCGCTCGATGTCATTCGATGCACCGGTGGTGACCGAATCGGGCCCGAAGATGATTTCCTCGGCGACCCGTCCACCGAACAGCGTGGCGATCGAGCTCTGGATGCGACGCTTGGAGAGCGAGTAACGGTCCTGCTCGGGCAGGAACTGCGTGACGCCGAGTGCGCGGCCGCGCGGGATGATGGTGACCTTGTAAACCGGATCGTGCTCGGGCACGACGTAGCCCACGATGGCGTGACCCGCCTCGTGATAGGCCGTCATCTTCTTTTCCTGATCGGACATGACCATCGAGCGGCGTTCGGCGCCCATGTAGATCTTGTCCTTGGCACGCTCGAACTCGTCCATGCCGACGCTGCGTTTGTTGGCACGCGCGGCGAACAGCGCCGCTTCGTTGACGAGATTGGCGAGATCCGCGCCGGAGAATCCCGGCGTGCCGCGCGCGATGTACGCCGGCTTCACGTCGTCGCCCAATGGGACCTTGCGCATGTGGACGCGGAGGATCTGTTCGCGCCCGCGCACGTCAGGCAGCGGCACCACGACCTGACGGTCGAAGCGGCCGGGACGCAACAGCGCCGGGTCCAGCACGTCGGGCCGGTTCGTGGCAGCAATGACGATGATGCCCTCCGAGCCTTCGAAGCCGTCCATCTCGACCAGCAACTGGTTCAGCGTCTGCTCGCGCTCGTCGTGACCACCGCCCAGGCCCGCGCCGCGATGACGGCCGACCGCGTCGATTTCATCGATGAAGATGATGCAGGGAGCGTGTTTCTTCGCCTGCTCGAACATGTCGCGCACGCGCGAGGCGCCGACACCGACGAACATCTCGACGAAGTCGGAACCGGAAATGGTGAAAAAGGGCACCTTCGCCTCGCCCGCGATGGCGCGCGCGAGCAGCGTCTTGCCGGTGCCGGGCGAGCCGACCATGAGCACGCCTTTCGGAATCTTGCCGCCGAGCTTCTGGAACTTGCCCGGGTCCTTGAGGAAGTCGACGATTTCGCCCACTTCCTGCTTGGCCTCGTCGACGCCCGCGACGTCCGCGAACGTGACGTTGACCTGGTCCTCGCCTAACAAGCGTGCGCGGCTCTTGCCGAAAGACATGGCGCCGCGTCCGCCCGCCGAGCCTTGCATCTGGCGCAGCATGTAGACGAACACGAGGATCAGCAGCAGGGCTGGTGCGAGCTGGAGCAGGAGCTGCATGAAGAAATTTGGCGGCTTCTGCGGCTCGCCCTTGAATTCCACGCGCGCCTTGTCGAGCGCGGTGATGAGTGCGGTGTTGTCGGTTTCGGGGTTGTAGACCTTGAACTTGGAGTTGTCCTTGCGAATTCCGACGATTTCATCGCCGCGCAAGATCACCGATTGCACGCGACTGCTGCGCACATCCTCGAGGAAGGCCGAATAAGGTGCCGGCTGCGGGTCCGTGGTGGTGGGCACATAGCGGCTGAAAACCACCACCATGACCATCACGATCACGACCCAGAGGAGGATATTTTTCGTCAAGTCGTTCAAAGGCTTAACCTCGCTGGGAATGCCGCGCGGCATACATGATTGCGATCACGCTACACCAATCGAAAACCCCTCGCCAGCAGGTAAAGCTCAGAAACTGCCAGCGTGGAAGCGTCGATGAGACGAAGCGTGCCTGCGGAGAATCGGCGCGCAAGTAGGTTTTGATTAGGCCGGTTTCGGATGGTTTCAAGTGCAGGCCACGAAATGCTGCGTCTTGTTTGGAGCACCTAGCTTGGGGGCGCCGATCCGGAACCCCAGCTTTCGGCCCCTCACATTCTCGCGAATGCGCCCGTGGCCGTAATCTTTACAATACAGCGATGGAACATTCCGAACGTCAGCGCCGGTATCTAAGAGGTCTCGGCCATGCATTGAATCCCGTATTGCTGATCGGCTCGGCGGGGGTCACGCCGGCCGTCGTGGCAGAGACTAAACGGGCCCTTCACGACCATGAACTCATCAAAGTGAAGTTTCGCGGTGCCGAGCGCGAGGCACGTGACACCGGGTTGGCGGCGCTGGCCGCGATGACGGAGAGCACGCTGATCCAGCGCATCGGTCATACAGCCCTCTACTACAAACGCCGAATGGACAAACCGGGAATTGTGATACCTGACGCATAAAGAGCAACGCCGAATGGCCGATTCCCTATCACTGGGCGCGAATGCCCGACGGGAGTTATTGCCGAAGTTCCAGTGGTAAGTTACTGGAATAAGTCGTATATCAGCTCAACATGGCGGCTCAACCCACACGTTCGTTTGGGCGCGAAGCAGTGGCGGTCTATCTAGCCGCCGCCCTGGTCGTCTTCGGCACCTGGGCCGCGTCCCGCTATCTCATCCTGCGCAAGTTCGAGAGCATCGAGCAGACCGACGTCGCTCGCAGCATGGAGGTCATGCGCAAGGCGCTGGTCACGAAGAACACCGAGATCGAGATGGCATCGCGCGACTACGCGCGCTGGGACGACATGTACACGTACGTGACGTCGCTCGATGAAAATTTCGAATACCAGAATTTTTCGGAAGCCGGCCTCGACGAGTTGAACGTCGATCTGGTGTGGCTGCTCGGTCCCGATGACAAGCTGCTGTCGTCCTTCGAGAACGACACCGACGCGTCGCGTTATCGCCATCCGGCGAGCGAGGCCATCGTCACCGAGATCAACCGGCTCACGCCGCTGGTGCGCTCGGTGCTCGATCAGGAAGGCACGCTGCGCCTCGTGGAGATCGCCGGCGTACCGCACGTCATCGCCGCCCACACCGTGCTCCATAGCGACCGCAGCGGCCCGGCGGCGGGCACGCTGGTGTTCGCGCGTCGCATCGGTTCTCCCGAAATCGCCAACATGGCGGCCGACACCCAACTCAACGTCCGCTTCCAAACGCTCGAAGACAAATCGCTCGCGCTCGAGAAGGCGGAGCTGCTCATCGCGCCCGAGGGCCGGCGCATCGTGCGTCGCTCGGAAGAGACCATCGAAGGACAATTGCGCCTCGACACCATCGACCATCACCCGGTCGCGGTGATGTCGATCGCGTTGCCGCGCCAGGTCATGCACAGCGGCCAGCAAGGCGTGCGTTACCTGGCGGGCTGGGTCGCCTTCCTCGTGAGCATCGTCGTGGCCGCGTGGCATGCGTACAGCGGCCGTCTCAAACTCTCTTCGCAGCTCGCGGCAACGAACGAGACGCGCTATCGCGCGATCTTCGACCGCGCCGCGTCCGGCATCCTGCTGTTCGATCCCGTTACACGCCGCGTGCTCGATGCGAACCCCCAGGCGCAGCGACTGGTGGGGGCGACGCTCGACGAGCTGCGTCGTCGCGACATCGCGACCGTCTTCGATACGCCCGTCTCGCTCGTTCCGCGCGGCCACGAGCAACCGGTGGAGAGCCGCCCCGCGCAGATCATCCGCGGCGACGGCGAGCGTCGGGACGTGGAATTCTCGATCGCCGATCTCGAGCCCGGCACCGGCCGCGCGCACGCCATGCTGTTGCAGGACATCTCGCATCGTCGCGAAGCCGAGCGCCGCGCGCAGGAACATCAGTTGTCGCTGCAGCACCTCGCCACGCACGACGCGCTCACGGGCCTGCCGAACCGCACCTTCCTCAACGAAGAGCTGCCGCGCCTCATCGACGAGGCCGCACGGCGCGGCGATTCGCTTTCGATCCTCTACATCGACTGCGACAACTTCAAGAACATCAACGACTCGCGCGGCCATTCGGTCGGCGACGACTATCTACGCAACGTCGCGCGCCGGCTGCGCGACTCCATCGCGAGCCCGGACCTCGTGGTGCGCATGGGCGGGGACGAGTTCCTCGTCGTGACCCGGCACTACGGCCTCGAGCCCGACAGCGCGGCCATTGCTGAACGCGTCGCTGCGGCGCTCAAGAAACCCGTGCGGCTCGGCGACGCCACGTATTCGGCGACCACCAGCATCGGCCTGTCGGTCTATCCGCGCGACGCCACGACCATGAGCGAGCTGCTGCGCTGCGCGGACATCGCGCTGTACGAAGCCAAGGCGCGCGGCCGCGACAATGTGCAGATGTTCGACGCGGCCATGAACAAGCGCGTGCACACGCGCCTCGCGCTCGAGCAGGACCTGCGCAGCGCGGTGAATCGCGAAGCCATCGAAATACATCTGCAGCCCATCGTCGACATCCGCAGCGGCCGGCTCGTGTCGTTCGAAGCGCTGGCACGCTGGAACGACCCGCGCCACGGCTCGGTGCCGCCGCTGGCATTCATCGAAGTGGCCGAAGCCTCCGACCTCATCGTCGAGCTCGGCGAATGCGTGTTCAGGAACGTCGCGCGACAGATCGCCGCGTGGCAGCGCGCGGGCCTGAAGCCCGTGCCCGTCGCCGTGAACGTGTCCGCCAAGCAGTTGAAGCGCTCGAACCTGCCGGAGAGGCTGGTCGCCATCGCGCATGAATTCGACATCGCGCCACACCAGATGGAGGTGGAGCTCACCGAAAGCGTCGCGATGCAGGATTCAGAACACCACGTCGCGAAGCTGCACGCGCTGCGCGATCTCGGCGTACGCGTGTCGGTGGACGATTTCGGCACGGGCTATTCGAGCCTCGCCTATCTGCGCAACCTGCCCATCGACTACCTCAAGATCGACCGCACGTTCGTGCGCGACATGAATGTCGATCGCAACGACGCCGCCATCGTGCGCGCCATCATCAGCATGGCGCAGAGCCTGCACCTGGGCACCGTCGCGGAGGGCATCGAGACGCGCGAGCATGCCTCGCAGTTGTTGGCGCTGGGCTGCTCGACCGGTCAGGGCTATTACTTCGCCAAGCCGATGCCGGCGCACGAGACCAATGAGCTGCTGCGCACGATGCGTGGCTCCGCGCCGATCCAGACCGGACCGAACCTCGAGATCGTGCGCGTCTCGTAAACCCTCAAGGCTTGCCAGGCACCCAGAAGTCTTTCCAGCCCAGGCCTGCGGCATAAACTGCCTGTAGGCGTCGCTTGACCGTCGCCTCGTTCAACTCTTTCTCACCGGGCTCACTCGCGGAGAACGCCAGCCTTTGGCCGGCGGCCTTCACCGCCTTCAGAACTCCCACGTCGGGCGCCTGGTCACGGTCGAAGATGAGCACCAGCGATCCGGGCGGGTTCCTGGTGGCCCCGCGAGGAAACGAGCCGTACGTCGTGAACCCCAGGCGCCGAACGCCGCTCCAGAAATTTTCGGCATTTTCTGACGGTACCGAGAGCCCGAGGTCGATCAACGCAATGTTGTCGTTGGATGCCTGGGTGATGAGCCGATCGAGCTCGCGATCCGCGAGGGGCACGAGACCGGCCGGCGGCTTCTCGCTGCCCGGCAGCAGCTTCACCTTCATGTTCTTGTACTTCACGACGCTCGCGGGATCGTGTGCCTGCAGCGCGAACGTGCCGCTGCCCAACAACCGGCCCTTCTTGTCGTCGGGACGGAAGGGATTCTCCGGCTCCGCGTATTCGCAGATCAGCTCACCGTCGATGAAGGTTTGGATGGTCTTGCCGACCACGCGGATGCGGTAGTTGAACCACACGTCATCTTTCGCCGGCGCCACCCAGGTGTTGCGCACCGCGTAGATGCTGCCGGTCATCTTGTGCTCGACGTAGCCACCCATCTTCTCGGCCGGCGGATTCGAATTGATGACCTGGAGCTCGTAGCCGGCGGCGGGCCAGCCCGGCCCCTGCCACTTCGTATGCACATAGATGCCGCTGTTGGCGCCGGGGGAGGTCATGACCTCGGCGGAGAATTCGAAGTTGCGGAAGTCGTGCTTGCCGACCTTTCCGACGTAGAACAGATGCGAACGATCGCCGCGCGATACGAACGCACCCTCTTCGACGACCCAGGATTCCGGCCGCTCCGCGGCCTTCCAGCCGGCCAGCGACTTGCCGTCCTGGAGTGGGACCCAGTCCTGAGCAGAGGCGAGCTGCGCGAGCGACAGCGCGATCAATGCCAAAGATGTCGATCGGCGCATGCGTATTCCCTCGCGTAGCTAGTTAGATGTAACGAACCTTGACCACTTCGTAGCTGTGCGTGCCGCCGGGCGCGGTGACGTCGACCACGTCGCCGGCGCTCTTGCCGATCAGCGCGCGCGCGATCGGCGAAGTGATGCTGATGCGACCCGATTTGATGTCGGCCTCGTCCTCGCCCACGATCTGGTAGCAGATGGCCCTGCCGCCCTCCTGATCCTCGAGATCGACGGTGGCACCGAAGATCACCTTGCCGGTGTTGTTGAACGCGGCCGTGTCGATGACTTCCGCCGTCGACAGCTTGGCTTCGATCTCGCCGATGCGTCCTTCGATGAAACCCTGCTGCTCGCGCGCCGCGTGATACTCCGCGTTCTCGGACAGGTCGCCATGGCTGCGGGCCTCGGCAATGGCCTTGATGACGCGCGGACGATCTTCACCCTTGAGCCGCTTCAGCTCGTTGCGCAGCGCCTCAGCGCCGCGCAACGTCATCGGGGTACGTTTCATGGCCGTGCCTCTTTGTGCAGGTCCTGCAGACGATTCACTTCGACGGCGTCGATATGGTCCAGAGCTTCGCAGGTTGCGAGCGCGCCCGCGAGCGTCGTGTAGTACGTGATGCGCTTGTGCACCGCCTCGCGACGGATGGCGTTCGACTCGCGGATGGCGGTCTTGCCCTCGGTCGTATTCACGATCATCGCGAATTCGTCGTTCTTGATCATGTCGACGATGTGCGGCCGGCCTTCGCGCACCTTGTTGGCGCGCTTGCACGGCAGCCCGGCATCGGTGATCACCTTGGCCGTGCCGTCGGTGGCTGCCAGCTCGAACCCATGGTCGATGAGCTTCTTCGCCAGCAAGACGGCCCCCGGCTTGTCGCGTTCCCGCACGCTGATGAGGACTACGCCCGACCGCGGCAGCGTCACGCCCGAAGCGGCCTGCGCCTTGGCATAGGCCTCGCCGAACGAGCGGCCGGTGCCCATGACCTCGCCGGTGCTCTTCATCTCCGGTCCGAGAATGGGATCGGCTTCGGGGAACTTGGTGAACGGGAATACCGCTTCCTTGACCGAGAAGTACGGCGGCGTGATCTCGGTGGCGTGGTCCATGGACTTGAGCTTGCGGCCCGTCATGACGCGCGCGCCGATCTTCGCCAGCGCGACCCCGGTGGCCTTCGACACGAACGGCGCGGTACGCGATGCACGCGGGTTCACTTCGAGCACGTAGATGATGCCGTTCTGAATGGCGAACTGGATGTTCATGAGACCGACGACCTTCAGTGCCTTCGCGAGCTTGCGGGTCTGCTCGCGCAGCTCGGCCTGGATCTCGGCCGTCAAACTATTCGGCGGCAGCGAGCATCCCGAGTCTCCCGAGTGTACGCCGGCCTGCTCGACATGCTCCATGATGCCGCCGATCAGCACGTCGTCACCGTCGCAGCAGGCATCGACGTCCACTTCGATGGCCACGTCGAGGAAGCGGTCGAGCAGCACCGGGCTGTCGTTCGAGACGCTCACGGCCGTCGCCATGTACGTGCGCAGGTCTTCCTCGTTGAACACGACCTCCATCGCGCGGCCTCCGAGCACGTAGGAGGGACGCACCACGAGCGGGAAGCCGACCTCGCGCGCGAGCGCGACGGCCTGCTCTTCATTGCGCGCCGTGGCGTTCGCCGGCTGCTTGAGACCCAACTGTTTCACGAGCAGCTGGAAGCGCTCGCGGTCTTCGGCGACGTCGATGCTGTCCGGCGACGTGCCGATGATGGCAGCGCCGGCGGCCTCGAGCGCGCGCGACAGCTTGAGCGGCGTCTGCCCGCCGTACTGCACGATGACGCCCTCGGGCTTCTCCTTCGCGATGATCTCGAGCACGTCCTCGAGCGTCAGCGGCTCGAAATACAGGCGATCCGAGGTGTCGTAGTCGGTGGACACCGTCTCCGGATTGCAGTTGACCATGATGGTCTCGAATCCGTCCTCGCGCAGCTGCAGGGCCGCGTGCACGCAGCAATAGTCGAACTCGATGCCCTGGCCGATGCGGTTCGGCCCGCCGCCGAGGATCATGATCTTGCGCTTGGCCGTAGGCGCAGCCTCGCACTCTTCCTCGTAAGTGGAATATAGATAGGCGGTCGACGTGGCGAACTCCGCCGCGCAGGTGTCGACGCGCTTGTAGACCGGCCGCACGTTGAGCGCATGGCGCTTCTCGCGCATGCCCTCCTCGCGGATGCCCGTGAGCTTCGCGAGGCGGCTGTCGGAGAAGCCCTTGCGCTTGAGCTCGCGCATGCGCTCCGCGTCGAGCGCAGACAATCCGTCGCTGCGTACGCGCCGCTCTTCGGCGACCAGCTCTTCGATCTGCGCGAGGAACCACGGGTCGATGTACGAAAGCTCTTCGATGCGCTCGCGCGACCAGCCCGCACGGAAGGCGTCGGCCACGAACAGCAGGCGGTCCGGGCCCGGCGCACGCAGCTCGTAGGCGAGCTTGTCGCGCGCTTCTTCGGTGGTGAGATCGGCGATCTGCTCATTGAGGCCGTCGAGCCCCGTTTCCAGGCCGCGCAATGCCTTCTGCAGCGACTCCTGGAACGTGCGGCCGATGGCCATGACCTCGCCCACCGACTTCATCTGCGTGGTGAGGCGCGTGTTGGCGGCCGGGAATTTCTCGAAAGTGAAGCGCGGGATCTTGGTGACGACGTAGTCGATCGACGGCTCGAACGAAGCCGGCGTCGTGCCACCCGTGATGTCGTTCTTGAGCTCGTCGAGGGTATAGCCCACCGCGAGCTTCGCGGCGATCTTCGCGATCGGGAAACCAGTGGCCTTCGATGCCAGCGCCGACGAACGCGACACGCGTGGATTCATCTCGATGACCAGCAGCCGGCCGTCCTTCGGATTCACCGCGAACTGCACGTTCGAGCCGCCCGTGTCGACGCCGATCTTGCGCAGCACCGCGATCGACGCGTTGCGCATGCGCTGGTATTCCTTGTCGGTCAGCGTCTGCGCGGGCGCGACGGTGATCGAGTCGCCCGTGTGCACACCCATGGGATCGAGGTTTTCGATCGAGCAGACGATGATGCAGTTGTCGTTCTTGTCGCGAACGACCTCCATCTCGAATTCTTTCCAGCCGATGACCGATTCTTCGATGAGCACTTCGGAAGTCGGCGAAGCATCGAGGCCGCGTTCGACGATCTGCTCGAATTCCTCGCGGTTGTAGGCAATGCCACCGCCCGAGCCGCCCATGGTAAAGGACGGCCGGATGACACAGGGGAATCCCAGGCTCGGTTGAATTTCGACGGCCTGAGCCAGCGTGTGCGCGACAGCGGCACGCGGACACTCGAGCCCGATCTCGCGCATCGCGTTGCGGAACAGCTCGCGATCCTCGGCCATGTCGATGGCCTCGCGTGACGCGG
>JAYTOI010000015.1:0-10117 GCA_043747875.1 Pseudomonadota bacterium | reverse complement strand
CTACCCGTATCTCAGCTTCCAGAATCTCTGGCAAGCATTTTCTCTAACTCCTCACATTGCCTAGCAAAGTTGTGGGTAATTGAAAGTCAACTAACCACGAGATTTTCAATTACGCGTGAGCGTGCATGCTGCGGCCTACCGGATAGCGAGGAGGCCAAAGCGATGAACGACAAGCGAGGAGCTGGGTTGACGGCACTGCAGCGACAACGGCAATCGGCATCAGCGCCTCGGTCCCGAGATCGCATGCGGCCTGAACGTCGCCCGGCTGCGCTAACAACTGGCTCGCTCGGGAGAACAGCGGGTCGCTCGTGAATCCTCAGTTCCCAGGAACGCGACGTCTTGAAGCAAGCTGCGCCACCCATCCGCGTGCTGTGGCAGCGCGCGATGTTCCCACGAGTTGTGCGAAGACGATTTCTTTTTGCCAATTCATTCATGGCCTCATCGGGGACGCAAGTTGCTAAGCAGCACTCACCCGATACTCAACCGTCGCGCGATACAACTCGCCCGGCCGCACGATGGCCGGCGGAAACCTCGGCTCGTTCGGCGCATTCGGCAATCCCTGCGGCTCGAGGATGACTCCGCTGCCCAGCTTCGGATGCGTGCGCGCCAGGAACTGTCCGTTGTAGAACTGCAGCCCCGGGCCGCTGCCGTGCATCGTCAGTGTGACGTCGCGCGAGGACAGCTCGCAGGCGCAGTCGGCGTCGCGGTCGAGCACCCAGCAATGGTCGTAGCCGCCCGCGAGCGTGAGCTGTGCGTCATCGTGCACGGACGGAGGCCGCAGGCGCCGGGCGGCACGGAAATCGAACGGTGTGCCTGCGACGGGCGTCCGCTCGCCGGTGGGGATCAATCCCGCGACCACGGGTAGATAGTGCGACGCCGGTATGCGCAGCCGCTGGTCGGTGGCCGGTATTTCGAGATCGCCGCCCAGATTGAAATACGGGTGATACGTCAGGTTCACCGGCGTCGGCGCGTCGGTGCGCGCGGTGAAGGTGATCGACAGCACGCTCGGGCGGGCGACGAGCTCGATGCGCGCCTCGAGATTGCCGGGGTAGCCTTCCTCGCCCGCGGGCGAGTCGTAGCCGAGCACGGCGCGGGGCCAGGCTTCGTGGGTGACGTCGAGCACCCGCCACAGGCGCTTGCCGAAGCCGAACATGCCGCCATGCAGATGGTTCGCGCCCTCATTCGTTGCGACCTGGTGCACGCCGCCGTCGAGCTCGAAGCGGCCGTTGGCGATGCGATTGCCGAAGCGCCCGACGACGCAGCCCACGTAGGCGCGGTCGCGCACGTAGTCGTCGAGGCGGTCGAAGTGGAGGATCAGATCCCGTCGCGCACCGCGCACGGGCACGGTGAGACGACGCAGGATGGCGCCGTAGGTCAGCACTTCGACGGCCAGGCCCGCGGTGCCCAGCGTGATGGCCTCACAGCTGCGCCCGTCCTCGAGCAGCCCGAACGAGCTCATGTGTGTCATGGCGCGCGTGTCGCCCGGGTGCGTCGTCACGGACGCTTCTCCGCGCGCTTCTCGTCGCGGGAGCCCGCGCGCATTTCGATGAGGCGCTGCGACAAACAGAACAGGCACAGCAGGATGCCGACGACAATGCGCGTCCACCACGAGCTCAGCGTGCCGTTGAAGATGACCAGTGTCTGGATGATGCCGAGGATGAGCACGCCGACCACGGTGCCCGCCACATAGCCGACACCACCCGAGAGCAGCGTGCCGCCGATGACCACCGCGGCGATGGCGTCGAGCTCGAGGCCGACGGCGTGCAGGCTGTAGCCAGACAGCATGTAGATAGTCATGACCAGGCCCGCCAGCGCGGCGCACAAGCCCGAGAACGCGTACACGCGGATCAGCGTGGTGCCGACCGGCAGGCCCATCAGCGCGGCGGACCGGGCGTTGCCGCCGATGGCGTAGACGGTGCGGCCGAAGCGCGTGGCGTGCGCCAGCCACAGCGCCAACCCGGCAGTGACCAGCGCGATGGCCGCGCCGCTCGACAGCGCGTTGCCGCCGCCCAGGGGAACGCGCGTCTCGGCCAGCGCGACGAAGAGCGGATCGCGCACCGGGATCGACTCGGTGTCGATGAGATAGCAGAGCCCGCGCGCCACGAACATGCCGGCCAGCGTGACGATGAAGGGCTGCAGGCGGTAACGATGGATGAGAAAGCCCTGCAGCGCGCCGAAGGCGGCGCCGCCGGCCAGAAGCAGCGGTATGACGACTTGCGGGCTCCAGTGCGCGTGCTCGGTCAACGACGCGGCCGCCATGGTGGTCAGCGCCAGCACCGAGCCCACCGACAGATCGATGCCGCCGGTGAGGATCACGAGCGTCATGCCGATCGCGACGATGAGCAGGAAGGCGTTGTCTATGACCAGGTTCAGGAACACCTGCGGTGCCAGGAAGGCGTCGTAGGCGACTGCGCCGAACACCACCATGGCGATGAACAGCGCCAGCGTTGCCGCCAGCGGCACGAAGCGGCGGTCGAGGGAGAACGCGGAGGCGGGGAGGTTCGTCATCGGCAGCTAGTTCGCGGGCCGCACGGCCAGCCGCTTGATGCTGGCGCGGAATTCCGGCGACTGCAGCAGCATCACCACGAAGATCAGCGCGGCCTTGAACACCAGGTTGACCTCGGGCGGCACGCCGAGGGAGTAGATGGACGAGGTGAGCGTTTGGATGATCAACGCGCCGAGCGCGGTGCCCGCGAGGCTGAAGCGCCCGCCGGTGAGCGCGGTGCCGCCCAAGGTCACGGCGAGGATGGCGTCGAGCTCGAGCAACTGGCCCGCGTTGTTCGCGTCCGCGCTGCGCACGTTGGAGCTGATGATGAGGCCCGCGACGCCGGCCATGAGGCCGCAGGCGCCGTACAGCGCCAGCGTGATCGGCCTGGCGCGCACGCCGGCAATGCGCGCAGCCAGCGGGTTGATGCCGATGGCGCGCACGTACAGTCCGAGCGGGGTGAGCGTCAACAACAGATGGGTCGCGACGATCACGAGCACGGCCAGCACCGCCGCGAACGGCAGCCCGAGCAGGAAGCCGTTGCCCAGATAGGCGTACGGCGGGTAGTAGATAGTCAGGATCTGGCCGCCCGTGATGAGCTGCGCGATGCCGCGTCCGGCCACCATGAGGATGAGCGTCGCGATGATGGGCTGCATGCCCGCGCCCACCACCAGCGCGCCGTTGAACAGTCCGCAGGCGAGCGCGACGCCCAGCGCGGCGGTGAGCGCCAGCCACATCGGAAAACGGCTGGCCGCGGCGCCCGAGCTCATGTCGAGCGAGCCGCCGATCAGCAGCGCCGCCACCGCCGCGGCGATGGCCACCACCGCACCCACCGAGATGTCGAGCCCGCGCGCGGCGATCACCAGCGTCATGCCGGTGGACACCAGCGCCAGTGGCGCGGCGCGGTTGAGGATGTCGATGAGGCTGCCGTACAGATGGCCATCACGCCATTCCAGCGCGAGGAAGGCCGGATTCACGGCGGCGTTGAGCGCGACCAGCAGCAGCAGTGTGAGTGCGGGCCAGAAAAGCTGGGCGTGGGCGAGACGAGCGAGCGCGGCGCGCATCAGGCCTGCTCCGGGGCCGCGGCGGCAGGAGCCGCAATCAGACGATACACCGCATCTTCGTCGCAGCCGCCTGGCAGCTCGCCCACCTGGACCCGGTCGCGCAAAACGATGATACGCGTCGAGACGCGCAGCAACTCTTCGATCTCCGCCGAGATGAACACCAGCGCGAGTCCCTGGCGCGACAGCTGTACCAACAAGTTCATGATGTCGTGTTTGCCCGCGACGTCGATGCCGCGCGTGGGCTCATCGAGGATCAGCAACCGGGGATTGGTGGCGAGCGCGCGTGCGATCACGCACTTCTGCTGGTTGCCGCCTGACAGCGAACCGATGGGCGCGTCGAGATCCGCGGCGCGGATGTCGAGCTCGCGCGCCAGGCGGTCGGTGAGCTCGCGGCGCGTGGCCGGCGCGATGCGCCGCCAGAGTCCGTGGTGCGCCTGCAAAGTGAGCGTGATGTTGTCGCGGATCGAGAGGTCCTCGATGACGCCCTCGGTCTTGCGCTCCTCCGGACAGTACGCGAACCCCAGCGACAGCGCGTGCGCGGGGTCGCGAATGGTCACGGGCGCGCCGCGCTGCGCGATGCTGCCCGCGTCGGCACGGTCGAGGCCGAACAGCAGCCGTGCCACTTCGGTCCGCCCCGAGCCTAACAACCCCGCGAGGCCGAGGATCTCGCCGGGACCGATCTCGAAATCCACGCCGCTCACGCCGCCGCGACGCGCGATGCCTTGCGCGCGCACCACGCACGCGCGCCCGGACTGGCTCACCACGGCGGCACTTGCCGCCGCCGACTCCGGTTTGCCGACGCTGCGGCCCACCATGGCGGCCACCAGCGCCGCCTGGTCGAGCTCGGACGCCGCGTACGCGCCCACGAGCTTGCCATTGCGCAGCACCGTGATGCGATCCGAGACGGCGTACACCTGGTCGAGAAAATGCGTGACGAACACGATGCCCAGACCGTTCGCGCGCAGCCGCGTGAGCGTCGCGAACAATTGCCGCACCTCGTCGCTGTCCAGGCTCGACGTGGGCTCGTCGAGAATCAACACGCGCGCGGAGATGTCGATGGCGCGCGCGATGGCGACCATCTGCTGGATCGCCACCGAGTAGCTGCCCAGCGTGCGGCGCACGTCGATGTCGACCTCGAGACCGGCGAGCAGGGTGCGCGAGCGTTCGTTCACCGCGCGCCAGTCGATGGCGCGGGCGCGCGACCAGCCATGACGTGGCTGCCGGCCCGCGAAGATGTTCTCCGCCACCGACAGGTTCGGGCAGAGATTGATCTCTTGATAGACGGTGCTGAGGCCCAGGCGTTGCGCGTGCAGGGTTGAAGTCGGAGCGATCCGCTCTCCGCCCAGGGTGATCTCACCTGCTTGCGGTGACTCGACACCCGTGAGCACCTTGATCAGCGTCGACTTGCCGGCGCCGTTCTGTCCCATCAACGCGTGGATCTCGCCGGCGCGGACGGTGAAGTCCACGCCGTCGAGCACGCGCGGGCCGCTGCCGTACGCATGCGTGATGCCGCGCGCTTCGAGTACTGGCGCGTTCAACACAGCCACCGACAACGTGCGAGCTCTAGTACTTGCGCGTCGGGAAGATTTCGGCCGCCGTCTCCCTGGGGAACACGGACTCTTCGGTGACGATGCGCTTCGGGATCTGTTTTCCGGCCGCGACATCCTTCACGGCGCTCATGAGCTGCGCGCCCAACAACGGGCTGCACTCCACCGTCACGTTGAGCTTGCCGGCGATCATCGCCTCGAACGCGCCTTTGACGCCGTCGATGGAGATGATGGTGATGTCGGTGCCGGGCTTGAAGCCGGCTTCCTCGATGGCCTGGATCGCGCCGATGGCCATGTCGTCGTTGTGCGCGTAGAGCACGTTGATCTTCTTGCTCGGGTCGGTTCCCTGGGCCTTGAGGAAAGCTTCCATGACTTCCTTGCCCTTGGCGCGCGTGAAGTCGCCGGTCTGCGAGCGGATGATCTTGAAGCGCGGATCCGCGGCAATGACCTCCGCGAAGCCCTTCTTGCGATCGTTGGCGGGCGCGGAGCCGACGGTGCCCTGCAGCTCGACGATGTTCACGTCGCCCTTCGTTTCTTTGCCAGGGCCGGTTGCATAGAACTCCACCAGCCAGCGGCCGGCCTTGCGACCTTCCTCGACGAAGTCCGAGCCGATCAGCGAGAGATAGAGCGAGTCGTCGGTGACCTCCACCGCGCGGTCGGTGAGGATCACGGGGATGTTCGCGGCCTTGGCTTCACGCAGCACCGTTTCCCAGCCGGTCTCGACGACGGGCGAGAACGCGATGACGTCGACGCGCTGCGCTATGAATGAGCGCAGTGCCTTGATCTGGTTTTCCTGCTTCTGCTGCGCGTCGGAGAACTTGAGCTCGATGCCGGCTTCCGCGGCGGCGCTCTGGACGGAGGTGGTGTTCGCCGTGCGCCACTCGCTCTCTGCGCCGATCTGGCTGAAGCCGAGCACGATCTTCCCGGGTGCGCCCGGGGATCCGCCGTCGGACTTGCCGCCGGAGCAGGCGGCCAGCAGCGCGGTGGCTGCCAACGCCAGCGTGAGTTGCGCGATTCGAATCATGATCCCCTCCGAGTAGTTAGTATGCGTCGTGCAATCCGCGGCTACAGCGCCCGGACCCCGCCGGGCGCGAACCCGCCGGGTACCTGGGCCAGTGGATTCTTCAGCGGCGCCCCGAGCGCCGGCAGTTCCACTTCGAACACGTCGCCGGGCTCGGCCCGAATGCCATCCGCGAAGCTTATTGTAGATGTGCCGAAGAAATGCAGATGAACGTCGCCGGGACGGCGGTGGGCGGCGTATTTGAAGTGGTGGTACTCCGGGTTCGCCAGCGAATGGCACATGTTGTCCTCGCCGGTGACGAACGGCCGCTCCCAGAGGACCGAGCCCGCGCGCCGGATGCGGCTCGTGCCCGCCATGTGATCGGGCAGCGCGCCGGTGCGCACCTCCGGGCCGATGGCGCAGGAGCGCAGCTTCGAGTGCGCGAGATACAGGTAGTTCTTGCGCTCGGTGACGTGATCGGAGAACTCGTTGCCGATCGCAAACCCCACGCGATGCGGGACGGCATCCGCGCCGATCACGTACAGCCCGACGATCTCGGGCTCCTCTCCGCCGTCGAGCGCGAAAGCGGGCGAGGGCAGCGCGGCGCCGCAGCCGACCACGCAGTCGCCATCGCCTTTGTAGAACCATTCGGGTTGGGCGCCAGCGCGGGCGCCGATGCCCGACGAACCATCTTCTGCGCTCAAGTCGGGTTTTCCGCCTTCAACACCCCACTTGAACATCTGCATCGAGTCCGAAAGCGACTCGGCGGCCAATTTTTTGTGCATGCCGTCGCGCGCGGCGGCACTGCCGAGATGCGTGAGGCCGGTGCCGGAGACGAGGCAGCGCGCGGGATCGGGATGCGTGAGCGGCGGCAGCAGGCGACCGGCGGCGAGCAATTCGGCATAGGGCTGCGACATGGCGACCGCCTGCCGGGCGGCGAACGTGTCGAGCGATTCGCGGGCCGCGATCGCCGCGCATGCCAGTTCGTAGGTGGACGCGAACGCGCCCACGCGCGCCACGACCTCCGGGGTGGCGTCGCCGGCCGGAGTGATGCAGCCGACGCCGGGCCGGCCGCTGTCGCTGAGAAACTGGATGAGTCGCAAGGCTACGAATCATGGGTTTGCTATCGATATCCAACAAGCCCGAGATTGCTACCGAGCTATATTCATCGGTATATATATGAGCAGGACAACGGGGGAAATAAAAATGTCCGTGAATACGCCTTGGTTCATCCGCGCGCGCCTCAAGACGCGCCAGCTCATGTTGCTCACCGCGATCTGCGATGAAGGAAACATTCATCGCGCGGCCGAGGTTCTGAACATGTCGCAGCCCGCCGCCTCGAAACTGCTCAAGGACCTCGAGGACATGCTCGGTGTCACCTTGTTCGAAAGACAGCCGCGCGGCATGCGTGCCAACTGGTATGGCGAAACGATGATTCGCCACGCGCGCATCGCACTGTCGTCGCTGCGCGAGGCGGGCCAGGAAGTGGAGGCTTTGAAAGCCGGCCTGTCAGGCCACGTGACCCTGGGTGCGATCACCGGTCCGGCGCTGAGCCTGATCCCGCAGGCCATCATGATCGTCGCGCGCGAGAATCCGAAATTGCGGGTCGAGCTGCACGTCGAGTCGAGCAATGTATTGATCGAGTCCCTGGCGCAAGGAAAGCTCGACATCATGATCGGCAGGTTGTTCGAGCGTCAGGACAAGACCGGTTTGCGTTATGAACGACTCGCCGAAGAGCCGGTGGCCGCGGTGGTGCGGCCCGGGCATCCGCTGCTCAACGTAGCGGGATTGAATCTCTCCGCGGTGGAGAAGAAGCCGTGGATCGTGCCGCCGCAGGGCAGTGTGCTGCGCCATCGCTTCGACCTCATGTTCCGCGAGGCGGGCCTCGCGCCCCCGGGTCAGCTCATCGAGACCGCGTCGCTGCTGTTCGTGACCAAGATGCTGCAGCAGACCGATTTCATCGCCGTGGTGCCCACCGAGGTCGCGCGCTACTACGCGATGTACGGCATGGTCGCCCTGCTGCCGATGCCGCTTTCATGCTCGATGGATGCCTTCGGCATCATCACGCGCACGGACTGGCTGCTGTCGCCGGCGGCGACGGTGCTGCTGCGCGCGCTCAAGACGTCGGCGGTGAGTAGTTATGGTTGTTCGCTCGACATGAAGAATCTTTCGTAGCGCGTTCAGGCATGCCAAAGCATGTATTGATCGTCGGTAGAAAATTATTGTTCGCATATGTTTGCGCCTTGTACGCTGCCGGCGAATGGATGTTCCAAAGAAGCGCAACCGCCGCAGTCAGGCGTGGTTCGGCCGATCCGGAAAAGACGGTTTCCTGCATCGCAGCTGGATCAAGAATCAAGGCTATCCGGACGACCTGTTCGACGGTCGCCCTGTCATCGGCATCTGCAATACCTGGTCGGAGCTGACGCCGTGTAACGGCCACTTTCGCGAGATCGCGGAGTTCGTGAAGCGCGGGGTGTACGAAGCGGGCGGATTCCCGCTCGAGTTTCCCGTGATGTCGCTCGGCGAGACGCAACTGCGTCCCACGGCGATGTTGTTCCGCAATCTGGCCAGCATGGACGTCGAGGAATCGATCCGCGCCAACCCCATCGACGGCGTCGTGCTGCTGATGGGCTGCGACAAGACCACGCCCGCGCTGTTGATGGGCGCGGCCAGCGTGGACATTCCCACCATCGGCATCTCCGGCGGGCCGATGTTGTCAGGCCAGTTCCGCGGCAAACAGATCGGCTCGGGCACCGGTGTATGGCAGATGTCCGAGGACGTGCGCGCCGGCAAGATGGCGCAGGAAGAATTCACCGCCGCCGAATCCTGCATGCACCGGTCGAAGGGCCACTGCATGACGATGGGCACGGCGTCGACGATGGCCAGCATGGTCGAGGCGCTGGGGGTCGCTTTGCCCGGCAACGCAGCGATACCTGCGGTGGATGCCCGGAGGTACCGTCAGGCGCAGCTCACCGGCCGGCGCATCGTCGAGATGGTGGAAGAGGAGATGGCGCTGTCGAAGATCCTGACGCGCGCCGCGTTCGAGAATGCGATCCGCACCAACGCTGCCATCGGCGGCTCGACCAACGCGGTCATACATTTGTTGGCCATCGCCGGGCGCATCGGCGTGAAGCTCGAGCTCGACGATTGGGATCGCGTCGGGTCGCAGCTGCCGTGTCTGGTGAATCTGCAGCCGTCGGGCGAGTACCTGATGGAAGACTTCTATTACGCGGGTGGTCTGCCCGCGGTCATGAAAGAAATCTCGCACCTGCTCGACCTCAGGACGCGCACGGTGAACGGCCAAACGCTCGGCGAGAACATCGCCGATGCGCCGTGCTGGAATCGCGACGTCATCAAGCCGTTCGAGCAGCCATTCAAGGCGGCGGCGGGCATCGCCGTGATTCGCGGCAATCTCGCGCCGAATGGCGCGGTCATCAAGCCGTCGGCGGCGTCGCCGCGCCTGCTCAAGCATCGCGGCAAGGCGGTGGTGTTCGAGAACATCGAAGATCTGCACGCGCGCATCGACGACGAGGATCTCGACATCGACGAGAACTCGATCATGGTGCTCAAGGGCTGCGGACCGAAGGGTTATCCGGGCATGGCGGAGGTCGGCAACATGCCGCTGCCGCCCAAACTACTGCGCCGGGGCATCACCGACATCCTGCGCATCTCCGATGCGCGGATGAGCGGCACCGCGTACGGCACGGTGGTGCTGCACGTGTCACCGGAGGCGGCCGACGGCGGCCCGCTGGCGCTGGTGGAGAACGGGGATTTCATCGAAGTGGATGTGCCCGCGCGGCGGCTGCATCTCGACGTCAGCGATGCGGAGCTGGGGCGTCGCAAGACGAATTGGCAACCGGCGCCGGCGCCGAAACGCGGCTGGTACAAGCTGTACGTGGATCACGTGCAGCAGGCGCATCTGGGCGCCGATTTGGATGTGCTGGTGGGCGGCAGCGGGTCCGAGGTCTCGCGCGACTCCCACTAAAAGTGGTGGCCGGGGGGGGCAGTCGGGGAAAAAAAA
>JAYTOI010000014.1:0-4912 GCA_043747875.1 Pseudomonadota bacterium | reverse complement strand
CGCCGCGCGCCAGCCGGAACTGACCCCGGCGCTGCAGGTGAAGATGTTCATCGTCGCCGGCCTGCTCGACGCGGTCGCGATGATCGGCATCGGCTTCGCGCTGTTCTTCACGTTCGCGAATCCGTTCCTGGGCCCGCTCACCCCGGCCGCCCAGTAACACCCGCTAATCGCCGGAGACGCCTGTGAACATCCCAGTCACACTCATTGTTCAGATGTTGGTCTTCCTGATCTTCGTCTGGGTCGTGATGAAGTTCATCTGGCCGATCATTCTCGGCGCGATGAACGAGCGCGAGAAGAAGATCGCCGCCGGGCTGGCCGCGGCGGAAGAAGGCCAGAAGGGCCTGTCCGAAGCCAAGAGCCGCGCCGACGACGTGATCAAGGAAGCCCGCACCCGGGCGCTCGCGATCGAATCGCAGGCGCGCACGCAGGCCAGCCAGATCATCGACGAAGCGCGCAAGGCCGCGAGTCTCGAGGGCGAGAAGGCATTGGCCAGCGCCAAGTCGCAGATCGATCTCGAGAGCAACCGCGCGCGCGATGCGCTGCGCGGTCAGGTCGTCAGCCTCGCCGTCGCGGGCGCCAAGCGCGTGCTCGAGAAAGAGATCGACGCGAAGACGCACGGCGAACTGCTCGACCAGCTCGCGGCGAAGCTCTAGATGGCCGAACGCACCACCACCGCCCGGCCGTACGCGAAGGCCATCTTCGCGCTGGCACGCACGGGCAACACACTGGCCGGAACGTCGGCCGCGTTGCTGCGTGCCGCCGAAGTCGTCAGCGATCCGCGCGTGCATGCCTTGTTGGGCTCGCCGCACGTCACCGCCGGGCAGCTGGCCGAGTTGGTAGTGGCCGTGACCGGCGCCGGGCTCGACGAGTACGGCCGCAACTTCGTGTCATTGCTCGCGCAGAACCGCCGCCTCGGATTCCTCCCCGAGATCGCGGCGCTGTTCGAGTTGATGAAGGCCGAAGTCGAGAACGCGGTGGAGGTCGAAGTCGTCTCGGCGACCGCGCTGAGCTCCGATCAGGAAAGCCGTTACGCGGCTGCCTTGCAGAAGAAGTTGGGACGCTCGGTGCGTCTGCATACGAAAGTCGATGGCACGTTGTTAGGCGGCGCCGTCCTCAAGGCCGGCGACCTCGTGATCGACGGCTCGATCAAGGGCCGGCTCGAGCGTCTGGCCACTGAATTGACCGCATAAAGTGGGAACCGAACATGTCCGTTAAAGCATCCGAAATCTCCGACCTCATCAAATCCCGCATCGAGAACTTCAAGTCCGCGAGCGAAGCGCGCAACGTCGGCACCGTCGTCACGGTGACGGACGGCATCTGCCGCATCCACGGCCTCGCGGACGTCCGCTACGGCGAAATGATCGAATTCCCGGGCAACGTCTTCGGCCTGGCGCTGAACCTCGAGCAGGATTCGGTCGGCTCGGTCGTCCTCGGCGACTACAAGGGCATCCGCGAAGGCGACACGGTTAAGACCACGGGCCGCATCCTCGAAGTGCCGGTGGGCCGTGAGTTGTTAGGCCGCGTCGTCGATGCGCTCGGCAATCCGATCGACGGCAAGGGCCCGCTCAAGACCACCAAGACCGCTCCCATCGAGCGCGTGGCGCCGGGCGTCATCTACCGCAAGTCGGTCAGCCAGCCGGTGCAGACCGGTTACAAGGCCGTCGACTCGATGGTCCCGATTGGCCGCGGCCAACGAGAACTGATCATCGGCGACCGGCAGACCGGCAAGACCGCGATGGCGATCGACACGATCATCAACCAGAAGTCTTCCGGCATCAAATGCGTGTACGTCGCCATCGGCCAGAAGCAGTCGACCATCGCGAACGTGGTGCGCAAGCTCCAGGAACACGGCGCCATGGCCCACACCATCATCGTTGCTGCTTCAGCCTCGACGCCTGCGGCCATGCAGTACATCAGCGCGTACTCGGGCTGCACGATGGGCGAGTTCTTCATGGACAACGGTGAAGACGCCCTCATCATCTACGACGATCTGTCGAAGCAGGCCGTGGCCTATCGCCAGATATCGCTGTTGCTGCGCCGTCCCCCGGGCCGCGAGGCGTATCCCGGCGACGTGTTCTATCTACACTCGCGTTTGCTGGAGCGTAGTGCTCGTGTCAACGAGGAATACGTCGAACAAGCCACGAAGGGTGCCGTCAAAGGCAAGACCGGTTCGCTGACGGGCCTGCCCATCATCGAAACGCAGGCCGGTGACGTGACCGCGTTCGTTCCGACGAACGTCATCTCGATCACCGACGGTCAGATCTTCCTCGAGACCGATCTGTTCAACGCCGGCATCCGCCCGGCCATGAACGCCGGCATCTCGGTGTCGCGCGTCGGTGGCGCGGCGCAGACGGACATCATCAAGCGTCTGGGCGGCGGCATCCGTCTTGCCCTCGCGCAGTACCGCGAGCTCGCGGCGTTCTCGCAGTTCGCGTCGGACCTCGACGAGGCGACCCGCCGCCAGCTCGAGCGCGGCGTGCGCGTGACCGAGCTCATGAAGCAGAAGCAGTACGCGCCGCTGTCGGTCGCTGAAATGGCGCTGTCCATCTACGCGGTGAACAACGGCTACTTCGACAAGGTCGACCGCAAGAAGGTCGTCGAAGCCGAAGCCGCGTTGCAGAGCTTCGCGCGTGCGGCCCACAAGGCCACCATCGACGCCATCAACGCCGAGCCCGTGCTCAAGAAGCACGAGGCGTCGCTGAAGGCGCTGTGCGAAGACTTCCAGAAAAACGGTGTGTTCTAGTTTGAACGAGAGACGGGCCCACCCTAGCAAGGCAAGTACCTAGCGATGCCAGGAACCAAAGAAATCCGCGCCAAGATCCTGAGCGTCAAGAGCACGCAAAAGATCACCAAGGCCATGCAGATGGTCGCGACCAGCAAGATGCGTCGCGCTCAGGACCGCATGCGCCTGGCGCGCCCGTATGCCGAGAAAATCCGTTCGGTCATCGGCAACCTGACGCAGGCGAACCCCGACTATCGCCACCCGTTCCTGCAGGACCGCCCGGAAGTGAAGAGCGTCGGCATCATCGTGATCTCTTCGGATCGCGGCCTGTGCGGCTCGCTCAACATCAACATCTTCAAGAGCGCGCTGATCGCCATGCGCGACTGGCAGTCCAAAGGCGCGAAGATCTCGATGTGCCTCATCGGCGGCAAGGCTTCTGCGTTCTTCCGCCGACTGCCGAACCCGGTGCTCGCGAACACGCAGGGCCTGGGCGACCAGCCGCACATGAAAGACCTGATCGGCACGGTCAAGGTCATGCTCGACGCCTACAAGGAAGGCAGCATCGACCGCCTGCTGCTGGTGCATTCGAGCTTCGTGAACACGATGACCCAGAAGCCGACCATGCTGCAGCTGCTGCCGGTCGAGCCCATCGAAGGCGCCGACCTGCAGGACCACTGGGATTACATCTACGAGCCCGGTGCCGCCGACATCCTCGAAGGCCTGCTGATGCGCTACATCGAAGCGCAGGTGTATCGCGGCGCGGTCGAAAACGTCGCCAGTGAAATGGCGGCGCGCATGATCGCCATGGGCGCCGCGTCGGACAACGCCGGCAAACTCATCGGCGAATTACAGCTCATTTACAACAAGGCCCGCCAGGCCGCGATCACCAAGGAATTGGCTGAGATCGTCGGCGGCGCGGCAGCCGTTTGAAGACGGACTGGCGAAAAGATTAGTTAGAGGTTACGTATCATGGCCCAAGGCAAGATTACCCAGATCATCGGCGCCGTCATCGACGTGGAGTTCCCGCGCGAGTCGATCCCGAGAATTTACGAAGCGCTCAAGCTCAAGGACGTGGAGCTCACGCTCGAAGTGCAGCAGCAGCTCGGCGACGGCGTCGTGCGCACGATCGCGATGGGTGCCTCGGAAGGCTTGAAGCGCGGTCTCATGGTGGAATCCACCGGCAAGCCGATCAACGTGCCGGTCGGGCAGGCGACGCTCGGCCGGATCATGGACGTGCTCGGCGTGCCGCAGGACAACCGCGGTCCGGTCGCGGCGAAGTCCACGCTGCCCATCCACCGTCCGGCCCCGTCGTACGACGAACAGGCCGGCGGACAGGATCTGCTGGTCACGGGCATCAAGGTCATCGACCTGCTGGTGCCGTTCGCGAAGGGCGGCAAGGTTGGTCTGTTCGGCGGCGCCGGCGTGGGCAAGACCGTGAACATGCTCGAGCTCATCAACAACATCGCCAAGCAGTACTCGGGCCTGTCCGTGTTCGCGGGCGTTGGCGAGCGTACTCGCGAAGGCAACGACTTCTATCACGAGATGGCCGAGTCGGGCGTCATCGACATCAAGAACCTCGAGAACTCGAAGGTCGCGATGGTGTACGGCCAGATGAACGAGCCGCCGGGCAACCGCCTGCGCGTCGCGCTCACGGGCCTCACGATGGCTGAATATTTCCGCGACGAGATCCAGCCGAACGGCAAGGGCCGCGACGTGCTGTTCTTCGTCGACAACATCTATCGCTACACGCTCGCCGGCACCGAAGTGTCCGCGTTGTTAGGCCGCATGCCGTCGGCGGTGGGCTACCAGCCGACGCTCGCCGAAGAAATGGGCGTGCTGCAAGAGCGCATCACCTCGACCAAGACGGGCTCGATCACCTCGATCCAGGCCGTGTACGTTCCGGCCGACGATCTGACCGACCCGTCACCCGCCACGACTTTTGCTCACCTCGATGCAACCGTCGTGCTCTCGCGCCAGGTCGCGGCGCTCGGCATCTACCCCGCGGTCGACCCGCTCGACTCCACCAGCCGTCAGCTCGATCCACTGGTCGTCGGTGAAGAGCACTACAACACCGCGCGCGGCGTTCAGGCGGTGCTGCAGCGGTACAAGGAACTGCAGGACATCATCGCGATCCTCGGCATGGACGAGCTCAGCGAAGAAGACAAGCAGACCGTGTTCCGCGCCCGCAAG
>JAYTOI010000013.1:0-1404 GCA_043747875.1 Pseudomonadota bacterium | reverse complement strand
CTAGACCGTATGGGTGCCCGGCGCCTCGCTCGTAAGTTGGCGCGGGTTGCCGCCGTGATCGAGGATCGCGGTGGTAGAGCCGCAATTACGGGAGGCGCCGGATGTTTGATCGTACGTTTGTTGGGCTTGATGTGCATGCCCGGTCTGTGGTGGCGGGGGTCCTTGACGCCGTCAGCGGGGAGGTCCGAACAGAGCGCCTGCCCGCCGAAGGCGGGCAGGTCGTCGATTGGGTCTTGAGCCTGCCCGGTCCGGTTCGTGTTGCTTATGAGGCCGGGCCGACGGGGTTCGGCCTCGCGCGGGCCTTTGACCGGGTTGGGATCGATTGTGTGGTTGCCGCGCCGAGCAAACTCGTGCGCCCACCGGGGGACCGGGTAAAGACCGATCGTCGTGACGCGATCCGCCTCGCGCGACTTCTGCGCCTGGGGGAGCTTGTCGCGGTCAGGGTTCCGACCGAGGAAGAAGAATCGGCGCGGGATCTTGTTCGGGCGCGTGATGACGCTCGTGGGGATTTGATGCGCGCCCGCCACCGGTTGTCGAAGCTGCTCCTTCGTCGCGGGTTGGTCTATGACGGCAATGCCTGGACCCAAGCTCACGACGTGTGGCTGCGCTCCGTGAGCTTCCCCCAACGGGGCCTGGCGGTCGCGTTTGATGAGGCGTACGCGGCGGTGCTTGGTGTCGGGGCGCGACGCGATCGCCTTGATGGGGCGATCACCGAGTTGGCAGCCGACCCGGAGTGGGCGCCTGTTGTCGGGCGCCTTGCGTGCCTTCGCGGGGTGGGGACCCTGACCGCGTTCGGTCTCGCGGTCGAGATCGGTGACTGGCACCGCTTTACCGGCAACACGATCGGTTCGTATCTTGGGATGGTGCCCTCTGAGGACTCAACCGGCGGCAAACGTCGCCTTGGGGCGATCACAAAGACCGGGAACAGTCACGCCCGCAGGCTCCTGGTTGAGGCCGCGTGGCACCACCGACGCCCCTACCGGCCAAGCCGCGAACTCCTTCGCCGACGCGAAACGCAACCCGCGCAGGTCCGTGAGCGCGCCGAGGCCGCAAACCGGCGCCTGCACCACCGTTGGAGGGCGTTTGACGCCCGCGACAAACGCTCCACCATCAGTGCTGTCGCGATCGGCAGGGAGCTTGCCGGGTGGTGCTGGAGCCTCGCAATCATGGACAAGTAGACGAGTCGATAGCCAAGCAACCCAGGGGGTGTGGCGAGCGCGTCGAGCCGCGCGAGGAGCAACACGCGACGCGGCTATGAGCAGTCCACCAACCCTTGGTGGGCGACGCTCGCTTCTAGACCAGCTGTTTGCTTCCGACGCCCACACGGTCATGCGGTACCCAACCCGCGCATATCAGCCTGACCGCGCGTCGAACCAACCGCCCGACGCGCTCACCAGACCCCCA
>JAYTOI010000012.1:0-5173 GCA_043747875.1 Pseudomonadota bacterium | reverse complement strand
GTCGATGAGCACGCGCAGCACGTCGAGGATGTCTTCCTTCGACAGCACGGACGAGCCCGTGATCTCGCCGCGACCGACGCGGCGGTTGAACTTCATGCGACCCACGGCCGAGAGGTCGTAGCGCTCCTGATTGAAGAACAGGTTGTTGAAGAGATTTTCCGCCGCGTCCTTCGTGGGCGGCTCGCCCGGACGCATCATGCGGTAGATCTCGACCAGAGCCTCGAGACGCGTCTTCGACGGGTCGATGCGCAGCGTGTCGGAGATGTACGGACCGCGATCGAGATCGTTGGTGTACAGCGTCATCACTTCCGTGATGCCGGCTTCGATGAGCTTTTCCATCGAGGCCGCGGTCAGTACTTCGTTGGCTTTGGCGAGCACTTCGCCGGTGTTCGTGTCGACGACGTCGTGCGAGAGGATCTTGCCGTAGATGTACTCACGGGGAACCGTGAGCTTCCTGACGCCGGCGTCTTCGAGCTGGCGCACGTGACGCGCCGTGATGCGACGGCCTTCTTCCACGATGACCGCATCGCCGATGCGGATCTCAAACGTCGCGGTCTCGCCGCGCAGACGCGCCGGGACGAGCTCGAGCGACACTTCTTCGCGGCCGATGAAGAAATGGTTTTTGTCGAAGAACGTGTCGAGGATCTCGGCGTCGCTCATGCCGAGCGCGCGCAGGATGATCGACACCGGCAGCTTGCGGCGGCGGTCGATGCGCGCGAACACGGCATCCTTCGGGTCGAACTCGAAGTCGAGCCACGAGCCGCGATAGGGAATGATGCGGGCGGAGAACAGCAACTTGCCGGAGCTGTGGCTCTTGCCACGGTCGTGATCGAAGAACACGCCGGGCGAGCGATGCAGCTGCGAAACGATGACGCGCTCGGTGCCGTTGATGACGAACGTGCCGTTGTCGGTCATGAGCGGCAATTCGCCGAGGTAGACCTCCTGCTCGCGCACGTCCTTGATGGGCTTCTTGGCGCCCGCGGCTTCCTTGTCGAGCACGATGAGACGCACTTTGACGCGCAGGGGCGCGGCGTACGTGAGACCACGCAGCTGGCACTCCTTCACGTCGAACACCGGATCACCGAGGCGATAGCTCACGTACTCCAGGATCGCATTGCCCGAATAGCTGGTGATCGGGAACACGGTCTTGAATGCCGCATGCAACCCGATGTCCCCGCGCTTTTCCTCGGCCTTGTCAGCCTGAAGGAAGGTGCGGTAGGAATCGAGTTGGATGGCCAACAGGTACGGCGTCGCGAGGATGCTGCCCTGTTTGCCAAAATTCTTGCGGATGCGCTTCTTCTCGGTGAAGGAATAAGCCATCGGTCGTGCTCCTCGGCCGCTGCTGCCCGCGCGGCCTGAAATTGTCTTTGTCTTTACGTCAATTCAATCGCACGGCGGGCGCCTATGTGGGGGCGCCCGCCGCGTTTTCCATCGTCTATTCCGGACGCTGGGCGGGGTCGTTTACTTGATCTCGACCTTCGCGCCACCGTCCTCGAGCTTCTTCTTCATCGTGTCGGAGTCGGCCTTGTTGACACCTTCTTTGACGGTGCTCGGCACGCCTTCGACGAGGTCCTTCGCTTCCTTCAGGCCCAGGCCCGTGAGTTCGCGAACGACCTTGATGACGCCGACTTTCTTGTCGGCCGCGTATTCCTTGAGGATGACCGTGAACTCGGTCTGGGCCTCGGGAGCCGGGGCGGCAGAGGCGGCAGGGCCCGCGGCAGCAGCGACCGGAGCCGCGGCGGTGACGCCGAACTTCTTCTCCATGTCGGAGATCAGCTCGACCACCTGCATCACGGTCATGTTGGAAATCGCTTCGAGGATTTCGTCTTTTGAAACAGCCATTGCAATTACTCCAAAAAAATTTTCGCTGAATTTCAGCTAACTATCTAACGTTAACGACAGTCAGGCCGGCTTCGCATCGCCCTTTTTCTGTTCGGCAAGGGCCGCGATGGTGCGCACGAGCTTCTGGTTCGGCGCGGCGAGCGTGCTGACGAACTTCTGGATCGGCGCCTTGAGCACACCGAGAAGTTGCGACAGCGCCTGCACGCGCGTCGGCAGGGACGCGACTTTCTCGAGATCCTTCGCGGGGAGGACTTCTCCACCGAGGGACACGAGGGTCGCGACGAGCTTTTCGTGGTCCTTCGAGAAGGCCTTGATCACGCGCGCCGCGGCGCCCGGATCGTCCTTCGAGAAAGCCAGTACCAGAGGACCCTTCAATTTTGGGCCGACCGGTTCGAAAGCCGTGCCGGCGAACGCCTTGCGTGCCAGCGTGTTCTTGACCACACGCATGTACACGCCTTCGGCGCGCGCCTTGGCGCGAAGGGAGGTCATCTGCGTCACCGTGAGTCCACGGTACTCGGCAGCGACCACCGAAAGGGCGGTCTTCGCCACTTCGGTCACTTCGGCAACCAGCACTTTCTTGTCATCGAGGTTGAGTGGCATATCCACTTCTCCTGGACAAAAGTCACTTCACACTCCGGAACACCTCATCTTTCGCAAGATGGGGCGCCCGGCACCTATCGACAGCGACCTTCATCCAGTGCCTGCGGCATTCGTCAGCCGAAAAACACTGTCTGAGCGGTACACCATCTGCGCAGGCCGTTTCCGATTAAGCAGCAGCGGGTAGTTAGCCCCTGCTCCGCCTGCGGTCTTGGATGGAACCCGCCTCGCCCAAAAGGGCCTGACGGGTCCGCATCAAACCTTGAAAAGAATTACGCTCCGAGTCCCAGGGACGCCTGATCGACCACCACGCCCGGACCCATGGTCGAGCTCACGGTGATCTTCTTGAGGTAAATGCCCTTGGAGGTCGCCGGCTTCGCCTTGTTGAGGTCGTTGATCAGAGCGATCAAGTTGTTCTTGAGATGCTCCGACTCGAACTTCGACTTGCCGATGATGCAATGGACGATTCCGGCCTTGTCCACGCGGTAGGTGACCTGGCCCGCTTTGGCGTTCTTCACCGCCGTGGCGACGTCCGGAGTCACGGTACCGACCTTGGGGTTCGGCATGAGTCCGCGGGGACCGAGAATCTGGCCGAGCTGACCAACCACGCGCATGGCGTCGGGGCTGGCGATGACGCGGTCGAAATTGATGACGCCGGCTTTCACCTGCGCCGCGAGATCTTCGAGACCGACGATGTCGGCACCCGCGGCCTTGGCGAGCTCGACGTTCTTGCCGCCGGTGAACACCGCGACGCGCAACGTCTTGCCCGTGCCGTGCGGCATCACGGTGGAACCGCGCACCTGCTGGTCGGACTTGGCGGCGTCGATGCCGAGGTTCACGGCGCAATCGACGGTCTCGTTGAACTTCGCCGTGGCGAATTCCTTGACCATCTTCAGCGCGTCGTCGATTGGATATTGCTTGCCCGGCTGCAGCTTGCTCTTCCAGGCTTTTTCACGTTTTGCAATTGCCATGACTTACTCCACCACGTCCACGCCCATCGAACGGGCGCTGCCTGCGATCGTGCGCACCGCGGCGTCGAGATCGGCAGCCGTGAGATCCGGCGTCTTCGTCTTCGCGATCTCTTCGAGCTGCTTGCGAGTGATCTTGCCCACCTTGGCGGTGTTGGGCGTGCCGCTGCCCTTCTCGATGCCGATCGCCTTGCGAATGAGCACCGACGCCGGCGGCGTCTTCATGATGAACGTGAAGCTGCGATCCGAGTACACGGTGATGATCACCGGGATCGGCAGGTTCTTCTCCACCTTCTGCGTGGCAGCGTTGAACTGCTTGCAGAACTCCATGATGTTCACGCCCTGTTGACCCAAGGCGGGTCCGATCGGGGGCGCCGGGTTGGCTGCGCCTGCAGGTACCTGCAGCTTTACGTAGCCGTTTACCTTCTTTGCCATGACTATCTACCTCCGTGGGTTCCAGCGCTACGCTCAAAGGCGCAGCTCCCCATCTGTTGACGGACGCGATGGAGGGCTTCGCCCGACACCGCGTTGAATTCGGGGCGCGAGCCCCTGACTAAGCCTTCTCTACCTGACTGAAATCGAGCTCGACCGGAGTCGAGCGACCGAGAATCTGCACGGCCACCTGTAGCCGGCTCTTCTCGTAGTTGACATTCTCGACGACACCGTTGAAGTCGTTGAACGGACCGTTGGTGACG
Source organism: Pseudomonadota bacterium (assembly GCA_043747875.1). Taxonomy (GTDB): domain Bacteria; phylum Pseudomonadota; class Gammaproteobacteria; order Steroidobacterales; family Steroidobacteraceae; genus CADEED01. The sequence goes on along the minus strand of JAYTOI010000012.1, from coordinate 1,071 downwards.
CGCACCACTTCGCCGGGCTCGAACAGCACCTTCGGCCGCGGCTTGTCCACGCCCTCTTCTACGCGGCGCAGGATCTGGCTCGCTTCCTTTTCCGAGATCGGCGCCGGCTTGTCCGGAGTGCCGCCGATGAAACCGAGCACCTTGGGCACGTCGCGCACGAGATGCCAGGTCTGCTCGTCCATGTCCATCTGCACGAGGACATAGCCGGGGTAAAACTTGCGCTCGCTCTTGCGGCGCTGACCATCGCGCATCTCGACCACTTCTTCGGTCGGCACCAGGATCTCCCCGAACTTGTGTTCGAGGCCATCGCGCTTGATGCGGTCCTTCAGGGCTTCGGCCACCCGATGCTCGAAATTCGAATAGGCATGAACGACGTACCAGCGAAGCGCCATGTCTAACTTCCCCGGCCCGTGAAGAAACGCGTGACGCTCGCCAGCGAAAGATCGAGTACCCAGAAGAACAGGCTGGCGACGATGACGAACACCAGCACCACCATCGTGGTCGTGAAGGTCTCCTGGCGCGTCGGCCAGAACACCTTGCGCAACTCGACGCGCGACTCGAGCACGAACTGCCAGAAGTTGCGCCCGTACTGCGACACCGCGAACACGACGAGGCCGAGCACGAAGCCGCCCGCGAGCGACCCCCAGCTCATCCACGCTTCGGGACGGCTCTTGAGCACGTAATAGCCCACGATACCGCCGAGCACGAGCAGGATGCTGGCGATCAATTGGGCGGTATCGGCCGGTGCCGTTGCCGCGTTTTGCTGTTTTGCTTCGTCGTTCATGTTCACGTGGTGGCAGGCCAGGAGGGAATCGAACCCCCAACCTGCGGTTTTGGAGACCGCCGCTCTGCCAATTGAGCTACTGGCCTAGGTTAACTAACTACTTTGCCTTTCTCGTCTTCGAAGGGGGCGGATGTCACCCGGCCCCTCCGTTTCTCAGCTTCGAAGGGGACAGACTGAAGTCTGTCCCCGGTCAGCGTTACTTCAAAATCTTCGCGACGACGCCGGCGCCGACGGTACGGCCACCTTCACGGATGGCGAAGCGCAGGCCTTCTTCCATCGCGATCGGG
>JAYTOI010000011.1:0-53270 GCA_043747875.1 Pseudomonadota bacterium | reverse complement strand
GGCAAGCGCGTGACCTCGGCATCGCTCGAGGGCAAGCCGACACTGGTCAATTTCTATTTCTCTAAGTGCAAGCCGTGCATCCTCGAAGTGCAGCCGCTGAACGAATTCGCGGCTGCGCGGCCGCACATGAATTTCCTCGCGGTGACGTTCGACGAGCCCGCGGAGGCGCGCGCGTTCGTCGCGCGCTACGGCTTCCGCTGGCGCGTGGTGCCTGGCGCACGGGATTTCGTCGACCGCATGCGCGTCAAGCAATACCCGATGATGGCGCTGTTCGACGCGCAGGGACGGCTGCTCGGCACCCACAAGGGCGGGGCGCGCGACGAGCTCGAAGCTGCGAATGTCCAGCCCAGGCTGAAGCGTTGGATGGACGACTTGCTGGCGCCCCCGAAGAACGGAAGGTAGAGCCGGGAAAGATTTTCCGCCGGCCGCGTCAACTGCGCGGCCGCCCGTGCGTTTCGCCCCTGATGACCGCCAGCATGTCCGCCAGCGCCGTCTCCGTTGCCGCCGCCATTGCCGCCAATCGCTTTGGGCTCGGCGCACGTCCAGGCGAGCTCGAAAAGATCGGCTCGGATGCGCGCGGCTGGCTGATGCGCCAGCTCACGGGCGCGCCCCCGGTGCTCGCGGGCGAGGGGTTGCATCCTTCCGCGCAGACGCTGGCGCGCGTGATCGGGCTGCGCCGCGAGGCGATGGACCAGCGCAAGGACCAGCGCAAAGCAGGCGACGAGGCGGCCGCGAAGGCCGCCGCGTTCAAGTTGCCGTCCGTGTACCGGCCCATCTACGTCGACGAGATCGCTGCGCGCTTCACGCACGCGGTGCGGACGCCGCGGCCGTTCCTCGAGCGCATCACGCAGTTCTGGAGCAATCACTTCGCGGTGTCGATCGACAAGGTCGTCGTGCTCGGTCTCGCCGGCGCGATGGAGCGCGAGGCGATCCGACCGCGCGTCCTGGGCAAGTTCGCCGACCTGTTGTCAGCGGTCGAGAAACACCCCGCGATGCTGCTGTACCTCGACAACCAGACCTCCGTCGGGCCGCACTCGCGCGCGGCCGAGCTGGCGAATCGGCGTGGCGCCAAACGCAAGATGGACATCAACGAAAACCTGGCACGCGAGATCCTCGAGCTGCACACCCTCGGCGTGGACGGCGGTTACACGCAGGCGGACGTGACGACGTTCGCGCATGCGATCTCTGGCTGGTCCATCGGCGGGCAGGAGCTCGGACGCCGTCTCGAGAAGCTCGGCTTCGACAACGGCACGCCGGGAGAATTCCTGTTCCGCGCCGGCTTCCACGAACCCGGCGCCAGACGGTTGTTAGGCAAGAGCTACGGCGACGATGGTGTGAAGCAGGGCGAGGCCATCCTGCGTGACCTGGCTGTCAGTCCCCGCACCGCGCGACACATCGCCACCAAACTCGCGCGGCACTTCATCGCGGATGATCCGCCGCAGGCGGCCGTCGATCGCATCGCCAAGGCCTGGCTGGATTCGCACGGGCACCTGTCGACGGTGTACGAAGCGCTGGTGGATTCGCCCGAGGCCTGGGAGCAGCCGCTGGCCAAGTTCAAGACGCCGGCCGACTACATTCATTCGTCGTTCCGCGCGCTGGAGATGCCGCTGCGCGAGAAGCGGCGCCTGTTGCAGCCATTCGAGGCGCTCGGTCAGCGTAGTTTGATGCCGGGCTCGCCCGCCGGCTGGCCCGACACCAGCGCGGACTGGGACGGCTCATCGGCGCTGCTCAAGCGCATCGCCTGGGCCGACGTGGTGGCGCAGCGCCTGGGCAGCGCACGCAGCGCGCGCGAGCTGGCGCCCCAGTTGTTAGGCGGTGCGCTGTCGGCGCAGACGGCGACCGCGATCGCGCGCGCCGCGAGCGGCGCGCAGGCCCTGACATTGCTGCTGGCGTCGCCCGAATTCATGCGGCGCTGAAGAGGATTTCTCATGAGCACACTGTCCCGCCGATCCTTCCTCGAGTCCGCGTTGTTCGCGGGCGCGAGCAGCGTGATGGCCTCGAGGCTGGCGTTCGCGAACGCGCCCACCGATGGGCGCTTGGTGTTCGTGTTGTTGCGCGGCGCGCTGGATGGCTTGTCGGCGGTGCCGCCCGTGGGCGATCCGGACTACGCCGGATTGCGCGGACAGATCGCGCTGACGCGCACGGGCCAAGGAAAGCCCGAGAGCGCGGCGCTGCCCTTGTCGAATGCGCAGGGCGGGTTGTTCGGACTGCATCCTGCGCTGGCCTTCCTGCACGAGAGTTATCGCGCCAATGAGCTCGCGCTGCTGCATGCCGTCGCATCGCCGTATCGCGAGCGCTCGCACTTCGATGCGCAGAATGTGCTCGAGGGCGGCGAGCTGCGGCCGAATGGCTCGACCAGCGGCTGGATCAACCGCGCGTTGGCGAGTTTACCGGGCGGCAAATCCCGCGAGGCCGGCGTGGCGCTGGGCGCCAATGTGCCGCTCGCGATGCGCGGGCCGGCCGAGGTCGTGTCCTGGTCGCCCACGAAGATTGCCGCGCTCGACGAGGAGACGCTGGCGCGCATCGCCGACCTGTACGCGCGCGATCCGCTGCTGTCGCGGCGTTTGGCCGATGCGCTCGAGAGCGACGCCATTGCGACCGCGGCGCAAGCCGCTGCGAATGACGAGGCCGAAGAGACGCCGACCAAAGAGACGATGATGACGGCCGCGGACGAGGCCAGACAGAAGCGCAACTACCACGCGCGCTATGCCGAGACCGCGCGTGCCGCGGCGGGCTTCCTCAAGCGCGATGACGGTCCGCGCGTCGCGATGTTCGACACCTCGGGTTGGGATACGCATGCGAACGAAGGCGGGGCGCAGGGGCAGCTCGCGACGCGGTTGGGTGCGCTCGACCTGGCGCTGCGCTCGTTGAAGGAGTCACTGGGTCCCGTGTGGCGCGAGACCGTGGTGTTGGTAGCCACGGAGTTCGGGCGCACCGCGGCCATCAATGGCACGCGCGGCACCGATCACGGCACCGGTGCCGCGGCATTCCTGCTCGGCGGCGCGGTGAACGGCGGACGCGTGATCGTCGACTGGCCGGGCCTCGCGCGCGCGAACCTGCACGAGAGTCGCGACCTGAAGCCGACGCGCGATCTGCGCACCGTGATGAAAGGCGTGCTGCGCGATCATCTCGGAGTGTCGGCGGCAGCGCTCGACACGAAAGTGTTTCCGCAGAGCGGAGATGTGAGGCCGCTCGACGGGCTGGTGAAATAAAGGGGAGGGATCTATCTACGATAAATGGATCTGTCCCCTTTATTCTTCGGTGCTGCCCACAACCGCGACGCGCAATACCCATTCAAGGCCTGGCACTTCACTTGTTTCGGGTTCCGATGTGACGCGCGTGGTTGCCAGGCTGGGCCTTAGCCTAACTAAATATGCGGTGCGGTCGGCGCGCTGAGGCCGGTGCTCGTCAGACCGGTGTGCAGGGGGAGTCACCAACATCTTGCGGCAATGCACAAGGCCGGCGAGTGAGCCGAAACGCGCCTGCCACCCTGGCAGTCTTGGCAGCTTCCGGCCTGTTTGTAGCTAGCCGTGATAGAAAAAACGGCCGCGTTGAAAGTACAATCTGCGCCGGGAGATGAGCAAATGAGCACCGCCGCGCGCTTGCAGACTCGAGCCGCCGAGGCACGGCCACCGAGCAGTGCGGGCCACGGCAGTGTGCTGCTGCAACGCAGGTGTGCTTGCAGGTCGCCGACCGCATCGTTTACGGGCGACTGCACGGAATGCAAGAGCAGGAAAATCCTGCAGGCCAAGCTCGCAATAGGCGCGAGCAACGATCCATTGGAAATGGAAGCGGATCGCCTCGCCGACCAGGTATTGGCGGCGCCGACGCATCCGACCGTCGGCGGCACGCTCCCGCGCATTCAGCGCAATGCCGGGCAAGCGAGCGGGCGTATCGGCGAGGAGGCACCTGCCAGTGTCGACCGCGTGCTGGCCGGCTCCGGCAGCCGACTGCCCAACCCGGTGCGGCAGGACATGGAGCAGCGCTTCGGTCACGACTTTTCCAAGGTGCGGGTTCATTCTGGCGCGACCGCAGAACAATCGGCGCGCGACGTGAATGCCCATGCATACACCGTGGGCCAGGACATTGTGTTCGCCAAGGGGCGGTACGCGCCGGGCACGATCGAAGGCCGCCGCCTGCTCGCGCATGAAATGGCGCACGTCGTGCAGCAAACACGGACGGGCAGCGCTGCCGTCGCCGCACCCCTGCTGCAGAAGAAGGGCGGCTACCCGAAGACCGTTACGATCGACAACGCCGAGGTCAGCGTCGCTTCGAAGGATGAGGAAGTTGAAGCCCAGAAGATCATCGCGAACATCAAGCAGCGATTCGGCATCACCTTCGAAGCGCAGAAAGGGTTGAAGGCGTTGAAGAACAGCGTCGTCGGCGATCCCGAACAACTGCCAACCCCCGAAGAAGCCCTCAGGAACCCGGGCGCGCCCAAAAAAAAGGTCAAGGATCTGCTGGACACTTCCGTCTGGACCGTGGCCCAGTTGCGCGACCTGCAAACCGGCCTCGCGTTTTTTTCGCCGGTGCTCGGTTCGATGAGCCGCTCCGCTTCGAATCTGGACCCGACCACGCAACAGCTCACCTCGGTCAGCCGCCTCAATGTCGGCTTGAACGACGCCGACACGGCCACGGACAAAGGCGTCTATGGCCAGTTTTTCAGCCCGCAGAATCACGCGGCTTTTTTCGATGCCGCCGGCACGGCAACCGCGCTTGCGGACAAGAAACAGTCATTTCTCGGCACCGTCGTGCACGAAGTGGCGCACGCCATGCTCGGAGCCAACAAGACGCTGTTGGTCTCCGGCCTCAGCCCGGCTTTCTGGACCGACGACAAGACCCCTGCCAATGATCCGCTGGCCGAGCAGCCGGTGACGCCGTATGGCCATAAGAACGCAGGCGAAGATTTGGCCGAAGCGGTCAAGTTCTACTTCGTCGAGCCCGCGACGCTGCTGCAGAAGTGTCCGCGGCGCTACGCCATCATCGACAAGCTCGTGAAGGCATGGCGTCCGAAGGGACCCACTTCTCCAAAGCCATGAGAAATGAATCGTGAGCAGCTTTCCCAACTTTCCCGGATCGCATAGGGCCGGCAACCGCAACAGGCAATGAGACGACTCTCGCCGACACCATGCGAACCTTCGCGCAAAAACTCAAACCAGTGTCGTCCGGCATTGCTGGGTCCGATACGGTAAGGCGTGTTCGACTCGATCGGGGTCTGCCGATCGGCGCGCCGGGTGACGTGAGTGAACGGCAGGCAGACGCCGCCGCCCGGCAGGTGATGGGCCCGTCCGCGTCGCAGCCGCAGGCCGCTCTGCCGTGCCTCACCGACCACTCGCAGCGCCTGCAGGCCAGGCGCACCGCAACCAACGAATCCGCGGGCGCGGCGCCCGCGAGCGTGCATGAGACGTTGGCTTCATCCGGTCGGCCTCTCGACCTCGAGACGCGCGCCTTCTTCGAGCCGCGCTTTGGCCACGACTTTTCCCGGGTGCGCATCCATGCGGGCACCGACGCCGCGCACTCCGCGCGCGACGTGCGCGCCCATGCCTACACCGTGTGCAGCGAAATCGTATTCGGCGCGGGTCGGTTTGCGCCGGCGACACACGCGGGCCGAACGTTGCTCGCGCACGAGCTGGCGCACGTCGTGCAGGCACGCGGCGGGGATGCGGTGGTGCGGCGCCAGGAGATCCCCGAGTTCAGACAGAAAGGCGAGACCTGCGATCCCGCTTCGCTGCTCACCGCGATCCTCATGTGGGATCGACAGCGCTACGGCACGCAAGGCGGGAACAAAGGTTTCCTCGTTGCCTGCGAATCCGCGTTGCGCTTTCTGCATACCCGTCAGGGGCGCTTTCAAAAGAAGTGGGGAAAGAAGACCTACGATGCCAACATCTCCGCGATAGCCTCGATGAAAACCCACGCGGCCAGGCGCGCGGCGCAAGTCACGCAGGATCAATACCAGGAACTGGCGCGGATCCTTTCGACCTTTGATTCGAGCGACGCTGAAGTGATCGACGCGATCGGGCTCAAGACCAAGGATGAAGCCGCAGAGAGCTTCGATGAAATCATGGGTTCGAAGACCCTGAAGGAACTGAAGCCCGGGGAGAGCGCGCAGGTCCAGTGGTACGTGCGCTCGAATGACACCCTGGCGAGCAGCGGGAAAAAGGTCACGAGCATCGGCTACCACGCCGTGCTGGTCGGCCGGCTCGAGGACGGGGAATGGTTCTTGTCCGATCAGGAGCAGGGGTTGGTGTTGCGGGCCGATACGCTGGTTCGCCTGCGCGCGCGCATCGAAGCGGCGAGCGCCTCAGGCCAGTCGTGGCTCGTTACCAATCCCGAGACGAGACGAGCACTGACTACTTGGACTGGTGTGAAGAAAATCGAGATGTCGTCGATCCGTGACGCCGTGAAGTGGCGGGAAGACGAGCCGAAGCGCCGGGCAACGGAGCGGGCGCGCCGCAACGAAGATGCGGCGCTCGAGCACGAGTCGAAGAAACGGGAGACGGAAAAACCGCCGTCGACGGACGTGTTCGTCCCCGGGCTGGCATTGCGGCAAGAACCCAGCCCCTCGCCGTTCGCCGCGTTCGAAGGGATGCACAAGGAGCGGGGTTCCGCCGACAAAGTGGCCGACGTGTTTACGGGACAGCTCGCCCATCTACGCAAGACGGCGCGCTGGTTGAAAGCCACCGCGGAATCCGGGGACGGCAGGACGACGAAAGAATATGCGGCCGTGCATGCGAACTACCTGTCGATGCGCAACGGCTGGAAGGGCCAGCTCACCGAGAGCATCCGCCTGCTGGAAGCACAAGATAGCCCGACCAACGAAGCAGCGATCCAGCGACTGAAGAAGCTGCTCGCGTGGTACGACGCGCACGCCAAAGACGCGCTCTTTGGGATCCTCAAACCTGTGCCAGCTTCGGAATGAGTGACGGATCCATTTGATCCGCGCGGTTCATGGATCCGTCCCTACGCCGGTACCGGCACGGCCCGCACGGGCGCCTCCCGGATGGGTAGATTGACGAGCGCCGCCGCCAGCGCCAGCGCGGCATCCGCATACCACATCCACGAGAAGTCACCGAAGCGCGTGAGGGCAATGCCGCCCAGCCATGCGCCGAGGAAGCCGCCGATCTGGTGGCTGAGCGTCGCGAGCCCGAACAGGGTTGCGAGATAACGTACGCCGAATAGTTTGCCGATCAGCCCCGCGGTCGGCGGCACGGTGGCGAGCCAGGTGAAGCCGAGCACGGCTGCGAACACGTAGAACGTCATGGGTGTGCGCGGCGACGCCATGTAGACGAGCACGGCGACGGCGCGGCTGAAATACATCGCGAACAGCAGCCACTTCATGCGCACGACGCCACCGGCCCAGCCGGCCCACAAACTACCCGCGACGTTCGCGAGCCCGATGATGGCGAGCGAGCTGGACGCCACCGAAGCCGGCAGCGCGCACAGGTCTACTTCCTTCGGCAGGTGGGTCACGAGGAAGGAAATGTGGAAGCCGCAGGTGAAGAAGCCCGCATGCAGGCACCAGTAGCTGCGGTCGCGTGCGGCGATACGGACCTGCTCGCCCAAGGTGAGCGTCGGCGGCGCGGCGGCCGCAGCCGGTGTCGCGGTGAAGATGGAGGCGCGCGTACGCGCCAGCAGCGCCGCGAGCGGTATCGTGAGCAACGCCGCCAATGCCATGACGCCCATCGCGCTGGTCCACGCCACAGTGGCGATCAAGGCCTGGTTGAGCGGCGCGAACAGGAACTGGCCCAAACTACCGCCGGCATTCACGAAGCCGGATGCGAAAGAGCGCTTGGCCGCGGGCACCGCCTGCGCGACCACGCCCATCAACACACCGAAGCTGCCCGCGCCGGCGCCGGCGGCGATGAGCACGCCGATGGTGATGGCGAGCGTGAGCTCGTTGGACGCGAACGGCGTCAACGCCATGCCGGCGGCCAGCATGAGCGCGCCGACTATGAGCGTGGGCTGCGGGCCGTACCGGTCCGCGAGCGCGCCGAACGTGGGCTGAGCTATGCCCCACATGAGCTGCCCCACCGCCAGCGCGAAGCTCACGGAGGCATAGCCGACGCCGGTGGTCGACGTGATCGGCGACACGTACAGACCGAGCGTCTGCCGCGATCCCATCGTGAGAGCCAAGATCGTGGCGGCCACGATCATCATCATGAACATGCGCCGGTCGAGGCCGGCCGCGGGCAGCGCGCCCGCGGGTTGCGTCATCGCGAGCCGCCGGGCTTCGGACCCTCCTTGCCCGGCGAGGTCCAGCGCAGCACGAAGTAGCTAGCCGGCATGTCGCCCGCGTTGCGCATGCCGTGCAGATCGTTCGACGCGTAGAAGATCACCGAGCCGGCGGGCGCCTTGGTCGCGACGCCGTTGATGGTGGCCTCGATGACGCCCTCGCGCACGAAGATCAATTCCTCGTCGGGATGGCGGTGCGCCTCATGGGAGGCCGTGCGCGGCTTGAGAGTGGTGATGTGCGTCTCGAGGCGGTCGACGGTGGCCGTGATGCTGTCGAAGATGGCGCGGCGCTCGCCGCTCGCGGTCTTCTCGACCGGGTGCGATTCCCAGGTGTAAACGCGAGAGCCGAGCTTGGGAGCGGCGTCCGATTGTGCAAACACCGTGGCCGCGATGCCGGCCGCCAATCCAAGGGCAAGAAACGAAATGTCACGACGTGTCATGTATACCCTCCCGAAACGGAGGCAGATCATCCGCGACCGCTCGCAAGTGCGCCAGAGACAGTTTGCGAAGGAGCGGGTGACAGCTGCTTCCTATCTCTTATGAGGGAGGGCTTATGAGGGAGGGCTTATGAGGGAGGGCCGCCTTCTAGCACCCGCACCCACGCTTGCGGCGCGATCGTTTCTGCGGTCCACAACTACACGCGCATTCGCATGTGCACCGCGGCTTGTCTCGTCCGGGACGCGTCGGGCGAAACGAGCCGGACGGGACGGTGAACTCGTAGGGCGGCACACCCGGCGGGTTCACTTCCGGATTCAAATATGTGAACTGCACGATGAGGTCGTTGAAGTCACCGTCGGCGCCGCCTGCCGGCACGTCGTCGGAGTACAAGGTGGCGATCAGTCCATCGGGGGAGATGACGCCGGGCACGCGTCTGATACGGCTCGCGTTCGCACCCGGGCCACCCTCGGTCGACAGGATGAGCACATACCACTGCGGAAAATTGATTTCGGCAATGCTCTGACCCACGAGGCCGTCGACTGTATTTTCGATACCGGCCAGGCTTTCGATCATCACCCGCTGTTTGCGGGCGGAATTCTTGGCCGTAACCGTCATAGACCACTTGCCGTAGAAGGGCGCCTTGATCATCCAGGGCTCGTTTTCCATGTGCGTGTCCCTATCTACTCTACGGAAAGTTTACGGTGAGGGTACGCACGTCCTGGCGTGTCTCACCGTTACGGGTGAGGCTCACCACCAACTTCAGCTGGTACGAACCCGTGACGGTTTTCAGCACCTGATGCGTGCCGCTCAGCGGCAATCCGGTCACCGGCGAAATGCTCCCCGAAGGCGGATCGACTTCCAGGCGTACGGTAGTCCCCGGCGGATTCCGGCTGCAGCTCCAGCTCACCGTGCACGCGTGGTGTGCGGCCGTGGGCGCAACCGTCACGACGAAGCTGCCGATCAGTGGTTTGACGACCTCCAGGCCGGCGCGTCGCGTGAACTGCGAGCTGAAGCCGTCGAGGCGGCCGTTCTCGGTCAACAGTGCCAGCACCTCACGCCAGGTGTGCAACGGTCCGAATGGCTGGCTCACGCTGTCGCCGAATCGAAACTCGATCTCTGCCTGCGTGCTCGGGTTTTGCTGGCCCCAGTGCAGGATGCCCTTGATGTTGGGATCGAGTGCGAGCTTGGCCGCGAAGTCGACGAACTGCGTGCTGCCGTTCACATCGCCGAGCCCGGAGCATTCGACCGCAACGGTTCTGGCAAATCGTTCCTGGCCGATGAGCGCACTGGTCGCGCCGCAAAATCGCAGCGAGATGTACCCGACGACGGAGTGACCCTCGCCGAACTCCTGGTCGATCTCGAATTTCAACAGCCGGTCGACGAAGGTCAGCAGGTTGGGATCGGCCGCGTCGAAAAATACTTCCAAGGACCTTCCGTTGACCTGACAACTCTGGTCCAGGTAGTTATGGCCGTCCATGACGGCGTAACTCATGGCGGAGTACGTGCGCGGCCCCTGCTGGCTCTTGAAGACCTCGGCCGCAATGGCCCGCCACACCAGGATGCCGGCCGCCCTTTGCTGGGGGTCGGACGAACCCAGTAGTTTGTCGCGCAGATCATCCAGGACATCGCCCAGCGTCGTCGTACCGTCGGAGTCTTTCAGCCAGTCGAGGAGTGCGGCCAGGATAGCGAGGATGAGGAGCAGGAATGGAATGAGCGGCAGCAACGTCGCCGCGGCGCCCGTCGCCACCGCGCCGCCAATCGCTCCGCCGATGACCGCGCCGTTACTGTTGATGAAATCCTCTATCTCCGCGTACACCGCCTCGATGATGCCGGTGAGAAAGTCAGGATCGGCGCACGCCGCTTCGTAGAGGTTGAGGTCGGCGATGTCGGGGTCATCCGCACTGTAGCCGACCGTGTTGCCGGCATTGGAGAAACGTGGCGACTTCAGCATCGCGTCGGCAAAGTTCAGGATGTTGCCCACCACTTCCGGGCGGCCGGCGGGGTTCACGCCGGTGGCCCAGGTGACGGGCGGTGCGAGTGACGCTGGTAGAGCATCCACCGAAACCGTCCAGCGTCGGGTGATGCTGGAAATATGCGTCGTGCCGTTGACGCTGGGAATCGGGTTCACGGCAATCTGCAAAAAGCGCTGTACGGTGCTGCCACCGGGAATCAGTTTGAAGAACAAGTCCGAATTCGGATCGGCGATTTTGTCCTTCACGTTTTCCCAGGTATCGAGCCGCCGGTCCTCTTTCAGCCCGTACTGCGGCACTACGCGCATGACCGCGGAGTAGACGATGCCGAAGCGGCCCACCTGGATCAGGGCCGTGTTCAATATCGCATCGCTGTAGATCACGTCGAAATTCCGCGGTCCGCCGAACTCCTTCTGTTCGAAGTGCGCGAGCAGCTTTGCCTTGTCCGTCATGAACGGCGCGTCCGGGCTGCCGCGCTCGATCCAGACGTGTTTGCCGCCGTCCAAAACGATGTGCAGGGCCACGACCGCGTCCGCGATCGGGGGACGATCGAAATCGCCGCCATGCGTGCCGGTGGATAGGGCGCCCACCACGGTCTGTCCGCCCGCGCCGCCGAGCGTCGCAAATCCCCAGGAGCCGAGGAATTTGTCGTTGCCGAATTTCGACTGCATCAGCATCGCCAGACTTTCCGGGAACACGCTGTCGCCCACATCCAGCTCGGAATAGAGTTGATAGATGCGCTTTCCGGATTCGAAATGGACGAAGTAGGACGGCGGCACGGCTGCGACACCGGCCGCCGTCGAGGTCGACTTGTTCAGCGCGGTCAGGAATGCTTCGGACAGACAGCCCGGAACGACATCGCGCAGAGTGCTCCCCATCGCCGGGAAGACATTTTTAGGATCGTGCGTTTCGATGAAGGTGTGATCGCTGATCGCCGCCTCGGACAAAGCCCAATGGCTGCCCGCTGCGTGCAGGCGCTGGTCCGCGGGCCGGTCCCTGCAGATCTCGATGAGCTGCGCGAGAGACTGCGGGTACTGTATGACGGGAACTTGCGGAAAATGCGGCGCTATCGGGTCATCGTGCTTGCGCGTCCACGGCGCGAGCTGGGCTTGGGGTATGGCCACCGGGATCTCCGCAAACGATGCAGGTGATCACTGCACCAATGCCCGGAAGCTACCGTGTATCGATCCCCGCCGCCGCCGCTACTTCTGACAGCTGCGTCTAACCACTGACGCCGTCACTTCCCGATCGGCGAGCGCCGCCTCCGGCTCCACCGGCTTCGTGCAGTGATGATCGAAACCCCGCGTCGGCGGCACTCGGGCCGGACGACTCCTACGCGCGCGCGGCGCGGCCGCCCGCTGATGCTCGCGGCCGATACAGCGTTCCATCAGCCGTATGGAAACCATCTCCGTGCGACTTCGAACGCCGCCCTCGAGCACGAATCCGTGGCTTGCCCTGGCCGGCTGGCTCACATTGAGCGCACTCGCAGGCGCACTCGGTGCCTTCGCGTCCGCGAATGCGAAGGATTTTTACGCCACGCTGGTGCAGCCCGGATGGGCGCCGCCGGCCTGGTTGTTCGGTCCCGTGTGGACTGCGCTGTACGCCATGATGGCGGTGGCCGCGTGGCTGGTCTGGCGCGAGCGTGGTTGGACCCGCGCGAGCGGCGCGCTCGGCCTGTTCGTCCTGCAACTCGCGCTGAACGCGCTGTGGTCGTGGCTGTTCTTCGCGTGGCATCGCGGCGGAATGGCGTTCGCGGACATTCTCGCGTTGTGGCTCGTGCTCGCCGCAACCGTCGTCGCCTTCGCGCGCATCCGCCGCGCGGCCGCGTGGTTGTTAGCGCCGTATCTCGCCTGGGTGACGTTCGCGACGGCGCTCAACTACGCGGTGTGGCAGCTCAATCCGCGAACGCTGTGATGGCGGTCAGGTCGTGGCCGCGCTGAGTTCGTCGGCGCTGGTGGCGCCGACGCGCTGTCCGGCTTCCTGGCTGGTCAACTGGTCGGCCGCGAACCGCAGCGTCTCCACCAGCCGCTGACGCACGGACTCGATTTCATTCGATTCCCCGTCCGGCAAGGTGCGCCGCTCGACCGTCTGTGCGAAGTCGCGCAGTCGCTTGATGGCATTCGAGGGTTCGCCGGACGCTTCGACCAGCTTCTGGATATTCGCCAGGTGGACCACGATGGGAAGCAGCAGGGTGGGCGGGCGGCCCGGATCGCGCGTCTGGTGCATCTCGATGAGCTCGCGCAGTAATGAGCGAGCGAGCTCGAGCGAATCACAAATCTGTCGGGAGTCGGTCATGAAGGTCCTAATAATGATCGGCGGAGGTACACGCGGTGTCGCGTGGGCCGCAGATCGAGCGGTCCAGACAGGGTCTACCAGTGCGCCGAATAAAGATGTAAGACATCGCCTACGATCTGCCGCGAGCATTCCCACAGGGACGGCGCCGGGAGCTGCGCGCGGTCAATCAGGCGGCGGTTCGTTCGGTCCTGCCGAAATCGCCGGGACGTCACGCCTTGGCCCGCTTCACACCTTGTGTCCCGCTACGTGTTCCTCCGCGCTGGCCGCCAACCACGCCACGTGTACCGTGTGCGTTCTCCCATCATCCACCAGCTCGACCACATTCCGCCCAGCCGCCTGCATCTGCCCATCCACCGTGAGCTGCGCCAGCGCATCGGGTGATGCCTTCCTATCTACCGTGATCTCATACGGCGTGCCGCGATACTTGTAGCGCACGGAAAATCCCGGCCACTCCGCCGGCACACAGGGCGCAATCGTCAGCTTGTTCTCGCGCACGCGAAATCCAAGTATGTATTCCAGCCCGGCGCGATACAGCCAGCCGGCCGAGCCCGTGTACCAGGTCCATCCTCCACGCCCCGCGTGCGGCGCCTCGGAGTACACATCCGCCGCGACCGCGTACGGCTCGACCTTGTACCGCTGCACGTCGGCGCGCGTGGTCGTGCGGCGCACGGGGTTCAGCATGTCGAACACTTCGAACGCGCGCTCGGCCTTGCCTTGCATGGCCAGCGCGATCACGGTCCAGATCGCGGCATGCGTGTACTGCCCGCCGTTCTCGCGGATGCCGCGTGGGTAGGCCTTCACATAGCCTGGCTCCTGGCGCGACTTCTCGAACGGCGGCGTGAACAGCTTGGCGAGGGGCGGATCGCGTTCGAGTAGATGGGTCTCCAGGGAAGCCATGGCGCGCGCCGCGCGCGCGGGGCTCGCGGCGCCGGAGATCACGCTCCACGACTGCGCGATGGCGTCGATGCGGCACTCGTCGTTCTGCGCGGAGCCGAGCGGCGTGCCGTCGTCGAAGAACCCGCGCCGGTACCACTCGCCATCCCAGGCATGCTGCTCGAGTGCGTTGCGCAGTTTGGTAGTTTGGGCGGTCCAGGTGGTCGCGAGGGCGACATCGCCGCGCGCCTGCGCCAGCGGCGCAAACGCCTGCAGCGTCGCATGCAGGAACCAACCCAGCCAGACACTCTCGCCGCGACCGTGCTCGCCCACGCGATTCATGCCGTCGTTCCAGTCGCCGGTGCCGATCAACGGCAGCCCGTGCTCGCCCAGCGTCGCGCCGTCGAGGCCGCGGCGGCAATGCTCGAACAGCGGTGCATGGTGCTCGCTGGCGGTCGGCTCGAAGAAGCTGTCGTGCCG
Source organism: Pseudomonadota bacterium (assembly GCA_043747875.1). Classification (GTDB taxonomy): domain Bacteria; phylum Pseudomonadota; class Gammaproteobacteria; order Steroidobacterales; family Steroidobacteraceae; genus CADEED01. The sequence continues at coordinate 38,982 of JAYTOI010000011.1, read as the reverse complement.
CTCGCGCGGCAGCGGCGGGCCTTCGATGAACGCCACCGGCTCGTCGAGAATGGCGCGGTCGCCGGTCAGCGCGACGTAGTGCGCGGTCACGTACGCCAGCCACACGCGGTCGTCGGAGATGTGCGTGCGCACTCCGACGCCATTGTGCGGCAGCCACCAATGCTGCACGTCGCCCTCGGGAAACTGGCGCGACGCCGCGCGCAGGATCTGCTCGCGCAGTAGTTGGGGCCGCGCGAGGCCCAGTGCCATCGCGTCCTGCAACTGATCGCGGAAGCCGTACGCGCCGCTGGCCTGGTAGAACGCGGCGCGCGCCCAGGTGCGGCAGGCGAGGGTCTGATACAGCAGCCAGCCGTTCATCATGATGTCGAATGCGCGGTCCGGGGTTTTCACTTCGACGTGCCCGTGCAGCTCGTCCCAGTGCGCGCGCACCTGCTCGAGCACGGTGTCGAGGTCGGCGGCGCGATAGCGCGTCACCAGTTCGCGCGCGGCGTCGGCATTCGCCGCCTGGCCGATGACGAACACGACCTCGGTGCTGGAATCGGGCTCGAGCTCGAAGCGCGTGCGCAACGCCGCGCAGGCGTCCAGTGCCGGACCGGCGCGCCCGGAGAACGCCGCGCCCGAAACCAGCGCCGCCGGTGCCTCGAGCGTGCCGTGGCGCCCCAGGAACTCGAGCCGGTCGCAGGTGGATTCATCCTGGATGCCGCGCAGGTCGGCGAAGGCCGTGCCGGGGAAGGCGAAATTCCACGGATTGCGCGCGAACAAGGCGCGGGTCTTCGGATCCACTTCGGAGAGCACATGAGGCGCGCCCACGGCACGCGACGGCCCGAGCACCCATTCGACGTAGCCGGTGACGGACAGGCTGCGCCGGCGCGGCGAATCGTTGCGGATCGTGAGCCGGCAGATTTTCACCGGATCCTCGAGCGGCACGAACATGGTCGAGTCGAGTGCGATGCCGTGCGAGCGCTGCTCGAAGCGGCTGTATCCGAACCCGTGCGTGCAGCTGTAGTGCGCGTGCTCGTGCCGGATCGGCGCCGGCGTCGGTCCCCACAACTCGCCCGTCTCCTCGTCGCGCAGGTAGATAGCCTCGCCGGGGCGATCGACTACCGGGTCGTTCGACCAGGGAGTGAGCGCGTTCTCGCGGCTGTTGCGCGCCCAGGTGAAGCCGGCGCCGTCGGCGGACACGTGGAATCCAAAGCCGCGATTCGCGATGACGTTGATCCACGGCGCCGGCGTCGGCTGGCCGCCGGCCGAGGTGATCACGTACTCGCGTCCCTGCGCCCCGAACCCGCCGAGCCCGTTGAAGAATTCGAGCGTGCGCGCGGGTTCCGATTCCGCCGCAGCCGCCGTCGCGGTGTGGAGCGCGCGCCGCGGCAGTCGCGGTGCCATGGTGGGCGCGGCCTGCATGCGCTCCACCTGGTCGGCGAGGCTGCCGCGCCGGCCGGACAGCACGACCCGCGCGGTGGCCAGCAGCAGCGCGCGATTCTCCGCGCTGATGAGATCGGTGCGCAGCACGAATACCTTGCCGCGCGTTTCCATGCCGCTGATGCGCGGCCGCGCCAGACTGACGCGCGCAGCGGCTTCCAGCGCCACCTGCAGGTCCTGGACATACGACGCGCCGCGTTCGTTGAGGATCACCAGGTCGACGGACAGGCGTTTGACGCTCCAGTATTCGTGCGCCTGCAGCAGTTGCCGCGCGATCTCGAGGTCATCGATGTCCTCGATGCGCAGCATCACGATGGGGATGTCGCCGGATATTCCCTCGGCCCATAGCCCGTGCGGTCCGCCCGCGCCGCGCCGGATGGTGTCGATCGAGGGTCGGGCGGCGCCGTCCGCGAACAGCACGTGGCCGGCGAGCTGCTGGAACAGGTTGGCCTGCGAGGCATCGAGTCCGAGATGGCGCAACTGCACCTGCGCCTGAGTCCATGCGAGCGTGGCCGCGCGCATGTGCGCATTCGAGTCGCGGTGCTTGTCGAGTAGTTCGAGCAGGTGCTCGCGAGTGGGCGCTACGCAGGTCCAGAACGCGAGCCGCGCGGTACCGCCGGGCGGGACGCGCACGCGGTACCGCAATGCGAACACGGCATCCAGCACCGTGCCGGTGGTGCCCGACAATGCGCTGCCTTCGAGCATGGCCCGCGACGCGCGCAATTCGCGGCCTCGGCCGATGAAACGCGCGCGGTCCGTCTCGAGCTCGGGTCCGGCGCTGATCGTGCCTTCCACCACCGCATGATGCGAGACCCATGCCTCGGGCTCATCGGGCCCGCGCCGCCGGCGCGTGGCGAGGATGGCGCCCTGGCGCTCGAGGAATTCGGTCTGCACGAACAGCTTCGAGAAGGCCGGATGCGCGATCTCCGAGGCCTGTGGTGCCAGCACCAGCTCTGAATACGAAGTGACTTCGATCTCGCGCATGCGCGCGGAAGCGTTGCTGATCGAGAGCCGGCGTACCTCCGCGTCCTCCTCCGAGGAGACCGTGACCTCGAGCGTGGTCATGAGTTCGCCGTCGCGGCGGATGATCTCGGCGCGATCCTCGGTGAAGCTCACCTCGTAGGTGTCCGGCTGCATTGCGCAAGGTTGATAGCCCGCGGACCACACGCGATTGGTGTCGATGTCGCGCAGCAGGAGGTAGCTGCCGGTGTCGTCGCGCGTCGAGTCCTCGCGCCAGCGCGTGACGGCGAGATCCTGCCAGCGGCTGTAACCCGAGCCGGCAGCGGTGAGCATGACGGCATAGCGGCCGTTCGACAGCAGATGGGTCTGCGGCATCGCGTCGTGCGGGCTGCGCAGGCGCCGCACTTCCGGCACCTGCAAGTCCGCGACACGCGAGGCCGTGCCCACTTCTTCGGCCCGCGGATGCGCAACCGACACATCGCGCGGCGTGCGTTCCTGCAGCAGCAGATCGGTGGCCTGCACCGCGACGTCGGAATGAAAGCGATCGCGCATGCGCCCGTCGGCGAGTGCGTTGGCGATGGCGACGATGCTCATGCCCTGGTGATGCGCCATGTACGCACGCACCAGCGTGTACGTGGAGCCTTCGGGAACCCGCGACGCGGTGAAATCGACGGCTTCGTAAAACCCATAGCGGCCGCGCGCGCCGTGCGCGGCCAGCACGGCAAAATTGGCGAGCGCGGCGTTGCCGTCGACCATGGCCGCGAGGCCCGTGGCATAAGGCGCCACCACCTTGTTTTCGCTCAACCCGCGCTTGAGGCCGAGGCCGGGCACGCCGAAGTTCGAATATTGATAGGTGAGCTCGAGATCGCGCGCGTTGTATGCCGACTCGGATACGCCCCACGGCAACCCGAGCTCGCGTCCGTACTGGATCTGGCGCTTGACGATGAGCCGGCTGGTCTGCGCCAGCAAACTACCACCCGGCACGCGCATCACCAGGTCCGGCATCAGGTATTCGAACATCGAACCGGACCAGGATACGAGCGCGGCTCCCGCTCCGATCGGGGTGACGGTGCGTCCCAGCCGAAACCAGTGGCGTGCCGGGATGTCGCCCTTGGCGATCGCGACGAAGCTCGCGAGACGCGCTTCGGAAGCCAGCAGGTCGTAACAGGATGGATCGAGCGCGCCGTCGGTGGCGCGAAAGCCGATGGACAGCAGTTTGCGCTGCGGATCGAGCAGGAAGCCGAACTCCATCGCGGAGGCGAGCGCGAGGGCGGTGGTGGCGAGGGTCTCCAGGTGCTCGACGACGTAGCCGGCCGGGTCGCGCACCAGCAGGTCGCTGCGCCAGCTGTCGATGGTGCGGCGCGTGGCCTCGACCCAGTAGACGAGGTCGGCGTCGCGGTCCAGGCGCGATTCGCTGGCGAGTGTGCGCACCATGTCGACCAGGGTCGACGCACGTTCGGCGGCACTCGCCAGCGCGTCGGCCGCTGGATCGAGCCGGCCGCCGACGGGGCGCAGCGTCGCGTCCAGATCGTCGAAGGCGGTCTGCAACAGGCCGCGCGTGATGGTGTGGCCCGGCGCGAAATGGAATTCGCGCAAGGCTTCGCGCGCGAGGTCGAACCCATCGGCGAGGCCCATGATGGATTCGGGACGCGGACTGGCGTCCTTTTGCCACTCACGGAAGGCCCCGGCGAGCGTGATGAGGTGCGCGGCGAGATTGCCGGAGTCCACCGACGATACGTAGCGGGGATCGAGCGGGCGCAGACTCTGCGTGTCGTACCAGTTGAAGAGATGGCCGCGGTGTTTTTGCATGCGCCCCATCGTGGCGAGCGTCGACTCGATGCGATCGAGCGCATCGCGCAGGCCGCACCAGCCGAAGTCGCGCGCCGCGACCACGGACAGAAGATAGAGTCCGATGTTGGTGGGCGAGGTGCGGTGCGCCAGCACGTCGCGCGGGTCTTCCTGGAAGTTGTCCGGTGGCAGGTGGTTGTCCTCGGCCGACACGAACATCTCGAAGAAGCGCCAGGTGCGCCGCCCGATGAGCCGCAGCTCGCGCTGCCCGTCCGTCGACAGGGCCGACTTCGCCACCGCGGGCGGGGTGCGGCTGACGCGCCAGGCGATCCAGGGTGCCGCGAGCCACAACGCGAGGAACGGCAGCGCGATCGTGGGTAGTTTGCCGCCGGCGCAGGTCGCGGCGACCACTGCGAGGATCAGCGTGAGCACGACGCTGCGCGACATGCGCCGGTAGAAGCTGCCGAAGTCGCTGCTCGCACCCGACAGCAGGTCCGCGGGGATCCACTCGAGCATCTGCCGGCGGCTCACCGCGAGCCGCCACGCGGTGCGCAGGATGGCGTCGCCCATCAGCCACGCCTGATACGCGAGCATCGTGACCAGCAATCCCGTTTGCGCCACGGCCAGTCCCAGATCCACGGCGAGCGCGCGCAGGTGGCTCAACAAGGTGACGGTGGAGCGGCGCGGCAGCAGCGCGGCCAGGATCGGCAGCAGGGTGGGAAGCGCGAGCGCGGTCAGCACGAAGGCGCACCAGGGCAGCGCCGCGTGCAGCGGCAGCGTCCAGCCCACCAGCAACGCCGCCACGGCGGTCGGCGCCGACAGCGAGCGTCGCAGATTGTCGAGCATCTTCCACAGGCCGATGAGCGGCAGGCGGCTGTGTCCGCGACCATACGCGGCGGCGCCCGCGTCACGCCGCCCGAAGATCCAGGGCAGCAACTGCCAGTCGCCGCGCACCCAGCGATGCTGGCGCATCGAGGCCACGTCGTAGCGCGACGGGAATTCCTCCATGACCTCGACATCGGAGGCGAGGCCGGCGCGCGCGAAGATGCCTTCGAACAGATCGTGGGACAGCAGCGTGCTCCCGGGCACGCGATCCGCGAGCGCCGCCTCGAAGGCGTCTACGTCGTAGATGCCTTTGCCCGCGAACGAGCCCTCGCCTAACAGGTCCTGGTAGACGTCGGAGATGGCGGCGGCGTACGGGTCGACGCCGGCCGCACCCGAGAAGACGCGCTGAAACAGCGTGGCCTCGGAACCCATGGGCAGCGAGAACGCCACGCGCGGCTGCAGGATGGCGTAGCCCTCGACCACGCGGCCGAGTTTGGCGTCGAAGCGTGCCCGATTGAGCGGGTGCGCCATCTTGCCGATGAGCCGGCGCGGCGACTCGCGCAACAGGCGCGTGTCGGCGTCGAGCGTGAGTACGTAACGAACTCCATCCGGAACCCAGGGCGAGCGGCCCGTGCTGGTGACGTAGGTGGTGTCGGTGGCGCCGCGCAACAGCCGGTTCAGTTCCTGCAGCTTGCCGCGCTTGCGCTCCCAGCCCATCCAGCGCTGCTCGCTCTCGCTCCACAGGCGCTTGCGATGCAACAGCAGGAAACGCTCCCCGCCGGCCGCCTCGCCGTAGCGGCGATTCAGCCGCGCGATGCCGAGGACCGCGATGTCGAGCAGCGCCTCGTCGGCCGGCAGACTCTCGGCGTCGGCGTCGACCCAATCCGAGAGCAGTGCGAAATGCAGCTGGTCGTCGGGCGAGGCGAGGTAGTGGATCTCCAGGCGATGCAGATACTCTTCCACCGCGGCGCGCGAGCTCAGCAATACCGGCATGGCCACCAGCGTGCGCAAGTCCGCAGTGACGCCGTCGCGCAGCGCGAGGCCGGGCAGGCGGCTCGCGCCGACGCCGCGCGTGATGGCGCGATTGATCAACGCCACGGCCATGTCGACGGCGGGGATCATCCCGAGCACGCCTAACAAAATGAGCAGCGCGCCATGGATGCCCCGGTCGAGCATCATCGACAACGGAATCGACAGCAGCAGCGCGCTGACGAAGCTGATGGCGGCCACGTAGTCGCGGGCGCCCACAGTGAAGGCGATGCGGCTGCGCCAGTTGGCGAGCGCCGGGCGGTAGCCGAGCGAGCGTTCGAATGCCCGCCGGCCATCGGAGATCAGGTGATAGCCTGGCTCCCGATCGCGCTCATCGATGCCTTTCTTCGCCGCCGCAAGTGCCAGCTCGGCCACTTCGAGCTCGGTGTGCGGCGAATAGCGCGCCAGGTCTTCGATGGCGCTGCGATACAGGTTGCGCGTCGCGAAATCCATTGCCGGGTAGTTGCTGGCCGACGTCAGCAGATCGTCGATCAGGCTCACGCTCTCGAAGAATTCGGACCAGTCGACGTCCGTCATCAGGCGCATGCTGGTGATGATGTTGCGCACGGTGACGTTCGACGCGCCCTGGCGGTGATGCTCTTCCTGCACCAACGCTTCGGAACTGGTGCCTTGCGCGCGCAGCGTTTCCTCCATCCACAGCAGCGCCGGCGTCACCTTCGGATCCTGATCGCGCAGCCGCTGCACGAGCTGCACCGCGAACGCGGGAGCGAGCTGCTCGTCGCCGGCTTTCCACGCGCCGAGCGCTTCCGGGTCGGCGGTCTGCCCACTCACTCCGAGCAGGCGATCGGCGATGGCATCCGCCTTCTGGCGTGCCGCGCGGCTGGTGACGATACGCGACGCGACGCGACGCAGGTTTTCCACCAGCACGATGCGCAGCGTGATGGCCACGGCCCACAGCTCGCCAATGGTCAGCGGTTGCACGGTTTGATACGCGCGTACGAATCGCCGCAGCGTTTCGGGTTCGAAGCGGCTGTCGGTATGGGCGACGAAGCCCCAGGCGAGGCCGAATACCCGCGGCAAGCCCGAGAAGTGCCCACTCGCGAGCTTCGGAAGCTGGCGGTAGAAACCGGGGGGCAGATCCTCGCGAATCTCGCGAATCTGCTCCTCGACGAGGTGGTAATTGTCGAGCACCCACTCGGCGGCGGGCGTTATGCTGCGGCCGGCGTCCACCGCCTTGGCGATGTCGCGATAGGCGGCCAGCAACACCTTTTCGTTGTTTCGCAGCCGCGCGCTCAGCGAACGCCCGAGCAGCGGCTGCTCCGCGATGGGCTGCGCCGCCGCCAGGCTGGCCGCGTGCTGTTCCAGCCGCTCGATGCTGAAAATCTCTTCGCGCAGGATCTGGTCGTTGTCCCACTGCGTGGCGCTCGAAAAACTCTCGATGATGCGTCGAATCATTGTTTAATGAATGCACTTACCCTGAGGTCGACCTATGTACGCCACCGCACTGACGACGTCGCCATCGCGCCCGGACAATTCGTCCCGATGAACTCTGATGTCGCCACTGTACGCGAACTATGTGCGCGATTCGTAAAGCCTTCTCTGCCGCGCGCCCTGTGGCAGCTGGTCAGTACGTTGTCGTTGTTCGTGGCCCTATGGACGCTCATGGCGTTCAGTCTGAGTGTCGGATGGAATTACGCCTGGACGTTGCTTCTGGCGATTCCCACTGCAGGACTATTCGTACGACTGTTCATCATCCAGCATGACTGCGGCCATGGCTCGTTCTTCGCGAGCCGGCGTGCCAATCGATGGCTCGGTGCCTGCCTCGGCCTCATCACGCTGTCGCCATTCGGCTACTGGAAGAAGACGCATGCGGTGCACCACGCCACCTCGGGCAATCTCGACCGGCGCGAGTTTGGTGCCGTGCGCCTGCTCACCGTGCGCGAATATCGCGCGCACTCGCCGTGGCTGCGGTTCTGCTATCGCTTCTATCGCAACATGTTCGTGATGCTGGCCATCGGGCCTATCTACCAGTTCGTGGCGAAGCACCGTCTGCCGGTGGACCTGCCGTGGGCCTGGAAGAAGGAATGGCGCAGCGTGGCGCTCAACAACCTCGGGCTGCTCATCGTCGCGGTGTTCGTGAGCGTGGCGTTCGACTGGCGCCTGCTGCTCATGGTCCAGCTGCCCGTGGTGGCGCTCGCGGGCGCCGCGGGGGTGTGGCTGTTCTACGTGCAGCACGGAGCGGAGGCGTCCTACTGGTCGCGCAAGACGGACTGGAGCGCGCATCGCGCGGCGGTGGAGGGCAGCTCGTTCTACGACCTGCCGCGCGTGCTGCACTGGTTCACCGCGAACATCGGCTATCACCACATCCATCACCTGCAGCCGGGTATACCTAACTACCACCTGCGCGCGGCGCACGAGTCGAGCCCGCTGCTGCGGCAGGCCGTGCGGCTGACGATGCGCGAAAGCCTGAAGTGCGCGCGCATGAAACTCTGGGACGACGACCTGCAATGCATGGTCGGCTTTCCATGAATGGGGACATTCTTCATTTCCTTGTAACAAAGCCCAACTGATCGGCAGCCGTGAAGCTCTTCGGCTTTGTTACAAGGAAATGAAGAATGTCCCCATTTAATCAGCCCATCAGGCGTTCCGATTCCCGCTTGACCACGGCGTAACACTCGCAGGACAGGCGCTCCAGGTGCGGGCGATCGAGCACGGTGATCTTGCCGCGGCTGTAGCGTATGACACCCCACTCCTGCAGTTTGCCCGCCGCCTCGGTGACGCCCTCGCGGCGCACGCCCAGCATCTGCGAGATGATCTCCTGCGTCACCTTCAGCTCGTTCGAGGTTAGGCGATCGAGCGACAGCAGCAGCCAGCGACACAGCTGCTGGTCGAGCGAATGGTGGCGGTTGCACACCGCCGTCTGCGCCATCTGCGTGATCAGCGCCTGCGTATAGCGCAGCAGCACGTGGAGCAGCTCGCCGTGGCGTTTGAATTCCAGCTTGAGATGGCTGCTGCTCAGCCGATAGGCCTGACCGGCGCTCTGGACCAGCGCGCGGCTCGGCGTGGATTCGCCGCCCATGAACAGCGACACGCCGATGATTCCTTCGTTGCCGACCACCGCGATTTCCGAGGACGCACCGTCCTCCATGACGTACAGCAGCGAGACGATGGAAGTCGTGGGGAAGTAGATGTGCTGCAGCGTGGCGCCCGATTCGTACAGCACCATGCCGAGCGGCATCTTCACGAGCTTCAGTTGCGGGCGCAGGCGCTCACATTCCAGCAGCGGCAACGCGTCGAGGATGCGGTTGCCGCAGCGGGGTGAAGATTCTTTCATGGGGCGCGAGTGTAGGCGCAATCGTCCGGCTTTGTTCGTCACCGTACGGACGGCCCCGGCGCGTCGGCGTACGGTAGCGAGATGCAAGCTTTGCTCACCTGGCCCTGGATCGCGCTCGGCATCGTCGCCGCCTTGTTAGGTGTGATTGCCTTCGCATCGCGCAAGCGTCCGCCGGTGATCATTTGAACGGCTGGAGGACGCGATGTCGCGAGTGACCCGCCGGTTGTTGCGGCCCTGCCCGCGCGCGCCCGCCGATGGCTGGGCCATCCCCAGTGCAGATGTCCCGGCATCGAGCTCCAGATGAGCCGGCGCCCGCGCAAGTAGCGGCGCGGATACTGATCGTCGATGACGATGTGGCCGAGGCGCGGTCGCTGGTGGCGATGCTCGGCACGGCGGATCACTGGCAGATCCGCGTGGTGCACTCCGCCGCCGCGGCGCTGGCGGCCGCCGTGGAGTTTCTTCCCGGGATCATCTTCCTCGACATCGAGCTGCCCGACATGAGCGGCTACGACGTTGCCGTGCTGCTGAATCAACACGCGGTGTTACAGGACATGCGCCTGATCGCGCTCACCGACAGCATCGATCACCCGGCGCGCGAACGCGCCCGCGCCGCGGGATTCGAGCGCTACCTGGTCAAGCCGGTGACCGCGATCGAGCTACAGAAGGTATTGCGCAAGCGCGTACCCGGTCGGGCGCGTGGTGGACGCTGAGCGCGGTCCGATCCGTCGGCCTGTGCCATCCGGCGGGCGCTACACAGTTTGGCAGACAATCTCGCCCGCCATGCGGGCGGCGAGCCGAATAGCGCCGGATTCGATCCCCAATTCACGCCCGGCTGCCCGCGCAGCAGCCTTGCCCAGAACGCGCGTGTAGATCTTCTTGTCGATCGCGTAACAGGGACACGCCGCGGCCTCGAGACCGCGAACGTCGAGAATCGTGAGGTCGCCGCGGGAGTAGCGAATGAGCTTGCGGCGCTGCAGTGCGCTCGCGGCACTGGTGACCCCGACGCGGCGCACGCCCAGCATGTACGCGAGGAACTCGTGCGTGATGTGGAATCGACTGGAATGCGCGCGGTCGCGCGTCATGAGCAGCCAGCGCGCGAGGCGCGCCTCGACGAGATGGAACCTCGTGCAGGTGGCGGTCTGCATCAACTGCGAAATGAACACGAATAGATAACGGTTGAGCGCGGCACGCAACCCGGCACTGCCCTCGAGCGCGGTCTGGAAGGTGGCGGCGTCCACACGCCAGGCGCGGCCCGCGCCCTGCACCAGCGCGCGCACCGGTGACACGTTGACTCCGAGCAGCAGCGGCACGCCGTGCATTCCCTCGTTGCCGACCAGTCCGATTTCGAGCTGCGCACGCCCGACACCGGGGGTGATCAACGAGATGAAACTGTCGATCGGGAAATAGACGTGGCGAATGCGATCGCCGGCCTCACCCAGGGTTTCGGCCAGACGCAGATCGACCGGGGAATCAGTGCCCATGAGGCGCAACCGGTCGGAGGCCGGTAGCGCCGCGAGCAGTAGATTGTCGGGAGCGCGCTTGCTGGTCGCCACGGAATTTCCATTCTCGACGCCGGCAGGTCCGGCCCGCACAGCATGAGGGTTGAGGGCGCGGCCTTCTGTTCGCCAACGAACGGAACGCGCCTCATCGCCGATGCAGTCTGGTGGGGCACAGGAGTTTGCATTGATCGAGATCACGGATGAATTGACGAGCGTCAGCGCGGGCACGAGTGAGATTCCCTGGTCGACGGGCGATGCCGCGGCCGCGGCGCACGCGAAGCGCGCCGCCCGCGCCCCGACGGGTGCGCGCGTCACCGTGGAATTCCAACGCAATGCGGCGCTGCCGCCCGATTCGCTGGTGCGCGTGCGCTATGAGTTCGAAAGTGGCCGGATGCGCGAGTTGATCGGACTGCCGCAACCCACGCGCACCGTGGTGCGTCAGGGTCACGGTGTCGTGCACCACTATCGGCTCTCACAGTGGATCTCCCCCGCGGCGCTCCTGAAATTCACGACCGCGACTGTGCGTTACCGCACGGAGGGGCTCGAAAGCGCGCTGCAAGATTCTGCCTAGATCATCCGTACACGAGTGAGTCAGCGCATGAGCACCGCCGCCATCACCCCAGGAATCGCGCACGATCAGTTCATCGCGATCATTGCGCACGAGTTGCGCTATCCGCTGGTGCCGATCCGCAATGCCGCCGCGTTGCTGAAGCGCGACCTGACGGATGCGGAGGCGATCCGCCGCGCCGCCGACATCATCGAGCGGCAGGTGAGCGGAATGCACCGCCTGATCGGCGATCTCGTGGACGTTTCGAGCATGCAGATGGGCACGCTCGAGCTGCGCCGCGTGCGCGCGCCGCTCAACGAGCTCATGGAACGCGCGGTCGAATCGGCCGGACCGTTCGCGAGCGAGCGCGGACACACGCTCTCGATGAGCGTGGCGCCCGGGCCTATTTACCTGGACATGGACGTGCTGCGCTTGGTGCAGGCCTTGCATCAGGTCATCACGAATGCCACGAAATACACCGACCGCCACGGGCACATCGTAGTGCGCGCGCAGCGGGAGGGTGCCGAGGTGGTCATCACCGTGAGCGATACGGGCATTGGAATTCCCGACGGCGAGCTCGAGTCGATCTTCGGGTTGTTCGTGCACTCGGGCCAGGCGGGCGTCGAGCAGGGTCTCGGGCTCGGGCTGTATCTGGCGCGCTATCTGATCGAGGCGCACCAGGGAACGGTGGTCGCCGCGAGCGCGGGCCCGCACCTCGGCAGTGTGTTCACGATCCGTTTGCCATGCGAGCCATCTTCTTGCGAAGAGCAGTCCCGCGAATTGCCTATGTCTGCGCCGCTGGCCGCACTCGAGTCGCGCGCGGAGATCGCTGAAGCTTCATCAGCCGATCCGTCTCGCGCTTGACCACCGCGTAACACTCGCAGGACCGATTTTCGAGCTTCGTACGGTCGAGCACAGTGATCTTGCCGCGCACGTAGCGAATTATATTGAGCGTCTGCAGTTTACCGGCTGCCTCGGTGACGCCCTCGCGCCGCACGCCGAGCATGTTCGCGATGAGCTCCTGCGTCATCTTCAATTCGTTGCCAGACAGCCGGTCGAGCGACAGCAGCAACCAGCGGCACAACTGCTGGTCGAGCGAATGGTGCCGGTTGCACACCGCAGTCTGCGCCATCTGCGTAATCAGCGACTGCGTATAGCGCAACAGAATGTGGAGCACGTCCCCGTGGCGGCTGAATTCCTGCTTGAGGCGGTTGCCCGTCAGCCGGTATGCGTAGCCGGCGCTCTGTACGATCGCGCGGCTCGGTGTCGTTTCGCCGCCCATGAACAGCGATACACCGACGGCTCCTTCGTTACCGACGACGGCGATCTCGGCTGAAGCGCCGTCCTGCATGACGTAGAGCAGCGAGACGATCGAGTTCGTGGGGAAGTAGATGTGGCGCAGCGGGGCGCCGGCTTCGTACACCACCATGCCGAGCGGCATGGCCACCAGCTTCAGGTGTGGGAACAGGCGCTCGCGTTCCAACTGGGGCAGCGCATCGAGGATGTGATTCTGACGCGGGTTGGGTGTGGCGGCCATTTTTTAGGAGTGTACGCGCCTTCGCTGCTATGTGCGGTAGCGCTCATCGCATGCCAAACATTCTGTTTGTACCTTTTTCATCTGTACGTTGGCGCACAGACCCATGGACTACGCGTACGTAGGCTCCCGCCGATGTGCTGTAGTTCCAGGGAAATAACAGTGTGGACAGAGGGTTTGTGCTCGGGCGCCGTGTTGCGACGGCTACCTGCGCGCGGGATGGTTGGCCTGCACCCGCGATCATGCTCGTAACGATCTCGCGCGCCTCGCGTCGTTTCCATCCGTCCCGGAGCAAGCTCAGATGTCACTTCTGAATGACCCGATCGGCCTGATTCCCCTGGACGCACTCATTCCGCCGCTCGCCATCGTGCGCGCCACCGCCATCGTCGTGCCATTGATGGTGAAGGACGCGCGCGCCGACGAGATCGCGGTGATCTCGCACGAGCTGCGCAACTCGCTGGGCGTGATGCGCAACGCGGCCAGGCTGCTGCGGATTCCCGGACCGCTGGGCATCGAGCAGGCGCGGGTGCTCATCGAGCGTCACGTGGGTCAGATGAACCGGCACGTCCAGGACCTGCTCGATGTGTCGCAGAACACCAAGCGGAAGAGCATCCTGCGCGCGCACGTCGACCTGCGCGCGATCGTGGGCAATTCCATCGACGCCATCGTGCCCGACCTGGCACGCCGTGGGCATCGCCTGCTGGTCAAACTTCCCGACGACGGCGTCTGGCTGCACGCCGACGGCGCGCGCCTCGAGCAGGCGTTCTCGAATCTGTTGATCAACGCCGCCAAGTACACGCCCGACGGCGGCGACATTTCCCTGACGATGGAGAACCTCGATCGTCAGGTCTGCGTCCGCATTCGTGATTCGGGAATCGGCATCGCGCCGGCGCTCATCACGCGCATCTTCGAGATGTTCATGCAGGTGGACGCGACGGCGCCGCGCGCCGAAGGCGGTCGCGGCATCGGCCTCGGGGTGGTGCGCGACCAGCTCGAGCTGCACGGTGGCAGTGTGCATGCCGTGAGCGCGGGACTCGGGCTGGGCAGCGAATTCGTCGTGCTGCTGCCCTCGCTCTGGGCGATCCCCGGAGAGCTCGTGCCGGCGGCGATCACGGCATGATGAAGAGCGGGCAGCGCATCTTGGTCGTAGACGATGTGCGGCCGGTCGCGCGATGACCCGTCTGACAATTGCTTTCCTGCTGCTCGCCGTCGGCATCGCCGCGGTGGGCGCCACCGGCAGCCCGGCGCCGGCGAATTCGGTGCCGAGCCAATACGGTTCGCGCTGGGACTGCGCGCGCGGATACCGCAAAGCCGCCGCCGGGTGTGTGGCCGTGCAGGTGCCCGCCAATGGCTACCTGAGCTCGAGCGGGCACGACTGGGAGTGCAACCGCGGACATCTCAAGAGCGACACGGGTTGCGCGGCCATCAAACTACCTGCCAACGCCTACCTGGATGACACCGCCTATGGCGCGGGCTGGCGTTGCGAACGAACCTTTCGCGCCTCGAATGGCCGCTGCGAGCAGTTAGTCGCTCCGAAGAACGCCTACTTGGTCGAGTCACAGTATGGAAGCGGCTGGCAATGCGATCGCGGTTATCGGGCCGATGGCGCGGCCTGCGTACAAGTGAAGGTTCCCGTGCACGGATTCCTGCGCGATGCCGGAAACGATTGGGAGTGCGGGCGTGGTTTCGTACGCACGGGCGCGAATTGTCTGGCGCTGCCCGTGCCAGAGCATTCCTACATCGACAGTCACGGCAGTGACTGGCGCTGCGAACGCGGGTTTCGGCGCACCGGTGCGAGTTGCCTGGCGCTCACACCGCCGGCGAACGCCCATCTGGATCATTCCGGCAACGATTGGGAGTGCGCGCCAGGGTTTCGCCGGGAACCCGGCACTTGTGTGGCGCGCCCCTAACTTTCGCCACGCTGACGAAACGTATGTTCGTTTGCGTACCGACACGCGCGGGCGCGATGACTATCCTCGATGCTCTGGTGGACCGCGCTCAGTCGCCATTCATCGTCATCAGTAGAGAACGTCAATGAATCGTTTCAAAGTCACTCGCAGCGCCCGTCGCCGCCTGCGCATCGCGCTGCCCGCATTGCTGCTGATCTCCGTGGCCTGGGCCAAGCCACCGGTTCCCGCCGCCCAACTGCAAGCGGCCCAGCTGGCGATTGCCACTGCCGAGCGCAGCGACGCCGGCGCCAATGCGCCCGTCGAGCTCGGCGAAGCCCGCGCGAAGCTTTCCTCCGCGCAACACGCCGTGGACGAGAAAGAGATGGTGTCTGCCGAACGGCTCGCCGATGAAGCGCGCGCCGCGGCCGAGCTGGCTTCCGCCAGATCCGGCCTGGTCAAAGCCAACGCCGTGAACAAGGACCTGAAAGACAGCACTGCGACTCTGGTCGAAGAGATGCAGCGCAAGTCCGGAGACAGCCGATGAAAACGACTAACTACACCTGGCATCGCTCGCTGGTTGCCGCCGCCATCGCGACCGCGCTGTTCGCGGGTTGCGCCACCGTGCCGAAGTCGCCCGCGGGCTATCAGGCAGTACGCGACCGCCTCACCACTCTGCAGAGCGACCCGGTTCTGGCGCAGCTCGCGCCGGTGGAGACCAAGGACGCCGAGCTCGCCGTGAACCGGGCGAAGATCGTGCAGAAGGATGCGGAGTTGACCGCTCATCGCGTCTACATCGCGGTGCAGAAGGTGGACACGGCCCGCGCGGTGGCCGAGACCCGCTTCGCGGAATCCGAGCGCGCGACGTTCGCGAAGGCAAGCGAGAAGGCGCGCCTCGATGCGCGCACTCGTGAGGCCGACCTCGCGAAGTCCGATGCCGTGACCGCACGCGCGGAGGGTGCGCAGCAGGCGGCGATGGCGACTCAGGCGCGCCACGATGCGGCCGCGACGCAACTCGCGGCCCAACAGGCGGCGAGCACCGCGGAGCTGGCAGCGCAACAGGCGGCCACCAACGCACAGCAGGCGGCCACTACCGCAGAACGGGAAGCGATGGAGCTGAAACGTCAGATCGCGCTGCTCGAGGCTCGGCCGACGGATCGCGGACTGGTGCTGACGCTGGGCGACACGTTGTTCGCGACCGGGAAGGCCGAGCTCAAATCCGGAGCGACGGCGAATCTCAACCGCGTGACGGCGTTCCTGAATCAGTATCCGGCGCGCACGGCGGCGATCGAAGGCTTCACCGACAGCATGGGTAGTGAGGAGTTCAACCAGGATCTCTCGCAGCGCCGCGCTGAATCTGTGAAGAGATACTTGATCGGGCAGGGTGTGAGCACCACGCGCCTGACGGCCGCGGGTCGCGGAGAGAATTCCCCCGTTGGCGACAACGAATCGGCGGCCGGTCGGCAGCAGAATCGACGCGTCGAGGTCGTGATCAGCCAGGCGCAGTCCACCGTGGGCTCGAACTGATGAACCTCCTCTTCTGATTGATCGTCGGTGGCGTCGTGGGCTGGCTCGCCAGCATCGTGATGGGCACCAATGCGCGACAGGGAATCCTTATGAACGTGGTGGTCGGCGTCATTGGCGCGCTGCTCGGTGGGTGGCTCATCAGTCCCCTGGTGGGCGGAGCGACCATCAATCAGGGCGACTTCAGCCTCGGCGGCTTCGTGGTGTCGTTCGTCGGCGCTGTGATCCTGCTGGACATCGTCAATCTGCTGCGCAGGAAAAGCTTTCGGTAGACGCGGATCTTCGAACCGGGCGGCATGAATGCCGCCCGGTCGATATATGAGCGCGGCAGGGATGTCATCCGGTCGCTACGGCGCGAGGCGGACGTAACCGCGCGCAGCCGTTCCTTTCTGACAAGCAAGCCATATCACTGCCTGTACGGTGGGCCTATGTGGCCATTCCATCGCAATGACGCGCACACCATCCGTTCGGCGCAACCCTTCTGGATGCTTCGCAACGGCATCGGCGATGCGGGCGCGACGCTCTCGCAATCGCTGGAATGCGACATCGCGGTGGTCGGCGCCGGCATCACCGGAGCGCTGGTCGCGGATGCGCTGGTATCCACCGGCGCACGCATCGTGGTACTCGACCGCATCGGAATCTCGCGCGGCAGCACCGCCGCGACCACCGCGTTGCTGCAATACGAAATCGACACCCCGCTGGTGGAGCTCACCAAGATGTTGGGCGCCGCGCGCGCCGCGCGCGCGTACGGTGCCTGCGTGGCGAGTTTCGCGGCGCTCGAGCGGCGTTTCCCCGAGCTGCTGCCGCTCGCGGAGTACGAACGTCGCGAGAGCCTCTACCTGGCGTCCGACGCGCGTGACCTCCCGATGCTGCGCACCGAGCTTGCCGCGCGTCGCGGCATGGGAATCGCGTGCCAGTGGCTCGAGGCCGATGAAGTCCGGCAGCGCTTCGGCTGCCGGCGGCCCGGGGCCATCCTTTCCGCGCTCGGTGCGCAGCTCGATCCCGTGCGCTTCACGCGCGCGCTGCTCGCCGGGTGCACGCGGCATGGCGTCGGGCTCTTCGAGCGCGTCGCGGTCGAGGCGATCGAGGAGTCCGGCGAGCGATTGCTCCTCAAGACCGATCTCGGCCACACGGTGAGCGCGCGTCACGTCGTGGTCTGCGCCGGATACGAATCGCTGCAATTCGGGCCGCGCGACGTGGCGAAGATCGACAACACGTTCGCGTTGGTGACGGAGCCGCTGGCGGATCCGGTGCGCATCGCGTCGATGCCGTTGATCTGGGAAAGCGCGCACCCCTATCTATACCTGCGCGGCACGCGCGACGGCAGGATGATCGTCGGGGGCGCGGACCTGCCGTTCAAGAGTGCCGCCGCCCGCGACCTGTTGCTGAACCGGCAGATCCGCCGCATCGCCGCGCAGTACGAGGATTTGTTCGGCGCGCCGCTGCCGCCCATTGCGTACAGCTGGGCCGGCAGCTTCGCGCGCACGCCGGACGGACTGCCCTGCATCGGACCCATGCCGGGGGCGAATCCCCGGCTGCAGTTTGCGCTGTGCTTCGGCGGCAACGGCATCACGTACAGCGCGCACGCCGGAGAGATGATCCGCGCGCACATTGAGGGGCGACCTCACGCGCTGGACGACGTGTTCGGATTTGGGCGGCTGGGCGAGGCCGTGCCTGCCGACACCACGGGGGCGGTGGCTAGTTAGACGCCGCGCCGCCGGCCGTCGTCTCACACGGGTACGCCCACCACTGCCGCCGTCGCCGCCCGCGGCCACTGACCGCCCCCGTCATTTGCGAAGGCGCGCGGCGTCCCGGTCCGCACCTGCACGCTCCCGCGCGAGGCCGGCGCGATCCCCCACGACCTGCGGACCCCGTTCGATGCGCCTCGCATACCGCCTCGAAGGCGACCCGCTGTCCCGAACGGCGCACGGTCGCCGACCTGGCGGACAGCGGTCGCAACTAGCGCGCACCTCATCCCCGAACTGGCCGACGGCCACTGCCTGATCCGCATCGACGACGGCTCCGGCATACCCGATGCCCTGCAACCGCGCGTTTTTCGAACCTTTTTTCCGCACCAAGGCTTCCCGCAGCCGCCACACCGGCGGAATCGGACTGGGTCCCGCCGCGGTGCGTACCGCCGTTCTGGACTGTGGCGGAAGGATCGGGTTGCGCAATCGCGGGGCAGGAGCCTTGGTCGCCGTTTCACTGCCTTGGGCGGGAGACAGCAACTCCATCTTGCGGAAAACCCTTCAGGGTCGTTAGGGTACGGGCAATCCATGTTCGTCAATGACACCGTGCGCCTGCCGGAATCCGGCCGCGTCTGTATTTCCGGGTTCCAGCCGGATCCCGCTGCGCCGCGAACGTTCTATTCGCTGATCATCGACGCCGCGCGCGCCGAGGTCGAGCCCATGGGCGAGCCGCGCAATCCCGCCTACGTGCTCGGAGTCGGCACCGAGATCCAGTCGGTCAAGGGTCCGGTGTTCGCGGCGTACTTCGCCGCCTCGCGCGACCGCTTCGGCGCCCAGCCTAACTATAAGGAAGGCCTGTACGTGCTGGTCGACGGCGCGGTGTACAGCGTCGGCGCCGAGCACATCGGCACCACCATCCGCCGCAAGCTCAACACGCGTGAGTTCACCCTGCTGCGCGGCGACCGTCCCCAGCGCAGCGTCGAATATTCCTGGCCTTGGTACCGCGAGCCGTTCGCGTCGGCTAAGCCCGGGCACGTGCGCTCGGAGGATTTCCTGCGCGAGATGTCGGCCATGGTGACTACGTTCAGCTGAGCGCGCTCGCGGTCGTGTCGGCCCCGGCGGTGGCTTCCTGCTCCTGCAGGAGCCGCCAGTCGATCTTGCCGGTGGCCGAGCGCGGCAGGCTGGCCACGAATTCGACTTCGCGCGGCACCTTGTACGCCGCCATGTGCTCGCGCGACCAGGCGATGATCTCGTCGGCGCCGAGCGTGGCGCGCGCGGACTCCCGCGGTACGATCAGCGCTTTCACTGTTTCGCCGCTGCGCGCGTCGCTTTTTCCAATCACGCAGGCTTCCTGGACGCCGGGATGACCGTACAGCAGGGCCTCCACCTCCGCGGGCCAGACCTTGAAGCCCGCGGCGTTGATCATGCGCTTGAGACGTTCGACGAAGATGAAGTAGCCGTCTTCATCGACGCGCGCGAGATCCCCGGTGCGCAGGAACCGCTTGCCGTCGCGCGCGATGAAGCAGATCGCGTTCTCTTGCGGCTGGTTCCAGTACGCTTCGAGCACTTGCGGGCCGGCGACGATGATCTCGCCCACCGATCCGGGCGGTAGTTCGGCCAGCGTCTGCGGATCGATGATGCGCGCGTCGGTATCGAAGATGGGAATGCCGAGACAGGCGGCCTTGGGCCGGTCGCCCGGGTTGATGTGGGTCGGCGCCATGGTTTCGGTCATGCCATAGCCTTCCAGATATGTGAGGCCGGCGAGTTCCTGGAGTCGCCGGGCGACCGCCTCGGGCATGGCTGCGCCGCCGCCGCCGATGACGCGCAGCGACGACAGGTCGTGGCGCGCGGGATCGTAGTTCGTGATGAGGTCGACGATCATCGCCGGCACGGTGGTCAGATCGGTCACCGCGTGGCGCATGATGGCGGCGAACGCGGCGTCGCGGTTCCAGCGCGGCAGCAGCACCATGCCCGCGCCGCTGTAGATGTGTGCGTTCATGGAGTTCTGCATGCCGGTGACATGGAACAGCGGCAGCACGGCGAGCGTGCAGGAATGCTGGCGCAGGTCGTGCCAGTGGGCTATGGCCACGGCGCTGTGCATGACGCCGCGATGGCGGTGCATGCAGCCCTTGGGCCTGCCCGTGGTGCCGGAGGTGTAGCAGATCAGCGCGAGATCGTCGGGGCCGGCGGTGTGCGGGGCGGGTGCATGCGCGCGCGCCAGCGCATCGTGCCACAGCGTGAACCCCGGCACTGTCTCGTCTGTCAGGGCGGCGCGCGGCGCAACCAGCGCTTCGGGCAGCACCTGCGCCGGGTCGTTGCCCGCGTAGTCTGCATAGCAGGCGACGATGGCGTGCCGCACGGCCTCGCCCCTGAGCGGTTCGATCGTTGCGTGCAACTGCTGTGCGGTGATGATGGTCGTGGCGCCGGCGTCGCGCAGGACATGCTCGAGCTCGGCGGTGGTGTTCATGCAGTTGATCGGCACGACGGCGGCATCGGCGCGCAGGATCGCGTAATAGGCGATCACGAATTGCGGGCTGTTGTGCATGTACAGCGCCACGCGATCGCCGCGGCGCACACCGCACTCCTTCTGCAGGAAGCCCGCGAGCGACTCGCATTGCACGCCAAAATCGCGGTAGTTGGTCGAGGCGCCGCCGAAGTTCAGCGCGGTGCGATCGGGGAAGCGCGTCGCCGACACCTCGAGGTTGTACCAGAGCGAAGTCTCGGGAATCGTCAGGTGGCAGGGCAGGCGGCGAGGGAAAAATGGGGACATTCCTGATTTCCTAGCAAATGGGGACAGGCCTCAAGAGGCCGCGAGCCATTGGACAATGGCTGCCGAGCGGGGGCGATGGCAGATTCCTGAGCTCTGCCCGCATTTCCTGGAAATCAGGAAGGTCCCCATCCGAAGTTCGTGTTTGCGCGGCATGGCAGCTCCTCACGACGCGTTCGCGAGCTGTTGCGCGATCTCGAGGCGGCCGATCTGGTTGCTGTGCACTTCGTCCGGTCCGTCGACGATTCGCAGCGTGCGCGCGTGCGCGTAGCCGGCCGCGAGCGGGAAGTCGTCGCAGACGCCGCCGCCGCCATGCGCCTGGATGGCCCAGTCGAGCACCTGGCAGGCCATGGCGGGCGTCGCCACCTTGATCATGGCGATGTGTTTGGCCGCGGCCTTGTTGCCGGCCGTGTCCATCAGCCAGGCCGTGTTGAGCACCAGCAGGCGCGCGCTGTCGATCTGGATGCGCGCGCTCGCGATGCGCTCCAGCGTCACGGTCTGCTCGGAGATCTTGCGGCCGAACGCCGTGCGCGCGGAGGTGCGTTGGCAGAGCAGCGCCAGCGCGCGCTCCGCGAGGCCGATGGCGCGCATGCAGTGATGGATACGGCCCGGGCCCAGGCGCGCCTGCGCGATCGCGAAACCTTCGCCTTCACCCACCAACAAGTGATCGGCCGGCACACGCACCTGGTCGAACACCACTTCGGCGTGCCCGTGCGGCGCATCGTCGTAGCCGAACACGCGCAGGCTGCGCAGCACCTGCACGCCCGGCGTATCGCGCGGCACGAGGACCATCGACTGCTGATGGTGGCGATCCGCGTCCGGATTCGTCTTGCCCATGACGATGAGTAGTTTGCAGCGCGCGTCGGCCGCACCCGAGATCCACCACTTGCGGCCTTCGAGCACGTACGAGTCGCCCTGGCGCGTGATGCTGCACTCGATGTTGGTCGCGTCGCTGGACGCGACCGCGGGCTCGGTCATGGCGAACGCCGAGCGGATCTCGCCGGCGAGCAGCGGCTCGAGCCAGCGCGTCTTGTGTGCCGGCGCCGCGAAGCGCTCCAGCAGCTCGATGTTGCCGGTGTCGGGCGCGCTGCAGTTGCAGGCCTCGGAGGCGATCGGCGAGCGGCCCATGAGCTCGCAGAGCGGCGCGTACTCGAAGTTGGTCAGGCCGGCGCCGTGTTCGGAATGCGGCAGGAACAGGTTCCACAAGCCGGCGTCGCGCGCCTTCTTCTTGAGCTCCTGCATGATCGGCGGGCTGTGCCACGGAAAGCTCTTGCGCGTCTCGACGAGCTGCGCGGCGTACGTGGCCTCGGCTGGATAGATCTCGGCGCGCATGAATTCGTCGAGCCGCGCGCGCAGACGCTGCACCTTGTCGGAGTATTCGAACATGGCGATCCTTTATTGAGCGCGCAGGGCCTGTGCCCAGCCGAGCTCCGCGATGGGGCGGGTGAGACTGCCGGTTTCGACCGCATGCTCGCTCGACGCATTGCCGAGACGCGCGCGGGCCGCCACGCCCTGCAGGATCGAGGCGAGCCGGAACAAATTGAATGCAAGATAGAAGTCGAGGGTGCCGGACGTGGGGCCGGTGCTCCGTCCCGAGCGCACGCAATACATGTCCACGTAGTCGCGCTCCGCCGGGATGCCGAGCGCCGCCAGATCGAGCCCGGCGAGGCCCATGCGCAGCGGCGCGGGCATGCGGAACGGCATGCAGTGGTAGGCGAAATCCGAGAACGCATTGCCGAGCGTCGCGAGCTCCCAGTCGATGACCGCGCGGATGCGGATCTCGTGGCGGTCGAATATCAGGTTGTCGATGCGGTAGTCGCCGTGCGTGATGCGCGCGGGCTCTTCCGCCGGCACGTGACGCGGCAGCCATTCGATCAGCCGCTCCATGGCGTCGATGTTCTCGAGCTCGGACGCGCGATACTGCCGCGTCCAGCGCTCGATCTGGCGCGCGACGAAGTTCTCGCGCCGCCCGAAGTCGGCGAGACCGACCGCGTCCGGATCGACCGAGTGGATCGCCGCGATGACGCGATTCATCTCGTCGTAGATGGCGCCGCGCTCGGCGTTGCTCAGATCGGGCAGGCCGGGATTCCAGAAGATGCGGCCGTCGACGTATTCCATGAGGTAGAACGGCGTGCCCGCGACGGAATCGTCATCGCAGTAGCACAGCGGCTTCGGCACCGGCACGGCGGTGTTTGCCAGCGCGTTGAGGATGCGGAACTCGCGGTCGACCGCGTGCGCCGAGGGCAGCAGCGTGCCGGGCGGCTTGCGCCGCAGCACGTACCGCCCGCCGTCGGTGCCAAGTAGATAGGTTGGGTTGGATTGCCCGCCGCGGAACTGCTCGATGCGCACGGTCCCGACGGTGCCCGGCAGGCGGCCATCGAGCCAGCGCGCCAGCCGCGCCGCGTCGATGGCGTGCGCCTCGCGCACGGGCATCGTCTCGGCGGGGTTCATATGACGGACGCGCCGCCGTCGACGGCGATGATCTGGCCGGTGATGTGGCGCGCGGCCGCGCTCGCCAGCAGCACGACGAGCCCCGCGAGGTCGGCGGGCTCGCCGAGCTGGCGCAGCGGCGTGGCTTCGAGCACCTGCGGCGCGATCTTGTCGAGCACGCCCTGCGACATCTTCGACGGGATGAACCCCGGGCAGATCGCGTTCACGGTGATGCCGAACTGGCCCCATTCGGCCGCCAGCGCGCGCGTGAAGTGCACGAGCCCGCCCTTGCTGGTGTGATATGCAATCGCGCGCAGGTGTTCGGGGCGCGAGCCCTTGAGGCCCGCGACGGAGGCGATGTTCACGATGCGGCCCTGCTTGCGCGGGATCATCCAGCGCGCGCCGACCTGCTGCGTCAGCAGGAACACGCCGGTGAGATTGAGCCCGAGCACCTTGTTCCAGCCGTCGAGCGGATGCTCTTCGGCGGGCGCGCCCCAGGTCGTGCCGGCGTTGTTGACCAGGATGTCGATGGGCGCGCCGGCCGCGGCCGCCACCGCGTCGACGAATGGGCCGACGCCCTGCGCGCGCGACAGATCGCCGGCCACGCGGACGGCGTCCACGCCGCGGCCCTTCAGGCTAACTACCGCCGCGTCGAGCTCGTCGGCCTTGCGCGCGGAGATGACGACGCGCGCCCCCATCTCGCCGAGCGCGCCGGCCATCGCCAGGCCGAGCCCGCGTGAGCCGCCGGTGACCAGCGCGACGCGGCCGGTGAGGTCGAACGCCGCGCGCACGCTCATGCGTCCACCGCGGCCGAAGCCCGTTGAAAGTCTCGCAGGATGGCGTCTTCTCGCGTCAGTTCTTTGTGGCCTGACACCTTCGCAGAGACGACTGCGCGCAGATCCTGCCGGAAGAATCTGCAGAGGTCGTCGCGGAAGATTTTTCCGGCCGCGGAGTACTCGAGGTCCATCGCGGTATGGTATTTCGCTGTACGGAACGGAGTTTTGCAGGACTTGAAAGGAGCCTAAGCCTTAAGCGATGCCGCGGCAAGTCGCGCGTTCTGCGGAGCCCGCTCTTGCAGCACGTCGACCACGCGCGCGACGGCGCGACCGCCATCCTCACGTTCTCGCATCCACCCATCGACAGCTTCTCGCAGGCGGTCCGTGCGCGTTGTTAGACAGGCGCGATCGCGCCGCGCATGCGGCTGGTTAGACGCATCGCCTCCGCAATCGCACCTCGATCTAGCGGGGCTGCTGCCGGCCGGATTCTCCCGGCGGCGGGCCCATCCGCAGCTGGCGCTTGCGCATTGCGTCGAATTTCGCGAGCTGTTCCGGCGTGAGCACGGTGGCAAGCTGTGCGCGCAACTCCGCGTCCTTCATTTCCATGTGCGCGTGCATCTGCTCGCGCGACGGCCGCGTGCCCGAGGCTTCCCATTGCGCCCGTTCGGCATCCCGCTTCGCGTGTTCCGAGTCGAAGATCGCCTTGACCGCGGTCTGTTGCCCGGGGGTGAGTGACAGATCCTGCGCCAGGCGCTCGATCGGCGGTGGTCCGCCGCGCGGCCCGCCGGATGTCGGGCCCGAGGGAGATTGGGCCAGCGCGAGACTGGTGGCGGCCGCCAATGCGGCGAACATGATTGGACGTTTCATACGGACTCCTCGTGAACGGGAAGCTGGATGATGGCGCGCGATACGTGTGCGGATTTGTCAAAGCTTGTCACCCTGCGTCACAGGATCTTTCCGAGTGTCGTTCCCGCACCTGATCAGCTGCCTGCGGGCGTCATCGTCGTTCGGACTACTCGCGCGCGGCCGTGTCCGTTCGCTCGCTGTCCTTCAGCAGGCGCGCAAGCTGCTCCTTCCACAGCGCGGCCACGGTGTGCGAGCCGTGGCCGCGCGTGTTCCTGCTGAGCGGGATCACCACGGCGCTGCCGTTCTTCACGCGCCGGATCTCGCGCTCGAGAATCCCGAGCTCGGGCGGGTTGATCAGATCGTCGGCGGAGTTCACCGCGATCAACGGCGCGCGAATCGCTTCGAGGTCGGGCGCGGGATCGTAGTCGCGCGACGCCCCGATCTGATACAGCACGTCGTTCGCGTCGGTGTTCGCCATCGATGCGTCGAGCGCCGCGTCGAGCACCACGTCGGCCTTCACGAGCGTCGGCATCTGCTCCTGGCGCAGCACCGGATTGCTGCCCATGAAATAAATGAGCGCATTCGCGGTGCGCAGGCTCGGCGGCTGCGTGGTGTATTCGCCGCCTTTCCATTCGGGGTCGTTGCGTATGGCATCGATGATGGCTTTGCGCCAGACGCGGTTGCGGCCCGAGATCTGTACCGGCAGGCTCGCGAGCGGCAGCAACGCATCCATGAAATCCGGATGATGCTCGCCCCATACCCAGGTGTGCATTCCGCCCATCGACGTGCCCATGACCAGCCGCAGATGGTTCACCTTCAATCCCTCGGTGAGCAGGCGGTACTGCGCCTCGACCATGTCGGTGTAGCCATAGCGCGGAAAGCGCGCCTTGAGGCCATCGCTGGGCTTGGACGATTTCCCATGCCCGATGCCGTCGGGCAGCACGATGAAATACCTGGTGGCGTCGAGTAGCTGGTCCGGCCCGAACAACGTGCCCGCGAACTCGGGCCGGAAGAACTGCGCGCCCGAGCCGCCCGTGCCGTGGCCTATCCACACCGCGTTGCGCACGACGCCTTTGGCGTCCCTGCGCGGTGTGCCGAGCGTGCGGTAGTGCAGGCGCAGCTCGGGCAGCGTCTCGCCACTGGCGAACTCGAAGTCGCGCAGCACGAACTCGCCTTCCGTCGGGGTCGGCGCGGCGCGCGCCGCCGCGGCGCTGGGAAAGCCGTCCTTGCCGCCGACGTATTCGATGAGCTGGCGGCGCTTCGCCTCGACGTCGGCGAGTTGCACGAAGGAGATGTCGTAGTCGTCGTCGGCGGCACTCGCGGGCGCGGCGTGCGGCAATGTCAACGCGGCCAGCGCGCCCAGCAGCAGTGTCGTCTTCATGGCGAAATGATACTTTCTTCGCATGGTGGACCGACAATTCATTCCGGCGGCGGGCGCGATGGCGCTGCGCCTGCAGCGCGGCGAGCGCTTGCGCATCATCGACCTGGAGGGCGGGCAAACCGGCGACCTGGTGGTGTTTTCGCCAGATGGAAGCCAGCGGCTGTCTAACGGGCGTACCTTCGACTACGGCGGCAAGGTCTATCTATCAACGGGCGACGTGCTGTGGTCGGACCGCAGCGAGCCCATGCTGACCATCGTCGCGGACCAGGTGGGCAAGCACGATTTCCTGTACGCGCCGTGCAGCCTCGAGATGTATCGCAAGCAGTACGGCGTGACCGGGTATCACCCCAACTGCCACGACAACCTCTGCGCCGCGCCGCGCCGCGCTGCGCGAGCTCGGGCGGAGGCCGGAGCCGTTGACCATCGCGTTCAATTTCTTCATGGATGCGCGCATTGCGCCCGACGGCACACTGTCGTTCGCGCCGCCGCGTTCGCGCGCAGGCGACTCGTTCGAGGTGCGCGCGGAGATGGACCTGGCGGTCGCGGTGTCGGCGTGTCCGGCGTCGGTCTGCAACGGCGGCGCGCCGCCGCGGCCGCTGGCCTGCGAGCTCCTGCGCGATTGACGCGCGCGGGGTCCGGGGCCTGACGTGTCGTCAACGCATGCCTGCGCCTCTATCTATTTCCGGAGACCGCGGTCCGGATCCCTGCCGCATTGCGGAGCACGAGGCACCACGAGAGGCGAATACGGTGCGAAGCGCGCGGCGTGCTTGACTATCTTTGGGAGCGTTGTTAGAAGTTTCGGCAGTGCAGGGAGGCACCCGAATCTCAAAAACCAAGAGGCGAAGGCTCGCTCCCGTCGGTTCAGCTCCACCGATTCACGCATCCGCTCGATGTCGACTTTGCTGTACGTACATTCCACTATGAGCCAGTTCGCGCGGCTCACGGAGTGAGTGGAGCTGCTCACTCTTTTGCGCCGCGCCGAGCCGGGTAAGGGGAGATTGGATATGAGACTGATCAGTGTGGCTTTCTGTGCCGGATTGATTGCCGCGTCCCTCGGGACGATTCCACGCGCCGACGCGACCACCGTCAAACACGTCGATCTCGGGCACATGACGGCGTCGGCGGCCCGCGTGTTCCGGGGAACGGTCACCGACGTGCGCCCGGGCAACGTCAAGGTGGGTGGCGGGCAGCTCGCCACGACTATCTATCGGATACGGGTGACCGAGGTCTTCAAAGGCGAATTCGCGACGTTCAAGGACATCACCTATGCCGACGTCGAGATGATCGGCAGCGTCAAGGCCGACTCGGAAGCCAGCGGTGTCCGACACTTCTCGGCGTTTCGCGACATGCCGCGCCTCCAGCGGGGGCGGGACTATCTACTATTCCTCACCGCCGAGAGCAGCATCGCGCTCTCGAGTCCGGTCGGTCTGGCGCAAGGCTGCTTCGACATCGATACGTCGCTCCCCAGCCAGCCGACCGCCAACCGGGTGAACAACGCCGGTCTGGACGCGGCCGTGGCAAAGGGCCCGCTCCCCTATGCCGACCTCGCGGCGCGCGTGCGCGCGATCGTCGAAGGAGCAAAGTGATGAACACCTTGCAGCGAATTGCGTTTTTGACATTGGCATCGCTCCTCGTCGTCGCCCCCGCCCATGCGGCCGGACCGCTCGCGAACTGTGATGACGGCGTGCCTTTCCTCTGGCCCAACGGCGGCCGAAACATCGTGTGGAATGCCGACCAGGGCAACCTCGGCCAGCTGGCCAAGGCCGACGCCGACACGTTCGTCGGGAACTCATTCGGTCGGTGGCAGGGCGTCACGTCCGCGACGATCAGCTACGCCCAGGGTGCCAGTCTGTCGGTCGACGTGGACGAAACCAATTTCCTCCCGTTCTTCGACGCGCCCGCTCCGGACGGCTTGAGCGCCATCGTCTATGACGATACCGGAGCCATCTTCGAGCTGCTGTTCGGCGCGGACTCAGGCGTGCTCGGATTCGCCGGGCCGGAGTTCGGCGACCTGACTACCTGCACCATCACCGAGGGGTTCGCGTTTCTGAATGGACCGGAGTTCAGTCCGGCTGACCCCAATACCGCGCTCTCCATCATGGTTCACGAGTTCGGACACTTCAGCAACCTCGCGCATGCCCAGACGAACGGCGGCATCCTCCTCGGGCTTGCGGTACGCGTTCCTGAGACGAGCGGGCCGGCGCCGTTCGACACCTTCGGAGCCCGGACCGTTCAGGACTTCATCGACAATGGTCTGCTCGAGACCATGTATCCCTTCTTCTTCGGCAGCCAGTTCGGTGAGGACAGTCTGGCGCTCGACGACGTGACGTCCGTGTCGCGCCTGTATCCCGAGCCGAACTACTTCGCCACGACCGCCAGCGTGGCCGGCAGCATCTTCAGCCCCAATGGCACCACCCGGCTCTCGGGCGTCAACGTCATCGCGCGCAACGTCGCCAACCCGTTCCTCGACGCCGTTTCGGCGCTGTCCGGCGATTTCACCGACGACGTCGATTCCGCGGCGAGCCCAGTCGTTGGCACGTACCGCTTCACCGGATTGACGCCCGGCGCGCAGTACGCGGTGTACGTCGATGAGATCCTGGATGGCGGTTTCTCGACGACGCCGCGCAGTCTGCCGGGACCGGAGGAGTTTCACAGTGGCGCAGCCGAGTCGAACAGTGACGCACCCGGCACGTTCGTCGCCGCGGTGGCGGCGGCCGGCGCGACCCGCACCGGCGTCAACGTCATCTTCAACGTGCCGCTCGCGGGTGAGCCGCTGGCGGTAGGCGACGATCTGTTCGTCGAGCTGTTCCCACGATTCCCGATCGATATTTGCGGACAGCGTTTCACGTCGCTGTTCGCCAATGCCAACGGCAACATCACTTTCGGCCGCGGCGACAGTACGCTCTCGGAATCGACGCTCGTGCACTTGAGCGGTCCGCCCCGGATCGCGGGCCTGTGGGACGATTTGAATGCCGAGGCCGGTGGCACCGTCACGTTCGATGAGACGGCCACCAGCTTCACCGTGCGGTGGCAGGGCGTGCCCGAATTCCCCGCCGTGGGATCGAACACGTTTTCCATCACGCTCAACAAGAAAAACCTGCTCGGCGAGTTCTTTGGCGCGGTCGTCGGCAACCCCTTCTCCATCAGCTACGGCACGCTGAGCGCCGCGGATGGTCTGGCCGGCTACAGCTGCGGCGGCGGATCTACGAGCGGCTTCGAGAAAGAGTCCGACCTGAGCGCGTTCAGGGGTTCCGTCGGCGGCGTGATTTCCGTTCCGGCGGTCTTCGAGGAACTCGTTGGCGGAACGAGTGCCACCGAGACAGTGGATCTGCGCGGCACTCTGCGCTTCAACGGAGTGAACCGGATCGTCGATCTCACCGAGTTCCGGCGCAACGACAGCATCGCCAAGGCGACGCCGCTGCTTCGCCTGCCGTTCGACAGTGCGATTCCCGCGCTCGCGACCGTGATCGATCCGGATCGGGATGATGTCGACTTCTACAGCTTCCGTGTGCGCGCGGGCGATGTCCTGGCGATCGAAGTGGTGCGCGGCGAACTCGACACCCTCATCGGTGTCTTCGATGCCGACACTGGCGAGCTGCTCGCCGTGGACGACGATGGAGGAAATGGCCTGCTATCACGTCTGCTGCTGCAGTCCAACGCCGATATCCGGCTGGCGGTCGCGGTTTCCACCTACCCGGATGTGCAGTTCATCGGCACCGGTGCAACCAAGGGACGCTATTCGCTGTACGTCAACACCTATCGCGGCACTCCGATCGTCATCGACGACGACGACACGGTGCCGGTCGCGTTGGGCAGGCCGTTCAACTTCCAGGGCCAGGCGCGCAGCTCCGTGTTCGTGAACTCGAACGGCAGCCTCTCGTTCGGTGCCGGTGATCCGAGCATCCAGGCCACCGTGCCGAACTTCCTGGCCGGGCCGCCGCGAATCTCGGCGCTGTGGACGGATCTCGATCCGTCGGGCGTCCTGGGTAATCAGGGCTTGGTGCTGGTCGACGCCAACGCGCGGCCGGCCGCGGTGCATTTCGTCAGCGTCAGCGAGTTCTTCTCCAGCAATCCCAACTACTTCACCGCCGAGCTGGGTGACCAGGGCAGGATCGCGCTCAAGTGGGGCCCGACGGCGCGCGGCCCAGCCCTGGTGGGCGTGACCCAGGGCGCGGGTGCTGCCGATCCAGGACCACTGGATCTCAGCAAGCCCGGACTGCGCCCCACCGGAACCACGTACGAGAACTTCCGGATCGGCGTCGCGACGCGGGGGGTCAGCGATTTCGACCTCTTCTTCGACGAGATCCGGAACAGATAGTCGAACGCAGTGCTTCGATGCCGGGTCGGCCGCTACCGAGCGGTCGACCCGGTGCGGTCGCGGTGGTCCAGTGCTCGGTCCGTCATCAACCACCCCTCAGGCGAAGCGCCATCCTGCGCCCACCGAGCTCCAGCGGAGCCACGATCCTGGGTAGTTCGCCCAGATCGGGCTGCTGCTTCGTGAATTCTGTCCGTCTCCATTTCGTCAGCAAATAGTGGACCTGCAGAATGTCTGGCACATACCCGAGCGCTGCCTGGGTCATTGTGAGCAGGCGGTCCACGTCTTCGCTGCCACGACAACGCTTGACCACGTGGTCGATCACGAGCTGATCGCGGCAACCGGCATCAAGGACCAGGGTGCCGCAGTCCTGCCGCGTCAGACTGTCCGCATGTGTCTGGGCCTCCAACAGGTTCTTTTCGCCGTCCTGAATTTCCTTCAGCGCGGGCAACGATTCGTTGAGCGCGACGAGCGGCTGAATGCCGTCGATGTAGTGACTGAGGATGGGCCAGTGGCCGGAGCCGAGGAAGATCACGTAGGGTGTTGCGCCCGCCAGGTGCTTGATCATGCAGGCCACTGCGCCGTCGAACGGCCCCAAGATCCGGTAGCAGAGGCTCTTCCTGGGCGCGACGCGGCTCATTTTCAGGTAGCTCGGATGACTCAGGCCGATGACTTTCATCCCGAGTCTGCGCGCTTCCTGCACGATGCTCAGGTAGCTTGGCGCCATGTGCCGGCGGCCGCCGGAGTTGTCTACGAAGTGCTCGAGCGAAAGATCGGCTTCCGGGACCTTTGCGGGGAGAAACTCCAGGAAGACGGGTTTGACTCCCTTTTGGTGCAGCTCCACGAGCTTGGCGCGAAAGGCGTCCGCGATCCTTGGGTTGTCGTGGTCCGTGTCCGGATAGAAGTAGCCCGCCACTGTCCCTGCTCCTTGCATTGCAGCGTAGTCGGACCTGTCGTCCGGGCACAAACTATCTATCGGCGGGCAGGTCCTCGGTAGTTTGAGTCGGTCTCGAAATCGGGAAAGTGTGAGATAGGTCGATCATTGGTCGGGGTGGAACGCCATGCCACGAGGTCAGAAACCAAAGCACTGCGCGACATTCGAGAGTGCCGAACCGGGGATGCGCCATTCGTAGTCACGCGAGAAATTGCCGACGCGTCTCACGTCGAGACGCACGGTTCCCGTGGGCGCGGGCGGATAGTTGATCGGTGCCTCGGTGTGGAGCGACGAATAGCGTGACGTCAGCGTGTTGTTGATGTTGAGCGCTCCGCTCTTGTAGATCATGCCGTTGTACAGCCAGTTCTCCAGCAACTGGTCGGTGCGGAACACATAACGGCCATTGAGGCATCCCGCGCCTGCGCTCTCCGGCCAGCTGATATCGGCGCGGCCGTAGAGCGTCGTGCCGCGAATCAAGGCTTGGAAATCCATCAAGGAATGCAGCTGCAGGTCGTTCGCACTCAGGCTGAACGTGCCGCTGCGAGGGAAGACGCTGTTGCTCGAGATCATCGCGAACGTTCCACGCGTGACGTACAGATCTTCGTCCCTGATTGCATACGGCGTGTCGTAGTCGAAGCTTCCGCTCACCTGAGCCCGGTCGATGGAGAAACGCAAACCGTAGTGGGCAGTGTCCGGCGGAATATTCTGAATGTGCGTCGTGATGGTGGTCGCGTCGTCCCAGTATCCCGTCAGGCGGTAATTGAAATCGCCCTGGTAGAAGCCGATGGCCGCGTCGCGGCGCAGCGGGATCATTCCGACCATGCGCAGATTGAAACTGCGTGTGTCCTGCCAGTCCGAATCCGGCGAGAACGACTCGGTGTACGCGGTGACGCTGGTGGTGGCGTCACCGAACTGCAGCAGCGTGAGACCGCTGGTCGTGAACGAATTCTCCTCCAGTTCGATGGTGGCCGGGCCGTTCAGCTTGTGCCTGTATGTTGGATCGCTTTCATACTGGCGCGCTACGCAATCCAGCCATTGCAGTTGGAGCACACCGGGCCGATTGCGACCCATGCGCGCCGTAAAGGAACCGCCGAATTCGCACGGCAGAGTCAGGACGCCACGCAGTGCCATGAGCGCGGCGGGAGTGGTCGTGGCCGCGAGCGCCTTGAGTGCGTTGACGGCGAGGTCGCGTGGCGGATAGGTCACCTGCTGGAGCTGAAGCGGCAGTGCGAACCCCACGCCCGAGTCGAGCAGGAAGTTGTGTGCCGCCACCGTGGCGGCGGCCGCCTTCTGTTCCGTGTCGATCACCACACGGTCGGCGGCGTTCACGCAAACAGTGGTCAGCAAGCCGAATGCGCCGACGATGGCGCGCGACGCGAAACGATGCATGGAATCTCCCTCGGACCTGTGGACTCGGACTTCTTGATGATCTGATCCGCTCACCATCACCGACTTCGCATGCTTTCCGTGTAGTGGCTGCGGTTCGGTGTCGCACCCAAGCGCTACCAGCCTGGTCCCGCAGCAGAACGCTGGGCGCGATCGTAACTGGAAAATTCATACGTTGCAGGCACTGCGCACTATCAATCTGGGGTTCCGCCGCAAGCGGGCAGAAATGCCGCAGGAAATATTTCGTTGAGGTGTGACAAAAGCTCGTTTGGTGACACATAAGCCTAATAAGCGCACATCTCGATGTCGCGCCCCTTGGCTGAAGAACTAAATGAGAAGAATCGGTGAACACGCGTCATCTTTCGAACGTGCTGGTCGGGGCGGTTGCGGTGTGCTGGTCAGGGCTTTCCCATGCCACAACGATCATGGACACCAACTGTTCGAAGAAACACGCGCCTTTCGCCGGTCTGCAGGCGCACGAGGGTGACTCGATCAATCTATCAACCGCCGCAGTGCCCACCGCCTTTGGTGGGGTCTGCGATCCGTCATACATCTAAAGAGGGAGATATCCATGTTAAGGAAGCTATCGAGATGCGGATTGCTGGTGCTTGCGCTCATCAGTGCAGGCGTGCATGCCGGGACCACTCAGTCCAGTCTGGTCATCAATAAAATTCAGCCCGAAGGTAACGGGATCCTGATCGGTTTCACCGTGCGGCCGACGGATTGCGCCACTTCATACAATGCCGGCCACGCCTACCTCGGCACATCGGTCAAGGATTTTGATTCCTTGTACCTGATCCTGTCCACCGCTCTGGTCACCGGTTCGCCGGTCACTATCTATTACGTTGACAACGGCGATTGCAGCAGTCCGGTGCAGTTGCTGTCCTTGTCCAACGTCGCGACCAACTAAGCTCGGAGAGCCTCCATGTCAAATAGAATAAAAGTTGGTCTGTCACTTTGCCTGGCATTCCTGTTTTCGATGCCGCTGCATGCACAGGTCTCATCGCTGGCGGTCACCTATACCGCCACCCAGGGCAACTACACGATGTCGTGGAATGGTTTTGCTTCCACTCATTACTTGAAAGAAAACGGGACGACCATCCAGTCGAGCAGCAGTTCGTCCAGGACCATCAACGGCAAGGCGCCCGGTACCTACAGCTACATAGTCAGCAGCTGTTCCAGCTCTGGCCCAGGGTGTATCTATTCCAATACGGTGACAGTCACTGTCTCGGCTTCCCCGCCGCCGCCACCGCCACCAGCAGCGCCGCTCGAATTCACCGTCGGCAGTCTGCAGCAGTTCATGAACCTGGCACGCGGCCAGGACAAGTCGTTAGCCAACCTGATTGGCGACGAGATCGAGACTCGCCTTCGTAATGCCAACCTGTCGTTCGATGAGAACGGCCTGACCTATTCCGAGAACCTGCCCGACATCCAGATCCGCAGCGGCTGTTCGAAGAACTACCAGTTGCGCCATCTGCAGGTGGCCGCATCGCTGAACAACGCTTCCCGCTTCGACATCCTCATGGATTCGCTGTCGCGGCCGATCATCGCGTCCGCGCAGCTGATCGGCACGGTCGAGGCCAGCGGCCAGGTGCGCGTTCGCCTCGGCTTCAAGGTGTTTGGTGAGTGCATACGCTACCTGAAGGCTTCGGTGGACGGCAGCGTCAGGACCGACTTCACGATCAACGCCGCCCTGATGATCAAGCTCAATCCGCAGCCCGTTGCCGCACCGGCGGGCGCGATCAGGATCGCGATCAACCCGCAGGCGACGCTGACCGGTGGCATGCAGGTCACCAACACCACCGCGACCGTGTCGAACGCGAACCTGAGCATCCTGGGAATCAACTTGTTCTCCGGCGTGGTCGGCGACCTGGTGGACAAGCAGCTCACGAAGCTTGCGCAAAACGGCCTGAACGGCCAGATGGGCAATCTCGCGGTTTCGGTCAACAGCTACTTCGGCCAATACCTGGCGCAGGCGCAGGCCGTGATCCAGAACAAGCTGCTCGCGCTCCCGCAGACATACACGGTCTACGTGGACTCGAGCGTGTCGAACGACATGCTGAGTTTCATCTCGTACTACGCGCTCAACTACTTCCCGCCAGCGGGATTCCTGCAGGCCAATCAGACGGAGCTTCTGTACTTGCTGCTGGTCGGCGATGACAAGTTAGTCAAGGAACGGATCTCGACCTCGCTCGCGTGTAACAGCAGCGCGGATGCGTTGATGCTGACGATGAATCGCGCGGCGACGCCGGTGCCGTACCGCACCACGTCGCGCACGGATTTTTGCGCCAACATCGACAACAAGAACTGGTTGGGCAATGCGGAACCGGCGGTCAGCGGTTATACCGGCACGGATTCCTGGACGTTGACGCCGGCGACGAGCTTCAACTTGAGCTCCATATCGCCGATCAACAACAACTACCAGCCGTACATGCAACGCGTGCAATACCGCGCCATCAGCGGCATCACGGATGGAGTGCGCACGGAGATCAATTACGCCGCCTTTAACGCGGCAATGCAGGCCTGCCATCAGCAAGGGCCGATGGGCCAATGCGTCAATCCGCCCAACATGAATAACTACACCACTACTACGCCGATCCCGCGTGGCACCGGCACTTGCAAGCTGGAGATGCGCGTTTACAAGAAAGACGTGGCGCAGGCCGGCTTGAAACCGCTGCTGGCTCTCCACGGAGGCTCCTGGATGTACCGTGGCACCGCGTTCTATGGCATGGAGGCGCAGATTTCGCACTTCACGGAGCAGGGCTTCGTGGTGTTCGCGCCTTTCTATCGCCTGACGAATGACCTGGACGGCAACGTCGAGTGCAACAATGCTACCGGCGAGCAGTTCGTCTCCGACGTGGACGCCGCGCTGACCTGGGTGCAGAACTACAAGACCACCTACGGCGTCTCGAGCGTCGAGAAAGTGCGTCTGTTCGGCCAGTCGTCCGGCGCGCACGCGGCGGGTTGGCTGCTCACGCACCGCGCGACCGAGGTGCAGAAGGCGCTCATGATGTATCCGCCGACCGACGCGCGCGATTACGTCATCAACTATCAGGCGTACACCAGCAACCAGCCGTACGACCTCCAGTACGCGAACTCCTTCGCAGGCCGGGGCACGGAATTTGTGGAAGCTTATCTGTCCACCGTCAACGGCCAGGCCGTCAGCCTGCGGGACGTGGATGCGAACAGCAGCCTGGTGTTGAACAACAGCATTCCCTACCTAGTCGCCAGCAGCCCGTCTTACTACCCGCCGGTGTACATGGTGCACGGCAAGTTGGACCAGTTGGTGCCGGCGATCCACTCGGTGCGCTTGTGCAACGCGTACACCGGCAACGCAAGTTCCGGCCCCGCGAATACCGCCGGCACGGCGCTCCGCCAATCCTTCTCGTGCGGACCGAGCCGTGTGGACCTGCTGCAGGAAGCCAATCACGGTTTGGAACTGTGCTTGCCGCCGATCCGTTGCGAGGCAGGCAGCTCAATCGCGGCTTTGGGCGTAGCGGCGCAGTCGTTGATAGATGCGAGGGCTTGGTTGGCGCAGTGATGTAGGAAATTGTCTACGCTGCGTGTTTCTGGTGGCTGTGCGGGGACCTCTCCCCGCACAGCCTCTTTTAGAGATTACTTGTGCTGGTCGCCGGGAAACTGAGGTAGTTCAAGCCGGGCTGGGGACTGCCTCGTATGCCTGCGCGCGGGCCAAAGTTCATGCTCGAGCGTGCTGACCGTGAGTCGCGGGTTGAAAAGCTATTCGGTCGTCCTTCCATCGACCGTTCTCTCGACGGCTTACCCCGTGGTAGCTAGTCGGTGGCTCCCTCATCACCATGCCCGGCGACCGATCCCCCTTGCGATTGCGAGATTGATTTCGCGACCGATGGTTCGCAGTCATACAGCTCACCGTCGTAACGGCAGCAGGTAGTGGTTCACCGCCCACGCCAGTTGTTCGGCGAGTCGCGGCCGAGAATGCCAATCGCGCGCCTCCTGCAACTGCTGCTTGAAATTCTTCGTGATCGTGACGAGGCGAGACGGGTCACCTCCGTCTTGATACGCCGGATGCGCGACGGGGGCGCGTGAGTCGATGGAATAGTCACTAAGGGTGTCCCGCGAGGGGCGCAGACGCGCGCGAAGGCGAAATGTCGCCGCAAGGACTTACGGCGGATTTAAACCAACCGCCCAACGGCGGGGCCGTTGAATGCAATCGTAAGTATTTGATTTATTGGTCGGGGTGAAAGGATTTGAACCTTCGACTCCTACGTCCCGAATCATTTCGGCCGTAAGGTCAAACAGCATTACAAGTTCATACTGCGCCTTCCGAGTCTGATAGCAGAGACGAGCAACGCGTCCCTTGCGATCCATCGGAACGTGACCGTGCCGCGCTCTTCCAGCTCTGGTCGCCGCCGACGGATCGACAGAAGAGGTCGCTGGCGGAATTGGCCGCGTGTTCGGATTCGGCTGGTTTACGGATATTCATGAGCCGGTTGAGGTTAGGTTGCTCAACGCATCTGCGGTCGATAGATAGACAATCGTTAGCGGGGTCGCACCGGGATCAGGATCTCCACTATGGAATTCGCATTGTTCGGATCGAACGACTTGCCGTAGCGCTCGAGCAGGAAACCGGGCGCCTGCGAATATTCCGATGCCGGCAGCAACCGATTGAAGATCTCACCGAAGCCTTCACCCAATCGGCCGAACGGATAACTGAATCGCGCATAGCTTCCTGCCGCAACTTCGCGAATTTCCATTCCGACCGGTGCGACCGATCGCGGCGAGACCGCGGCGCCCGCGATATACAGCAGTGTGTCCTGTGACTCCTGCCGCATGATGCCGTAGCTGACCGCAAGCTCGGTCTGTCCCTGGATCTCGGGCGAGCGAGCGACGAACCGGAGCCACAGCGCCGGAATTTGCGGCGACATCGGTTTGGTGAGGATGCTCAGCCCGACGACCAGGAAGGCGGGACGCTCGATGATTTCGATGGGCATGAAGTGTTCTGCAGAAACGACGGAGCGCCGCCAGTAGTAGACGAATGTGAGCAGTCGAATTCGACACAGCCTCATGGACAAAATCCGGCGCCCCGCCCATCCTCAGTTCATGCCCGCTCTCCTGCGTATCGCCCTGCTCGCGTTGCTAACCCCCGGCTTGGCGCTCGCCGCCGACTGGACCATATCGACCTTTGCCGGCACGGGTGTACCGGGCTTCACCGGCGATGGTGGGCCCGCCATCTCGGCCCAGATCAATGATCCCTACGGAACGATCCGCGGGCCCGACGGCGCGATCTGGTTTTGCGAACACGCCGGCCATCGCATCCGCCGCATCGCTCCCGACGGCACGATCACGACCGTCGCGGGCACGGGTGTGAAGGGTTACACGGGCGACGGCGGCCCGGCGCTGAAGGCCACGTTCAATCTCCCGCACGAAATACGCTTCGACGCCAAGGGCAACATCTTCATAGCCGACACCGGCAACAACGTCGTGCGCCGCATCGATGCGAAGACCGGTCTCATTACCACGATCGCGGGCGGCCCGAATCAATCCGGTTACTCTGGCGACGGCGGGGCGGCGACGGCGGCCAGCCTCCGCGGCCCGCATAGCATTCAATTTGGACCGGACGGCACGCTCTACATCTGCGACGTGGGCAACCATGTCATCCGCGCGGTCGACCTGCACACGGGCCTGATCCGCACGCTGGCCGGCACGGGTAAGCCCGGCCCGACGCCCGACGGCGCTCCGCTCGCCGGCACCCCGCTCAACAACCCGCGCTCTCTCGATGTCGACCGCGACGGCAACCTCTGGGCTGTCACCCGCGAGGGTAACCAGGTGCTGAAGTTAGACCTCAAGGCCGGCGTGATCCGGCACATCGCCGGCACCGGCGAAGCGGGTTTCACCGGCAACGGCGGTCTCGCCAAACTCGCCACGCTGAGCGGACCCAAGGGCATCGCCCTCGACGCGGCCGGCAACGCCTGGCTCGCCGACACCGAAAGCCACACCGTGCGGATGATCGAAGCAAAGTCCGGCAAGATTGAACTCATCGCCGGCACGGGCGCCAAGGGCGACGGGCCCGATGGCGACCCGCTCCATTGCGCCATGAACCGCCTGCACGGCGTCTTCGTGGATGCCGATGGTTCCGTCTTCATCGGCGACAGCGAGGCCCACCGCATCCGC
>JAYTOI010000010.1:0-1103 GCA_043747875.1 Pseudomonadota bacterium | reverse complement strand
TGCGATCGAGGTTGTTCTTGAGCATCGATTCGATGCTCTTGAAGGTGGTGATGCGAAGCGTGTGTGCACGCTGGCAGACGGCTTCGAGGCGATCGTTGCCGTAGTGCTTGCCCAGGCGCAGCACGCCGAGCGCCGAGCGGAAGCCCTGCTGGGGGTGACGCCGGGCAGCGAGGATGGCACTGATCACGCAGACAGTCGCTGGTCCGATCGTGGCGGCCCATTCGCGCAGCCGCTCGGGCGTCCATTTGGCGTACTCGCGGTGAGAAGCCGGCATGTGCTCGGGGCTGGTGGTGAAGCCCCCGGCGCGTCGGGAGCGGATGTGGCTCGCCACGCGCACGCCGCGATGAAACAGCTCCACCGTGGTGGCGCTCACGCGGGCATCGAGTTCCTTGCCCACGAGCGCGTGCGGGACCGAGTAGTAGTGGCGGACAAACTCGATGTGGTAGTCGAGGTGTACGCGCACCTTCTTCCAGTCGGCGTATTCATAGGGCACGCTGGGCAGCGCCTTGAGCGCCGGCCGATCGATGGCTTCGAAGGCGCTCTGGCGCGAGCCGGGCAGCTTCTTGAAGGCACGGGCGTTGAGTTCGACGAGCAACGGCGTGATCGCGGCGTTGAGTTGCGCGAGGGCGAAGAACTCTCGGTTGCGAAGACGCGCGAGAATCCAGCGCTCAACGAGTTGCACGCCGGCCTCCACCTTGGCCTTGTCGCGGGGACGAGCCGCGCGCGCCGGGATCACCGCCACGCCGTAGTGGCGGGCAAGCTCACGGTAGGTCGGATTGACCTCCGGTTCGTAGCGGTGCGCGTGGGTGACGCCGCTCTTGAGGTTGTCCGGGACGACGATCTCGGGCACGCCACCGAGAAATTCAAAGCAGCGCACGTGCGAGCCGATCCACTCGGGCAACTCCTGGCTCCAGGTGGCCTCCGCGTAGGTGTAGTTCGAAGCGCCCAGCACGCCCACGAAGATCGAGGCGCAGCGAAGCTCGCCCGTGTCCCGATCCGTGACCGGCACCGTCTGCCCGGCGTAGTCCACGAACAGCTTCTCGCCGGCGCGGTGCTCCTGGCGCAGCACCAGGTCGAGCCGTCCGACCCAGCTGCGGTAGTGC
>JAYTOI010000009.1:0-187752 GCA_043747875.1 Pseudomonadota bacterium | reverse complement strand
AGTGAGGCTCGCATTTCCTATCCCTCCGCCGGTACTAGCCGGATCAGGTTCTACGGGTTCGCGGCCAATCCGCATCTCAGGTCGGCGCGAAACGCGCTGACCACCCCGAGGCAACGCACATGGTAACGGAATCGGGCTTGAGTGAGGCGGGTTTGCGGTTAGAATTCGCCGCCTCATGAGCCGCCAGATCCGCATTTTTCAGGTCGATGCCTTCACGGCGGATCGCTTCACAGGCAATCCCGCGGGCGTGGTGCTCGATGCGGATTCACTCAGCGACGCGGAAATGCTCGCGATCGCGCGTGAGCTCAACAATGCCGACACCGCGTTCGTGCTCAAGCCCGATGCCGCGGATCACGACCTGCGCGTGCGGTTTTTCACGCCGCGCACCGAGGCGGCATTCGTCGGCCATGCCACCGTTGCCACGCACTATGTGCTGTCGCGCGACGGCGCCGCACCCCTGCACGGGCTCGCTCCCGGCGGCCGCGTGCGTCAGAAGCAGAAGTCCGGCCTCGTCGACGTCGAGGTGCGCGGTGACGGCGCGACCCGGCGCATCGCGGTCCGGCAGCCGGCGCCGCCGCTCGGCCGCGAACTCAACGACCGCGAGCGCCTCGCGGTGCTGGACGCGCTCGCACTATCTACCGGCGACATCGACACGCGCTGCCCGCTGCGCATCGTCGGCGGCTCGGGTACGCGCCTGCTCATCGGCGTGCGCGGCAGCGAGCAGCTCCGCCAGCTCAAGCCCGACTTCTCGCGCCTGACCACCTTGTCCGCGCAGCTCGGCGCCGCCGGGTTCTTCGTGTTTACGTTGTCGCACGGCGTGACGGGCAATCTCACCGAGTCGCGCATGTTCTGCCCCGCATTGGGCATTCCCGAAGATCCGGTCAGCGGCAACGCGCACGGGTTGTTAGGTGCCTACCTCGTCGAGCAGGGCTTGCTGGCGCACGGCGGGGCCATCGCGAGGTTTTCGGGCGCGCAGGGGCATCACCTGCATCGCGCCGGCCGCGTCGATGTCGAGCTCGAGTTCGCCGCCGGCAGGCTCGAGGGCGTGTGGATCGTGGGCCAGGCCGTCGAGATCTTCGAGACCATCCTCACTTTCTGATCGCGGCCCACGCACCGACGCCCTCGCCCCCAAGTCCCTCGTCGCCGGGCGGGTACATTGCGGCAATCCCTGAAATCACGTAAATTCCGCGGCCGCACAGCGCACCAGATTCGCGGCTCCGGAGCACACATGTCTGTCAAATTCGAGAAAGATACCGAAGCTTTCCTCGCTGTCCTCACGCTCGTAGTCGGCGCCGATGACGTAGGCAGCCTCGAAGAGCGCGACTTCCTGTTCAACAAGGTCAAGGGCGTCTCGATTTTCGGCAATCCGAGCTCTCAGGATTTCCTCAAAATGCTGGGACAGGCGACGGACACGGTGTTCACGAACGTGCCGCAACAGGATGGCGCGTTCACGGCAGCGGGCATCGAGGAGTTGCTGGCCGCGGCGAAGGCGAAGCTCAGCCCCGAGCTGCGCAAGACCTTGGTGGCAACGGCAACCGAACTCGGCTCGGCCGACGGCGAGGACGCCAAGGAAAGTGCGCTGCTCGAGAAAATCCGCCGCGCACTCTAGTGCGGGGCGAATTTCTTCGGGTCGATCCCCTCGCTCACTCCCGTCGGCTGCCATCCGCTCGTACCGCGAATGATGCTGTCGGGGATCAGCGTCTCGTCCCATCCCTTGTCCGCCGCCGGTTCCTCGCCCACGCGCAGGATCACGAGCTTCAGCGTCGGCACCACCCATAGCCTTTGTTTGCCGGCGGCCTCGAGCCACGCGACGTCGCGCGCCGCAAACGCCCCACCGACGCGCGTGAAGAATCCGATCGGCGACTCCGGGTGCGTCGGTTTCAACATCAGCGATACGAAGCGCGGCGGCGTGAGCTGGCTGCCTTCGAACACGCCGTCATTCGCCAGCAGTTCGCCGACGCGCATCCAGTCGCCGATGCGCGCGCGCAGGCAGCAGCCGGCGCGCACGTAACGCGGCGAAGCGGAGTTCGCGTCGTCGAAGCCGACGGAGAACTCGCCCCCGCCGAGCGGCGCCCACAGATATTCGACCAACAACCCATCGAACGACTGCTGGTTTTTCCGCGCGCGGCCCAGCACCAGCGCAAGCACATCGGCATCGACATCCGCCGGCGACTCGCCCAGACGCTGCGCGGGGTCGAGCGGCCAAGCGAGCAGCGTTGTCTGGACGTCTCCGCCGACCTGGTAACGCGCCGCGCGCGTGCCGGGCCACGGGCGTCCGGCGGCGGAGGCGAGACCGCTCTCCCCGGCTAACAACTGTCGCAACGTGATCGCGCCGCGCGGATCGGACATCCACTCGGTGAGCGCTTTCGACACCGGCATGTCTAGACTGGTGATGTCGCGTTCGTTCAGCGCGACACCTACCAGCAGCGCGGAGAGCACCGGCGTGAAGCCCGACGCATCCACCGGAGTGTCGGCCGTGGTCCCGCCCCAGTATTTCTCAAATACGATGTGCCCGCCGCGCCCCACGAGCAGCGCGCGCGTATTACGCGCGCCGGCGTACTCGACCGCCGCGGCCAGTCCCGCCGGATCGATGCCC
Organism: Pseudomonadota bacterium; assembly: GCA_043747875.1. GTDB lineage: Bacteria > Pseudomonadota > Gammaproteobacteria > Steroidobacterales > Steroidobacteraceae > CADEED01. The sequence continues at coordinate 185,156 of JAYTOI010000009.1, read as the reverse complement.
GCTTCTCCCGGCGGAACGCGCGGCTGTGACGGACCGGCTTGCCGGCTCACGGTGAGCCGCGGCTCCGCGTACGCGACGGCGTCCGCCCCACCGAGCAACGCGTCCAACTGCCGGCCCGGTCGACCATTGCTCGCCACGACAAAGGCAGTGGCGAGCACGGCCACGGCCAGGGAAATGACGCCTATCCAGATGTTCTTGCGCTTCACGAGGTCTCAGCCTACCCGGCTCGCGACCGCGCGCCCATCCCGCAACTCGAGCACGTGCGTCGTGCGCGCCGGCCACTCCTCACGGTGATGCGTGGCAATCACACAGCTACCGCCGTCCGCGAGCCAGTCACCGAGCCGCCGCGCTAGATCGGCGCGCGTGGCGCGATCCAGGCCAGCGAACGGCTCATCGAGCAATGCCAGGCGCGGCTCGCGCGTCCAGGCGCGCGCGAACAGCACCCGCCGCGCCTGACCGTACGACATTTCCCCGAGGGTACGGTCGTGCAAGGCGGAGAGGCCGAATCGCCGCAGCGCGCGCTTCGCATGCCGCCGGTCGCTCGCGGTCAGCGCGTCGTTGAGCCCGATGCTCGCGTAACGGCCGGACGCAACCGTCTCCATGACCGACATCTTCGGCGCATGCCAGGTTTGCAGATGCGGAGCGACGTAGGCGGTGCGCAGCTTGAATTGCTCGAGCGGCACGCCCGAGACGATGCCCGCGCGCACGATGCTGCCGCCGCTGGCGACACCGTGATCGCCGTAGATCGTGCGCAGCAGAGTCGATTTGCCCGAGCCGTTCGGGCCATGCACCACCCAGCAATCGCCGCGTGCCACGTCGAGGGAGAGGTCGTGCAGGATGTGCGCCTCGTCGACGTACACATCGGCGTGCGCGAGCCGCACCAGCACCGCGCCCCGGCGCCGCGGCTTCGCGCTCGCGGTACGTGAAAGGAATGGCGCCTGTTCCTGGCGCAGCAACGCGCGGGCCTGATCGGGTCGCATCGCTCGTTTGCGAACGATGCGGCCTCGCGCGAGCTCCAGCAGATGCGTCGAGCTATCCGGAACGTCGGCGCGACGATGCGTGGCGAACACCCACGGCAGCGCCGAACGCGCGGTGGTAGTTAGCCAGCGCATCAGCCGCCCGTGATTGCGCGCGTCGAGGCCGTTCGCGACCTCGTCGAGCAGTAGCAGCCGCGGGCCGCTGGCGAGCGCACGCGCGATGAGGACCAGCCGGCGCTCGCCGTAGGAAAGCGTCAAAAAGCGCCGCTCGACGAGCTCGACGATGTCGAGCCGCTTCAGCAGTGCCGCGACCCGCGCCTGTTCGGCGCTCGTCAACGCGCGCATCGGGATGTCGGAGCGCGTCAGCCCCGTGCCCACGACTTCGTGCGCGCGAAAATTCCACTCGTAGTGCTCATAGCGGTCCTGCCGCTCCGCGCCCACATACGCGATCTCGTCGCCGACGCCGGCGGGCTGATCGAACACCTCGCGCTGCAGACGATAACGTCGCAATTCGCGCCCGGTAGGCGTGGGCCACACTGCGCCCGAGACCAGCTTCAGCAGCTGGGTCTTGCCCGCGCCATTTCCACCCACGAGCAGCCAGCGCTGGCCCGGACGGATCGTCCACGTGACGTCACGCAGGACAGCCCGCCCGCCGCGATCGAGATCGATGCGTCGAAGCGATACGGAAAGATGGGAGTGGGCTGCGCGCGCGCCGGTCGACATTTTGGCGCGGAAGCTTACCGGCGAACGCTCCGGCGAGCGAGGAACACCGGTGGCGAGGCTCGGGGACCTAGGATGCCTTCAACGAGGCCGGCTGGTCAGTCGGCAGGCGTGTGTCGGGCTCATACGCGGGCAGATGCGCCTCGGCGAACAGCGCCTCGAAATCGGCCGCGAGCACGCTGTCGAACAACTGGTCGATGTCGTCGAGCACGAAGTACGTCTTCTGATACGCGTCGATCAGATAGTTCGTCCGCAGCACCCGCTGCAAGTCGAAGCCGATGCGGGCCGGGCCGGAAGCCTTCGTGGCGTAGATGGTCTCGCCACTCGAAGACAGGATGCCGCCGCCGTATGCGCGCAGGCCGCGCACAGTGGCAACGAGCCCGAACTCGACCGTGTACCAGTAGAGTCGCGCCAGCATCTTCAAGGCCGCGGGCTCGCGTGCGTGCGCACCGATGGCACCGTAAGCCTGGATGAAATTCGCGAACACCGTGTGCGCGAGCATCGGCAGATGGCCGAAGAAGTCGTGGAACAGGTCGGGTTCGACCAGATAGTCGAGCTCGTCGCGGCGCCGCATCCACACCGTGACGGGGAACCGCCGCTCGGCCAGGTGCGCGAAGAAATCCGCCTCGGGAATGAGACCCGGCACACCGATGACCTCGAAACCCGTGAGGCGCATGAGGCGCTCGCTGGCCTCTTCGAGGACCGGGATGCGATGCGCGTCGACGCCTAACAACCGCAGCCCCGCCGTGAACTCCGGCGCTGCATGTTCGGCGAGCATTCCGGACTGCCGCTCGAACAGCGTGCGCCAGATGGCGTGCTCGTCGGCGGTATAGGCCCCGTAGTCCTGTGAAATACGGAAATCGGCCGTGGCACGGGCGTAATCGCCGCGCAGGCGGATGGGCTTCTGGGTAGGTGCGTCGGGTAGATGAGCCATGAGCGGAATCTTCACCCGTGCACATTACCGAAAAATGGCTATTTCTGTCGGAGATCGCGCCAGAACTTGGAGTATTTCACTACTTCAAGGAGAGTATGTGTTGGAATACGCTAATTATGAAGCTCGACAAGACGGATCGCCGCATTCTAGACGTGTTGCAGCGGGACGGACGCATCAGCGTCACCGACCTCGCGGAGCAAGTAGGTTTGTCGGCCACGCCGTGCGCGCGCCGGGTGCGCCAAATGGAAAAGACCGGGCTCATCCAGGGATACGCGGCCATCGTCGATCCGAAGCGAGCGGGCGCGACCATCCAGGCGATGGTGCAGATCAAGTTGGAACAGCACTCCGACGAGATCGTCGAGCGATTTCGGCGGACATTGATCGACCGACCGGAGGTGATCGCCTGCTACACGATGACCGGCGTGATGGACTTCCTGTTGCACGTCATCGTGCGCGATATCGAAGGGCTGTCGGATTTCACGATGCGCCGTCTCCTGCGCGTGCCGGGCGTGCGCGACGTCACGTCGTCCATCGTCCTCGAGACCTTGAAGCGCTCGCCGGTGATTCCGTTGGAGGAACTGGCGCCCGAATAGCGCCGCGTCGGCGGCCGACGCGCCTCGGCGATGAACCCCGTCATGTACGACGGATGCAGGCCACCCGCGCTCGCGCAGGCCAGCAGGCCGCGGCTGTTGAGGCTGCGCATGAGGCTAGTTAGGCCGCGAGCTTGGTCAGTACGCCCTCGACCACACGATCGCAGCGATCGGCGCCAAAATCGAAGATCTCCGAGGATTCGGTCCTGAGCCGCTGCGTCAGGTCGACGCGCAACTGGCGCTGCGCACGGAACAGCCGCGTGCGCACCGTGGTGGAATTGATATCGAGACTCTCTGCCGTCTCACGTACGTCGAGCCCTTCGACCACGCGCAGCACGAAAACCATGCGGAAGTTCTCGGGCAACGCGTCGATGGCGTGCTCGAGCAAGGCGCGCGCGTGGGCCGCTTCGACGAATTGATCGGCGCTGGGCGCGTCCTTGGCGGCGTTCTCGTCGGCGACGAGTACCTCGTGGCCGACATCGTCCAGTGAAACCGTGTCGGTACGAACGCGACGGCGCATCATGAGCGCCTCGTTGAGCGCGACACGCGTGAGCCAAGCACCAAACTTGCCGGCCGGCTTGTAGCTATCGAGTTTTGTGTACGCACGCAGGTAGGTTTCCTGCACCGCGTCCTCCGCGGCGGACGCGTCGCGCAACACGCTGCGCGTCACGCGAAACAGGCGGCGGTTGTGCCGGCGCATGAGCGCCTCGAACGCAGCCATGTCCTTTTCGCGGCAGAGCTCCACCAGACGGTCGTCCGGCAGGTCGGCGAGACCGCGCCATCCTTCCGGATTGCGGCGAGTGACTTTCTCAATTGTTGTTGTCGGGTTCATGTGTACACCAATGCGACCGGTGTAAGTGGCGTTCCCATGCGTATTCGGTTCCCCAATCCTTGGAGGTTTTTTGGCCCGATGCGTCCCAATCTAGTGCATCCAGCCGTTTTACGCACGTTAACCCGAATTAAGTTGCGCCGGGGCCGCGGGCGCCACTTCTTCCATACCTTAACGGTTGGGCGCGATAGTCGGACGGTTCCGACATCCCCCAACCCGAGTCGGAGCCCTCCCGCCGAATATATCTTCGCAACTGGTGCAGCGGACGCTTTCGGGTCTCCCGCCCCGCACGACCGGGCTGGCGCAAGCGCCGGTTGCCCTAACTAATCGGCCAGCGCAGCGCATGGCGCGGGACCCGTGCGCTGCGCAGTGCTCTTCCTGAGCAGGAACACCAGCGGCAGGTGTTCTCATTGGCATCCGTACACCTATTTGTTACCAACCTCCATGGCGAGGTCGAGTCTGCGGAGAAGCTTCGCAGTCGTTCGCCAGCGCTCTTGTTAGCTTCGATCCGGCTGCTCGTGGTTGCCGCCCTCACAATCGCTCGCGAGATCGCGGGGCATGCCCCTGCGGCAAATTCTCAGCGGCGGTGGGTGCCGTGATGTCTCTTGCTGATTCCAAACAGAGATGGCGCGCCCGGACGGATTCGAACCGCCGACCACTTGGTTCGAAGCCAAGTGCTCTATCCAGCTGAGCTACGGGCGCGGAGCGTTGATTCTAATGCGCTTCACGCGCCGGCGCCCTATTCTTTCCCGTCAGATGCAGCAGCAACCCCAACACCGCCATCACCCACACGATAACGGGGCTGGACGGCAAATCCGTCCACACCGACACCGCCAGGCCCGCCACATAGCTCGCCGCCGCCAGCGCCAAACCCAACCCCAATTGCTTCCCCGCCGCATGGCGGCACGTCGCGACCGCCGGCACGATGAGGCTGCAGAAAACTAGATAGACGCCGACGAGCTGTACGGACGCCGTCACCACCAGCGCGAACAGCACGTAGAAGCCGACGCGCCCGATGTGCGCGCGCCAGCGAAACCACACGATCGCGAAGATTCCCGTGAGCACCGCGGCGCGTATGAGCTGCTCGCTCGACACCCAGAGAATCTGCCCGGCGAGCAGGTCCTTGAGGTTCTCGCCGCCGTGCGGGTCATTCGCGAGCAGCAGGAACTGCGCGGTCGACGCCAGCACGAACAGGATGCCGATCAGCGCCTCCTGAACGTCGGGGCGCTTGCGCTCGGTCCACGTCAGCAGCAGCGCGCCGGCCAGCGCCGCCGCGCCGGCCGCGACTTGCGCGCCCCATCCTTCGATGGGCCATCCGAATAGGTTCGCGGCGATGACGCCAAGCCCGGCCACCTGCGCGATCGCCAGATCGATGAATACGATGCCACGCGCAAGCACCTGCTGCCCCAGCGGCACGTGCGACACGGACACGAGCAGGCCCGCCACGAGCGCGGGCCAGAGTATCGACAGGTCAATCTCCATGAGGCTCATCGCGTGGCCGCCAGTAGCTTGTCGAGCGTGTCGTCGAACAGGCCGAACAGGTCCTGCACCGCGGGAGACCCACCCACCGAGAACGGCAGCGTGACCACCGGCGCGTGCACGTGATCGGCGAGCCAGTTCGCGGCCTTCGGGTCGTTGTACGCATTCACAAGGATGAGTCGCGGCGGCGTGGCGCCGAGTTTCGCCACGAGCTGTCCGAGATAGGCCGCGGTCGGCGGCACGCCGGGCTTGGGTTCGATGGACGCGAGCTCGTGCAGGCCTAACCAGTGGCACAGATACGCCTGGTCGCGATGCATGATCGCGACGGGCAAGCCTCTGAGCGCGGCGCCGCGCGCTTCCCAGCGCACGATCGCCGCGCTCCAGCGTGCGTCGAAGTCCGCGCCACGCGCGCGGTAGTACGCCGCCTGCGCGGGCTCGAGGCTGGCGAGCCGCTCGGACAAGGCGCGCGCCACCGCCTGGATGTTGTGTGGATCGAGCTGCAGGTGCGGATTGCCGAGCGGATGGATGTCGCCCATGGAGCGATCCACCTTGCCGGGCACTTCGAGCAGCCGCAGCGCGGACGCGGCCTCGAAGTAGCCAGCCGCCCCCGGCCGGATCTTCGAGTTGCCCGACTCCTGGGTGAGCACCGACAGCCAGCCGATCTCGAGCTCGGCGCCGGTCGCGACGAGCAGATCCGCGCTGCGTGCGCGCGCGACCAGCGACGGCTTCGCCTCCACGCGATGCACGTCCTGCAGCGCGCTGGTCGCCACGTACACATCGACGCGCTCGCCGCCGAGCTCGCGCGTCAGCGCGCCCCAGTCGGACGTCGTGGCGAGCACCTTGAGCGCAGCCTGCACGGGCAACGCGGCGCCGAGTGCCAGCGCCATGACCAGCAAACGAATGATCGTTTTCATGGTTCGGTCCTAATACTTGTGCGCGCCATGCGCGCCGATGCCGAACAGGTACTGCAGGCGGAAGATGCGGTCCCCCTCGCCGACACCAGGGCCGTCGTCGCGCGCGTCGTCAAAGTCGTACTGCGCGCGCAGTCGCGTGAACTCGCTCGGATTCCAGTCGAGCATCACGGACACGCGCTGCGGATGCGCGGCCGCGACCGGCCCGAAGTCCACCGCGCTCACTTCCAGCGGGCGATACCGCGGATTGCCAGAGTCGAGCTGGTCGTAGCGCAATCCCGCGCGCCAGCGCGCGGCGAACTGGTAGACGGTCTGCACGGTCCAGCCTTGCTGCGTGTTGACGTAGGCGACGGGCAGCACGATGCCAGCGGGGTCGAACGTGAACGCACCACTCTCGATGCGGCGCAGGTATTCCGCCTGCACCTTGAGCTGCCGGTGCGGCGACGGCGCCCACTTGAACACCGCGTCCGCAACCCAGGTCCGCGAGTCGCCAGTGAAGCCGTCGAGCAGCGGATCGACGAATGCATTGCGCTCCTCGGCTTTTGTAGATAGCCACGAGGCGCCCGCACGCCAGCTCGCGAAGTCGCCGGCGTCGCCGCCGGCGTGTGCGAACAGCGTAGTCGCGCCGAAACCGTTGCGGGCGCGGCGCGTGCCTGGAAACGAATCGCCATTGCCGGCCTCGACGCCAAACTCCAGGAACAGGTCGGTCGGCGCGATCCACTTCACTTGCACACCGTTCTGCTTGAACTGCCCACCGAACATCGCCTGGTACGCGAGCGGCTGATCGACGAAGTCCCACGCATGCGTGTGCACCTCGTTCAGATAGCCGAGGCCCGAGAAGAACCGCCCAAGCTTCGCGGTGAAGCCATCGGGCAGCGACGAGGTACGCACGAACGCCTCTTCGACTTCGATCTGGTCCTCGCCGGTGATCGCGGCGGTGAGCTGCGCCGAGAAATACGGATCGACGTTCGCGGCGATCGTCAGCTCGGACTCGCCGAGATGGAAACTGCGCTCGCCCGGGCCGATTTCGTCCCCGGCGGGCGTAAAGCCGGCGATGTTCCAACTCTCCGGATCGCGTCGTGCGTTCGTGTACGTGCCGCCGAGCACTACGGAGATGGACGGATTGAACGCGGAAATTCCGCCGCCGCCGGCGGGCGGCGGCGGCGGCGCCGACTCGGGCGCGGGCAGCATCGCGGCGGCATCGGCAGCTGCCGCCCCAGCCACGCTGGCGGCATCGAGTAGCTGAATACGCGCTTCGAGTCTCTCGACGCGCGCGCCGTAGTCGGCCTTCATCGCCTGCAATTCGGCGCGCAGCTCCGCGACATCGTCGGCGGCGGCGGAAAGCGGCAGCATGACGAGCGCGCACAGCGCCGCCACGGCCTTCGAATTCAACATGAATATTCTCCTCTGAGGCTAACTAACACGCGAACGGATCACCGTCGGCGTGCCATCGGATGCGTCAGAGGAGAACGGGTGGTGCTCGCGAGCGGAACGCCGTGAAGGCGCGGGAGGGAGTGGAATCGACTGCGTCCGCTTCGAACGTGTGGCCGCGAGTAATGTGGATGCCGAACAGCGCGGTGGACGCACCGCCCACCATGTTGTGCAACGACGCGGACGTGAGGCACTCGCCGCACAGTTGCGTCGCCGGCGCGCCGTGCGGATCCGCCTTCAGATGCATGCTGGCATGTGCCAGCATGCCGAACTGAGCGCAGAAAAACGCCACAGACAGCAGTTGCACTAACAGGTTGCGGTTACGGCGGATCAGGAGAGCCTCCGCGGACGAGTATCTTCGCCGGTTGCGATATCGACAAGCTCGGCTCGCCGAAATTCCCATCGCCACGCGGTATTCGCCCGTCGCCTCGTCGCGTTGCTGACCGATTGGCGGGCCATTCCGCTGGAATGGGCCGCACCGGCATAAGGACTTCCGCGCTTACGAACGGGTGGAAAGTGCGCGCGGCTGCCTGACAGCGCCCTCGACGAACTGACACCCGTCGTCTTCGTAGCGACGGGCGAACATCGCCTGCCCAACATAGGGTCGCGCATCGTTGCGAGTAATCGAGAAAACGGCGGGCAAATAAGGACGAATCACCGGCAACGGACATCAGCCGCGTCCGACATTGTCCAAGGATCTTTGCGCCGACGCCCTCGGGCGGTGCGCCAGCCCCGCCAGCCCCGTCCCGGTAGCGCTAGTGCGAGTCGCGGGTAACGGTCGTGCCGCTGCCGCCGACGAGAAAATCCAGATCCGCGCCCTTGTCGGCCTGTTGCACGTGTTCGACGTACAGCTTGTAGTAACCGCGCTTCGGCGGTTCGGGTGCTTTCCACGCCGCGCGCCGCCTGGCCAGCTCCGCGTCGCTGACATCGAGATGCAGTTTGCGCGCGGGCACGTCGAGCTCGATGATGTCGCCGGTCTTCACCAGCGCCAGTGGCCCACCGGCCGCGGACTCCGGCGCCACGTGCAGCACCACGGTGCCGTACGCCGTGCCGCTCATGCGCGCATCGGATATGCGCACCATGTCGGTGATGCCTTTCTTCAGGACCTTCGGCGGCAACGCCATGTTGCCGACCTCGGCCATGCCGGGATAGCCCTTCGGGCCGCAGCCCTTGAGCACCATGATGCTGTTCTCGTCGATGTCGAGATCCGGATCGTCGATACGAGATTTAAACTCTTCGATGGTCTCGAACACCACCGCCCTGCCGCGATGCGTGAGTAGTTTGGGTGTCGCCGCCGAGGGCTTGATGACCGCACCGTCGGGCGCGAGATTGCCGCGCAGGATCGCGATGCCCGCGTGCGCCTTGAACGGATCGTCGAATGACTTGATGACGTCGCGATTCCAGCACTCGGCCTTCGCGATGTTCTCGCCCATCGTCTTGCCGTTTGCCGTCAGCGCATCCTTGTTCAGCACCTGCTCGATTTCGCGCAGCACGGCCGGCAAGCCGCCCGCGTAGTAAAAATCTTCCATGAGGTACTGACCCGAGGGCTGCAGGTTCACCAGGCAAGGCAGCTGCGAGCCGAGCTTGTCCCAGTCCTCGAGCGCGAGCTTCACGCCGATGCGCCCCGCGATGGCCAACAAGTGCACGACGGAGTTGGTGGAGCCGCCGATGGCCGCATTCGCCTTGATGGCGTTCTCGAACGCCGGGCGCGTGAGGATCTTCGACAGCACCAGGTCTTCGCGCACCATCTCGACGATGCGCCGGCCGGAGAGCTGTGCCAGCCGGTAGCGCCTCGAATCCACGGCAGGAATCGCCGCGTTGCCGGGTAGCGAGACGCCGAGCGCCTCGACCATGCTCGCCATCGTCGACGCCGTGCCCATGGTCATGCAGTGCCCCTTCGAGCGATGCATGCACGACTCGGCGGCGGTGAATTCCTCCTGCGACATCTTCCCGGCGCGCACGTCCTCGGACATCTGCCACACACCGGTGCCCGAGCCGATTTGTTTGCCGCGGAAGTGGCCGGTGAGCATCGGGCCGCCGGAGATGCCGATGGTGGGCAGGTCGCAGCTCGCCGCACCCATCAACAATGAAGGTGTGGTCTTGTCGCAGCCCATCAGCAGCACGACGCCGTCCATCGGATTGCCGCGGATGGACTCCTCGACGTCCATCGCCGCGAGATTGCGAAACAGCATCGCGGTGGGCTTCAACTGCGTCTCGCCGAGCGACATCACGGGAAACTCCAGCGGGAATCCGCCGGCTTCGTACACGCCGCGCTTCACGAACTCCGCGATTTCGCGGAAGTGGCCGTTGCAGGGAGTGAGCTCGCTCCAGGTGTTGCAGATGCCGATTACAGGCCGCCCATCGAACAAGTCGTCCGGATAGCCCTGATTCTTGAGCCAGCTGCGGTGGATGAAGCCATCCTTGTCCTGCTTGCCGAACCAGTCCTGACTGCGCAGCCGCTTTTTCGTCATCGAGGGCGTGTCTCGCCGTGTTGGGAAGGGGCGCACTATACTGCAACCGTTTTTAACAATTCCCACACTTTATAGAGTCGCCGTTCATGCCCGTCGATCGCAGAGATTCCGCCACCGCCCTCAAGGGCGGCGCCAGCTACCCTTCCCTGCGCGGCCGCAGTGTGTTCATCACCGGGGGCGGATCGGGCATCGGCGGCTGCCTCACGGACGCCTTTGCGCGGCAGGGCTGCCTCGTCGCCTTCGTCGACACCGCGCAGGACGCCTCCGAGGCGTTGGTGGAGAAGCTCGACGCGGCCGGCCTCCCCCATCCCTGGTATCGCAATGTCGACGTCACGGACATCCCGGCGCTACAGGGCGCCATCCGGGATGCCGCGAAAGCGGTGGGCGACTTCCACGTACTCATCAATAACGTCGCGAGCGACGATCGTCATGCCTTCATGGACGTGACGCCCGACTACTACGACGCGCGCATCGCGGTGAATCAGCGTCCCGCGTTTTTCGCCATCCAGGCAGTCGTGCCCGGCATGAAGAAGATGGGTGGCGGCTCCATCATCAACTTCGGTTCCAACTCCTATGGCGCGAAGGGGCGCAACTTCCCGGTGTATACGACGGCGAAATCGTCGGTCATCGGCCTCACGCGCGGACTCGCCGCCGAGCTCGGCGAGCATCGCATCCGCGTCAACGTGCTGACGCCGGGCTGGGTGATGACCGAAAAGCAGATCCAGAAGTGGCTCACGCCCGAAGGCGAGCTCGAGATCCAGCGCAACCAGGTATTGCCCGACAAGGTGCGGCCCGAAGACATCGCGCCGATGGCGCTGTTCCTGGCATCGGATGATGGGCGCGCCTGCTCGGCGCAGGAATTCATCGTCGACGCGGGGTGGTTGTGAAGCTGCTGCAGTTCCTCGACCAGGGGCAGGTGCGCGTCGCGCTCGCCCATGCCAACGGCGCCATCATGCCGCTCACGCGCTTCGAAACCATGTATCAGCTCGCGCGCCAGGCCATCGACGAGCGCCGCACGCTCGAGCACTTCGTCGCCGGCGAGTCGCTCGACGCGCCTATCAACTACGCGGAGCTGCTGCGTGACGGACGCCTGCTGCCGCCGCTCACGCATCCCGATCCGGCGCATTGCCTGGTCTCCGGCACCGGACTCACGCATCTCGGCAGCGCCGCGGCGCGCGACTCGATGCACCAGAAGTTGTCGGGGACGGCCGAGCTCACCGATTCCATGAAGATGTTCAAGGCGGGCGTCGAAGGCGGCAAGCCCGTCGGCGCCAGGCCCGGCGCGCAGCCCGAGTGGTTCTACAAGGGCAGCGGCCGCAACGTCGTCGCCTGCGGCCAGCCGCTGCGTTCACCCGATTTCGCCGAGGACCATGGCGAAGAGCCCGAGATCGTCGGCCTGTACGTCATCGACGCCGACGGCCGGCCGCACCGCCTCGGCTTCGCGATCGGCAACGAGTTCTCCGACCACGTCACCGAGCGGCGAAACTATCTACTGCTGGCGCACTCCAAGCTACGCGCCTGCGGCGTCGGGCCCATGCTCAACACCGGCAAACTACCCGCGCATCTCGAGGGCACCAGCCGCATCCGCCGCGGCGCCCAGGTGTTGTGGCAGAAGGCCTTCCTCACCGGCGAGGCGAACATGTGCCATACCATCGCCAACCTCGAGTACCACCACTTCAAGTACCAGCAGCACCGCGTGCCCGGCGACGTGCACCTGCACTTCTTCGGCACGGCGACGGTGAGCTTCGTGGACGACATCAAGATGCAGGCCGGCGACGTGTTCGAAATCGATCTGCCGCCGCTCGGTGCCACCCTGGTAAACCCGCTCGTCATCGAACCCGCCGGCCACACGCTGCACGAAACCGCTACCCTCTAGGCTGCGTTGCCAAAAGGAGTTGACGATGACACTCGGACGTCGGGCGCTCACCCTCGCCGTCGTGGCAATAGCTGTCTGCCTGGCGGCCGGCCTCGCCGGCTGCACCAAAGCGCCGCCCGAAGACCACCGCATCGTGCTCGGCTTCAGCCAGATCGGCGAAGCGAACGAGTGGCGCAAGGCGAACACCGAGTCGATCAAGTCGGCCGCCGCCACCAGCAACATCGACCTGCGCTTCGCCGACGCGCACCAGCATCAGCAGGAACAGATCGCGGCGATCCGCCAGTTCATCGCGCAGAGGGTGGACATCATCGCGTTCTCGCCCGTGGTGGAAACCGGCTGGGACGAGGTGCTGCGCGAAGCGCAGGCGGCGAAGATCCCCGTCATCCTCGCTGACCGCGCGGTCGCGACGGATTCGAGCCTGTATGCCGGGTTCATCGGCTCCGACTTCGCCGAGGAAGGCCGCAAGGCCGCGCGCCTGGTCCTGGAGCGTTACCAGAACGCCCCGGGCGGGGTGAACATCATCCAGCTCGAGGGCACGGTGGGCGCGGCACCCGCCATCAGCCGCAAGAAGGGCTTCGAAGAAATCATCGCCACCGAGCCGCGCTTCAAGATCATCCACTCGCGCGACGCGGATTTCATCCGCCCGAAAGGCAAGGAAGTGATGATGGAGATTCTCGAGGTCGAGAAGCGCCCCATCCATGCCGTCTACGCGCACAACGACGACATGGCACTGGGCGCGATCGAAGCACTCGAAAACCGGGGATTGAAGCCCGGCAGCGACATCTACATCGTGTCGATCGACGCCGTGCGCAGCGCGTTCGAAGCGTTGATCGCCGGCACGCTCAACGCGACCATCGAATGCAATCCGCTGCTCGGCCCGCAGCTCATGACGGCGGTGACCGAAGTCATGGCTGGCCATCCGATTCCGAAGCGCATGCTCGTCGAAGAGGCCGTGTTTACCGCGGAAACGGCGCGACAGCTCATTCAGAACCGTAAATACTGACCCAGTGAAACGCTCCGGGCGCGATCTCTATCTACTGAGCGGCTCGACGGCATTGTTCGGCGTGTCGATTCTCGGCATCATCCAGGGACAAATCGCATTCGCCGGGAGTTTGAGCTCATGGTGGACCAGGATCGTCGTCGCAGCTTTGCCGTTGCGCTACTGCCTCTCGCAGCCTCGGGTCGAGACGCGCCCGCCGAAGCGGGCGCCGGCAGCGCGATGAACTTCGCGGACCCCAATCCGCGCCCCTTCGGCCGCTTGGCGGACGGCAGCCCGGTGGACGCGTTCACGCTCGGCGGGCCGAACGGCCTTCAGGCCGAGATACTGACGCTCGGCGGCACCTTGCGCAGTCTCACGCTGCCGGTGAAAGGCGAGCGCATCCCGCTGGTCCTGACGCTGGACGATCTGCCGGCATATTTGCAGGACACGTCCTACCTCGGCCAGTTGGTCGGGCGTTACTGCAACCGCATTGCCGGCGCGTCATTCGTGCTCGACGGCAAGAAACACGAGCTCACTGCGAACAACGGCCCGAACACGCTGCACGGCGGCTCCGCCGGATTCGGCAAATTCGTCTGGCGCGTAGTCGACGCCGCCACCGGAAGCCGACTCAAACTCGCGCACTTCTCACCGGCCGGCGCCAACGGCTTCCCCGGCAATCTCGACATCACCGCGCTCATCAGCATCGTCGAGAACACGCTGACGCTCGCGTTCGAAGCGCGCGCCGACGCGCCGACACCGGTCAGCTTCACGTGGCATCCGTACTTCAACCTGTCGGGCGATCCGCACCGGCCCATCGAGGAGCAGACGCTGCGCATGGCAGCCGGCCGCTATCTACCCGTGAACGACGCGCGCGTACCGACCGGCGAGATCGCGCGCGTCGCCGGCACGCCGTTCGACTTCCGCAAGGCGAAGGCGCTGCACGTGCCGCCGCCGTCGGTGCATCCGCAGCTCGCACTCACCGGCGGCTGGGATCACTGCTGGGCGCTCGACAAGGGCGCGCAGCCTGCCGCTCAGTTGTATTCGCCAGCCAGCGGCGTGCGCATGAGCCTGACCACCAGCATGCCGGGCCTGCAGGTGTACGGCGCCTACCACTTGCGCACTGCCTACCCCGGACTGCACGCCGTGTGCCTCGAGCCCGAGAATTTCCCCGATGCCCCGAATCACGCCAACTTCCCGAGCAGCATACTCATGCCCGGCGAGCCGTACCAGGCGTACATTAGTTACCGCTTCGAGGCATGAACATGCGCGCCTATCTACTGACCGCATTGCTGGCCGCGCTCGCCTTCTCGGCCGGCCTCGCGCACGGCGCCTGCAAGGACCATTCGCGCGATCCGTCATTCGTCGAGCTGGCCGTCCCCGAGGGGGCGCCACGCCCGGCGGACATCGGCGCGTTCGCATTCATCGGCGACGACACGACGATACCGGTGGTGATGGAAAAGGTCGGTCCGCCGGACGCCTCCGCGGGAGCGCGCCCGTCGCGCATCATCTGGTGTTTGCCCGACGGCAGCGAAGTGTCGATCTACTCGGACGACGGTCGCACGATCCTGACCGTGCGCCACGGCAGCAAACTGCTTTACAAGCGCAACAAGAAATAGGCGCGCACTTCACCACTGCGAAGATGGACTGGAGCCGCGCACGGGCGCATTCCACCGCGTGCGCTCTGCCCTGCATTCTAATCTCACGGCACGCGCGGAATCGCCCCGTTATCATCGGCAGCCAGTGAAAGCCCACTTTTTCCATCCGAAGTACTGGCCCACCTGGATCGGCCTCGCCATCCTGCGCGTGTTCGAGCCCCTGCCGCACGGCCTGCTCTATCTACTCGGACGCGGCCTGGGCTGGCTCGTGTACCGGCTCCCCACGCCGTTCAAGCGCATCGCGACGCGCAACCTCGAGCTCGCGCTGCCCGAGCTCGACGCGGCGGCGCGCGCGCGCATCCTCGAGGAACATTTTGCGGGGCTCGGCGTCGCATTGTTCGAGACCGCCATCAGCTGGTGGTCGTCGAACGAGCGCATCCGCCACCTCACCCTCATGGATGGGCTCGAGCACCTCGAGGCGGCGCGGGCTACCGGCCGCGGCGTGCTGCTGTTGTCCGCGCACTTCAACACCATCGAGATCGGCTGCCGCGCGCTCGCGGCGCGCATGCCACTCAACATCATGTACCGCCCCACCAAGAACGAACTCATCGGCGCGTTCGTACACTCGCGCCGGGCGGTACAGACCCGCCGTGCCATACCGCGCGACGACGTACGTACTCTGATCAAGGCGCTGCGGGACGGCGAGGTGGTCTGGTACGCACCCGATCAGAGCTTTCGCAACAAGGGCGCGCAGATGGTGCCGCTGTTCGGCATCCCGGCGGCGACCAACGTCGCGACGTCGCGCATCGCCGGCATGACGAAGGCCCTGGTTTTGCCTTACTTCTTCGAGCGCCTGCCCGGTGGCTCCTATCGTGGCACCATCCACCCGCCGCTCGAGAATTTTCCTACTGACGATCCCATCGCCGACACGGAACGGTTCAACCGCGTGATCGAGGCCGAGGTACGGCGGGTCCCGGACCAGTACCTGTGGATTCACCGGCGATTCAAGGGTTTGACACCCGATTATCCGGACTACTACCGCAAGCGCCCGTGACTCCGCCGGGCCGGCCCCCTTCGCTCCTCCTACTTGGCGGTGCAGCCCGCACCCCGAGTTTCCTCTAAGATATTGCTCCACTCGAACAAGCACTCGGGGATTCGAACCTCATGAAGCAACTCATCTATACCCTCCTCGTAGTCGGCGGAATCGCGCAAGCTCAGGCCGCCTGCGACTACCCGATCGCTCCGGGCAAATTTCCGGACGGCGGTCAGGCCTCCAAGGACGACATGCTCAAAGCCAAGGGCCAGGTCGTGAAGTACAACGAGCAGATGACGGCCTACCTCCAGTGCATCAAGTCCGAGTTCGATACCAAGCTCACCGCGCAGACCAATGTCACGCCGGAACAGAAGGCCGAGATGGAGCGCGTGCACGGGCAGAAGGAAACCGCGGCCGTCGACGAAGTGACCGCTGTCACCGAGCGATTCAACGAGCAGCTGCGCGCGTGGAAGGCGAAGCAGGCTACCGAGAAGAAGTCCGGCTAGTCGCACCTCGCGGCGCGCGGCGGTCACTAACCAACTGGGCACCGCACGCATGCTGACGCCGGCACAAGCAGCAGTTCTCATCGAGCAGCACCTCGTGTGCCTGCCGATCGAATCGTTGCCGCTCACACAAGCCGTCGGCGCCGTGCTGCGCGAGAACATCTACGCCGAGCGCGATCATCCGCCGTTCGATCGCGTGGCGATGGATGGCATCGCGTTGGCGACTCGCGCGGGCGAGTCTGCCGGGCATCTGCGCATCGCGGGCACGCAGGCGGCGGGCGATCCGCCGCTGTCGCTGGAAGATCCGTCGACCTGCATCGAGACCATGACTGGCGCCATCCTGCCGCGCGGCTGCGACGCCGTGGTGCCCGTGGAGCACCTCGAGCGCGACGGCGCCATTGTCCACGTCCGCGCGCCTGCGAAGCCCTGGCAGAACGTGCATCGTCGCGGTTCGGACTGCCGGCAGGGCGCGTTGCTGCTGGCTGCGGGCACGCGTCTGTCTCCACCCGAGGTCGCCATCGCCGCGGGCGCGGGCATGGCGCGCGTGCGCGTCGCCGCGCAACCCATGATCGTCGTGATCTCCACCGGCAACGAGCTGGTGGAGCCCGGCGAGACCATCGAGCCGCACCAGGTGCGGCGCTCGAACTCCTACGGCATCACGGCGAGCCTGCGCCAGCACGGTCTCACGCGCGTCGCCGACGATCACGTGCGCGACGACGAGGTGCAGCTCACCGATCGGCTGAGCTTCCATCTGCGCACGCACGACGTGTTGATAATGTCCGGCGGCGTGTCGATGGGCAAACTCGACCTCGTCCCCAAGGTGCTCGAGAAGTTAGGCGTCGATCTCGTGTTTCACCACATCGCGCAGCGTCCCGGCAAGCCGATGTGGTTCGGCGTATCGCAGTCCGGTCCCGCGGTGTTCGCGCTGCCGGGCAATCCGGTCTCGACGCTGGTGTGCCTGTCGCGCTATGTGTTGCCGGCGCTCAGCGCCGCGATGGGCGAGGCGCCGAAGGAACCGTCGCGCATCGCGCTGACGGCGCCGGTGGAGGTGAAGGCGCCGCTGGCGTTCTACATGCCCGTGAAGCTCAAGACCGACGATTGGGGCCGCACCTCGGCCGAGCCCTGTCCAACCAACGGCTCCGGCGATTTCACCGCGCTGGCGGGCACCGACGGCTTCGTCGAGCTGCCGCCCGGCCCCAACACGTTTCCAAAGGGATTCGTGGCGCGCTTCTTCAGCTGGTGAGGCCCGTGCGCGAGAACGTCATGACACTCGGCCTGCCGCGCGCTCCGCTCGACACACTGCGGCGGCCTATCCACGACCTGCGCATCTCCGTGATGGACCGCTGCAATTTCCGCTGTCCGTACTGCATGCCGCGCGAGAAGTACCACGACGCGTACCGCTTCCTGAAATCCACCGAGCGCCTGGACTTCGCCGAGATCCAGCGGGTCGCGCGCGTGTTCGCCCGCGCCGGCGTGAAGAAGCTGCGCATCACGGGCGGCGAACCGCTGCTGCGGCCCAACCTGCCCGACCTCATCGGCGATCTCACCTCGTTGCCCGGCATCGAAGACATCGCGTTGACGACCAATGGCGTCTTGCTAGGCAAGTACGCCACCGAGCTCAAGGCCGCCGGTCTCGAGCGCATCACCGTCAGCCTCGACACACTCGACCCCGACGTGTTCGTGAAGATGAGCGGTGGCTTCGGCGCGGTGGCCGACGTGCTCGCGGGCATCGAGCAGGCGCAGCGTGCCGGCCTGTCGCCGGTCAAGGTGAACACCGTGGTGCAGCGCGGCGTCAACGACCAGACGCTGCTGGACCTGCTGGCGCACTTTCGCGGCACCGGTGTCATCGTGCGCTTCATCGAGTACATGGACGTCGGCACGCGCAACCACTGGGACCCCGGCCTGGTGGTGCCGTCCAGCGAGTTGCGCGCGCTGATTCATGCGCGTTGGCCGCTGGTCCCGCGCGACCGCGATTACCGCGGCGAAGTGGCCGAGCGTTACCTCTTCGAGGACGGCACCGGCGAGGTGGGGTTCATTTCGTCGGTATCGCAGCCGTTCTGCGGCGACTGCTCGCGCGCGCGCATTTCGTCCGACGGCTCGTTCTATACCTGCCTGTTCGCGACGCAGGGAGTGGATCTGCGCGCGCCGCTGCGCGCCGGAGCCAGCGATGACGAGTTGCTCGAACTGGTGCGCGCGACGTGGTCGCGCCGCGGCGACCGTTACAGCGAGTTGCGCGCCAGCCTGCGCGCGACCGACCTGCACAAGGTCGAGATGAACTACATCGGCGGATAGTCGGACAGGGAAAGACTTCCGTCTGTCCTCACGCAATCACAGCTGGAAGTACATGCCAAGATCTAGCAACAAGCTGACCCATCTCGACGCCGCGAACCGCCCCACCATGGTCGACGTGGGCGCGAAGTCCGCCTCGCAGCGCGAGGCCAGCGCCGAGGCCACCGTCAAACTACCGCCGGCGGTGGCGCGCGAACTCGCGCGCACCGGCCATCGCACCAGGAAGGGCCCGGTGTTCGACACCGCCATCGTCGCCGGCGTCATGGCCGCGAAGAAGACGCACGAGATCATCCCGTTCTGTCACCCGCTGCCGCTCGAGCGCTGCACCGTCGACATCGCGACCCGCCCGCGCGGCGAGATCCGCATCGTCTGCAACGTCGCCGTGCATCACAAGACCGGCGTCGAGATGGAAGCGCTGGTCGGCGCCACCGCCGCGGCGCTGACTATCTACGACATGTGCAAGGCGCTGTCGCACGACATCGAGATCGGCCCCGTCCGGCTGCTGCGCAAGACCGGTGGCAAGCGCGAGTATCTGCGGTCCGGAGCGACGCACGGCCAAACTACCCGGCGACGATCATGAGCCCGCCTCTCTACGGAATCGTGCTCGCGGGCGGACGCAGCACCCGCATGCAGCGCGACAAGGCGGCCATCGAATACCGACCGGGCGAAACGCAGCTCGACGCGGCCATGAAGCTGCTGACCCCGCGCGTCGCGCGCGCGTTCGTCTCGGTGCGCGCCGATCAGCTAGGCGACGCGGCGCGGGCGCAGTACCAGCAGATCGTCGACCGCGGTGACGCCGCGGGCCCCATCGCCGGCATCACCGCCGCGCTGGCGGAACATCCCGGCGCCGCGTGGCTGGTGCTGGCCTGCGACCTGCCGTTTCTCGACACCCGCACACTGGACACGCTGATCGCGGCGCGCGATCCGTCGGTCGAAGCGACGGCATTCCGCTCCGCCCACGACGGCTTGCCCGAGCCGCTGTGCGCCATCTACGAGCCGCAGGCACGCGCGGCGCTCGGCGCGCACCTGGCCTCCGGCAACATGTGCCCGCGAAAATTCCTCGGCAATGCGCGCACGCGGCTGCTCGATCAACCCGAGCCGCGCGCGCTCGACAACGTCAACACGCAGGCGGAGTATGGGGCGGCCATGTCCGCCATGCGTCCCGGTGCCACGCGCGAAATCCAGGTGCAGTACTACGCGCTGCTGCGCGAGCAGGCGGGCCGCAGCGCCGAGACCCTCAGCACCGCGGCGCGCACGCCGCGCGAGCTGTACGCCGAACTCGCCGCGCGCCATGCGTTCACGCTGCCCGCCGACATGCTGCGCGTCGCCGTGAACGCGGAGTTCAGCGAGTGGACGCAGCCGCTTGCACCCGGCGATGCCGTCGTGTTCATTCCTCCGGTCGCGGGCGGATGAGCACGCCGTTCTACTTCAGCACCGAGCCACTCGCCCCGGCGGTGCTGCGCGACACGGTGCGCGACGCGAGCTGTGGCGGTTTCGCGCAGTTCGAAGGCTGGGTGCGCAATCACAATGAAGGTCACTTCGTCACGCTGCTGGAATACGAGGGGTACGCGGAGCTGGCCGAGAAGGAAGGCGCGCGCATCGTTGCGGAGGCGCGCGAAAAATTCGGCGTGCGTCGGGCATCCTGTGTACACCGGCTGGGGTCGCTGGCCATCGGCGACGTCGCCGTGTGGGTGGGCGTCAGCGCCGCCCACCGTGACGAGGCTTTCCGCGCCTGCCGCTACATCATCGACGAAGTGAAGCACCGGGTGCCCATCTGGAAGAAGGAGCACTACATCAACGGCGACTCCGGCTGGGTGAACTGCGAGAGATGCGCCGCGCCGGCCGCGCACACACACCAAAAAGAGCACGAGCACGAACATGCGCACGCACCCGCGCATGCCCACCCGCACGCCACCATTCCGACGCCTGACTACTCGCGTCAGATCGCGCTCAAGGAAGTCGGCACCGCCGGCCAGCAGCGCCTCGCGGGTGCATCGGTGCTCGTCGTCGGCGCGGGCGGGCTCGGAGTGCCCGTGCTGCAGTACCTCGCGGGTGCGGGCGTCGGCCGGCTGGGCATCGTCGACGGCGACCGGCTCGAGCCCTCGAACCTGCATCGCCAGACCTGGTACGCGCTCGCCGACTGCGGCGCCGAGAAAGCCGCGCTGGCCGAACGACGCGTGCGCGCGCTCAATCCGCAGGTGCGCGTGCAGTCGCACGCGCTGCGCCTCGACGCGGCCAATGCGGACCGACTCGTCGTCGGCTACGACCTCATCCTCGACTGCAGCGACAACTTCTCGACCAAGTTCCTGCTCAACGACGTCGCGCTGCGCTCGGGCAAACCGGTGCTGTTCGCGAGCGTGTACCAATACGAGGGACAACTGCAGCTCGTGCGGGGCGACGCCGCCTCGCCCTGCTTGCGCTGCGTGTGGCCCACGGCCACGCGCGACGGACTCGTCGGCAACTGCGCCGAGGCCGGCGTGCTCGGCCCCGTACCGGGAGTCTTCGGCAGCCTGCAGGCGCTGGAAGCGCTCAAGCTGTTGTTAGGCCTGCCCGGCCTTGGCGGCGACCAGATGCTCATATTCGATTTGATCACGCTCTCCACGCAGCGGCTGCGCGTACGCCGATCCGCCGGCTGCGCCGCGCATGCGGCCGTGCCCGCCGCAGCACCGCCCGCCGCGCCGGTGCCCGATGAACTGGAGGCGACCTTCGCTTCGCTTGCCGACGCGCAGCGCGCCGGCTTCACGCTGATCGACGTGCGCGATTCGCGCGAACTGCAGGCCGAGCCGCTGGCCGTACCCGCCTTGCACATGCCCGTGTCCAGGCTCATGACCGGTGCCGCCGGACTCGACGGCCACCTGCGCTATCTACTGGTGTGTTCCAGCGGCAAGCGCAGCGCGGCCGCCGCCGACCTGCTGCGCGGCCACGGCTTCCAGGATTGCCGCTCGCTGCGCGGTGGTCTGCGCGCGCTGAAAGCGTCCGCGTGAAGCTGCTCGCGATCCTGTTGCTCGCGTGCATGGTGCCGCTGCCGGCGCGCGCGGCGCAGGCGCCAGAGCCGGAGCAAGGGGATTCGCCGCTGCTCGCGCTCGCGCGCACCGCGTGGGAGAAGCGCAAGCCGGACGATTTGCCAATGCCGGGAAATGACGACGTCCGCGCCACCGAACACGAGATCGCGCAGGCGCGCGTGCCGCCCGATGCGCAATGCGCGCGCGGCCTGGGCGCGCAGCGCTTCGCGGTTCTGCACCTGAGGCTGGGCCATGCGCGCCTGGCAACCGGCGATTCCGCGGGCGCGGCGACGGCATTCAACCGCGCCCTGGCCTGCAGGCCGCGCGATGCCTTCATTTTCGGCCGTCTCGCCGAAGCGCTGTTCGCCGGGCACCGCTACGACGCCGCGCGCGCGGCCGTGGAGGCGGGATTGGCATTGGAGCCGCGCTCCGCCGAGTTGTATCGCCAGGCCGGCACGCTCGACTTCGTCGCCGGTAGTTGGGCCGCCGCCGCCGCCCGCTTCCGCTACGTGGCGGCCGGCGAGCCGGACCGGCCGCAGGCCGAGTTCGCGCAGCTCATGTTCTGGCTGGCGCAACGCCGTGCCGGCGTCCCGCAGCCGCAGTTCGTCGAGCGCATTCACGACGACGAGTGGCCACGACCGCTGGCGCGCTATCTGCAGGGCGAGCTCACCGAAGCGAACCTGACCCAGTACATGCGGTCCGACTTCGCCGAAGACGATGATGAAATACCCCTCGGCACGAGCGACCGGCTCTGTCAGGCGCTGTTCTACGTCGGCGAGGCACATTGGGCGCGCGGCGACACCGCGCGCGCGCGCGACTATCTAGCGGCGGCGATCAATCTGCAGGTATTCGATTTGGCGGAGCATCAGCTGGCGCTGGCGGAGATCGTGAAGCTGCGATGAATGGCGGTCCCCGCTTGCTAGGGACGGATCTGCCCGGTGCCGCGCACTACATATTTGTACGAGGTGAGCTGCTCCACGCCCACGGGCCCGCGCGCGTGGAAGCGATCGGTCGAGATGCCGATCTCCGCCCCCATGCCGAACTCGCCGCCGTCCGCGAACTGCGTCGAGGCATTGTGCAGTACGATGGCGCTATCTACCCGATCGAGGAACCGCTGCGCGGTGGCGGCATTCGCCGTCACGATGCTCTCGGTATGCGCGGAGCCGTACTTGGCTATGTGCTCGATGGCCGCATCCACCCCATCGACGACGCGCGCGGCGATGATGGCGTCGAGATACTCGGTGTACCAGTCCTGCTCCGTGGCCGCCAGTACGCGCGCATCCACTTTCTGCACCGCCGCGTCGCCGCGCACTTCGCAGCCCGCGTCGAGCAGCTCGCGCACCACCGGCGCGAGATGCGTGGCCGCGCACGCGGCGTCGACTAGCAAGGTCTCCGCCGAGCCGCACACGCCGGTGCGTCGCAGCTTGGCGTTCCTGACGATGGCGCGCGCCATCGCGAGATCCGCATCGCGATCGACGTACACGTGGCAGACACCCTCGAGATGCCCGATGACGGGCACGCGCGCCTCGGCCTGCACGCGCGCGACCAGGCTCTTGCCGCCGCGCGGCACGACGACGTCGACGTACCCGGTCATCGACGACAGCAGATAGCCGACGGCGGCACGGTCGGTGGTGGGCACGAGCTGGATCGCCGCGGCCGGCAACCCGGCGCTCGTCAGCCCCGCCGCGAGGCAGGCATGGATGGCACGGCTCGAATGCACGCTCTCGGAGCCGCCGCGCAGAATGGCCGCGTTGCCGGACTTCAGGCACAGCGACCCGGCATCGCACGTCACGTTGGGTCGGCTCTCGTAAATGATTCCGACGACGCCCAGCGGCACGCGCACCCGCGATATGTCGAGCCCGTTGGGCCGGGTCCACCGCGCGATGGTGGTGCCGATGGGATCGGCCAGTGCCGCGATGTCCTCCACTGCGCACGCCATGGCTTCGATGCGTTGCTCATCCAGCACGAGGCGATCGAGCATGGCACCCGAAAGTCCCTTGGAACGCGCCGCGGCCATGTCCTCGGCATTGGCCGCCAGCAAGGCCGCCTTTCCATCGCGCAATGCGACGGCCACCTTCGCGAGCGCATCGTTCTTCGCCGCCGTGCTGGCGCGTGCCAGGACGCCCGCAGCCTCGGTGGCGGCGCGGCCCAGCCGATCCATGATGGCGGCGATTTCGGGCGATGCGTTTACGGCGGCACTCATGGGGGATTTATGGCTCGTGCTCAGACGGGAGCGAGATCCGGGCGCAGCATCACCAGATCGTCGCGGTGAATCATCTCGGTGCGGCCGCGAAAACCCAGTAGGGCTTCGATGTCGGCGCTGCGCTTGCCGATGATGCGCGTCGCGTCGCTGTCGTTATACGCAATCATGCCGCGCGCGATTTCTGTGCCGTCGCGGTCGCACACGCTGACGGTATCGCCGCGGGAAAAGCGCCCGCCGACGGCGGTGACACCCGCGGGCAGCAGGCTCTTGCCCGAGCGCAGTGCCTGCATGGCTCCCGCGTCGATGGTGATGGCGCCTGTGGGACGCAGCGCGCCGGCGATCCACTGCTTGCGCGCATTCTCGGGGTTCGACGCGGGCAGGAACCAGGTGCATTCCACGCCCTCCTCGAGCCGGCGCACGGCATGCAGCGGTGCGCCGGCGGCAATGGCCATGGCGCAACCCGCGGCGGTCGCGATCTTCGCCGCGGCGATCTTCGTCGCCATGCCACCCGAGCCGACCGCGGAGGCGGATCCTCCGCCCATCGCCTCGATCTCGGATGTGATCTCGCGCACTTCGGGGATGAGCTTCGCGCTGGGATCGAGGTTGGGATCCGCGGTGTACAGGCCGGAGACATCCGACAGCAGCAGCAGACAATCCGCGCTCGTCATCTGCGCCACTCGTGCCGCGAGGCGGTCGTTGTCGCCATAACGGATCTCGGCGGTCGCGACAGTGTCGTTCTCGTTGATCACGGGAAGCGCCCCGAGTTCGAGCAGCTGCGAGAGTGTCGCGCGCGCGTTGAGATAGCGGCGGCGGCGCTCGCTGTCTTCGAGTGTTAACAGTATCTGCGCCACCGTGACGCCGGACTTGGCGAACAACTCCTTATAAATGTGGGCCAGCGCAATCTGCCCCACGGCCGCCGCGGCCTGGCTCTCCTCGAGTTTGAGCGGGCCCGCGGCGAACTTGAGTTCGCGCCGTCCGAGCGCGATGGCGCCGGAGGAAACGAGCACGATCTCCTGCTTGCGCGCGCGCAGGCGCAGCAGATCGTCGACCAATGTCTCGATCCAGTGGCGATTCACCTGACCGTCACTTATCAACAGTGCCGAGCCGACCTTGACGACGATGCGGCGCGCGCGAGTTAGGGGATGGGCAGTGCTCATGAGATTGGGCGCGATCTTACGCAATACATCCCGTTGCCGCATTCACAGGCAGCCCCTAAACTCTCCGCCTTCCAGACAGAGGCATCCATTCGTGGGCAGAGAATACGCACCGGTCACCGGCAAGTGGTACGAGAACAAGGAAGAGGACGAAACCTTCCGCGTGCTGTCCGTCGACGAGGACAACGAACTCGTTGAAATCGAATACCTGGATGGCGAGACCGAGGAACTCGATCTCGACACCTGGCACGAACTCGACCTGGAGCCCACCGTCGAGCCTGAAGGCTGGTCCGATGATGCGGACGACGATGAGGAAGAAGAAGAAGAGGATTTCGACGAGGACGAGGACGAAGATGAGGACGACGATGACGACGACGACGACGATCCGGACGAAGAAGAAGCCCAAAACTACTGATTAGTTAGAGTCGAGCACTGGAACGTGAAATGCGCGTCGTTGCCATCATCGGTTCCCAGGGCAGCGGCAAGACGACGCTGATGGAACGGCTCATTCCCGCGCTGCAGTCGCGCGGGCTCAGCGTATCGACCATCAAGCACACCCATCACCACGACATCGAACTCGATTCGCCGGGCAAGGACAGCTACCGACATCGGGTCGCCGGCGCCGCGGAAGTGATCGTGGCTTCGGATCGCGGCTGGGCCCGAATCGCGTCCTCCGCCGAACCCGCCAGTTTGCAAATCTTGCTCGGCCAGCTGCGCCCAGTCGACGTGGTACTCATCGAGGGGTTCAAGCAACTCGAATGGCTTCGCCGTGTCGAAGTATTTCGCGGCGTCGGTACGCCGCTCGCGGTGGACGATCCAACGATCGCCGCGGTGGCCGTTCCGGACGGTGTGACGCTCGCGGGTTACGCGGGTTTCAGGCTGCCGCTGGACGACCCCCAGGCAATCGTCGACTTCATCCTAAGCGCTTGATTCAAAAAGCATCATTTGGGGTTGAATTCCCGCCGTTCGCCGCCAGAAACAGCGCCAACCCCTGCACCGCAGACCGGAGTCGCATCAAGCCATGAAACGTATTGGCCTGTTCATCGCCACGAACCTTGCCGTCATCCTGCTGTTGACGGCCGTCATTCACATCTTCGGGCTCGACGAGTACCTCGCGCGCCGCGGCACCAATTACCAGGGCCTGCTCCTCTTCGCCGCCATCTTCGGCTTCGGCGGCGCGTTCATCTCGCTTGCCATCTCCAAGTGGATGGCCAAGCGGATGATGGGCGTCCGTGTCATCGATACGCCGCGCGACGAGACCGAGGCGTGGCTGGTTGCCACGGTGCGCAAGTTCGCCGAGACGGCGCACATCGCCATGCCCGAGGTCGGCATCTTCGATTCTCCGCAGCCCAACGCGTTTGCCACCGGTCCGCGAAAGAACAACGCGCTGGTCGCGGTCAGCACGGGCCTGCTGCGCTCCATGCGTCGCGATGAAGTGGAGGCGGTGCTGGGTCACGAAGTGGCGCACATCGCCAATGGCGACATGGTCACGCTCACGCTCATCCAGGGCGTGCTCAACACGTTCGTCATCTTCTTCGCGCGCATCATTGGCGGCATCGTCGACAGCGCCATGCGCGGCAACAACCAGGAAAATCGCGGCGGCATCGGCTACTTCGTCACCGTGTTCGTCGCGGAAATCGTGCTCAGCCTCTTCGCCAGCATGATCGTGGCGTGGTTCTCGCGCCGGCGCGAATTCCGCGCGGACGAAGGCGGCGCCTACCTCGCCGGCGCACCCGCGATGATCGGCGCGCTCCAGTCTCTGCGGCGCGCGCAGTCTGCGGCAGCGCAGGGTAAGCATTCCCCTAATCAGATGCCCGAGGCGCTCAAGGCATTCGGCATCAACGGCGGGGTCGCGCAGGGCCTGCAGCGCCTGTTCATGAGTCACCCGCCGCTCGAAGAGCGCATCGCGGCGCTGGAACAGCGAACTGCCGCACCCGGCGACGCCTCTTAAACGCGACCTGCTTCAGGGCAGTCCGAGGGCCGAATGGGAAAACATTCGCACCTTCGCGATCCGCCGTTTTCGCAGCGATCGCTTCAGTGGATTCTGTTCAACGACATGAGTGCCGACACACCAACCTCCGCCAACCCGCTGGTCCGCCTGGGACGCGCGCTGCTGAACTGGTTCGACACCAGCAGGGCCTCGACTGTCGACGCGCAAACCCGCGACTTGGGCACAGACGGCATCGACTGGCTGCGAACCCTGCCGTTCATCCTGATGCATGCGGCTTGTTTGTTCGTGCTCGCCGTCGGCTGGAGTCCGATTGCCGTCATCGTCTGCATCGCGCTGTATTTCATCCGCATGTTCGCAATCACGGGTTTCTATCACCGTTATTTCTCGCACAAGTCGTTCAAGACCTCGCGCGTTGCGCAGTTCCTGTTCGGCGTGCTCGGCTCGTCGGCCGTGCAGCGCGGGCCCATCTGGTGGGCCGCGCATCATCGCGATCACCATCAGTATTCGGACCAGGCGCGAGACGCGCACTCGCCCATCCAGCACGGCTTCATGCGCGCGCACATGAGCTGGTTCCTGTCGAAGAAAGGCTTCGCGCCGGATCTCAAGCGCGTGCGCGATCTGCTGAATTTCCCCGAGCTGCGCTGGCTCGATCGCTTCGACATCATCGTCCCCGTGTTGCTGGCGGTCGCCATGTTCTTCCTCGGCGCAGCGCTCGAAAAATACGTGCCGGCCCTCGGCACCAACGGCTGGCAGATGCTCATCTGGGGCTTCTTCGTGTCGACGGTGCTGTGCTCGCACGGCACGTACACCATCAACTCGCTGTCGCATGTATTTGGTCGGCAACGTTATAAAACGGGCGACTCGAGCCGCAACAACTGGTTTCTCGCGCTGATCACCCTCGGTGAGGGTTGGCACAACAACCATCACCACTACCCGAGCTCGACGCGTCAGGGTTTCTATTGGTGGGAGGTCGATGTGACGTTCTACCTGCTCAAGCTCATGTCCTGGCTCGGAATCATCTGGGATCTCAAGCCCGTGCCGATCTCCGTGCGAGACCACCATCCGCGCCGGATCAGACCGCTGCCGCGCGACTGACAATCGTCCTGCTCTCGGCCCGGCTCTCGGGCCCGGCTCTCCGCTCAATCTTCGCGCCCGACGACTTCCGGGTGTGCGCCTCCCTCTTCCTCCCCCTCGTCCCACACCGACGCTTGCTGGACGGATGCCCGCGAGAACATGCGCGTCGCCGTACTCCCCCTGCATCCACCCGGCCCTCACCCCCGTAGAGCCAGGTAACTACCGTCACAGGCGTCTTATTTCAATGCAAGTCGCCATCATCGGTTCGGGCATCTCCGGCATGGTCGTCGCCGCCCGCCTGCACCGCGAGCACGACATCACGGTCTTCGAGGCTGGCTCCCACATCGGGGGTCATACGAACACCGTGGACGTCGACTGGGAGGGCCGGCGGTACGCGATAGATACCGGGTTCATCGTCTTCAACGACTGGACCTATCCGCGCTTCATCGCGCTGCTCGATGAGCTCGGTGTCGAGTACCAGAGCTCCAACATGAGCTTCAGTCTGCGCGACGAGCGCAACGGCCTCGAATACAACGGCACGTCGGTGAACTCGCTGTTCGCGCAGCGGCGCAACCTGCTGCGCCCGTCGTTCCTCAGAATGATCCGCGACATCCTGCGCTTCAACCGCGAAGCCCGCGCGCTGCTCGCCTCCGACGACGACACACTGACACTGGGCGAATACCTCGAGCGCAACCGCTACTCGCAGTCC
The DNA here is from genome assembly GCA_043747875.1 of Pseudomonadota bacterium. Classification (GTDB taxonomy): domain Bacteria; phylum Pseudomonadota; class Gammaproteobacteria; order Steroidobacterales; family Steroidobacteraceae; genus CADEED01. Next base: position 156,446 of record JAYTOI010000009.1, on the reverse strand, counting down.
TTCCGCGAGCGCTACATCGTGCCAATGGGCATGGCCATCTGGTCCGCCACCGAGCGCGCCATGCTGTCTTTCCCGGCGCGCTTCTTCGTCGAGTTCTTCGACAAACACGGCTTCCTGAACATCAGCAATCGCCCGGTCTGGCAGGCGGTCAAGGGCGGCTCGCGCGAATACGCGAGAAAGCTCACGGCACCGTTCATCGAACGCATCCGGCTCGACACGCCGGTGACGAGCGTGCGGCGCGACCGCGCCGGCGTCACGGTGCGCACCGCCATCGGCAGCGTCGAGCGATTCGACTACGTGTTCTTCGCCTGTCACAGCGACCAGGCGCTGCGCATCCTGGACGGCGCCAGCGAGGCGGAGCGCGCGGTCCTCGGCGCATTTCCGTATCAGAAAAACGAAGCGATCCTGCACACCGACCAGTCGATGTTGCCGCGCGCACAGCGCGCGCGGGCGGCGTGGAACTGTCATTTGATGGACCATGGTCTGCTCGACTCGCGCCACGACCGGGAGCGCGATCGCGTAGCGCTCACCTACGACATGAACGTGCTGCAGTCGCTCGACGCGCCGGTGAAATTTCTCGTGACACTCAACCGTGGCGCGGACATCGACCCGGCGAAGGTCATCCGCAAGATCGCCTACCACCATCCGGTCTATCTACCGAGCGGCGTCGCCGCGCAGAAGCGGCGCGCCGAGATCAGCGGCCGGTCGCGCACCTTCTATTGCGGCGCCTACTGGCGCTACGGCTTCCACGAGGACGGCGTCGTGAGCGCGGAGTGGGCACTCGAGGAATTCGAGCGCAGCTTGCGCGTCGATGCGGCTGCATCCGCACTGCTTGCGACTGCCGTATAGCCATCATGAACAGCGCGTTGTACACGGGATGGATTCAGCACCGGCGCTTCGGGCCGGCCAGGAATGCGTTTCGGTACCGCATTTTCATGAGCTTCATCGATCTCGCCGAGCTGCCGACGCTGTTCGAGGGTCGCTGGCTGTGGTCCGCACGCCGGCCCGCGCTCGCCCGCTTCAAGCGCGAAGATTTCCTGGGCCCGACAGACCTTCCGCTCGATTCAGCCGTGCGCGATCTGATCCTGCAGCGCACCGGACGCCGGCCGCGCGGGCCGATCCGACTGCTGACGCATCTGCGTTTTTTCGGTTACAGCTTCAACCCCGTGAGCTTCTACTACGTGTACGACGAGCACGACTCGTGCGTCGAGACCATCGTCGCGCAGATCACCAACACGCCGTGGAAAGAGCGGCACGCGTACGTGTTGCCGGTGGCGGATGCCCCAATCGAAGACCAGGGTCGCGGCACGCGCGCCTGGCGTTTCAGCTTCGACAAAGAGTTCCACGTCTCGCCGTTCATGCCCATGGACATGCGCTACGAGTGGTGTTTCAGCGCGCCGGCGGAAGGGCTGCACGTTCACATGGAAAATTGGCCGGCAGTGGAGCACGAGGGCGAAGCCACGCCGCGCTTCGACGCGACGCTGCGCCTCAGGCGTCAGCCGATGACTGCCGGCTCACTGGCGCGCGCGCTCGTCAGTTTCCCACTGATGACGCTCAAGGTGGTGTCCCTCATTCACTGGCAGGCGCTCAAGTTGTGGTTGAAGCGCGCGCCGATCCACCTCCATCCATCCAGGCGCGCGGACGCTGCGCAATCTCAAACATGACTACTCCATCTCCGGTCCGGTCTTCGATCAAGGCCCCGCTCCTTTCCCGCGCCTTCGCCCTGCCGCTCGGGCAGCGCCCGTCGCTGCTCGCGCGACTCGGACGCAAGCTGCTGCTCGGACAGCTGGCGCGCTTCCGCCATGGCGAGCTGCGGCTCATCGAGCCCGACGGCAGGCAGCATCGCTTCGGTTCACGCTCTGTCGCGCACGACCTCGGCGTCACACTGCGCATCCATCATTGGCAGTTGTTCGCGGACGCGGCGTTCGGCGGCACGGTGGGCGCCGGCGAGGCGTACATCCGCGGACTGTGGCGCTGCGACGACCTCACGAGCCTCGTCCGCATCTTTGTCGCGAACCGCGAGCAGATGAACGCGCTGGACGGACGCTGGGCCTTCGTCAGCCAGCCGCTGCTCAAGCTCTTCCACTGGGCGAATCGCAACAGCAAGAGCGGCAGCGCGCGCAACATCGCCGCGCACTACGACCTCGGCAACGCGCTGTACGAGATCATGCTGGATCCCACGATGGCTTATTCCTGCGCCATCTTTCCGCGGCCCGACGCCTCGCTCGAAGTGGCCTCGACGGCCAAGTTCGAAGCCGTGTGCCGCAAGCTCGACCTGAAGCCCACAGATCACGTGCTCGAGATCGGCAGCGGATGGGGTGGCTTCGCGATTCACGCCGTGGAGCGGTACGGCTGCCGCGTGACCACGACGACCATCTCGGCCGCGCAGCGGGATTACGCCATCAAGAAAATCGCCGAGCGCGGCCTGTCGGAGCGCATCACCGTGCTGCTCGAGGACTACCGCGACCTGACCGCGGACCTCGCCGGTCCATACGACAAACTGGTTTCGATCGAGATGGTCGAAGCCGTCGGCGCGCAATTTCTGGACGGCTACCTCCACCACTGCTCGCGCTTGTTGAAACCCGAAGGTGCGATGCTGCTGCAGGCAATCACGATTCAGGATCAGTACTACGCGCGCGCGCTCAAGTCGGTCGACTACATTCAGCGCTACGTGTTTCCGGGCAGCTTCATCCCCTCGGTGTCCGCGCTGCTGATCGCGCTGACCCGCTCGACCGACATGAAGGTGTTCGATCTCGAGGATATCGGCCCGCACTACGCGCGCACGCTGCGCGCCTGGCGCGAGCGTTTCCTCGGCAATCTCGGCAAGGTGCGCGAGCTCGGGTACTCGGACAGTTTCGTGCGCCTGTGGGAGTACTACCTGTGCTACTGCGAAGGCGGCTTCCTGGAACGCCAGCTCGGCACGGTGCAGATGCTGCTGACCAAGCCCGGGTGCCGGCGCGCGCCCCTGGCGTGAAATGGGGTCACTCCCCAATTCCTAGCAAAAGGGGTCAGACCTCTCATCGCCTCGGGTAGCTGGTGCCAACCTGACGAGGTCTGACCCCTTTTGCTAGGAATTGGGGAGTGACCCCATTTCCACCTCGCGCGCTATGATCCGCGTGTGCTCGATTCCGCCGCCGTCATTCACCGTCTGCGTGCTCTGCTCGATGACCAAGCCGTCATCGACGACCCCGCTCGCACCGCGCCCATGCTGCGCGACCACCGCGCGCAGTATCGCGGCCACGCGCTCGCGGTCGTGGCGCCGGCCGACACCGCCGCGGTAGCGCGCGTGCTCGCGCTGTGCAATGAGCTGCACATCGGCGTGGTTCCGCAAGGCGGCAACACCAGCTACTGCGGCGGCGCGACGCCCGATGCCTCCAGCAGCCAGGTGCTGCTGTCGCTGGCGCGGCTCGACCGCATCCGTGCGGTCGACACCGCTAACTACACGATCACCGCCGAGGCGGGCTGCATCCTCGCGGACCTGCATGCCGCCGCCGCCCAGGCCGATCGCTACCTGCCGCTGTCGCTCGGCAGCGAGGGCAGCTGCATGCTCGGCGGCAATCTGTCGACGAATGCCGGCGGCCTCAATGTGATCCGCTACGGCATGGCGCGCGAGCTCGTGCTCGGCCTCGAGGTGGTGCTGCCCGACGGCCGCGTGCTCGAAACGCTCACGGGCCTGCGCAAGGACAATACGGGCTACGACATCAAGTCGCTGTTTCTCGGTGCCGAAGGCACGCTGGGCGTGATCACGGCCGCCTGCCTCAAGCTGTATCCGGCGCCGCGCGCCCACGCCACCGCATTCGCCGCCGTGCGCGATCCCGATGCGGCCGTCGAGCTGCTCGCGCGTGTGCGCGCCGGGAGCGGCGACTCCGTGAGCTCCTTCGAGCTGATCCCGCGCATCGGCATCGACCTCACCACCAGACACATTCCGGGCGTCGTCGACCCGCTCTCCTCGCCCGCCGAGTGGTACGTGTTGTGCGAGCTGTCGTCTTCGCGCGCCGACGCGCCATTGCAGCCGGTGCTCGAGCACGTGCTGGCCGATGCGCTTCGAATGGGGCTCGTCACCGATGCCGCGGTCGCCACCAGCGAGCGCGAGCGTGAAGCGTTCTGGCGCCTGCGCGAATCGATCCCCGAAGCGCAGCGCAAGGAGGGCGCCAGTCTCAAGCACGACATCTCCGTGCCCGTCTCGCAGGTGCCGCGGTTCATCGAGCGCGCCGGCGGCTGGGTGGCGAACCACGTGCCACAGGGCGTGCTCGTGGCGTACGGACATCTCGGCGACGGCAACCTGCACTTCAACATCAATCAGCGTCCGGGTTATCAGATCGCTCAGTTGCAGGCGGTGGAACCGAAGCTGCGCCGCGCCGTCCACGATTTCGTGAAGGAGCTCGGCGGCAGCTTCTCGGCCGAGCACGGCATCGGGCAGCTGAAGGTATTCGAGCTCGAGCGTTATGCCAATCCGGTGGAGCTCGAGCTGATGCGCCGCGTGAAGCAGGCGTTCGATCCGAACGGCATCATGAATCCAGGCAAGGTGTTGGTCGCGAGCCCCCGTAAATGACCGGCGCAGCCGCTACTGCGCCGCGCTCTCCACGAGCTCGATGACTGCGCCGTCGGGCGCGCGGATGCCCATCGTCTTGTGATCGCCTAGATAGGCCGTCGTGATCGCGACCGGCGCGAAGTCGATCGCGATATTGTGCTCGCGGAATTTGTTGCGCGCCTCGACCACGCTCGGGATGAAAAACGTCCATCCGTGCACGCGCGCGTTGTCGGGCCGCGGCACGTTCGCCGGCCAATGCGGCACGTCGGCGCCGAGCACGTTGCGATAGAAGTCGCGCTCGACGGAGGCATCGACCGCCGGCACATCCGGCGGCAACAGCCCGACCACCAGGCGGATGGACGGCCCCGACGACGCGATGAAATACCGTGTCTGCGCGACCACGTCTTCCGGCAGGTGCCACAACCCCGCCTCGACCCGCACCGAGGCAGGATAGTTAGACGCGAACGTCGTGGCCGGGTAGCCGCGGGTTGCGAGATCCGCGGCCAGGTTGTCGGCGGTGGCCAGCACGGTCATGGTCGACAGCCGGGCCTGAACCAACGGCGGGTTCTGGATCTTCGTGTAGGGATTGTCGGCCGGCGTGCAGGCCGCAAAAAAAACCAGGAGCGTGAAGCAGAGTGCCGCGCGGGCGCGGCGGAAATACCGGATTTGCATGGTAGATTGAGTATATGGCGGATCGAGTCGAGTGCGTGGTCGTCGGAGCCGGCGTGGTCGGGCTCGCCGTGGCGCGCGCGCTCGCGCGCGCCGGGCGGGAGGTGGTACTGCTGGAAGCCGAAACATATCCCGGCACCATCACCTCGGCGCGCAACAGCGGCGTCATCCACGCCGGCCTCTACTACACCCCCGGCAGCTTCAAGGCGCGCTTCTGCGTGGCCGGCAACCGCGCGCTGTACGCGTACTGCACGGAGCGCGGCATCGACCACCACAATTGCGGCAAGCTCATCGTCGCGAACGGCGACGAGGAAGAGCAGGTGCTGCTGCATCTGCTGGAGCGCGCCCACGCGAACGACGTCGAGGGCGTGCGGCTGGTGTCCGGCACCGAGGCCCACAAGATGGAGCCCGAGGTGCGCTGTACGGCAGCGCTGCATTGCCCGACCAGCGGCATCGTCGACCAGCATCCTTACATGCTCGCGCTCCAGGGCGACATGGAAAACTCGGGCGGCACGCTGGTGTGCGATTGTCCGGTCGAGAGTCTCGGACGCCTGCCCGACGGGTTCCTGGTACGCACCGGCAGCGGCGCGGCCACCGCCGAAAAGACCGCCGGAAATACCGAGATCGAGGCACGGTTCGTCGTGAACGCCGCGGGTCTGGGCGCCGTCGAACTGCTCGGCCGCATCGAGGGCTATCCCGCGGGGCGCATTCCGAAGATGCACCTCGGCCGCGGCAACTACTTCACCGTGGCGGCGCGCTCGCCGTTTCAGCACCTCATCTATCCGATTCCGCACGCGGCCGGCCTCGGCATCCACGCCACGCTCGATCTCGGCAGGCGGGTACGCTTCGGGCCCGACGTCGAGTGGATAGATCGCATCGACTACTCGGTGAACGCCGCGCGCGCGCCGCTGTTCTACGAAGCGATCCGGCGCTATTGGCCGCAGCTCGCCGACGGCGCGCTGATGCCCGACTACACCGGCATCCGGCCCAAGCTGCACGGCCCCGACGAGCCCCAGCCGGATTTCCGCATCGAGAGCGCGGCGGAGCATGGACTGCCGGGCCTCGTGAATCTGCTCGGCATCGAGAGCCCCGGGCTCACCTCCGCGCTCGCCATCGGTGACTACGCGGCGTCTTTTGCCTAAAGTGCGCGGATGCACATGACACCGGCGGTCCGCGCGGCCGCATTGACTCTCGCCTTGACCCTCTCGGCCTGCGGCCAGAAAGAGGCGCCGCCCGCGCCCGCCCCCGCGCCCCCGGCATCCACCGCAAAGTCCGAGCCCGCCGAGGGCACGGCGCGCATCGCGATCGCGTCAGATGGAGTGCACGTCCAGTACCGCGTGTACGGCGCGGGCGAGCCCGCGCTGGTATTCATACACGGGTGGTCGACGGATTCGAACTACTGGCGCGAGCAGATTCCGGCGTTCAAATCGAAGTACACGCTGGTTACCGTCGATCTCGCCGGCCACGGCGGCACCGACGGCAGCCGCACCGCATGGACCATCGCGCATTTCGGACAGGACGTGGCGACCGCGCTGTCGGCCGTGCCGAACGAACGGCTCATCCTGATCGGTCATTCGATGGGTGGACCGGTGGCGATCGAGGCGGCACGCCTGCTCGAGACCCGAGTCATCGGCATCATCGGTGTCGACACGTTCAAGACCATCGGCGCACCGATCCCGAGCAAGGCGCAGGTCGATGCGCTGCTGAAGCCGTTCGACGCCGACTTCATCGGCCAGACGCGCACGATGGTCAGCCAGCACTTCTTCGCGCCGGGCGCGAACGCCGCGCTCAAGGGCAAGATCGCCTACGACATGTCGCTGACGCCGCCGCATATCGGCATTCCGGCGCTGCGCGCCGTCTTGCAGTACGACTTCACCGAGCCGCTCAAGGAAGTTTCGGTACCCATCGTCGCGATCAACTCGGATCTCGGCGAGCCCGTGAACGAGCCGCGCATACGCAGGCTGGTACCGAAGTTCCATGCGGTCACGCTCACGGGCGGCGGCCATTTCCTGATGATGGAGGATCCGGGCCGTTTCAACCCGGCGCTCGAAGCGGAAGTCCAGTCGATGCTGGGCGCGCCAGGTAGTTAGTCTGCGTGGCCGCGCACAAGCCCGACTCCGACGACAGCGAGCAGCGCGGGCGACGCGGGCTCGAGCACCTGCGGCTGATCACGCGGCTCTTCGACCAGGCGTTTCCCGTACCGGGGACGAAGTGGCGTTTCGGTCTCGATGCGCTGTTCGGCCTGGTGCCCGGGCTCGGCGACATCGCCGGCGCGCTGGTGGCCGTGTACGCGCTGCGCGTGGCGCGCAACCTGCGCACGCCGAATGCCGTGCAACTCATGATGCTCATGAACATCGCGCTGGATGCGCTCGTCGGCACCATTCCCCTGATAGGCGACGTGTTCGACTTCGCCTTCCAGGCGCAGACCCGCAATCTCGCGCTGCTCGATGCGTGGGTGTCGACGCCGGATCGCGCCGCGCGGCGCAGTCGCCGCTCGCTGGTGCTGATTCCGCTGGCCATCGTGACCGTGTTTGCGACATTGACGGCGCTTGCCGTGTGGATGCTGTTCATCCTGATCCACTGGCTCGCGACTTAGCGGAATTAATGGGGTCCCATTACGATCGCTGCTCGCCGGTCTCGGGCGCCAACGGCGCACAATCGACGGCCAACCACCCGATGTCGATGCCCACATTCGCCGCGCCCAGCGAGGTCCAGCTCGAAGCGATGGGCTCGCTGTCCGCGCCACCGTCGGTGAGGATCAACACGAGCGATTCGCGTCCCTCCGACAGCGGCCAGTCGCGGCCGTGCAGCTCGAGCGTGAGTTCGCGCCCATCGGGCGTGCGGAAATGTGCGCGACCGCCGCGGTCGTGCAGATCGACGCTGCCGAGCGGCCGCCGCTGCGCCTTGTCCTTGCTCGCGGTCCAGGAGATGCCGCACGAAAACAGCCGCGCCTCCTCGAGATCGACGTGCGGAAAACCGGCGATCTCTTCGACGAACTCGTCGTCCGGCGCTTGCAGCGTCCGCGTGCGATACCAGAACAGGTGATCGCCGATGACGAGCCGGTAATCGAGCCAGCGCCGTTCGCCGGGTGGCCCTTCGAGACACGTGCGGCCGCGCGTGCCGCCGCGAAACTGTCCGCCTTCGCGCCGCAGGAAAATATCGCAGCCCGCGATCGACTCGACGTCGTCGGCGTTCACGGTCGCGGCCTGGCTGACTTCGGGCCGGCGCGTGAACTGCCGCACGCGCAGCGTTCCATCCGCATTGCGTTCTATGGATAACAGCCCCTGTCGCCGCATCTCGAACGGCGCGTCGTAGGGATACTCCTCCACGTACAACACATGGCTGCCGAGCCAGGGCAATTGGACGCGCCGCACGTTGATCTGCACACGTTGCTGCCCGGCGAGCGGCACCAGCGGCGCTTTATGCGTCTCGCCGGCGATGAGCTGCTCGGAGATGTCGTACAGGCCGGTCCACAGCTCCGCGAGCGCATCGCGATCGTCTCGCGGCGCGGGTGCGGCGGCGCGGGCGCCGGCGAACAGCGCCGCCGCCACGCACGGGACGATCAGGATTGCGGCCGCACGAGCCGTATGAGCCCCTCTTGCGCGGTGCTCGCCGCCAGCACTCCCGCGCGCGTGTAGAAGCTGCCGCGCGCGAAGCCGCGCGCGCCCGAGCTCGACGGACTGTCGAGCGAATACAGCAACCACTCGTCGACGCGCGCCGGACGATGGAACCAGATGGCGTGATCGATGCTGGCCATGATGAGGTTGCCGCGCAGGAACGAGGAGCCGTGCGGCATCGTCGCCGTGTCCAGCAGCCAGTAGTCGGAGATGTACGCCAGCAGGCAGCGGTGCAGGCGCGGATCGTCGGGTAGTTTGTCGACGGCACGCATCCAGATCTGCCGCACCGGTGTGCTGGCCACGGGCGCCAGCGGGTTGTACGGCTGCACGGGGCGGAACTCGAACGGCCGCTCGATCTCGAGCCAGCGCCGCAGCTTCTCGGGTAGTTTGTCCATCTCGGACTGCGGCGGCTTGGACAGCGGCTGCAGCTCCTCGGGCGGCGGCACCGCGGGAGCCGTGGCCTGGTATTCGAGACCCTGCTCCGGCGTCTGGAAAGATGCCGAACAGATGAAGATCTGCTCACCGTCCTGGATTGCCACCACGCGTCGCGCGGAGAAGCTGCCGCCATCGCGGCTGCGATCGACGCTGTAGACGATGGGCTTGTTGAAATCCCCGCGCCGCAGGAAATAAGCGTGCAGCGAATGCACTTCGCGGCCGTCGTCGATGGTCGCGTACGCCGCCATCAGCGCCTGGCCGAGTACCTGCCCGCCGAAAACCTGCGGACTGCCCGTGTCGCGGCTCTGGCCGCGAAACAGATTCACTTCCAGCCGTTCGAGCTGAAACTGCTGCCGCAGGTCGGCGAGACCGGTACCCATGGACGAGAGAGTGCCCCTCAGAACTTCAGCGTGCCTTTCATCATCGACGAGTGGCCGGGGAAGGTGCAGAAGAAGCTGTACGCCTCGCCCTTCTTGAGCTTCGACGTCGGGAATTTCACGCTCGTCGACTGACCGCCACCGACGACCTTGGTGTGCGCGATCACGCGCGCGTCGTCCTTCTTCACGTAGTCGCTCGCGAGCCCGGCACCCATGCCGTCGCCGACGATGGCGCTCATGTCGGCCGACTTCGACACGACGACGTTGTGGCCCATCGCGTTGGCCGGCAGCTTGCCGGAATGCTTGAGCGTCACCTCGACTTCGGTGCAGTCAGCGGGGATGACGAGCTCTTTCTTGTCGTACTGCATCCCGTCGGTGCCGGTGATCTCGAGCTTGCACTCGGCGGCGTAGGCGCCCGCCGAAGCGGCGAGCAGCGAGAGGCAGGCGAACGTGCGGATCATCTTCATGGGGTACTCCATTGCAAGTAGTTAGTTTAGTGGGGAATGCCGAGCCGCTTCTGCATCACGGGACTGGTGGTCGTGTACTGCAGGAACTGCTTCTTGGCCGGGTAAAGGTAGTGTTGAATCGAGAATGCGGCGAGCGCGGCCTCGTGAAATCCGGACAGAATCAGCTTCTTCTTACCCGGATAGGTGTTGATGTCTCCCACGGCGAATATCCCGGGAACGCTGGTCTGGAACTTCTCCGTGTCGACCTTGAGCGCCTTCTTCTCGAGCTCCATGCCCCATTCGGCGATGGGCCCGAGCTTCGGATGCAGGCCGAAGAATGCGAACACATGGTCGGCGTCGACGGCGTGCAGGGTGCCGTCGGTGCCCTTCACGTTCATTCCTTTGAAGGAATTGGCCGCCTGCGGGCCGCCGACACGCAGTGAGTCCGCCAAGCCTTCGATGTACCTCACTTGGCCGGACTCCGCGAGCGCGCGCATCTTCGCGACCGACACCGGCGCCGCCTTGAACTCCGGGCGTCGATGCACGTGCGTGATGGAGGCCGCCTTGCCGGCGAAGTCGATGACCCAGTCGAGCGCGGAATCGCCGCCGCCGAAGATCGCGAGCTTCTGGCCGTGGTATTGGGCGGCATCACGCACACGGTAGTGAATGCGCCGACCCTCGAAATTTTCCGCGCCGGGGACGCCGATGCGGCGCGGCTGGAACGACCCGACGCCACCCGCTACCACCACCGCGCCCGCGTCGAAGCGCGTGCCGAGGATGGTTTCGACGTCGAAACGGCCGTCCTCGCGTTTGCGCAGCGACGCGACTTCCTGGCCGAGATGCAGCGGCGCATTGAACGGCGCGATCTGCTGCAGCAGGCGGTCGACGAGCTCCTGCGCGCCGCAGACCGGCAGTGCCGGAATGTCGTAGATGGGTTTTTCGGGATACAGCTCGGTGCACTGCCCGCCGGGCGCGCCCAGCGAATCCACGAGATGGCACCCGATTCCGAGAAGCCCGAGCTCGAATACCTGGAACAGCCCGCATGGGCCGGCGCCAATGATCACCACTTCGGTGACGATCGGCGGTTTCGGGGAAATCTCGGACAAACTCGAATCCTTACAAGCAACTGGGCGCGGGATGATATCGCATTGAAGCTGAATGGCTGCTGGCCCCTCCCAACAACGGGCCTCGGGGCATATATTCGGCGCCAGCCAGGCACATACGGGAACCCAACGTGACCAAGCTCAACATCAATGGCAATACGGTCGAAGTCGATGTGGATCCGGAAACGCCCCTGCTCTGGGTGCTCCGCGACGCACTCGGCCTCACAGGAACGAAATTCGGCTGCGGCATGGCGCTGTGCGGCGCATGCACCGTCCACCTTGACGGGGAAGCCGTGCGGTCCTGCCAGATTCCGGTGAGTACGATCACCGATCAGAAAATCACGACCATCGAAGGGCTGTCGAAAGATCGCAGCCATCCGGTGCAACAGGCCTGGATCGAGCACGACGTACCGCAGTGCGGCTACTGCCAGTCGGGCCAGATCATGTCGGCCTCCGCGCTGCTCGCCACCAAGCCGCGACCTTCGGATGCGGACATCGACGCCGCGATGGCCGGCAATATCTGCCGCTGCGGCACCTATCAACGCATTCGCGCCGCCATTCACCGCGCCGCACAGATCCAGGACGGCGCGGCGAAAGTGTAGTCTCGCGCCGGTTCGCAGAGCCCGACAAGTCGAGGCACCGTTTCGGGGAGGGAAGCGCAATGTCTATCGTCTTAACCCGTCGCAGCTTTCTCGAAGCCGGGGCCACCCTCGCGGGCGGTCTCGTCATCGCGCTCACGCTGCCCGCATGTTCTAAAAACCCCGCTGCTTCGGGCGAGTCGAAACCCTTCGAGCCCAATGCATGGCTGCGCATCGGCGCCGACGACAGCATCACCTTCTTCTGCGACCGCTCGGAAATGGGCCAGGGCGTGTACACCTCGCTGCCCATGCTGGTCGCCGAAGAACTTGGCGTGAGCCTCGCGCGCATCAAGGTCGAATTCGCACCGCCCGGCGATTCGTTCCACAACAACATGCTCGGTGGACAGATCACCGGCGGCAGCTCGAGCGTGCGCGACGGTTGGGAGAAACTGCGCAAGGCCGGCGCGCTCGCGCGCCACCTCCTCGTGAGCGCCGCGGCGGCCGAATGGGGTCTCGATCCGCGACGCTGCAAGGTCGAGGACGGTGTCATCGTCTCGCCGCAATTCAAGAAGCTGACGTTCGGCGCGGTGGCCGCGGCCGCCGCCAAACTACCCATCCCCACGGACGTGCCGCTCAAGAGCGCCGAGCATTTCACGCTCATCGGCAAACCGCAGCGCCGCAAGGACACGCCGTCCAAGGTGGATGGAAGCTGCGTGTATGGCATCGACGTCAAGCTGCCCGACATGTTGTACGCCGCTCTGGCGCAGCCGCCGACGCTCGGCGGCTCGGTGAAGACGTTCAACGACGAGAAGGCACGCACGCTGCCTGGCGTGCACGGCGTGGTGCTCACCTCCTCCGGCATCGCGGTGATCGCGGACTCATGGTGGCGCGCGCGCAAGGCGCGCGACGCGGTGCAGATCGAATGGGACGCGGGCCCGAACGCGACGCTCGACGACGCCAGGATTTCGCAGACGCTGCGCACGGGTGCGGCGGAGCAAGGCCGCGTGGCGCGCAACGAAGGCGATACGGCGGCGGCAATAAAATCTGCCGCGCGCACGTTGCGCGCCGAGTACGAGCTGCCTTTGCTGGCGCATGCGACGCTCGAGCCGCAGAACTGCACCGCCGACGTACGCGCCGACGGCGTCGACCTGTACGTGCCGACGCAGGTGCAGCAGATCGCCCAGGCGGCCGCGGCGAAGGCGGCGGGAGTGGATGCCGTCAAGGTACGCGTGCACACCACGTTCCTGGGCGGTGGATTCGGCCGCCGGCTCGAGGTGGATTTCATCCCTGCGGCGGTCGAGGCCTCCAAGGCCATCGGCAGGCCCGTGAAGCTGGTGTGGACGCGCGAGGACGACATGACGCACGACGCGTACCGTCCGCCGGCGTTCGACCAGGTGGCGGGCGCGTTCGACGACACCGGCCGGCTCATCGCCTGGAACATGCACATCACCAGCCCCTCGATCACGGCGCGCATGTTTCCGTCGGTGACGGAGAAGATGGTGGACCCATTCGCCGTCGAGGCGGCGTCTAACTATCCGTACGACGTGCCGAACGTGCACGTCGACTTCAAGCAGCAGGAGATCGGCATCGACGTGGGGTACTGGCGCTCGGTCAGCCACTCGTTGAACTGCTTCGTGGTCGAGAGCTTCATGGACGAGCTCGCGGTCGCGACGCGGCGCAACACGCTCGAGTTTCGCCGCTCGCTGCTCGAGAAGCAGCCGCGCTTCCTCGCGGCGCTCGATCTCGTCACCAAGGAAGCGCGCTTCGGATATCCGGCCAGGGGCCGTCATCACGGACTCGCCGTCATGGAAGGCTATGGCACCTACATGGCCATGGTTGCGGAGATCTCCTTCCCCGACGGCAAGGTGAAGGTGCATCGCATCTATTGCGGTGTCGACTGCGGCCAGCAGATCAACCCCGACACCGTGCTCGCGCAGGTCGAAAGCTCGGTGTTGTTTGGTTTGTCGGCGTTGATGTGGGGCGAGATCAACATCCAGGGCGGCCGCGTGCAGCAGACGAACTTCGACAGCTATCGCGTGGCGCGCATCACCGATGCACCGCGCATCGATGTGTACGCCGTCGACAGCACCGCACCGCCGGGCGGCATCGGCGAGCCGGCCACCGCACTGGTGGCGCCGGCGGTCTGTAATGCAATCTATGAGGCCACCGGGCGTAGACTGCGGTCCTTGCCGCTGGCCCGGCACCGCATGGCTTGATCCATGTCCAAGAACGCAGACCTTCACAAGCGCCGCATCGCCGCCGTACCGCGTGGCGTCGGCAACTCGCTCGCTGTGTACGCCGACCGCGCGCAGAACGCGGAGCTCTGGGATGTCGAGGGCCGGCGCTACGTCGACTTCGCGAGCGGCATCGCGGTGGTCAACACCGGGCACCTGCATCCGCACGTGAAAGCCGCGATGGTGGCGCAACTCGAGAAGATCACGCACGGTTGCTTCCAGGTGACGCCGTACGAGAGCTACATCGCACTGGCGGAAGCGCTGAACAAGCTGGCACCAGGGCCGACGCCCAAGAAGACCATCTTCCTGTCTACCGGTGCCGAGGCCGTGGAGAACGCCATCAAGATCGCGCGCTATGCGACCAGGCGCAGCGCGGTCATCGCGTTCACCGGCGCTTTTCACGGCCGCACGATCGCGTGCAGTACCCTCACCGGCAAGGTGCAGCCGTACAAGGCGGGCTTCGGGCCGATGCTGCCGGAAGTGTTTCACGTGCCGTTTCCCATGGCCTATCACGGCGTGCGCCCCGAGGACTCGCTCGCGGCCATCGAGCAGCTCTTCAAGGCCGATGTGGATCCCGCGCGCGTCGCGGCCATCATCATCGAGCCCGTGCAGGGCGAAGGCGGCTTTTACATCGCGCCGCCGGAATTCCTGCGCGCGTTGCGCGCGCTGTGCGACAAACACGGCATCCTGCTCATCGCCGATGAGATCCAGACCGGCTTCGCGCGCACCGGCCGCACGTTCGCCATCGAACATGCGGGCGTGGAACCCGACCTCATGACCGTTGCGAAGAGCATCGCGGGCGGCGTGCCGCTGTCGGCGGTGATCGGCAAGGCGGAGATCATGGACGCGCCTGTTGTCGGGGGCCTCGGAGGCACTTTCGCGGGCTCCCCGCTGGCCTGCGCAGCAGGGCTCGCGGTGCTCGAAGTCTTGCAGCGCGAAAACCTCAACGCGCGCGCGGAACAGATGGGAGCGCGTCTCGTCGCGCGGCTGAAGCAGATGCAGGCGAAGTACTCGTGCATCGGCGAAGTGCGCGCGCTCGGCATGATGGTCGCCATCGAACTCGTGAAGAACCGCCGCGCCGATCTGCCCGACGCCGAGCTCACGAAGAACGTGGTGCAGGCGGCGGGCCGGCACGGGTTGATCCTGCTGTCGTGCGGGCTGTACTCGAACGTCATCCGCATCCTCGCGCCGCTCACGATTCCCGAGGCACAGCTCGACGAGGGCATGGAGTTGCTGGAGCAGTCGCTGGCCGAGGCCAGCGCGGGCGCAGCGGCCGCGGTCGCGTAAATGGGGTCACTCCCCATTTGCTAGCAAATGGGGTCGGACCTCAATTGGGAGGGGGTCCAGTCGAACTTACGGACAGCGCGATGCGGCCTCGCGCGCCTGGTCGAGCTGCACTGCAAGCGGCGGTGGCTTGTCGTAGCCCTTGGACGGATCGTGACCTGTAGTTAGTGATGCGCGCCCGATTGCGGGCAATCCAACCACTCACGCGTCGGGTCTCGAGGATCGCGCGTCCGGACGATTTGAGCATCTCGGGCACTGCGCCGGGCGCCGCCTTGCGCGGCCTGTCACAGGAGAATCTTTGAAAGCGGCCAGATCGAAAAAAAAAGATCTAACCCATTTTTCAGGCGCGTCCGGCGTTGGAATCCGTCGGCGTATGGAAATATTCGCTCTCGGAGGCGAGTTGCTCGATGAGCCGCTTGAGCTCGGACATGCGTCCTTCGGAAGTGCTGATGGGCATGCAGTCCTGGCAACGCGTGTCGCCGCAGGGCTGACGTGAATACAGCCAGTACTGAATCGCACCGGCCAGCAAGCCGTCAGCGATGTCCCACAGATCCGCGTCCTTGTCTTTGTCCGCCATCTTGTTGGCTAAATCGACGGTCTTGGAGAATGCTGCGTCGAAGGTGTCGGCGATCGGTTCCATGGTGCGAAGTATAGGCATCGCGCCTTGCAATCGGAATGCCCTCTTCGGGCCACTCGAGGCTATGTTCAACGCCGCGTCATTCGAGACGCACGAGGTAGACCCGCAAGTGTTTCGAGCCGCGCGGCTGGTCGCGAAACAGCGTGATATCCGAGATTTGCCCGAGGTTCATGAGCCGGTCCTTGGGACCGCGGCGGATTTCGTCCAATGGGATCCGCAGCGTGCGCCGCTCACCTGGGCCGAGCTCGAAATTCCGGTTGTAGCGGTCGTTGTAGGTGCGGCCGTGCCCGATGTCGTGTACGCGCACGGTGAACACCAGCGGCTCGGTGTCGGGATTCTCCACGTCGATGGCGAGCGTCTCGAATGCCCGCCAGTCGGGCATCGGCTCGTGCAGCGACACGCCCGGCCATTCGTCGGCGCGGAACTCGACCTGCAGCGCTCCGCCGCCGATGTAGCGCTTCACGCCGTAGCCCACCACCCAGACGCTCTCGATGCCGTGGCGGAAATCCGCGAGCACCGGGAACTCGGCATTGCGGTGCACGTAGGCGAACGCCATCCTAACTAGTGGAGTGACGTAGAACGCCGTGCACGCCAGCGCGATGACCACCGCCGCGATCCGCGTCGAGCGCGGCAGCGTCTGGCGACGGCCGAACAGCACGTACAGCGCCACCGCGCACAGCGCCCCCATCGCATCGGAGAACACGTCTTCCCAGGACGCATCGCGCGCCAGCGGCATCTGGATGACCTCGCTCGCGAAACCGAGACCACCGCCGATGAGACCCGCGGTGGCGTACAGCCGCGCGCCGCTCATGTTGAAGTCGTTGCGCAGCACGATCAGCAATCCCAGCGTGACGAGCAGGAACAACGGCAGGTGGCCGGCGTTCTCGATCATGCGCCCCGCATAGTTGCCCGGGGTCGGCAGCCGCACGAACAGCAGCGTGGCAACGACCACGAACAGCGCGATGAGCGACCACAGCCGGCGGGACATGCGGGGGAACCTGTACGGAGGTGGTCCTCAGTATACTGAGCCCATGAACATCCGACTCTCCGCGCTCGAAGCCCGCATCATCGGCTCGTTGATCGAAAAGCAGATCACGACGCCCGATCAGTATCCGTTGTCGCTGAATGCGCTCGTCAACGCCTGCAACCAGAAGAGCAATCGCGAGCCGCTCATGCAGGTGGAAGAGGCGGAGGTGAAATTCGTGGTCGACAGCCTCGCGCGCCGCCACTTCGTGGTCGAAAAATCGGGCTTCGGCAGCCGCGTTCCCAAGTACCAGCACATCTTCTGCAATACGGAATTCGGCAGCCTCAAGTTCACGCCGCAGGAAACGGCGATCGTCTGCGAGCTGCTGCTGCGTGGGCCGCAGACGCCGGGCGAGCTGCGCTCGCGTGTCCCGCGCCTGGCGGAGTTGCCGGACCCCGGGGTCATCGAGCCGCTTCTCGAGGCACTCACGAAGCGTCCGGAAGGCGCGCTCGTCAAACAACTGCCGCGCGAGGTCGGGCGCCGCGATTCGCGCTGGGCGCAGTTGTTCGAGGAGCTCCCGGTGCTGGCCGAAGCGGCGACCGAAGTTGCCTCGGAGTCCGCGGCCATGCCGCGCACCGAAGCAACGCCGCAACGCGCCGCGGGTGGCGGAGATCTGGCGGCACGAGTCGCGGCGCTCGAGAGCGCGGTAGCGGAGCTGCGCGCTGAACTCACGGCGTTGAAAGGCAGCGATGCATGAACCTGCCCGCTTGGGCGCAGAGCGCCGCGCTGCTCGTCGTGTCGAACGTGTTCATGACGTTCGCGTGGTATGCGCATCTCAAGAACATGTCCGCGAAGCCGTGGGTGATCGCGGCGCTGGCGAGCTGGGGCCTCGCGTTGTTCGAGTACCTGGTGCAGGTGCCGGCGAACCGGATCGGCTACACCGTGCTGTCGCTGGGCCAGCTCAAAGTGATGCAGGAAGTGATCACGCTGGCGGTGTTCGTGCCGTTCGCGGTGTTCTACATGAAGCAGCCGTTGAAGCTCGATTTCCTGTGGGCGGGACTTTGTCTGGTCGCGGCCGCCTACTTCATGTTCAGAAGGTAGGACAGAAAAAGGGGACAGATCTATTTTTCCACTGTTTCGCGTCGGTCGAATGCCGCTGTGAAAAATGGATCTGTCCGCTTTTTTTCCAAACCACGGGAACCTTCCCCCGGCACCACTACTTCAGCTGCGCCAGCGCCGCGCACAGCGCGTCGACATCTTCCTCTGGCGTATCCCACGAGCACACGAACCGCGCCTCGCCCGAACCCGTCGGCCCCCAGGGATAGAACCCGAAATCGCGCGACAACGCCGCGATGCGCTCATCGCCTAACTTCATGAAGATCTGATTCGTCGCCGCCGGCTCGCTCAGCAGATGCGGTGCGGCGGCCGCGATGCGGGCTGCGAGGCGGTTCGCGTGCCCGGCATTGCGCTTCCACAGCCCGGTCTCTACATACGCCAGCAATTGCGCCGCCGCGTAGCGGCCCTTGCACGCGAGTTGCCCCGCGCGCTTGCGCCGGAACTCGAAGTCCGCGATGCGCGCCGGATCGAAGAACACCACGGCCTCGGCATTCATGCCGCCATTCTTGATGACGCCGAACGACAGCACGTCGACGCCCGCCTTCCACGTGAGCTCCGCGGCGCTGCAATCCTGCGCGACCAGCGCGTTCGCGAACCGCGCGCCGTCCATGTGCACGCCCATGTTCTTCTCGTGCGCGATCTTCGCGAGCGCAAGAATTTCGTCGGGCGTGTATAAAGCGCCCCGCTCGGTCGCCTGCGTGATCGACAACATGCGCGGCTGCACGCCGTGCACGTGCGGCTCGAACCATTGCAGGCGCGCCGACAGATCGGCAGGCCGCACCTTCGCACCCGCGCCGCCGACCAACGATAACTTTGCGCCGCCGGTGAAGAATTCCGGCGCACCACACTCGTCGCGCTCGATGTGGGCCTCGGCATGCGTGAGCACCGTGCCCCACGGCGGGCAGAACGTCGCGAGCGCGAGCGCATTCGCCGCGGTGCCCGAGGACACCGCGAACACACGCACGCGCGTGCCGAAGAATTCCGCGAACGTCGCGTCCAGACGCTCTGACCAGCCATCCGCGCCATACGCCAGCGCCGTGCCGTGATTGACCTCGCCGATGGCCGCGAGGATTTCGCGGCTGACCGCGGCCGTGTTGTCGGATTTGAAGAAGCGCATCGCGTGGCATTCTACGCGCGCCGCGAGATCGTTCGCACCCTGCGGCGCTGCGTGGGTTCCTCGCATACGTATACGCAGGAAGAGAGATGCCGCTGCGTGTGTTGCGTGACATCATCCGCGCCACTGGGCCTACCCCCGATTTTGCTACGGAAGGAAACTACATGAATTCCCGTTTCGCATACTCGTCGTTGCGCATCGCAATCGCCGCCTCGTTGATGACCGCGCCACTGTTCGCGCAAGATCAATCTGCCGCAACCGACGCCGCCGGCGACGACGCCGGCAACAGGGTCGATGAAGTCGTCGTCACTGGCACGCGCGTCGCCGCGCGCACGCGCCTCGACTCGCTGGCACCCGTCGACGTGCTCTCCGCGGAGTCGTTGAACACACAGGCCAGCACCGAGCTCGCCGAGGCGCTGTCGAACGCGGCGCCCTCGCTCAATTTTCCGCGCCCGTCGATCACCGACGGCACGGATCACATCCGTCCTGCCACGCTGCGTGGACTCGCGCCCGATCAAACGCTCGTGCTCGTGAACGGCAAGCGACGTCATCAGTCTGCGCTCGTGAACGTCAACGGCTCCATCGGCCGCGGCTCGGCCGCCGTCGATCTCAACGCGATTCCGCTGGCCGCCATCGAAACGGTCGAGGTGCTGCGCGACGGCGCGTCCGCGCAATACGGCTCCGACGCCATCGCCGGCGTCATCAACCTGCGGCTGCGCGATGCGCGCGAAGGCGCGAACACCAGCTTCACGTACGGCGAGTACGACACCGACGTGCAGACCGAGCGCGGCCAGCGTCATGCGAGCGACGGCGCGACGCTGACGGCCTCCGGCTGGGTCGGCCTGCCATTGGGCGACGAAGGCTTCCTCACACTGTCGGGCGAATACCGCGACCGCGATCCCACCAGCCGCGGCGATTTCGACCACCGCGTGCCGGGCTCACCCGTCACTTCCCGCTACGGCGATGCCGACGTCACCGACAAGACCTTCTACGCCAATGCCGGCGTGCCGCTGGCCGGCGGCGACTGGTCTATCTACGGCTGGGCCGGATATCAGAACCGCGCTGGCGACTCCGCGGCGTTTCCACGCATCTTCAACGACGCACGCAACGTACCGGCTATCTACCCGAACGGATTCCTGCCGCTCATCACCACCGACATCGACGACCTCGCGGCGGGTTGGGGGCTGCGCGGGAAGTTGGACGAGTGGGACACGGACTTCAGCATCGTCTACGGCCGCAACGAGATTGCGTACGGCGTCGAGCACAGTCTCAACACCTCGTTCGGTGCCGCGTCGCAGACCAGCTTCGATGCGGGCGGACTCGAATACGACCAGCTCACGCTGAACGCCGGCGTGGTGCGCGGCTTCGAGTGGGGTCTCGCCGAGCCCGTCAACGTGGCGCTCGGCGTCGAAGCGCGGCGCGAGAGCTATCGCATCGAGGCTGGCGAGCCTGCTTCGTACAGCCGCGGCCCGATCGTTGGCGCGCCGGCCGGTTCGCAGGGCTTCCCCGGCTTCCAGCCTACCAATGAGCTCGACGGACACCGCACCGCGTACAGCGCGTACGCCGATGTGGAGGCGCAGGTGACCTCGCAATTGCTCACGAGCGTCGCGGTTCGCGGCGAGGACTATTCGGACTTCGGCTCCGCCGTCACCGGCAAGGTCGCGGGCCGCTTCGACTTCACGCCCGCGTTCGCGGTGCGCGGCGCCGTGTCGACGGGCTTCCGCGCGCCCGGATTGCAGCAGGAGTTCTTCACGTCGACCGCGACCAACTTCATCGGCGGCCTGCCGTTCGAAGTGGGCACCTTCCCAGCCACGTCGCCCACCGCCATCGTGCTCGGCGCAAGGCCGCTCGACGCGGAGAAATCGCGCAATTACTCGGTGGGCACCGTGCTGCGCTTCGGTGACTTCGAGGCGACCATCGACGCATATCGCATCGACATCCGCGATCGCATCGTGTTGTCCGAGAACCTGCAGGGCCCGCAAGTCGCGGCGTTGATCCAGCCGTTCGGCGCCACCGTGGCGCGCTTCTTCATCAACGGCGTCGAGACCAAGACCGAGGGCGTGGACCTGGTCGCGCGCTATGTGCTGCGCACCGAAGGCGCAGGCCGCTTCGAGTTCATCGGCGCCGGCAACTGGAACAGTACCGATGTGGAAAAGCTGCCTTCGACGAACATCATCGACAACATCTGCGCGGGCCAGCCCACGCCGTGCACCCCGCCCGTGCTGTTCGGCCGCATCAACGTCCTGACATTCGAGGAAGGCACTCCCGACAGCAAACTGTCGCTCGGGCTCGACTGGTCGATTCCGGTCGGCAGCATGAGCTTCGGCGCCAGCCTCAAGGGCACGCAGTACGGCGACGTGGTCGAGCCGGCGCAGCCGACGAACGCGGAGATCGCCGCGGGCCTCGACACCGCGCGCGACCTCGGGATCCAGGGCGACATGCTCGTGGATTTCGCGCTGAATGCGAAGTTCAACGACGGCAAGTTCGGTGTCACGCTGGGTGTGGACAACCTCACCGATCAGTATCCGGACCGCGTGCCGAACAATCGCGTGCTGCCGAATCCGCCCGGCGGCGTGGTGAACCTCAACGCCACCAACGCGCTCGGGTATTCGCGCTATTCGCCGTACGGCTTCAACGGCCGCTTCCTGTACGCGCGAATCGGGATCAACTGGTAAATCGGGAACGTGGCGCGGCCCGCACAGGCCGCGCCATCTGCCCATCGATTTGACGGGCGATTATTTGACGAACTCGGCATTCCGCGGACGGCCTTTGCCGCGTGCCAAGGTCGTCTCGCCGGAAGCGTGAACTGGTTGCGGCGCGCCCCGATGGAAACACCAGGGGAATGTCCGTATCTTGGGTCCCGTGGCCACTAGTTATACGTACCGCATGCCCGCATTGCAGAGCCGCCGAGAGTTCTTCCGGCTGCCCTACCCGGTCACGGCCACCGCCACGCTGAACGTCGACGGCACTAACTACAAGGTGGATGAGATCTCGGAGCGCGGCCTGCGCCTCGTCTCCGGAGTCGGCCGCCTCGCGGTCGGCGAGCGCGTGCAGGGCACGCTGATGCTGACTTCCGGCCCGCGGTGCCTGGTGTCGGGCACGGTGTTTCGCGTCGACGAGCAGAGCTTCATCGTGAGGCTCGACAAGGGTCCTACCTGCTACGACGTGATCCGCGAGCAGCGCCATCTGACCAAACTTTTTCCGGAGTGGAAGCCGCAGCCGGTGTGAGCCGCCGGCCGACTCGCCGCTTGCACCGACCGCTGCGCGCATAGGATCATGCGCGATTCACGCAGCGAGCGGGTTGATCAGTGATGCAAACCGGATTGGCGCCAGCGGATGCCGGGCGTTTCAGGGTGGAAGGCATCGACGCGCTGCGCGGCCTGTCCGTGTTGTTCGTCGTCCTCCATCACATCCACATTCGATTCAAGATGAACGGTTTCCCGGTGGCAGGCGTCTTGCCGCGCATGCTGGACCAAGTGCTGTTCTGGTCGGGTTACTACGCGGTGATCGCGTTCTTCGTCATCTCCGGCTTTCTGATCACCAATCTCTCGATGCGTCGCTGGAGCACGCTCGGCAACATCGATCTCGGGCGTTTTTACGTGCTGCGCGCAGCGCGCATCCTCCCCTGCCTGCTGCTTCTGATCGCGGTGCTGAGCACCCTGCATATCGCGGGCGCCGGCGGCTTCGTGATCGACACCGAACGTGCGTCGCTCGGCCGCACGGTGCTGGCGGCGCTCACTTTCCACGTGAACTGGCTGGAAGGGCATCACGGGTATCTGCCCGGCGGGTGGGACGTGCTCTGGTCATTGTCCGTGGAAGAAGTGTTCTATCTCGCGTTTCCGTTGCTGTGCCTCACGCTCCGCAGCGAGCGGCTGCTCATCGTGCCGCTGGTGCTGCTCATCGTCATCGGCCCCATCAATCGCGCGCAGCTGACAGGCGTCGACCCGTGGCAGGACTACGCATACCTGTCGTGCATGGATGGAATCGCGTTCGGGTGCCTGGCCGCGCTGCTCGCGGCCCGGGTGAGACTCAGCCGGCAGGTGCTCCTGGGCGCGCTCACCGTCGGTGTCGTGGCGGTGACGTCGATAGTGGTCTTTCGCGCGCCAACCGCATGGCTCGGCCTCACGAACACCGGGCTCCACATCACCGTGCTCGAACTCGGTGTCGCGCTCGTTCTCGTGGCGTTGTCTCGCGGCGTGGGGAACGACGCGCTGACACGGGGCACCGGACTCATTCGATCCATCGGGCGCGCCAGCTACGAGATCTATCTGGTCCACATGTTCGTGGTGTTGGGCCTCACGCTTGCGTTCAAGGCGTGGAACCTGCCACCTGCGACCATTCCGGTAGCCTATCTAGTCATGCTGGCGCTGAGCGCGATGCTCGGAAAGCTGGTCGCGCGCGTGTTCTCCGAGCCGATGAACGCCTGGCTGCGCTCGAGGGCCACGGACCAGAAGGTTGCGACCCAGGCCTGACTCAACTGGTGGACGTCAGCTCGTAACGCACGCTGCGCCCCGCCCCTTCCAGCAGCAAGCATCGCAGCTCCACGAGCTGCGCAAGATCGCGCTGCGCGGTTGCCGGGCTCGTCTTGGTCAGGTGCGCGTACTTCTTGTTGGTCATGCCGCCGGGGAATCCCCGCACGCCGGCTTCGAGCATGGCGTTCAACGCCTTTTTCTGCCGCTCGTTGAGCACCGCCGCCGAGTGCGTCACCCAATAGCGCGCCTTGAACATCACGTTCTGCACGGTCTGCTCGCTGGCCTGCGCCGCGGCCGCCGCTTGCACGAGAAACCATTGCAGCCACTGCGTCGCATCGAGCCCGCCGCGGCATAGCTCCCCCAATGCGTCGTAATACTGGTCGCGCACTTTCTCGAAACGTGCCGACATGCTGTAGAAGCGGCAAGAACGCGCATCGTCCTGTATCAGCGTGCGATCGAGCAGCGCGCGGCCGACGCGCCCGTTGCCGTCCTCGAAGGGATGCAGCAGCTCGAACCAGGCGTGCGCCAGGCCGGCGCGCACCAGTCCGTCTAACTTCTCGGGGGGTTTGTTGAACCAGGCGAGAAACCGCTTCATCTCCGCGGCCAGTCGATCGCCCGGCGGCGCCTCGTAGTGCACACGCTCGCGGCCGATGGGGCCGGACACTATCTGCATGGGCGCGTCGCCGCGCAGCGCACCGACCCGGATCTCGTGCAGGCCGGAACGTCCGGTGGGGAACAGCGCAGCCTGCCAGGCGCACAGCTGCTCGAGAGTCAGCGTCCGCGCGGGCTCGCGCGCGGCGTCGAGCATCACTTCGACCAAACCATCCACCGAGCGCGGCACGCCCGGCAACCCCGCGGTCGGCAACCCCAGCCGGCGCGCGAGCGCGCTGCGCACGGCGGCCGGATCGATCTTCTCTCCTTCGATGGCGCTGGTGGCCACGCCCTCGCTCGTGAGCACTTCCACCTGGGCGGTGAGATCGGCCTGACCATCGAGCAGCCGCGCCATGCCCGCGATCTCGCCCTGCACGCGGCGCGCGGCGGCCAGCGATGAGGCCAGTGCCCCTTCATCCCACGCGAACGCGGGCCAGTGCCCGTCCTGCCAGATCCAGTGCTTGAGATATTTCGATGCCATAATCGCCTCACGGGCTGAGGTGATTATGTCAGTTAATCACCTCATTTTATGAGGTGATTAAGCCCTTCGATCACCTCATAAACAGGTCGTGAACCCGCCACCTTGGGATGTCATCGACTCTCTGTTACCCTGCGCGCCCCTTTGCACTGGCTTGCCCACTTCCCACCCCCGCAAGCCCCTGAATCCCATGGCAAATCGCCCCATTCGTAACATCGCCATCATTGCGCACGTCGACCACGGCAAGACGACCCTCGTCGACTGCCTGCTGCGCCAGTCCGGCACCTTCGCCGCCCACGAGAAGATCGCTGAGCGGGTCATGGATTCCAACGACATCGAAAAGGAACGTGGCATCACGATCCTGGCAAAAAATTGTGCCATCGAATACGGCGGCACCCGCATCAACATCGTCGACACGCCCGGGCACGCCGACTTCGGCGGTGAGGTGGAGCGCGTGCTGTCGATGGTCGACACGGTGTTGTTAGTCGTGGACGCGGTCGAAGGCCCGATGCCGCAGACGCGCTTCGTCACGCGCAAAGCACTGGCGCTGGGCCTCAATGCCATCGTCGTCGTGAACAAGATCGACCGTCCGGGCGCGCGCCCCGACTGGGTCGTCGACCAGACCTTCGAGCTGTTCGACAAGCTGGGCGCCACGGATCGCCAGCTCGATTTCCCGGTGATCTACGCTTCGGCGCTCGAAGGCTGGGCTAGCACCGATCACACGCGTCGCGAGCCCGACATGCGCGCGCTGTATGAAGCCATCCTGCATCACGTGCCCGCTCCGAAGAGCGAGCCCGACGCGCCGCTGCAATTCCAGATTTCCACGCTCGACTACAACTCCTACGTCGGTCGCATCGGCATTGGCCGCATCCGCCGCGGCACGATCAAGGCTGGCCAGATGATCCAGTTGTGGAACGGCGCCGAGGACCACGGCAAGGCCAAGGTCCAGCAGGTGCTCACGTTCAAGGGTCTGGCGCGGGAATCCGTTGCCGAAGCCGTTGCCGGTGACATCGTCGCCGTCACGGGCATCGAGGACGTGCACATCGGCTATACGATCTGCGAAGTCGACCAGCCCGACGCACTGCCACCGATCTCGGTAGACGAGCCGACGCTCGTCATGAGCTTCCAGGTGAACACCTCGCCGCTCGCCGGCAAGGAAGGCAAGTTCGTCACCAGCCGCCAGATCCGCGAACGCCTGATGCGCGAGCTGGAGAGCAACGTGGCGCTGCGCGTCGAGGAAACCGCCGACGCCGACGTGTTCCGCGTCTCGGGACGCGGCGAGCTGCACCTGACGATCCTCATCGAGAACATGCGACGCGAGGGCTATGAGCTGGCGGTGGGCAAGCCGCGCGTGCTCACCAAGACCATCGACGGCGTGGTGCACGAGCCGTACGAAGCGCTCACCGTCGACATCGACGAGAACCACCAGGGTGGCGTCATGGAGTCCCTCGGCCGCCGCAAGGCGGAAATGAAGGACATGTCCAACGACGGCCGCGGTCGCGTGCGCATCGAGTACCGCGTCTCCGCACGCGGGTTGATCGGCTTCCAGAGCGAATTCATGAATGCGACGCGTGGCACCGGCCTGCAGAGTCACATCTTCGACGGCTACGCACCGCTGGCCGGCGATATCCCGGACCGTCACAACGGTGTGTTGATCAGCAGTGAACCAGGCGGCGCCGTGGCTTATTCGCTGTTCTCGCTGCAGGAGCGCGGGCGCCTGTTCGTGTCGCACGGCGAAGCCGTGTACGAGGGCATGATCATCGGCATCCACTCGCGCGAAAACGACTTGGTCGTCAACCCGATCAAGACCAAGAAGCTCACGAACATCCGCGCCGCGGGCAAGGATGAGGCGCTGATCCTCACGCCGCCGATCGAACTCACGTTGGAATATGCCGTCGAGTTCATCGCCGACGACGAACTGGTGGAAGTGACGCCGAAGAACATCCGCATCCGCAAGCGCATGCTGCTCGAGCACGAGCGCAAGCGCGCGAGCCGCGTGGACGAAGCACTGCTGGCCTGAGCCATGCTCACGCGGGGATTCCTCCGCGAGACAGAAGTCAGACGCATTCGAATCCAGCGCGCGGGAACGGCCGCGCGAAGCTGCGCATACCTGTGCGCTAGCGCAGGTCAGTCTTCAATGGCGTAATCGACGGTGACCACGACGCGCGCGATCTTCTCCACCGTCGATTTGTCGTACGTACCGCCCCAGTCGCTGACGTCGGAGTTGGCGCCGGCCGACAGGATGTAGAACGCGCCCTGCGACGCCGAGCGCATGCGACCCACTTCCACGTCGCCGTTCTTCGCAAATTCGGTGGCGCGGACCTTCGAGTTTTGCATCGCCGCACCGATCAGCGACATTTTCACATCCTCCAGATTCGAGACCAGGAACTGCGGCTGGCCGAAGCTCACGGGATGATCGTCCGCCTTGAACTGCACGACGGCCTTGCTCGCCGCAATGATGCGTGGGATGTCGGTGGAGTTGATCTGGATGCTCTGTCGCGCCACGTGCCCCACCTGCACGGAGCGCATGTTGCCATTGCGCCCCTCGACTTCCTCGAAGTTCGGCTCCGTCGACTCGTTGGAGTCGGTGAGCTGCGCCTTCTCGAAACCTGCGCCCGCCAGGAATCGATCCAGCGCCGGCTTTTCGCGCCGCAGCTTCGTCAGCGCCTCGGCGATGGTCGCGCCCTGCGTTTGCAGGCTGATGGTCCATTCGGCGCGATCCGACTGGATGGGCTTTTCCGCCAGACCCTTGACCGAGATGGACTCGCGCCCGCCGCCGACTTGTTTGACGTGGTAGCCGAGCACGGCGGCGGAAAGGATGAGCGCGATCGAAAAGATGATGGTCCGGATCACGAGAACACCTCGGTGGCTTTTGTTAGTGCTCACAAGCAATCGGACCGCGGCGTGGTGCGCGAGTTCGTCCGGTACCGGGCATTTATCGGCGTGGCCGCCGCGCAAACATTTCAGCGACCGTAGCGCGCGACGATCCGCCATCCCAGCAGCGCCGCGACACCAGCCGCGCACAACCAGGCAAACAAATCGCCCAGGCGCGCGTATATCGTGCCACCGCCGCGCACGCCGAGATCGGCGACCACGGTGACCGGCCCGGCGCGGGATGTCACCGCCTCCGCGATCACGCGCCCGTAGCGATCGCTGGCGGTGAGCCGGCCCGCAGCGGCCGCGCGCGCGATTGCGAATCCGTTTTCGACGCCGCGCACCAGCGCCATGCGCGAATGCATGCGCCCGTCGCGCACGAAATCCCAGGCCGGCACCAGCATCAGGTCGACTCCCGCGCGCCCGTATTCACGCACCATGTCGGGAAAATCCATGTCCTTGCAGATGGCGACGCCGTGAGTGCCGCTCACGAAAGGGCCCGCACCGGTCGTGTAGCCGAGCTCGAGGCCCGGAATGAAGCGCCGTTTGAGATAGCGCGTCACGGGCTTGCCGGGCACCAGCACCTGCGCGGAATTGACGCGTGCGCCGTTCGGCAGTATTTCGTCGAATCCGGCGATCACCGTGGCGGACGAGCCATTGGCCGTCGCGAGCAGCTCCGTGGCCGCACCCGACGCACGCCCACCGCCGAGCTGCTTCTCGGGCAGCACCACGTACGCGGGATTTTCCAACGCGACCTTCGAAACGAGCGCGGCGAACTGCCGCGCCACGTCGAGCGCCTCCGGTTCGCCGCGATACGCGCGCGCCTCCTGCGCGTCGAGCCCGACCATCGCCACGCGCACGCGCGCATCGTACGGCTGCGCGAGCCGCGCAACGCCGAAACCCGCGATCAGCGCCAGCGGCAGCGCTCCGGCCATGGCGACGCGCCGCCATTGCGCCGGCCGCACCAGCATCATCGCGATGGTCATCGGCACCAGCGCGACACAGAACGTGAGCGCCGCGAGACCGCCGACGCTCGCGGCCTGCAGCAGCGGCAGTACATCGACGAGCGAATAGCCCATCGCGCCGAAGCTGCCATTCGGTGCCAATCGCCCGAATGCCCATTCCGCCGTCACCAGCACGAGTGGATAGGCGAATGTAGCAGGCAGGCCCGGCGCCGTACGCGCGAGCCAGCGCGTGACGAGGATCACGAGGGCATACAGCGCCGCGAACACGACGATCCACATCCCGAGCACCAGGATCGGCAGATCGTCATAGACCAGGACAGTGCCCACCATTCCGATCGCGCGGGCCACCAGCGCGGCAATGGCCACCACCCACGCGCGCGGCGCGCACAGCGCGTAAACCAGCAGCGGCACCGGAGCGACCAGGGCCAGCGGGCCGATCGGTCCGACGTCGAGCGACAATGCAAACAGCGCTCCGGTGACGAGCGCCGCGCACACACCAAACCAGGCGCTGGCGCGCCAGCTCATGCCGCACCGCCCGCGGAACGCGTCCGAAAGCCGGCGAGCACGTAGTCGACGTTGCGCGCGCCGAGCCCGAGAAATGCCGTGCGCGACATCGCCATGCGGCCGGTCCGCTGCAGCATTGCGAGGCCGTGCAGCTGCGACCAGAACGCCATCGCAATTTCGAGCGGATCGCCGGCCGCGAGCACGCCGGCATTCTGGGCCGATTCCACGCGCGCCATGGCGAGCGAGACGGCCGGGGATCTGCCTTCGTGAAAATCGCGCGGGTACCGGCGCTCGACACCGGTGCGCAACACGAAGCAGGCGTCGAAGCGCGCCGGCTCGTCGAGCGCGAACGTGAGATAGAGGCGACCCGCCTGGCGGAGCCAATCCATCGGCTCGGCGGCACGAATGGATTTGGCGCGCCGCTCCCAGGCGGCAAACGCCTCGCGGCCGACGGCCTCCAGCAATTGCTGTTTGTTCGAAAAATGCCGGTAGACGGCCATCGGCGTGATGCCCGCCGCCGCGCTCACCGCGCGCAGGCTGAAGGCTTCCACGCCGGTGTTTTCCAGCTCTTCGAGCGCGCAGTCGAGCAGCCGTCGTTTGGTGTTCATGTATACACCGTATACCCAGTCGGCGGCCTGGACGTCAATGGCCCAGGAGATTTTCCGGCCCCGCTGCCGGGATGGCGCCGCGCTATGGCAAACTCGCGCCATGACCGGCATCGACCTGCAGACCGAAAACGTCGCGCGACTCATCCAGCTCGCGCTTGGCCCCGTGTTCCTGCTCTCCGGCGTAGGCATCACGCTCAGCATGCTCACGCAGCGGCTGTCGCGCATCGTCGACCGCGCGCGTACGCTCGAGGACCAGCGCGACCGCACCACCGACGAAGACCGTCTCAAGCGGATCGACAAGGACCTGCGCGTCATCTGGCGCCGCACGCGCTACATCAACAGTGCCATCGCCCTGGCCACCATCTCCGCCCTGCTCACCACCATCGTCGTCACCGTGCTGTTCGCCAGCGAGTTCATGCGCATCTCGGTGGGCCTGGCGGTCGCCATTGCGTTCTCTGCGGCGATGATCTGTCTATCCACCGGGTTCGTCATGTTCCTGATCGAGGTGCGCATCGCCGTGCGGACGCTGCGCATCGGCTCGCACCGGTACTGAATGCGCACGCCCCTCATCGCCTTGGCCTTGGCCTTGGCCTTGGCCCTGGCCGTCGACTTCGCCCCGGCGGCGTTCGCCATCGGCAACAGCGACCGCGAGCGCCCGCCGGACTCCGCGCAGGTCATCGAGATGTCGCAGCCCGATGACTGGCGCCGGCCCGATCCCGCGCACACGCTGTATCTCGAGCTGGTGAGCGGCCGCGTGGTCATCGAGCTCGCGCCACGGTTCGCGCCGGATCACGTCGCCAACATCGAAGCGCTCGTTGCGGAGAGGTTCTTCGACGGGCTGGCCATCGTGCGTTCGCAGGAAAACTACGTCGTGCAGTGGGGCGACGCGGACCAGGCGCGACCGACCGAAAGCGCGAAGCGCAAGATCCCCGGCGAGTTCACCATGGCCTGGAGCAAGTCCCTGCCGTTCGTCAAACTACCGGACCCGGATGGTTTCTCGCGCGAGACCGGCTGGATAGACGGCTTTCCGGTTGGCGTGGAGCGCAAGCCTGCGGGCCAGGTGTGGATGACGCACTGTTACGGCACGCTCGGCGTGGGGCGCGACAATTGGCCGGACACCGGCAGCGGCGCCGAGCTGTACGTGGTCATCGGCCACGCGCCACGGCATCTCGACCGCAACATCGTGCTCCTCGGCCGCGTACTACGCGGCATGGAGCTGCTGTCGACGCTGCCGCGCGGCACCGGCCCGCTCGGCTTCTTCGAGAAACCCGAACAGCGCATTGCGATCAAATCCCTGCGGCGCGCCTCCGAACTGCCCGCCTCCGAGCGCATCGCGCTCGAGGTGCTGCGCACCGACACGCCGCTGTTCGCGAAGTACGTGGAGTCGCGGCGCAACCGCCGCGAAGACTGGTTCGTGACACCCGCGGGGCACACCGAGGTGTGCTCCATCAACCCGCCGGTCCGCGACGCCAAATAGGCGCCGGAAATGGGGACAGTCCCCATTTCCCGAAAAATAGATCTGTCCCCTTTATCTCTGCGAGAATTCGCGGCATGGGAAGAATTTTCGAAGTTCGAAAGCACACGATGTTCGCGCGCTGGGACCGCATGGCCAAGCAGTTCGCGCGCATTTCGAAAGACATCAACATGGCCGTCAAGGCCGGCGGCAGCGATCCGAGTTCGAATCCGGCGTTGCGCCGCGCGGTGCAAAACAGCCGCGCACTGAACATGCCGAAGGACAAGGTCGAGGCGGCGATCAAGCGGGCCACCGGCAAGGACGCGGCGGCCTACGAACAGATCATCTACGAGGGCTACGCGCCGCACGGCGTCGCGCTCATGGTCGAAGCCGCCACGGACAATCCCACGCGTACCGTCGCGCAGGTGCGCGCCATCCTCTCCAAGGGCAGCGGCAATCTCGGCAGCACGGGCAGCGTCGCATTCCAGTTCCGCAAGATGGGCGTGTTCCGCCTGAATCCCGAAGGCATCGATCACGACGATCTCGAGCTCTATCTCATGGACCACGGCCTCGACGAGATGGGCGACAGCACCGGCGAGAAAGGCGAGCCGCAGATCGTTGCGCGTTGCGAGTTCCCGCAGTCCGGCCACATGCAGGAAGCGCTCGAGAAGCGCGGCATCCACCCCATGTCCGCGGCGCACGAATACATCTGCACTACGCCGGTCGAGCTGCCGGAGGCGCAGGCCACCGAGGTGCTCGAGCTGGTCGACAGCCTCGAGCAGAACGACGACGTCCAGCACGTCTATCATTCACTCGTTTAGATCCAAGTCTAACTATTTATGGACGCCATCGAAGCGCTGACCACGCGCGCCACCGCCAAGACCTACGGCGAGACGCCCCCCACCAAAGAACACCTGGCCACCGTCCTGCAGGCCGCGGTGCACGCGCCCGATCACGGCCGCCTGCGACCCTGGCGATTCATGTTCATCGAGGGTTCCCAGCGCCGCAAGTTCGGCGAGCTGCTCGCCGCGTCCGCGGCGCGCCGCATCCCGGGACTGTCCGAGGGCGACCTGCAGCGCGAGCGCGACAAGGCGATGCGCGCTCCGCTCATCATCCTGGTCGCGTGCCGCATCGTGCCCGCGACCAAGGTGCCCGCCATCGAGCAGATCCTCGCGGCCGGCGCGGCGGCGCAGAACATCTTGTTGGCCTTGCACGCGCTCGGATACGCGGCCGCGTGGAAAACCGGCGAGGCTGCATACGACACGGACGTGAAGAAGGCCTTGGGCCTCGCGGCCGACGATCACATCGTCGGATTGATCTACACGGGCGGCGGGTTGGGCGCCTCGGTCGCGCCGGGCAAGGCGGCCAGTGTGCAGGACGCGATGCTGGATTTTCCGGGCTGATCGCCGGGCGCGCCCGCGCGGCAACGTGAACCGCGCGAAGCTGCCATTTTGGGGGCATGATTGGCGGGCAGCACGCGCATCCCGGCTACGCGACGAATGCGGCTACCGCGCGGATGCTCAATGTCATCGGCGTCAGCACCACCGTCGAATATGGCCTGCGCTCACGGGCCGATCTGAAGCGGCGCCGTGAAGGGCTTCACGCCCAATCCCTCGAGCACCTCGCTCGGGTAGTACGCCACGTCACCCTTGATGACCAGCGCCACCTTGCGGATGTCCGAGATGTTCCGCGTCGGCTCACCATCGACGAGGATCAGGTCGGCGCGCTTGCCGGGCGCGATGACGCCGCGATCGTCGAGCACGCGCGCATACTTCGCACCGTTGTACGTCGCGATCTGCAGCACCTGCGACGGCGTGAGGCCCGCCTCGACGTACAGTTCGAGCTCGCGTTGCAGCGTGAAACCCGCGATGTCATCGGTACCCGCGACCAGCGGAATGCCCGCGCGGTACATGCGGCCCGTGAACTCGATCATCTTTGCGTACGACTTTTCGTAGCGCGCCAATGTCCTGGCGTCGGGGATCTTCATCTGCGCCTGGAAGAAGCCGCGGCGCACGTCCGGCGGAACGTGATCGGCCACCGCGGCAAACTCCTGCGACAGCACGCCCTCGGCCTGGCGGATGAAATTGAACGTCGCCAGCGTCGAATCGATGACCACTTGGCGCTCCGCCAGCAGGGCGATGAAGTCGCGCACCGCCGGGCTGTCGAAGTCGAGGTCGGCGACCTTCTCCGCGGGTAGATAGAACCGCTCGAGCGTGCGCGTATCGGTCTGGTCGGTGACCAGGAAGTTCAGCAGCACCTGGTTGATGTGCTGGATCTCGTCGTAGCCCGCCAGCACCGCATCGCGCGCGCGCAGGAACACCGGGATGTGGCCGCTGACGCGCATGCCCTTGGAGTGCGCATACGCCGCGGTCTCCGCAAGGATTTCCTTCGGAAACGAGTTGTAGATCTTGACCTGGCCGAAGCCGTGCTCGTGGTACCAGTCCACCGCGTGCCTGGCCTCAGCCAGGTTCTTGATGACGAAATCGCTGCGCGAGGCGTTCGGGCTCTCGCCCTCGATGAACCCCGCGGGCACGACGCGCGGCATCAACAAACTACCTGCCTTCTCCTGCGCGATGATCTGCGCCAGCGTGGCATTGTCGTTGCCCATGTCGCGCACGCTGGTGATGCCGGCGCCGAGGTGCAGGCCGCCGTCCCAGAAACCGGCGTGAACGTGCATGTCGAAGAGCCCCGGCAGCAGGACACGCCCCGCGGCGTCGATGGTGCGGTCCGCGGCAAGCTTCGCCGTCCCCGAATGCTCGACGGCGATGATGCGGCCGTCGCTGATGAGCACATCGCTCGCGGTACCCAGCGTCGCGCGCTCGCTGTCGAACACCCGCGCGTTGCGGATCAGAGTCGAGCCGGCCAGCGGATGCGACAGGCGCTGGTTGAAATCGACCAGCAGCTCCTTCTCGGCCGCGTTCTGCCGTTCCTCGAGCGCCGCACCGTTCTTCTCCCAGCCCTCCTCGATGAGTTGTAGATAGCCTGGGAAGATGAACGCGAACAGGCGTGGCGTGGCGCCCGTGGTCGCCCACGCCGTCACCGGCGAGAAGCCGACACCGGTGAACGCCAGCAATTGCACGGTGCGCTTCTGCGCGCCGTTCGCGACCTCGGCCTCGACGAGCTTGCGCGCCGTCAGCGTGCCGCTCGGAATCATCGGAATCCTGCCGTCCGGGCGCTTGGCCAACGCCGCGATCAGGACTGAGAACGTCGCCGGCGTACCGGACAGCGGCGAGTACAGCGCCGTCCCCTCGACCTTCTGCTCGCCCTGGTCGGATGTGGACTTCCAGCGCGCCGTCGCGCCGCTGCGCGTGAAGGTCTCATCGACCAGCGAGCCGTACGTCGAGGTGCCCGCGACGTGATAACGCGTGAACGTGCCGTCGACCCCGACCGTATATTGCTCCTTGAGCTCGGGACCGCGGCCGTTGTCCTTGAATAGATAGTCGACGCGGTACCGGTCGCCGTCGCGCACGACGGTCTGATGACCGGCGCGATCCTTGCCCCCGGCGACGAGCGCGACGTAGCGCGTGGTTTCGGCGGCGTGGGCAGTGCCCGCGACCAACGACATTGCGAGGGCAGTCGCGAACCAGGACTTCGACATGGTGACTCCGGGGATTGGGGCGTGAGACCGAGCGCCGAAGCATAACCCGCCACACCGAGCTCTCGACGCGGCTCGTCGTATCCGGGCCTCGGGCGAGCTAGGCCGGCCCCGGAACCGCGCGCGGCCGGGTCCGAAGACGAGGACCGGCGCGACGACTCACTTCTCGAGGATCAGCAATTCGGCGCCTTCCTTGACCTGCTCGTCCACGCTGCACAGTACTTTCGCCACCGTTCCGGCCGACGGCGCGGTGACCGTGTGCTCCATCTTCATGGCTTCCATCACCACGAGCGGCGCGCCGCGCGCGACCTGGTCGCCGTCGCGCACCAGCACCTGCAGGATGCGCCCCGGCATCACTGCGCGCAGACCACCGGGCGCGTCCACGTGCTGCGCCTCGGGAAGATAGGGGTCGAGCCACTCGAACACTTCGTGCGCGCCCTCGTGGAACAGGTGGATGGCGCTGCCCGAGACGTGAACATGCACGCGCACGATGTGCCCGTCGACGTTCGCGGTCAGCGCGCCGGCCGGACTCAGCGTGCCGGAGAGGATGTTCATGTCCCCATCGATGGTCGCGAGGACCGCTTCTTCGAAGAAGTCGACGTCGATCGCGCGCACTTCCTCTGCGCGACGCAGCGTCCAGCGACGCACGCCGCGCGGAGCGAGCGCCCAGCCGTCACGCCGATCCCACGGCGAGCTGGCGGCGGGCCGCGGTAGCGATAATAGATAGGCCAGCAGCGCCAGGTCCCAGTGCACGCGCGCCAATGCGGCCGGCACCGCGAACAGATGAGCGCGCTCGCGCTCGATCAATGCGGTGTCGAGACGCGCCTCGACGAACGACGGCGCCGTCATGAGCCGCCCGAGGAACTCGACGTTCGTGCGCACGCCGACCACGTGATACTGCGCGAGCGCGTCGCGCATTCGCGCGATGGCCTCGGCGCGCGTGGTGCCGTGGACGATGAGCTTCGCGATCATCGGATCGTAGAACGGCGAGATCTGATCGCCCTGCCGTACGCCAGTGTCGATGCGCACGTGGTCGCAATCCGGCGGCGTCGCCAGATGCTCCAGCGTGCCAGTCGACGGCAGGAACTCGTGCGCCGGATC
The DNA here is from genome assembly GCA_043747875.1 of Pseudomonadota bacterium. Lineage (GTDB taxonomy): Bacteria > Pseudomonadota > Gammaproteobacteria > Steroidobacterales > Steroidobacteraceae > CADEED01. The sequence goes on along the minus strand of JAYTOI010000009.1, from coordinate 120,640 downwards.
CTCGGCGTAGATGCGCGCCTCGATGGCCGCGCCCCGCAGCGTGAGGTCGGACTGCGCCGCCGGCAGTGGCTGGCCCGCGGCCACGCGCAGTTGCCACTCCACCAGATCGAGCCCGGTGATCATCTCCGTCACCGGATGCTCGACCTGCAGGCGCGTGTTCATCTCCATGAAGTAGAACGCACCGTCCGGTGCAGCGATGAATTCCACCGTGCCGGCGCCCGCGTAGTTCACGGCGCGCGCCGCGGCGACCGCAGCCTCGCCCATGGCGCGGCGACGCTCGGGCGTCATGCCCGGCGCCGGGGCCTCCTCGATCACTTTCTGGTGGCGCCGCTGCACGGAGCAGTCACGCTCGAATAGATAGACGCAGTTGCCGTGGTGGTCGCCGAACACCTGCACCTCGACGTGGCGCGCCGGCGAGACGTATTTCTCGACCAGCACGCGCGCGTCCTTGAAGCTCGACTGGGCCTCGCGCTGGCAGCTCGCAAGCGCGGCTGCGAAATCCTCGGCGCGGTCCACGCGGCGCATGCCCTTGCCGCCGCCGCCTGATACGGCCTTGATGAGCACGGGGAATCCGATGCGGCGCGCCTCGGCTGATAGATAGTCCGGTTCCTGATTTTCGCCATGGTAACCGGGCGTCAGCGGCACGCCAGCCAGCTCCATCAGGCGCTTCGCGGCGGACTTCGAGCCCATCGCATCGATGGCCCCGGGGCTCGGTCCGACGAACACCAGGCCGGCGGCGGCGCAGGCGCGCGCGAAGTCCGCGTTCTCGGAGAGGAAGCCGTAGCCCGGGTGAATGGCTTGCGCACCCGTGAGCCGCGCGGCGTCGACGATGCCTTGCGCATCCAGGTAACTGAAGCGCGCGCCCACATCGCCGCCGAGCGCATTGCCGAGACTCACCGCTTCATCGCAGGCCGCCACGTGCGCGGCGTTCGCGTCCACGACCGAGTACACCGCCACCGTGCGGATACCCATGCGCCGCGCCGTGCGCGCGACGCGGCAGGCGATCTCGCCGCGATTGGCGATGAGCAGCTTGGTGAACATCGCTAGCTTTTCGGCATCCAGGATGGCGCGCGCTTCTCGAGGAAGGCCGCGATGCCCTCGCGTCCCTCGGACGACACGCGCGCATCGGCGATGCACTTGGCAGTGGCCGCCAGCAGCACGTCGTCGATGGGTGCCTCCACCACGTCGGCCAGCAGCTTCTTCGTGGCGGCCAGCGCCGCGGGGCTGGAAGACAGCAGCACCTGGGCGACGCGCTCGACTTCGGAGTCGAGCCCGTTCTCTTTCGTGAGCTCGTGCACCAGGCCCAGATCCTTCGCCTGCGCCGCCGAGAACTTCTCGGCCGTCAGCATGTAGCGCGCGGCCTGGCGTGCACCCATGGCGCGCACCAGATGCGGCGAGATCGTGGCGGCGACGATGCCGAGCCGCACTTCCGACAGACCGAAATTGACCTTGTCCGACGCGATCACGATGTCGCAGGCGGCCGCGAGACCGACACCGCCACCGTACGCGTCGCCCTGCACGCGTGCGATGACCGGCTTCGAACAGGAATGCACGGCGTGGAACATGCGCGCCACGCGCAGCGCGTCGGCATGATTGTCCGCGTGGCTGTACGCGGCCATGGCGCGCATCCAGTTGAGGTCGGCGCCGGCGCAGAACGCCGGCCCGCGCGCGGCCACCACCACCACGCGCGTGTCCGCGCAGGCCTCGACCGCCGCGAATGCGGCCGCGATCTCGCCGATCAGCGTGTCGTTGAACGCGTTGCGGACTTCGGGGCGGTTGAGCCACAGCCAGCGCACGGCACGACGCTGCTCGATCTCGAGGTGTTGGTAGTGAGTCATGGATTCCACGTCACATACGGAAGACGCCGAAGCGCGTTTCGGGCACGGGTTGCCGCAGGCTCACGGCCAGTCCCAGCGCGAGGCAGGTGCGGGTATCGGCCGGATCGATGACGCCATCGTCCCACAGGCGCGCCGTGGCGTAGTACGGATTGCCCTGTCGCTCGTACTGCTCGCGGATGGGTAGTTTGAACGCCGACTCTTCGTCCGCGCTCCAGGCGCCACCCTTCGCCTCGATGGCGTCGCGCCGCACCGTCGCGAGCACGTTCGCGGCCTGCTCGCCGCCCATGACGGAGATACGCGAGTTCGGCCAGGTCCACAGGAAGCGCGGGCCATAGGCGCGGCCGCACATGCCGTAGTTTCCCGCGCCGAAGCTGCCACCGACGATGACGGTGAACTTCGGCACGCGCGCGCATGCGACGGCGGTGACCATCTTGGCGCCGTGGCGCGCGATGCCCTCGTTTTCGTATTTCTTGCCCACCATGAAGCCTGTGATGTTCTGCAGGAACACGAGCGGGATGCGCCGCTGGCAGCACAGTTCGATGAAGTGCGCGCCCTTCTGCGCGGACTCCGAGAACAGGATGCCATTGTTCGCGAGGATGCCGACCCGCATGCCGTGGATGCGGGCGAAGCCGGTGATGAGCGTGGTGCCGAAGCGCGCCTTCCATTCGTCCAAGTCGCTGCCGTCGACAATGCGCGCGATGATCTCGCGCGCATCGAAGGGCTTGCGCGGATCGGCGGGTATCAGGCCGTACAGATCGTCGACGGAGTGCCGGGGCGGAACAAAGGGCACAGGTCTATTGTCCGCGTATTGCAGCGCGTCTGATCGCGAGCCGGCGGTCGCGGAAGATAGATCTGTCCCCTTTGTTCCATCGGTCCGCTTTTCCAGGCCCGCGACGATCCGCCGCGCGATACCGAGCGCATGCGTGTCGTTCTCGGCCAGATGATCCACGACACCCGACGTCTGCGCATGCACCTCGCCACCGCCCAGCTCTTCGGCGCTCACTACTTCGCCCGTGGCGGCCTTCACCAGCGGCGGACCGCCGAGGAAGATGGTGCCCTGGTTGCGCACGATGATGGATTCGTCGCTCATCGCGGGCACATACGCGCCGCCGGCGGTGCACGAACCCATGACCACGGCGATCTGCGGAATTCCGGCGGCCGACATGTTGGCCTGGTTGAAGAAGATGCGGCCGAAGTGCTCCTGGTCGGGAAACACCTCGTCCTGGCTCGGCAGGTGCGCGCCGCCGGAATCCACTAGATAGATGCACGGCAGCCGGTTCTCCTCGGCGATGCGTTGCGCGCGCAGATGCTTCTTGATGGAGACCGGGTAGTAGGTACCGCCCTTCACCGTCGGGTCGTTGCAGACGATGACGCACTCACGCCCCGACACGCGCCCGATGCCGGTGACGAGCCCCGCGCCCGGGCACTCGTCGTCATACATGCCGAACGACGCCAGCGGCGAGAGCTCGAGGAACGGCGCGCCGGGGTCGAGCAGCATCTCCACGCGATCGCGGGGCAACAATTTCCCGCGCGCCACGTGCCTGGCGCGCGCGGCCTCGCCGCCGCCCAGGCTGACGGCTCGCTGCCGGTCGCGTAACTGTGCCACGAGGGCGCGTTGCGCCCGCCCGTTGGCCGCGAATTCCGCGCTCTTCCTATCGACTTTGGAATCCAGCACCGGCATGATTGTCGGACAATAGTACAATTTTATATTCAAAGGCAAGCCACATGAGCAGTCTGTTCGACCGCTGCGACTTCGATTTCGGGCTCGGAGAGGAGCTCGACGAAGTGCGCAATCAGGTGCGCCGCTTCGCCCGCGAGCGCATCGCGCCGCGCGCCGAAGACATCGACCGCAGCAACGAATTCCCGCGCGACCTCTGGCCCGAGCTCGGCGCCGCGGGCTTGTTAGGCATCACCGCGCCCGACGCCTATGGCGGCGCGAACCTGGGCTACCTGGCGCACATCGTCGCGATGGAGGAGATCTCGCGCGCCTCGGGCTCCGTGGGCCTCTCCTACGGCGCGCATTCCAACCTGTGCGTCAACCAGCTCGTTTTGAACGGGACCGACGCGCAGAAAGCCCGCTATCTACCCAAGCTGGTGTCCGGCGAGCACGTGGGCGCGCTCGCCATGAGCGAGCCCGGGGCCGGCTCGGACGTGGTCGGCATGCAGCTGCGCGCGGAGCAGCGCGCCGACGGCTATGCCCTCACCGGCCGCAAGATGTGGATCACCAACGGACCCGATGCCGACGTCCTCGTGGTGTACGGCAAAACCGATCCGGCGGCCGGCGCGCGCGGCATCTCAGCGTTCATCATCGAGAAGGGCTACGCGGGATACTCCACCGCGCAGAAGCTCGACAAGCTCGGCATGCGCGGCTCGTCCACCAGCGAGCTCGTGTTCGAGAACTGCCTCGTGCCCGTGGAGAACCTGCTCGGCCAGGTCAACGGCGGTGTGCGCGTGCTCATGAAGGGCCTCGACTATGAGCGCGCCGTGCTCGGCGGCGGACCGCTGGGGTTGATGGCCGCGGCGCTCGATCTCGTGCTGCCATACATCCACGAGCGCAAGCAGTTCGGCCAGCCGGTCGGCACGTTCGAACTCATGCAGGCCAAGGTCGCGGACATGTACACCGGGCTCAACGCCGCACGCGCCTACTCGTACGCCATCGGTCGCGCCTGCGACGCGGGCCGATGCTCGCGCCAGGACGCCGCCGCGGCCATCCTGTTCGGCGCAGAGCGCGCCACCCAGATTTGCCTGGAGGCGATTCAGGCATTGGGCGGCAATGGCTACATCAACGACTACGCTGCCGGACGCCTGCTGCGCGACGCCAAGCTCTATGAAATCGGCGCCGGCACTCAGGAAATCCGCCGCATGCTGATTGGCCGCGAGATCTACGAGGCCACTTCTTGATGGCGCCGAAGGCGAAGAGCAAACCGCGGCGCGCCGCGCGCAGTGGCGCGGAACAGGCCGGTCCGGTGGAGTTCGCCCCGATACGAGTCGAGCCCGCCTATCGCAAGGTGGCCGCGGCACTGCTGGAACGCATCACCGCGCGCGCCCTGGGCCAGGGCCAACGCCTGCCGCCCGAGATCGAGCTGGCCCGCCAGTTTGGCGTACATCGCGGCACGGTGCGCGAGGCACTGCGCGAGCTCGAGACGAATGGCGTGCTGAAGCGCGAGCGCGGCTCGAAGCTCATGATGGTCACGCGTCCGGCCCGCGGCGCGGTCGCGGCCAACGTGTCGCGCGCGCTGTCGCTGCACGACGTGAGCTATCGCGACGTGTGGGAGGCGTTGACCGCGCTCGAGCCGCCGATCGCCACGGCCGCCGCGCGCGAACGCAAACCGAAGGATCTTGCGCGTCTCGCCGAGATCGGTGCCCGCGACGTGGACGTGGAGCAGACGGCAGAGTTCTTCCGCGCCATCGGCGAGGCCACGCACAACGGCGTATTCATGCTGGCCCACGAACCGCTGCTGCAGCTGCTGGTACCGTCGCTCGGCGCAATGATCGACAAGGTGCCCCAGAGCTTGACGCGCATCGCGACGGCCCAGAAGCGCATCGCCTCCGCCATCGAGGCCGGCGACGGCCCCCAATCTGCCGACTGGATGGCCAAACACATCCGCGACTTCCGCCGCGGCTTCGAGCTGGCCCGCATCGGGCTCGCTGAGCGCGTGACCGGCGCCTAGGATGATCTAGAATCTCCGCGTGCGACGCTCGGAGTGCACCGTTTGCCGCGAATCATCCTGCCGCTGCTGTGTTCGATCGCGCCGCTGGTGAGTGCGCAAACCGCCGCCGTTCAGAGCGCTGCGACGCCCGTGCGTGCCATCACACTCGACGAGATCTAGAACGAGATAATTGCGCGGCCGAACATCGACGCGTTCCTCTGGAAACACCTGGGCGCATGAACCGGCGTGAAGACACCGCCGGCCGTGCGCGGAGCACTTGAAAAAATGAGCGTAAAAGACCGCCCGAATTCGATCCAACTCCCCCGCCGTCAATTTCTGCGCAACGCCGCCGCCACCACCGCTGCGCTCACCATCCTGCCAAGCGGCGTCTACGGCAAGTCGCGCCGCATCTCCGCCAACGATCGCGTGAACGTGGCGACGGTCGGCTGCGGCGGCATGGGCCGCGCGAACATGATGGCGCTGTCGAGCATGAACCTGGTCGCGATGTGCGACGTCGACTGGGGATACACCGACACGCGCCTCGCGGACATCGACAAGCAGATCGAGACCGCAGGAAGGCGCCTGCAGGATGCCACCGATGCCGCGCAGAAAGACCGTGCCACACGACAGATCAAGAGCTGGAACGATCTCAAGGCGCAGATTCCGAAGACCAAGCGCCACACGGACTGGCGCGTGATGCTCGAGAAGCAGAAGGACATCGACGCGGTCGTCATCGCGACTCCCGATCACACGCACGCGGTGATCGCGCTCGCGGCGATGGATCTCGGCAAGCACGTCTACGTGCAGAAACCGCTGGCGTGGTCCGTGGAGGAATGCCGACGGCTCGCCGCGAAGGCCGCCTCTACCAAACTACAGACGCAGATGGGAAATCAGGGGCATTCCTCCGACGACGCGCGGCGCGTGAACGAATACATCCAGCAGGGCGCCATCGGCGCCGTCACCGAGGTGCACGTGTGGACCAACCGCCCGCTGGCGTACTGGCCCCAGGGCATCCCGCGCCCCGCCCCGCTGCCGGCGAACGCGAAAGACCTGCCGTGGAACATGAACGGAGTCATGACACGCGCCGCCGGCTCGTTCGGCGCCTATCCGCCGCCCGACAAGATCGCGTGGGACCTGTTCCTGGGTCCGTCGCGCTGGGTGGACTATCACCCTATCTACCATCCGTTCAACTGGCGCGGCTGGACCGACTGGGGCGTGGGTGCCATCGGCGACATGGGCGCGCACCTCATGGATTCGGCATTCTGGGCGCTGGACCTCGACTACCCCATCACCATCGAGACCACCTCCACACCCTTCAACCACGACACCTATCCGATTGCGACGACCACCTACTACGAGTTCGCGGCGAAGGGGTCGCGCCCGGCCGTGAAGTTGACCTGGTACGACGGCGGCCTGCTGCCCCCAAAGCCCACCGAGCTCGGCCTGTCCGGAAGTGGGGAAGGCGAGCTCGACAAGGGCGGCGGCACGCTGTTCATCGGCACCAAGGGCAAGCTGCTGCACGACACCTACGGCTTCAATCCGCGGCTGTTGCCGAAGTCGCTGCACGACTCGGTGGGCACGCCGGCGCAGACCTACGAGCGGATCGAGACCAGCCATGAGATGAACTGGATCGACGCGATCCGCGGCACGCAGAGGACCACGAGCCCCTTCGAGTATTCGGCGAAGCTCACCGAGATCATGTTGTTAGGCGTGGTCGCACTCAACGCGGGCAAAAAGATCGGCTACGACGGCGCGAACATGCGGGTCACCAACGTGGCGGACTCCGACGCGCTGCTGAAGCGGCGCAACCGCGAGGGCTGGTCGCTCTCCTGACGGGTCCGCATCGCCCAGTCCCGTCAGAAGCTCCAGCCCGCCGTGAGCGCGCCCGAGTACGAGTCGCCAAAATCGGTCTCGAGTCCGCGCACCGTGATGCCGAGCGAGAAACTGTCGCTGAGCTTCTTCGCAAGCGTGATCTCGCCGAAGTTGTCGTAGCCGCTGACCTTGTCGGTCACGTCGCCGTTCAGGTCCACGAAGTTGACGTCGTCTGCGTCGAGATTCCACTTCGCACGCCCGTACTTGGGCGCAAGAGTCCAGTCATCGCCGAGGTTGAACTGCCAACTCACGGCGAGGTATTTCTGCGCGAGCGTGAAGCCTTCCTGATCCCAATCGGACAGGTCGTCGTGCACGGCATCGGAGCGTCCGATTTCGAAGGCGAGACCGATCGGAGTACGCACACCGATCGAGACCCCCGCGAGCAGCAGATCCATGTCGTGAGGTTCGCCGTCCACCATGCGCTCGGCGTCCATCCTGACGTGCGCACCACCGAGGTACGGCGCAATCGTGATCGAGGTCTTGTCGTCGTCCGCGAATACGGGCGCCGCGAGACCCGCCGCGGCCGCCATCACTAACCACTTGCTCATCGTCCCCATGATCATTCTCCTTCGCGATCTGCTGCGCGGGAGACCAAACATACTGGCGGGAAATACGCCGGGACAGCCTCCCGGAACCGGTATCGGAATCCGCTACTTCGCGCCCGGCCCAACGCAACCACGGGCCAGGCCCGCCACGACCCGATAGCCGATCCGCCATCCCGAATTCGGCATGGCGTCCCCGCGAAATGGCATCGCGTGCCCCCCGCAGGCCGGCTCGTCGAGGCCAACCTCGGGCAATCATCGCGTCCGTATCCGGGCGTCGGCGTCTCCGGCACGGGCCACGCAACACAGGGGCGCAACAATGGGCGCGCCAAGCGGCTCGATGTCAGCGCTGTCATTGGCGGGTTTGCCCAGCGTTGTCATCCTTGAATGTCCCCGCTTCGAGCGCGGGCGGCACCCCCTAGCTATGCGGCGCGCGCGCCGGGCGCGACCTGCCGTTGTGTATGAGCCGCGCTTCCGCGGAGCGCAGCATTCGCGTGCGGCACCGGACGCGCGCACGCGTGGTGCCTGCATCGGCGTGTCTCGTCCGAGTCAACTAATCCAACGGCAGGACAACGGGTTTAGCGTCTGCTTTTCATATCGTCAGCCTCGCTTCGCACGATCACGCGCCACACCGAATTGCCTGAGTTATGATTTACGCCTCTTCGGAATCGCGAGACGCACCATGACGTTTCCAGACCTCCAGCAGATACGCGCTGCCGTCGCCAGTGATCCACGTAACGCCGAACTGCGCTATCTGCTCGGGGCTGAGCTCGCGCAACAGCGCGAATACGACGCGGCCGTGGTGGAGATGCGCACCGCGCTCGAGCTCGATCCCAACCTTCACTTCGCGCGGCTGCAGCTCGGTCTGCTCTATCTCACGATGGCGCAGCCAAGTGACTCCATCGCGATCTGGGCGCCCCTCGAGGGGCTCGAGGAAACCGCCGCGCTCAAGGCCTTCAAGCGCGGGCTCGAAGCGTTGATCCGTGACGACTTTCCGGCCTGCATCAACTATCTACAGCAGGGCATCCATCTGAATACGCAAAACGCCCCGCTCAACCGCGACATGTCGATGATCGTCAGCCGCGTGCGCGAGGCCGGCGTGCCCGTGGTCCAGCCGGCGCCACTGACGGAATCGCCCGCGGCTGTCCGCACGGACTTCTCGCTGTACGGCGGTCCGGCCGGCACCAAGCACTAGCGCCCGCCCAAATGCTCGACCCGCTGCGCTCGCTCGCCGAGCTGGTCCGGACGCTCACCCGGTCACGCTCCGAGACCCGCGGCACCGCCGAAACTCAACGCCAGAAATCGGCATCCGATTCCTCGCCCATCTCCGACCGACCGCCGACCGCGATCAGCGCGACCGACGCGCTGCGCGATCGGCTGCGCCGTAAACTGCGGGCGGTCGGCAGCGGCGACCGGCGGCGCGCGCGCGAGGCATTCGTGGAGACTGTGCTGGCGGCCGAGCTCGGCGACGCGTTGAATCTCGATCCATCGATGGCCGAGATCGTAAGCAAGGTGGCACGCGAGCTCGGCAACGATGCGGCCACGGACCGCGACCTGGGCCTGCTGTTCGACGAGCTGAGTCGTTAGGGCTGCTCAGAGTTTCCGGTCCACCCGCGGACGCGCGTTCAGCAGCTGCCGCAGGTGCTGCAATGCCTGCGCGTGCAGTTGCGAGATCCGCCCCTTCGTCAACCCCCACTCGCGCGCGATCTCGCGGAATTCCACATGCTCGTCGTAGTGCCGCCGGATGATCTCGCGCTCGCGTTCGGGCAGCGACGGCAGCAACGCGCGCACCGCGCTCCTGAGCTGCACTAGTTCGATCACGGCATAGGGATTCGCGGCCAGCGATTCGTCGATGATCTCGCCGCCGTCATGCTCGATGACGTGCGACAGCGCGAGCCCGACGGTGAGGCTGACCAACTCCTCGAGCGAGGCGCGCCGGTCGCCACGCACCTCGTGCTCGCGCAGCGATTCGAACCGCTCGCGCGCGCGCCGTGACCAGAACGCCCGCTGCGCGGCGACCTCGGACTCGCTCTCGAGACCGTTGAGGATGGCGCCCTTGATGCGGTAGCTCGAGAACGCCTCGAACGGAACGGCGCGCCCGGGGTCGTAGTGGTCGATCGCCTCCACGAGTCCGACGCGTGCGTACTGCAGATAGTCGGCGAACGCCACCGAATTGTCGGCGCGGCGCCGGTACAGGCGCGCCGCCATGATTTTTGCGAGCTCGAGGTAACGGGCCACGAGTTCGTCGCGCAGCAGCGCGCTGCGGCTCGCCGTGAAGTCGTGCCAGCGCGCGCGGTCCCGCTCCGGATCCGCGTTCTCCAATGGCTCCGCGAGCGACGGGTCCACGGAAGCCCTCTAGTGGAAGCTGCCGAGCAACGAGCGGACGATGAGCCCCCAACCGTCGATGAGCACGAACATCAGCACCTTGAGCGGCAGCGAGATGATGGTCGGCGGCACCATGAGCATGCCCATGGACATGAGAATGCTCGACACCACGAGATCGAGCAGCAGGAACGGCAGGAAGATCACGAAGCCGATGGTGAACGCGGTTTTGAGCTCGCTCAACAGGAAGGCCGGCACTATGTGAATGGTCGACACCTCCTCGATGGAATCCGGCACGTCGACCTTGGCGATCTCGAGGATCAGTGCGAGGTCCTTCTCGCGCGTCTGGCGGATCATGAATTCGCGCAGCGGCTTGACGGTTTGCGCGACGGCGGATTCCATCGTGATGGTGTTGTCCGCCATGGGCCGGATGCCGTTCTCGTAGGCCGTCTTGAAAGACGGCGCCATCGTGAACAGCGTGAGGAACAGCGCCAGGCTCACGAGCACCATGTTGGGCGGCGTGTCCTGCATGCCGAATGCGTGACGCAGCATGGACAGAACGATGATCGTGCGCGTGAACGAGGTCATCGCGATGAGCACCGCGGGCAGCACTGCCAGCAGCGTGAGCAGCATGACGATGCGCAGCGCATCGGACACGGCTCCGCCTTTCGGGTCGATGGTGATCGACAGCGGCGCGCCGACCGCGGCATCGGCGCCGAGGGCCGCGCCCGCAACTAACAACCCCGCCGGCAGCAGCAACGCCCAGGTCTTTCCAGCACGCCGGCTCATGGAGCGCTCGCGGCACTGGTCGGCGGCGGCGGCGCGACCGCGTCGCCCAACAGCAGCGAAGTCACGCCGTGACGCGTGACGGTGATCAACACCTGGCGGCCCTGTGCTTCGACGACATGACACGCAATGCCGCCGGGCAAAGCGCCGCGCGACAGATGCCGGATCGGCGATGCGCCGCCCGCCGCCGCGCGGCCGGACCGGAACCCGTAGCGCTTGAGCACCCAGGTGGCGCCCCACGCGAGCGCGGCGACCAGCACGAAGGCGAGCAGCAGTCGCCCGACGCCCGGTCCTTCGACGGATCCGCCTGCCAGACCGAGATCGCGCAGCTTCTGCGCGCCGTTCTTTACAGAGCCGGCTTGTCTGGCGGCCTCCTCGGCGCGTGCCGCAAGCGTGGCGAACATCGCCAGCGCGGCCCCGATGCATACGGGGGGCGTCCCCATCTACTTCGCTTCGATCTCGGTGATGCGCACGCCGAATTGGTCGCCCACCGCGACCAGTGTGCCGCGCGCGATCAGGCGATCGTTGACGCGGATGTCCACCGGCGCGTCCGCTTCCCGGTCGAGGGTCAGCACGTCGCCACCGCCGAGCTCGAACAGGCGCGCGATCGGAATCTCGGTTTCACCGAGCGTTACGGTGACGCGGACCTTCACGTGCTCGACAAGATCCATGCGTTCGCCCACGCGCGACTGCGAGGCCAAGCCACCCGAATGCAGGATGGGCAGATCGATACTGTTCACCACTTTCGAATTCATGTATTTCTCCTCAATTCTTGTGCGCGCCCGCGCCGTGTGAGGCGGGACCGGAAACCTTGATAGCCCGGCGTGCGCCGCTACGGCCGAGATTGCCAGCCGCAACCGCGGTCCCGGTGGTGCGCGAGACGATCGCTATGGGCTCGGCCAGACGCTGGTCGAGCACCAGTACGTCGTCGAGCGCGAGCGCGGCAAGATCGCCCACCGACAGGGAGGTGTCGCCGACGATGGCGCGCAGCGACAGCAGGTTTTCGCCGATGGCCTCGCGGCGGGGCCGCAGTGCGTGACCACCCGTGACACCGCGGGTGGGTGCCAGTGCCTCGACGCACGTCGCGGCCAGCAGCAGCGTGAACGAACGCCCCGCGCCACTCCGGGCGTGCAATGACCAGGCGCGCGCGTGACGCGACCACTCCGCCAGCGCATCGGCGCCGACACGGCTCGCGACCAGCGTGCCATCGCCGCACAGCTGCGCCGCCAGTGAATGCGCGACTTCACGCTCCAGTTGGCCCGCGAGGGAGTCGGCGGCAGGATCCCCGCCCGGGTCGGACGTGGTGGCTCCGGCTTCCAGCACGCACCACACGAATGTGGAATGCGGCAGCAACAACACCGCGATGCGCTCGGCGCCGCGGTCGATGGCCCAGCAGCTCGTCGTGACCGACGCCACCGCGCCCGCGAATCCACCCGCCGCGGGCGGCTCGCACTGCAGCTCGAAGGTGTCCGCGGCAGCTGGCGCCCAGGACTCGCGCCAGCGCCGCGCCCCATCGCGCGCGCGTGAGAGCACCGCTTCGCGCCGGCGATCGCCGAGGACGAGCAAGGGCTGTGAGTGGATGGGCGTATTCACTTGCCGCCCTGCATGGCGAGCAATTGCTGCATCATCTCGTTCGCTACCGAAGTCATCTGCGAGCAGGCCTGATAGCCGCGCTGGATGATGATGAGCTGCGTGAATTCATCCGTGAGCACCACGTTCGACAGCTCGACGTTGCCGCCCTGGACGGTGCCGAGTCCCTGCTCCATCGCCGCCGACAGCCGCGGCGAGCTGCCCTCCTTCATGACATACAGGCCATCGCCGATCGAAGTGAGATCAGCGCCGGAGTCGACCCGCGCGAGCACCAGACGGCCGATCTTCTGCTTCTCGGTGTTCGTATACGTGATCTCGAGGTTGCCGCGCTCGTCGAACAGGTAGGTGCCGGCGATTCCGAGGGCGCGTCCGTCTTTCTTGAGCAGGCTGAGCGCCGAGTTGCCGTTGTTGACCAGGCTGGTCGCACCTCCATAGGTGCCGGCCGTGCCGAAGCTCAGCGTGAACGTGAATGCCGGCAGACCCTCAGGCGTGACGGTCACGGTGATGGCCGTGTTCTCAGCCGCGGGCGTACCGTCCGCATTGAACAGCAGCGAGCCGGATCCGATCGTCTGGTTGTCCTTGTCGAGCACACTGACCGCCCACAGCAATGGATTCTCGCCATTGCGCACCAGGTGCAGCTTGACGTCCGTGGTATTGCCCGAAGAGTCGTGCACCGCAATCGTGAGGTCGCTCGGCGACTCCGTGCCGGTGCGCGCGAGATTTCCCGCGATCTTCACCTCGGTGGTTGCCTGCGGCTGGGACACGCGGTACGCATCGACATTCAGCTCGCCCATCGAGGAGCCCGAGTTGCTCATCATCACTTTTGCGCCGGTACGCTTCTCGACGAGCACGCCGTCCTTGAGCTCGAAATCTCCGGCGCGCGTGTAGTAGCGCTGACCGTCGCGCTCGAGCACGAAGAAGCCATTGCCGAAGACCGCGGCATCGAACTGGTCCGAGGTCGCCTGCCGGTCGCCCTGCTTCAGATTGAGCTCCTCGTCGCTGACCTGCACGCCCGCGCCACTCATTCCCGTGCCCGGGCTGCCGCGCGTGGCGCCCCCGCTGTTGCGATTGACCACGTCGCTGAACGTTCCGGACGAGGACTTGAAGCCGGTGGTGTTCAGGTTGGCGACGTTGTTGCTGATGATGTCGAGGCCCCTGGAATAGGCATTCATTCCGGCGAGGCCGACGTAGATGGTGCCTAACATCAGGTTCCCTCCCTCACGAGCTGCACATTGGCGATCCGTACGTCGGTGGTGAACTGGCTGCCTGCATTCCTGAGCGTCAGCATCGGCTCGCCGGTCCGGAACGACACCGCGATCACCTCGCCCGTGCCGAGCACCTCTCCGTTCGGCCCGAGTGCGTCCACCTCGCGGCCGATGAGGCCCAGCGCCTGCGCGCCAGCCTGCACCTCGAGCAGCGTGTCGATCTTCAGGCTCTGCTGGCGGTTGATCTCGAGCGCGCTGAACTGCGCGAGCTGCGCAACGAACTGCTGGTTGTCCATGGGCTTCAGCGGGTCCTGGAACCGCAGCTGCGTGAGCAGGATCTTCATGAATTGCTCCTGGCTCACGGTCGCGCTTTCCGGCACGTTGCCCGTGGGCTGCTCCGATAGTCCGATTGCCTCGATCGCCATGTTTACTCCTTCATTCCAAGTTTGCGTTGCAGGCCGGCCTCGTCGAGCGCGACGAACCCCGAGCGGATTTCCTCATCAGTGCGCACGCGCGCGTGTCGGGTCGCGAGCCGTTCGACCACCGACAGCTCCTCGAAGCGCGCCGTGAGCACGCCGCGGGCGGCCTCGGTGCGGTCGCGCGACTCGGCTTCCTGCGCGCGCTGCTCTTCGAGCGTGAGCTGTTCCACGCCCCGATACAGCCCGGCCTGGTGCAGCACTTCGGGAATGAGCGGCGCGCCGCGCGCGATCTGCTCCACAGTCCAGTCATCGAGCGCCTTGAGCCGGTTTTCGGTGCCGTCCGCCTGCTCGCGCCGCTCATCGAGCTCGGTCTGCGCGGCGACGTGATCGGCGCGCGCCTCCTCGACGCCCATCTCGCGCAGGCGGCGCAGCAGCTCGAGGCGCTTGCGCTTGCGGTCGATCATGCGGACCCCGCCACGGTCGGACGCGGTAGTTTGGCCTTCGAGTCCTGCACCTCGGCGGCCAACAGCCGCTCGAGGCGCGCACAGGCGTCGGCGCGCGATTCGGTTTCGTCGGGACGCTGCGCGAGGAATTGCTCGAGCGCCGCGTTGAGCTGGATGGCGCGGTCGACGGTGGGCGTCGTGCCGGCGCGATAGGCGCCCACTTCGATGAGATCGCGCGAGCTCTCGAAGGTGGAGATGAGTTTGACCGCGTCGGTCACCACGGCATGCTCGCGCTTGCTCACCAGGCCGCTGGCGAGTCGGCTGATGCTGCGCGGCACGTCGATGGCTGGATAGCGGCCGCGATGCGCGATGTCGCGCGTCAGCACGATGTGGCCGTCGAGGATGGAGCGCACCGAATCGGAGATCGGCTCGTTCACGTCATCGCCTTCGACGAGCACCGTGTACAGCGCCGTCAGCGAGCCGCCGGCATTGCGCACGCCGCCGCGTTCGAGCAGGCGCGGCAGCAGCGTGAACACCGAGGGTGTGTAGCCGCGCGCCGTCGGCAGCTCGCCCGCGGCGAGACCGATCTCGCGCTGGGCCATGGCCACGCGCGTGATCGAGTCCATGGTCAGGCATACATTCAGCCCTTGTTCGCGGAAGTACTCGGCGACCGCCGTGGCCAAAAAGGCCGCGCGACGCCGAACCAGCGGAGGCTGGTCCGACGTCGCGGCGACCACCACTGAACGCGATCTGGATTCCTCGGACAGACCCTCTTCGACGAACGCGCGTACTTCACGCCCACGCTCGCCGATCAATGCGATCACCGACACGTCGGCGCGCACTTCGCGCGCCAGCATGCCGAGCACGGTGCTCTTGCCCACGCCGCTGCCGGCGAAGATGCCGACGCGTTGGCCGCGGCCGAGCGTGAGCAGCGTGTCGATGGCGCGGATACCGGTCTCGAGCACCTCGCGCACCATGCCGCGGTGCAGGGGATTGATGGGCGGCGGATAGAGCGTGTGCCGGCGCGCGGGGGGCTGCAGCGGTGTGTCGTCGAGCGGCTGGCCGAAGCCGTCGATGACGCGACCCAACAACTCCTCGCCCACCGCGACGTCGGCGCTGCGTCCCGTGGCGATGACCTCGCTGCCGATCTCGATGCCCTGCAGGTCGCCGAACGGCATGAGCAGTACGCGATGATCCGAGAAGCCGACCACCTCGGCCAGCGTCACACCGCGACGCCCGCGCGCATGAATCTCGCAGATTTCGCCGACGCGCGCGTCGGGTCCGGTCGACTCGACCGTGAGACCCACGAAACGCACGATGCGTCCGATGCGGCGCACCCAGTCACCGCCACGAATGCGCTCCGCCATCGCGGCCAGGCGGCTGCGGTTGAAATCGAGGTAATTGGCCGCGCGACTCATGGGGCGGCCGCGCCATTCTTCGCGGCGCGCAGCGTCGCGCACAGCTCGGCGAGCTGCACCTCGAGGCGGCCGTCGAGACTGCCGAGCGCCGACTCGACGATGCAACCGCCGGTCTCGACACGGCCATCCGCAATCAGCGAGAACTGGCGGCCCGGCAGGCTCGCGGCGATGCCCGCTTCCGCGGAGCGCAACACCGGCAGATCCGCCGGGTTCACGTGGATGCGCAGCTCACGCTCCTCGCGTACGCGTTTGAGCACCTCGCCGACGCAGCCAACGATGGCCTCGCGCGTCGCGAGCTGCGTGCCCGCGAGCTTGCAGAACGCTTCCGCGATCATGTCGGCGCAGGCATCGCCGAGCTGCGCGAGCTCGGAGGCGAACGCCTGCTCGGCGGACACATTCAACTCTTCGAGGGCCATGATGGCGTGCCGCACCTTCTCGCGCGCGTCATTCATGGCCTCGGTGTGGCCGCGCTCGTAGCCCTCGGTGCGCGCCGCCTCGCGCACCACGGCGAGCTCCTCGGAAAGCAACGACGCGAGCGCCGTGCGCGTGGCGCCATCCTGCGTCACGAGCCAGCTCGCGACGTGGTCGGAGGACAGCGGCGCTGGCTCGGGCACGCGCGCCTCGTAGCTCGCGACCGGCTCGCGCACTTCGTACAGCGCATGTTCGTGCGCGACCGACGCCGACACCGGCGCCGCAGGCTGCGCGCCGAGGTGCCGCCGTTCGACCGAGAAGATGGCGTCGCGCAGGATCATGCGAGTCGGCTGCGCATCTGGTCGACCAACGACGCGAACTTCGAGCGCGGAGCGACCGCCTTGGTCTGGCCGCTTTCGACGCGCGCGCGCACGCCCGCTAGCACGATACGCGCCGCGCGTGCGGCCAGCGGACGGCCGGAGCGGTCCGCGAGCTGGATCTCCTGGCGGCGGCGCGCACTCATGGACTGCAGCAGTTTCTCGCGCCAGTGCGTCTGCGCCGCACGCGTCGCGGCGCTCGCCAGCCACGCGGGCTCACGCTCGAGCGCGTCCGCCACGTGTTCCGGCGCCAGGTCTTCCCAGACCGCCGGTGCGGGTACGGCGGCCGGCGGCGTGGCGCCCGCATCGTCCTCCGCCAGCATTCCGGCGAGCTCGCGGCGCAGCGCCGGCGGCAGCTCACCTAACAACCACGCGCGGTCGCCTGCGTCGAGACGCGCGAGCCGTTCGAGCAGTTCGTCCTGGCTCACAGCGCGCCTCCCATCGGCCGCATGCGCCCGCCTTCGAGCGAGGACTTCACGTCGGCGAGCAGGCGTGCGCGCTCCTCTGCCGACAGCCGCCCCGCTGCGCCGCCGCGGCGCGTCAGCGCCAGCACCAGTCCCGACAGCAGCAAACCGCCCGCGGCCCAGGCGTACCAATGACCCCACCAAGGCGCCACTGCCGCCACGGCCGCCATGGCCACATGGGGCACCGGCGCGACCTGCTCCACATCCACCGGCGCGGAGGCGGTGCCCAGTGCCGGGATCGCCGGCTGGTCGTCCACCGCGATACCGTCGAGGCTCTGCACCACGACGATGTCGCCGCGCTCCTCGCTGATGCCAGCGGCCACACGCACGATCTCCTCGATGCGCGACTGCGTGTCGACGCCCACGTTGCCGGGCACGATGACACCCACCGACAGGCGCGTGACACCGCCCGGCGCGGCCACCACCTGCT
Organism: Pseudomonadota bacterium; assembly: GCA_043747875.1. GTDB lineage: Bacteria > Pseudomonadota > Gammaproteobacteria > Steroidobacterales > Steroidobacteraceae > CADEED01. The sequence goes on along the minus strand of JAYTOI010000009.1, from coordinate 102,873 downwards.
CCACGCTGCGGCCGAAGTCGTACTCCGTATCCGTCGTGCCGCGCGCGGCCGCGGCGGTCGCGGCCTCGAACGTGGAGGCCGGATCGGTCGCGATCCCGCCGGTAGTTTGACGGCGGCGGCGCACCGTGCCCTGCGAGCCGCCCGGCAGCAGGTCCTGCACGGTGCGGCGCACCTCGTCGAAGTTCAGCGTCGCATCCACGCTCACGATGGCGCGTCCGGGACCGTAGGCGCGGTCGAGCAGCGCGACGATCTTGCGCGCGACGTACTCCTCCACCTCGCGCTTCATCGCGAGTCGGCCTTCCCCGGTCGCCCCACCTACCGTGAGCGCGTCCGCCACCGACAGGGTGATCCCGTGCTGGTCGGTCACGACGACACGGCCGATATCGAGACCGGACACGGCCGCGGCCACGAGCCGCTGGATGCCGAAGATCTGCTCGCGCGACAGCGCGACGCCGGGCTCGAGCTTGAGGCTCACCGAGGCGCGGGCTTCCTGGCGGTCGCGGCGGAACAGCGTGGATTCGGGCAGCACGAGATGCACGCGCGCCTGGACTACGCCATCGAGTGCGCCCACCGTGCGAGCGAGCTCGCCCTGCAGCGCGCGCTGGAACGACACGCGCTGCGATTGCTCCGTGGCACCGAGCCCCTGCCGGTCGAAGATCTCGAAGCCGACACCGCCCGCGATCGGCGTGCCGCTGGACATCAACGCGAGGCGCACGTCGTGCACGCGCTGCGCCGGCACGCGGATGGCGGTGCCGCCGTCGTCGAGTCGATATTCCAGCTTCTGCTTCTTGAGCTCCGTCACGATCGCCGCGGCGTCACTCTCGGTGAGGCGGCTGAAGAGCACGGAGTACTCCGTGCGCAGCGCCCACCATGCGAGCCAGATCGTCGCGATGAGGATCACGACGAGTCCGAGTCCCAGCGCCACGCGCACGCGCACGCGCGTCGGCATCGTCTCTAACCATTGAGCCATGTTTGCGAGTCCTTACACTTGCATCCGCATGATTTCCTGATACGCCTCGAGCACGCGATTGCGCATCGACATCATGAGGTCGAATTGCAGGCGCGTGCGTTCACCGGCGATCATCGTCTGGTGCAGGTTGTCGGCCTGACCGAGCGCGAGCTCGGTGGCATTGCGGCTGCCGGCCTGCATGCCCGCGTCGATCTCACCGAGCTGATTCACGAGGCGCTCGAACAAACCCGAATCCGCGCCGAGCGCGTTGAGATCGGGCGGCGGCGCCAGGCTGGTGGTGGTCAGCGCCGGCGTGGCGGTCGCCAGCTGAGTGCCGACCGCGGCAATGGCTTCGATGCTCATCGATTCCTCCCGAGTTCGAGCGTGCGCTGCAGGAGCGAGCGCGTGATGTCGAAGGCGCGCAGGTTGGCTTCGTAGCCGCGCGAGATCGAAACCAGATCCAGCATCGAGGTCACCGGATCCACGCCGGGCAGCGCGACCATGCCGCGCTCGTCGGCGTCGGGATGACCCGGGTCGTACACAAGCTTCGGCGCCACGTTGGTTTCCACCACTTCCGCGACCATCGGACGCGGCAATTGGCCCAGCGTCACCGGACTGCCGGCCGCGCCGGCGCCGACCGCCGAAGAATCGGCGATGGCGCTGCGGATGACGACCGTCAGCGGTTTGTAGATAGCGCCGTTCTGGCCCGTGGTACGCGCGTTCGCGAGGTTGCTCGCGGCCACTTCGAGCCGCGCCTGCTGCACGTCCATGCCGGCCGCGCTCACATCCAATACTCCGAACATTCCCATGGATCAGCCCCCCCTTCCGTCACGCGCTGCGGTCTGCAGCATGCCGAGCGTGCGCTCGATGGCGCCTAACAAAGCCTGGTAGCGCACGGCGTTCTCTGCCATCTGCGCCATTTCCTGGTCGAGCCGCACGGCGGTCTCGGCGGACTCGACCACTTCGGGTTGTGGTTGCGACCACACCAGCGCCTCCTCGACACCCTGCGCGGGAGCCTCGGCGTTCATGCGCTGCAGCTCCGCGGGCGAGATGACCTCGAGCCGCCGGTAGCCTTCGGTGTCGGCGTTCGCGACGTTGGTCGCGTGCACGGTCTGGCGCAACGCGGCGGTATCGAGCGCGCGGCTCAGCACGGCCAGGACGGGATCGGCGTTCAACATGGAGGTGCCTCTTTTTTGGCTTACTGAATGACGAGCTCGGCATGCAGCGCACCCGCGCGCTTGATGCCCTGGAGGATGGCGATGACGTCACGCGAGGACGCTTTGATGGAGCGCAGTGCGTCGACGAGCTCGGCGATGGTCGAGCCGTCGGCGAGGCGCACCGCGCGCGCTTCCTCGTCGGTGACCTTGACGGTGGCTTCCGGCACGGCCACGGTACGCACGCCGTTCGAATCGTCGAGGAACACACCCTCGGGCTGCGAGATGGTGAAGCGTTCCTTGATGGACACCTTGAGGTTGCCGTGCGTGACGGTGACCGCGGATAGATAGGCGTCGCCGCCCGACACCACGGTGCCGGTACGCTCGTTGACGACCACGCGCGCCGCGATGTCCGGCTGTACGCCGATCGACTCGATGCGCGCCATCATCGCGACCGCGAACGCCGCGTCCTCGGTGGCCAGCTTCACGCGCACGCGGCCCGCATCGACCGCAACGGCGTTGCTGCCGTTGAAGTAGTTGTTGATGGCGTTGGCGACGCGCGTCGCGGTGGTGTAATCGGGCTCGTCGAGAAGCAGCTCGAGCGTGCCGCTGTGACGCGCGACCTCCGGCTCGATCGAGCGCTGCGCGAGGGCGCCTTCGGGAATCGTGCCGGCGGTGGGAAAGTTCTTCTGCGCCGATGTGCCGCGCTGCTCGAACTTGTAGCCGCCGACGGCCAGCGGCCCCTGCGCGGTCGCGTACGACACCTTGCTGTTGGACATGAGCTGCGTCATCAGCAGCGTGCCGCCCGCGAGGCTGCGCGCATCGCCGATTGCCGCGACGTTCACGTCGAAGCGGTCGCCTGTGCGCACACCCGCCGGCAGATCCGCGGTGACGATGACGGCCGCGACGTTGCGGCTCGACACCGCGTACGGCGGCACCGTGAGCCCGAACTCGCGCAGCATGTTCGACACCGATTGCAGCGTCGCGATGCTGCGCTGGGAGTCGCCCGTGCCCGAAAGCCCGACCACCAGGCCGTAGCCGATGATCGGCTGCTCGTGCAGGCCGTCGAAACGCGCCAAGTCCTTGATTCGTATGGCTGTGCCGGCTGTTCCCGGGGTACCGACCGCGAGGGACAGCGCCAACGCTATATATAAGAGTGGCTTTGACATGAGGATTCCCTGCTATTGCCCGAACAGCGTCAGGAGGCGGGTCAACCAGCCCGGCGAGGAGCTCTTCGTGAGCAACCCCTTGCCGAGAAGCTGGATGTCGGCGCCGGCTACGCGCCACGACGGCACGGTGTTGTCGGCGGTCACGTCGTCGGGACGCACGATCCCCGAGACGTGGATGCGCTGCTTCTCGTTGTTGATGACGATGAGCTGCTCTCCCGAGACGAGGAAGTTGCCATTGGCATCGACGCCATCGATGCGCACGGTGAGGCGCGCGAGCAGCGAGCCGCTGCGTTCCGTCTGCGCTCCGCCGGAAAACTTTCGGTCGAAGCCCACATCGGCGAGCTGCACTTCGCCGTCGCGCTGAAGCAGGTTCGCGCCCGCGGACTCACCCTTGGCGGCGCGCGTCTGCGCCTGCGCGGTGACGGAGGCCACCTCGGTGACGAGGACGGTGAGCACGTCGCCGATGTCCTGCGCGCGCCGGTCCGCGAACAGCGAGCGCGGCGCGCCGTCCGCGGCGACGCCGGGTGCGAACGGCGCGAGGCCCAGCGCGAGGACGATGGCGAGACCTGACAAACTGGCGATGGGTCTGGGTGTCATGTTCACTCCTGAAGCACGCGCGCGGCGGCCGCGCCCGTGACGATGGCATTGACGGCTTCACCCGTGGCCGGGTCGCGCAGCCGCACGCGCTCGCCGACGCGGGCGTCGGCGGCCGCGACCAGCACGCGAGCGGCGGTGATGGCACCGCGCTCGGTGGTCAGCGTGACGGAACGGTCGCGCTCGACGTCGGGCGCGGGTGCGAGCGCGTGCGCGCAGAGCGCCTCGTCCGCCGCGAGCCGCCGCGTGGCGCGCCAGCGCGTGCCGGCGTCCAGCGACACCGGCTCGCAGGCGGAGCCGACGATGTCGCGCTCGGCGGTGGTGGCATCGGCGGACGACAGCGGCGCGCCGCTCTCGACGACATGCGCGGCGACCAGCACCGGCCGATAGCCCGCGACCGTGTACCAGCGCACGCGCCCATCGGCGAACCGCACCGCAGTGCGCGCGCCGATGCGCCCCACCAGCACGATGTCGCCCGCCTCGCTCTGCGGCGCGTGCTCATTGCGCGCGACGGGCACCGTCTCCCAGCGCACGATGTCGGGCCGGTGCGTGCGCAGCTCGGCTTCGAGCGCCGACACACCCGCCGCCGGCTCGCCGGCGAATGCGCCTGTCGTCAACGCGATCATGGCCAGCACGATCAGCAAACTACTCAGCACTGTGCCGCTCCGTACCATCGCTCAACCGCGGTACAGCGAGTTGGCGAGGCCGAGCATCTGGTCGGCGGCCTGTACGATCTTGCTGTTCATCTCGAATCCGCGCTGCGCCAGCATCAGCGACACCAGCTCGTCGACCAGTTGCACGTTGGAGGATTCCAGATAGCCCTGGTGCAGCGTGCCGTTGCCAGACTCGCCCGCCACGCCCATCGACATCTCGCCGCTGCCCGTCGTGGCGCGATACAGGTTGTCGCCCAGGGATTCGAGGCCGGCGGGATTCGCGAAATTGGCCACCTCGATGTTGCCGAGCTCCACGTCGCTGCGGTCGGCGAAGTCCGCGAGCACGCGGCCGTTGGATTCGATGCGCAGGTTGTTGGCGTCGGTGGGAATAGAGATACGCGCCGCCAGCGGCAGCCCGGCGGCCGTCGACAGCATGCCGTCCGCGGACAGCGTGAACGCGCCGGCGCGCGTGAACGCCGATGCACCATCCGGCATCGTCACCTCGAAGAAGCCGCGGCCTTCGATGGCCACGTCGAGCGGCTGCTGCGTCGCCTTGATCTCGCCGCCGTTCGTCGACAGCTGCAGCGAGGCGATGGCGCCCGCGCCGCGCGTGACGAGGTTCTCACGCAGCGATGCGCCCAACGGATCGACCGAGCCGCTTTGCAGCGCCGCCATGACACTCGAGAAGCTCACGGTCTCGCGCTTGAATCCCACGGTGTTCAGGTTCGCGACGTTGTTCGCGATCGTGTCCACTTGAGTCTGATGCGCCCGCATTCCGGTGGCGCCTACGTACAGTGCGTCTGTCATCTCGATTCCCCTTAGACTTTTCCGAGCTCGTTGATTGCCTTGCCGACCATGTCGCCGTAACCCGTGACGAAACGCTGCACGGTTTCGAAATGCCGCATGGTCTCGATGAGCCGGACCATTTCCTGCACCGATTCGACATTCGACGTTTCGAGGAAACCCTGGCGCACGCGCGCCGCGGAGTCGCCCTCTGGAAGCTGCGTGCCGCGATACAGATCGTCGCCGAGCGCCACGAGCTGCGATTCCGGTGCCACGTGCGCGATGCGCACCTGGCCGACGACATTTCCGGCGACGCGCACCGTGCCGTCCACCGCGATCTGCGGCGTATCGTCGACGTGGATCGCGCCCGATGCGCCGAGCACCGTCAGCCCCGACTGCGTCGTCAGCCGCCCATCCGCGTCGAGGTGGAAATCGCCGCGCCGCGTGAGCGCCTCACCGTCCGCCGTTTCGACCACAAAGAAGCCGGGCCCTTCGAGCGCGAGATTCAGCGGCTCGCCCGTGCTCTTGAGTGTTCCGGGTCGCGTATCCACGGCAGTGGTGAGGGCGGAAGGCGCGGCCGGCATGCGCGTGCCGTCGGTCACCTGGTCGAACGACGGTCGCAGCACGGCGATCTCGCGTCGGTACGCGACGGTCTGGAGGTTCGCGACGTTCTGGCCGATGACGCGCAGCGTCTCGGCATCGTTGCGCAGCGCGTCCGACAGCGCGGCTATGGCATCGCTCATTTTTTGACTCCTGGGGACTGATCCGAGAACTGACGATCGACTGTCACGAGATGGGCGAGCAGCGTCGCCATGACGGGAAACAACTCGCGCCCGATGGGCGCGTCGATGGGAATGCGATAGAGCTGGTCGACCAGACCGGCATCGCGCACCACGGCCGGGCCATCCACCGTGCGCCGCGCGGCATCGAGGACGGCTTCCGCGCCGCAGCCCGCGCTCTTGAGAACCACGGTGGGCGCGATCTGGCCGAGCTCGTAGCTCACGCCTACCACTCGTTGCAGCTTCGGGTCGGTCATCACAGCTCCCGGTCGACCGTGCCGGCCGACAACACGTGTTCGATGACGGCCTGCGCGGCGCTGGCATGCGGCGCGTCCAGCTCGTAGCGCACTTCATCGACGCTCCACCCGAGGCTTTCGATCGCAGCACGCACGTCGGCGCCGTACGCCGACAACGCGCTCACGGCATCGCCGTCGGGCACGCCGAACTTCACGATGAGGCGGCTATCCACCGCGCGCGCCTCGACACGCACGCGGCCGAAATGAGTGGTGTCGAGCGTCATGACCAGGCGGCGCAGCGAGCCGCGCGTCGCATGCGACTCGCGCTCGCGGAACATCACGAGATCGAGCTCGACGAGCCTGCCACCCACCAGCAGCGGCAGAGTGCCGTAGCGCCAGGCCACGCTGCCTTCGTCCTGCAGGTTCAGCAGGCGCAGCGCACGGCGCGCGTCGTCATCGCCCTCCCGGCCGGCATCGCCCTGCACATCGGGTATGGCCGCGCCGTGCGGATCCGGCGCGCGCGCATCGAGCGCATCCGCGAGTGTCGTGGCCAGGTCGTCGTGGTCGGGCAGATTGTCGAACTCGAACGGCGCATCCGCGGCGGCGGCGGCCGCGGCTGCGGCGCCGGCCAGCGAGGCCGGGCGCTCGCTCACGCTGAGCGCACGATACAGCGCGTCGAGATCGCGCGGGCTCACGCGCTGCGCGAGCTTCTGCAGGAACAGGCCGCCGCGCGTCATCAGGGCCGGGTCGCCGACCTGGGACGCGGCGTGCGCGATGGTGTCGCGCGCCTGCGCGTCGAGCGCGACGCGATACTTGGCCGCGAGCGTGCCCAGCCAAGGCGGCATCGCCGGGTCCGACGCCTGTGAGGCGTCCGCCCCATCGGCCTGCGGATCATCGTGGCTGGTAGATAGACTGTCGCCCCGCTGCGCGTCGAGATAGCGCAGCTCGAGCTTCTCGCCCTTCGCCTCGACGCGCGCCTCGACTTCGGTGCCCGGCTCGAGCTTCACGCGGCTGTCGACCACGTGGCGGCGTCCGCCGAACATCACCTCGTAGCGCTCCCGCTCGAGGTGGCGCAGCACCTGTAGTTTGAGGTTCTGGCCGATCGTGAGCTTTTCGAACTGAATATTGCCACGCGCGTCGCCGGAGCCGGACTTGGCCGGCGTGACGGAGGCGATGACGTGGGTGGTCAGGGTCGGCGCAGAGGTCATACCTTCACCACGCCGAAGCCGCGCAGACTCACGTGACCCGGAATCTCATTCAGCGACAGCACCGACAGCTGCGGCACCAGGCGCTCGGTGAAACGGCGCACGTGCCGGCGCAGCGTCGGCGCGCACAGCAGCACCGGACGCACATTGGTGCGCGCCATACGGTCGGTTTCCTCGGAGAGCTTGCGCAGCACCTGCTCGGCCACGCGCGGATCGAGCACCAGCGCGGATTTCTCCTCGACCGTGCGGATGGCGCCGCTGATGGTCTGCTCGACGCTCGCGTCGAAGGTGAGCACCTGCATCTCGGCGCGCCCGTCGGTGATTTGCTGGCAGATCACCGCGCCCAGCCGTTCGCGCACGTGCTCGGTGAGCACATCGGCATCCTTGACCTTGCCGCCATAGTCCGCGAGCACTTCGAGGATCGCCTCGACGTTGCGGATCGGCACACGCTCGCGGACCAGGTTCTGCAACACGCGCTGCAGCTCGCCGAACGACAGCGTTTTCGGAAACAGGTCGTCGACCAGTGCCGGCTGCGACTCGCGCACGCGCCCGATGAGCTTCTCGGTCTCGGCCCGCGTGATGAAATTCTGCGCGTTCTGCCGCAGCACCTCCGCCACGTGCGTCAGGAACACCATGGCCGCGTCCACCACCGTGTAGCCGGCGGAGCGCGCCGCGGCGCGCGTGGCTTCCGCGATCCACACCGCCGGCAGGCCGTACGCCGGATCCATCGCCGTCACGCCGTCGAGCTGCGGACGGCTGCCGCCGGGATTGATGGCCAGCAGCCGGTCGGGATGCACCTCGCCGTCCGCAACGCGCGACCCGAAGATGCGGATCTCGTAGCGCGTCGGCGCCAGGCGCTTCTCGTCGCGCACGCGTACCGGCGGCAGCACCACGCCCATGTCGAGCGCGAATTGCTTGCGGATCGTCGCCAGCTTCTCGGACAGCAAACTACCTTCGGATCCGACCAGCGCGATCATCTCGGCACCCACGGTGATCTCGACCGGATCGACCTTGAGCGCCTTGTAGAGATCCTCGGCTTCGCCCGCGCCCTCCTTCGCGGCCTCGGGCTCGTCCGCCACGGACTTGCGTCCCTTGCGGCGCGCGAACCAGTACAGCAGGCCCATGAAAGAGGCGATGAGCAGCACCGGCACCACGGGCAGGCCCGGCAGGAACGCCACGGCACACAGCACGATGGCAACGATCGCGATGACGCGTGGATAGGCCGTGACCTGCCGCGCCACTTCCTCGCCGAGGCGTGCATCCGAAGCTGCGCGCGTGACGATGATGCCGGTGGCGGTGGCGATGATGAGTGCCGGCACCTGCGTGACGATGCCGTCGCCGACCGTGAGCAGCGTGTAGGTGGACAGCGCCTCGCCCCAGCTCATGTCGTGCTGCGCGACGCCGATCGCGAGCCCACCGATGATGTTGACCAGGATGATCAGGATGCCGGCGATGGCGTCGCCCTTGACGAAGCGGCTGGCGCCGTCCATCGCGCCGTAGAAGTTGGCTTCCTTCTCGATCTGCTTGCGCCGCTCGCGCGCCTCGTTCTGGTCGATGAGGCCCATGTTGAGATCGGCGTCGATGCTCATCTGCTTGCCGGGCATCGAGTCCAGCGTGAAGCGCGCCGCCACTTCCGCGACGCGCTGCGCGCCATTCGTCACCACCACGAACTGCACGATGATGAGCACCAGGAACACGATGAGGCCGATGACGTAGTTGCCGCCGACCACCTGATCGCCCACCGCCGAGATGACGTGGCCGGCGCTGGCCTGCGAGAGGATCAGGCGCGTCGCGGCGATGTTGAGGCTGAGCCGGAACAGAGTCGCCACCAGCAGCAACGAGGGGAAGGTGGAGAACTCCAGCGGCCGGCCCATGTAGAACGTGAGCAGCAGGATGATCAACGCGAACGAGAAGTTCAGGATCAGCAGGAAATCGAGCAGCCCCGGCGGGATGGGCGCGAACAGCACCAGCAGGATGCCGCCTAACAGGGCGACCAGCGCCAGCTCGGTCTGCTCGCCGAAGAAGCGCTTCCAGAAGCTCATCCGCGCACCTCGTATTCGGCCAGGTCGCGGCGCCGCGCCTCGAGGTCGGCGTAGATGCGCGCGACGTCCAGATAGCTGTCGGACGGAATCGCCTGGCCGATCTGCCCGATCTGGAACAGCTGCCGTGCGAGCGGCTTGCGTTGATAGATCGGGATGCCATGGCGACGCGCCAGCGCGCGCATCTGCGCGGCCCAGGATTCCGCGCCCTTCGCGAGCAGCACGGGCGCATTCATGGTGCCGCGCTCATAGCGCAACGCGATGGCCAGGTGCTCGGGATTCGTGATGAGCACATCCGCCTCCGGCACGCGCTTGACCGAAGCGGCCTGCTTGAGGTTCTCGCGCTGCAGCTCGCGCAGTTTGGCGCGGATCTGCGGATCGCCCTCGCGGCGCTTGACCTCCTCCTTGAGCTCGCGCCGGCTCATCATCATGTCCTTGCCGAACTTGTGGCGCGTGTACATGAGGTCCAGCAGGCCGATGAGCACCAGCGCGAGGCCCAGCCGGAACAGCAACGCGATGGCATTGGCGCCGAACCAGGCCTGCACCACGGTCGAGTCGGCGGAAGCGGCTCCCTGCAGCTTCGGCCACAGCGCGAAGAAGAACGCCACGCCGATGCCGCCCAGGACGAACAGCTTGAGCAGGCCCTTGGCAGCCTCGAACAGCATCTTCCCGCTGTAGATGCGCTTGAAGCCCGCGATCGGGTTGATGCGCTCGCCCTTGGGCTTGAGCGCCTTGAAGCTGAAGACCGGCCCGGTCTGCACGAAGTTCGCGAGGATCGCGAGCACCGCGCCGACCACCAGCACCGGCGCCATCAGCGCGATGAACGAGCGCAGCAAGTCGACCAGCCAGCTGCCCGCACCCGTGCCGAGCGGCAGCTCCGCGGCTCTCGCGAACAGGTTGCTCGACAGGATGCCCAGATCTTCCCAGGCGTTCGCGCCCCAGATCATCGCCAGGCCTAACAACCCCCACATCATGATCAGCGTATTGAAATCCAGGCTCTTGGCCACCTGGCCCTGTTTGCGCGCCTCTTCGAGCTTGAAGGGCGTGGCTTTCTCGGTGCGGTTCTGTTCCTTCTCAGCCATTGCCGGCCACCCCATCCCAGAAGCGGTAGGTGGACTCGAAGAGACTCGTCAACACGGCGCCGGCGAACTTCACCGAGACCGCGAGGCCGAGCAGACCGAGCACGATCTTGATCGAGAAGCTGAGCACGAAGACGTTGAGCTGCGGCATGCTGCGCGACATCACCGCGAGCGCGAGGTCGGCGAGCAGCAGCGTCAGCATGACCGGCGCGGCCAGCGCCAGACCGAAGGTGAACATCGCGCCCGAGAATCTCAGGTGTTCGCCGAAGTCGATGTCGAAGGCCAGCGCGCCCGGCGGATAGTGTTCGACCGACAGCGCCAGCGCGCGCAGCAGCACGTGATGCCCGTCCATCGCGAGGAACACCGCGACGGCCGCCATTCCGAGCACCGAACCGATCAGCGGCGCGGGTGTCTGAGTGGTCGGGTTCAGCACCGCGGACGCGCTGTAGCCGAGCTGGATGTCGAGCACACGGCCGGCGATCTGGGTCGCCGCGTAGGCTACGAGGAAGCCGAATGCGAGGCTGGCGCCGAGCATCAGCTCGCCCAGCGTCGCGATGGACAGGCCGAGTGCCGAGTCGATGGGCGGCACCGTGACCGGCACCGCGAGCACCAGGAACGCCGAGAGCCCGAGCGCGATCACGACGCGCACCGGGCCGGGAATCTGCGTGGGACCGAAGATCGGCGTCAGCATCGTCGCCGCCGCGATGCGCGCCGACAGCAGCAGCGTTGCGATCAGCCAGGCCATGTCGATGCGCAGCGTCATAGGTAGTTGGGGATGTTCCCGATGAGGCGCGTGGCGTACTCGACCAGCAGGCTCATCATCCAGCCGCCGAGCACGAGTAAGACGCCCGCGGCCGCGATGAGCTTGGGGACGAACGTCAGCGAGGATTCCTGGATCTGCGTGACGCTCTGCAGGACGCTGACCAGCAGTCCGACCACAGTGGTGATGCCGATCAGTGGCGCCGCCATCTTGATCGCCGTCCATAGCATGTCCGAAGTCATGGCCAGCGCCATGTCCCCACCTAGATCGCCCATCCCCGACACCCCTTGCCTTTCGATTTTTTCGCTGCCGACTAAACCTTCAACGTATTTGCAGGATTTATCTGTCTACGTTTTTGGGTTCGTCTGTCAGTTGCTTCTGACGGGGGCGAGTAAATCGTGACTCCGATTTCAGGGTCAATCTGATTGACTGCCGTGAAATTTCAGGAATTCGATCGCTGCAAAAAAATGCGCGCACAAATCTTGATAGGCGCACCAGAAAGGAAGCTGCTGCGAATCAGAGGTTTATCGCGGGGAGTTGTGCGTGAGACTTTAGCACCGTGACACGAGACTGCGATCAGTGACATGGAAAAAAATATTTTTCGGGATAGCGGAGGTCTCGAGCATCCGCGTCTTGCGGCGCGCGAGACTTTGATCGAGGGATACGAGATTCATATCCATCAGGCGGGTAGTGAGAACGCTGTGGAGCGCGTCTCTTCACTCTGGGTCAGAAAAAGTCGATGGCCGCCTGATGGGCGAATCGCCGGCCACGAAGCTTTCTTGCTGCACCCGCCTGTGTGCCACTCGAGATACGGTCGGCGTGCGCGAAAAACCGTACTGCACAGATCTCGATAGGCGCGCCGGGTAGGAAGCTGGTGCAATTCAGCTGGTTACCGGGCACATCTGTGCGAGCGCCTGCGGTGTGATGTCACGACGGTGCGATTCGTGACAGGGAGAGATATCGATTTTTGTTGGAAATGTCCTGTCACTGTCCGCCGGGATGTTTCCCGGAAGGTTGCTCGTGTTCTGGCTCGAGATCTGGCCGGCAATGGCAGTCGCGATCGCCTGCGCGCCGCCGCCCCCGACACACGCTGTACGTGAACGTGGTGATCCGGTTCTCCGCGTCGGTCACCGTGCGCAGCCGGAAGTTGCTGTTGATGTCGTGATCGGTGAAGGCAACCGGGCTGCCGTAGCTCTGTGATCGAAGCGCTGCGCCTGGAGGTACATTCGGGTGCCGATCTGTATTTGCGCCCCCATTTCGACTGTTGTCGGTGTGAGCGGTACGAAGCAATCTAGTGTCAATATTTCGAAATTTAGCTCCAGCAGCCGGCTGCGCAGCGGACTAGTTAGAAGATGCTAGATGACGATTCGTGCTGCTTTGAGCTCGGCAAACCAATCGGCGCCCGCAAAATCTTTCGCGTCGACACCGAAGACCAGGCGCGAAAAGAAATCATCCATGTCAGCAGCAAGAGTCTTAACCGTTTGGCCGTCTGAATCGTAAACAAGGACGTTGCCATTTGGTGCCTCTCCATAGCTGAAGCCAGCCGGATCATCAGCAAATACGATCACACCGGGGATTTCCGACAAGGGACCCTCCTGTCGTTGGCAGAGGCCGCGAATATTTCGAGTTTCTTCCGCGCCGTAGATGCGAACGACATCAAGATTCAAACCGGCCCAACGCTGCAAAACCCGCAAATGGGGGAGAGAAAACTTTCGGCCAAGTGCCGCCTGCAGTTGAGCCAAATCTCCAGGCGAAACGCCTCGGTCCGGAATGAAAGTGAGCCCCGCACTCAAAAATTTGGCGGCTATCACGCGCTCGATAACTTCAACAGCCGTCATTGCTGCAGCGGGTTGACGACAATGACGTCAGTCACAGGAACGCTTACGCCACGCGGAAGCTGAGTAGATATTTCTCTTCCCATCGCCTGATTCACCTGCGAATCGAGTGTCTTCAAATTGCTCCGAGTATTCGTCCCACCGAGCTGAAGATCTTGAATGTGATCTATATCGGAGTTTCGCAGACGCGCAAGGGCATTGTCACGCTTGACGGGGTCGTTTGCCCACCTACGGTTGATGCGGTCTTCTAGCCCGCTCCGATATTGCCTTGTTAACGCACGCCGTTCAGCGTCGGTCACTCCATGAGGAATATTGGAATTCAGTCGCCCTTTTTCCGCCAGCGTTTGTAGGCGGTTTGTTTTGCGATCGAATTCCTTCTGATTGAAGGTTGGCTGCCTCGTGACGTTAATGGACATCCCGCCAGGACCACTTGCCGATCCTGTGAGCGACATGCTCGGCGGCCCATTCCCCAGATCCGACACTCGCTTGCCACGAGCGCTAATATCTTTAACGCTTCCATCGAGAAACGTCTCAACCAGGCCGCCTGCGACTTCGCCGGCGCCGGTACCGAACATGCTGCTCGTGAATGGGACATCGATGACCCCGATCGAGATCGTTGCTTCAAAGTTCATGGCGGTCACGAAAGAGCTGGTGCGCTCTTGCGCGAACCCTGCGACCTTTGAGCGCGCCTGATCCATTTGGTCCCCAAAGACACCCTTCGCGGCCTTATTGACGACGGACTTCAGTGGACCACCGGTCAGTAGGACTTTGCCGGTGTTAAAGGCGACGCTCGCAAGGAAAGGATGCTCTTCCTCGAACCTGGTCATTGTGTCGACGAAACCGATTCCGCTCGAGAAAATCGACCTGGTGATCGACGATCCGCTTGGGCCCTTGTCAGAAACATCGACGATGCCTGTTACTCGTATCTCGTCGAGCAGCTGCCCGTCGGGCGAGGTGACGGAGGCGGAACTTTGCTCCATCGCGATGCGACGAAGCTCCCGTTCGGCGAATCTTCCCGCGCGATCGCTCGACGTTTGGACGCTGATGCCACCTTCCGTCGCGGCGTCAGCGTTATAGAGCCACGACTGCATGCCATCGAAGTCGAGCACAGTGAAAATGTCGTCATCGGACAATTTCGAATCGATCAGCCCACGGACAAATGAAAGCGTCGTCCGATGGTCCTTCTTGTCGCTCTCGTACCCCGCCCTGTCGAGAATCGATTGAGCTCTTCGTGTCGTCGAATGACTTATAGCTCCAGCCACGATTGAATTACCGACCGCGTTGCCGAACACATCGGCAGCAACCTGCTTCACGTCGAACCTGCCACCCATCGCCGAGCGAACGCCCGCCGTCACGATAGTGCCGGTCGCGTCGCTCGCAAATTTGGCGAGATTGTATTGGCCAGGACTGGTCGGCATCTCTCCGACCTTGCCTCCGATGTAGCGGCCTGCCTCCGAAGCAATTGGTGCTGCCACCGCGCTCTGCGCGACGCTGCGCCAGTCGAACTTCTTCTGTAACCCGACGGCCATACTGACACCTTGAGTCAGTGCGTTCGAAATCGCGGAGTTGGCGGCCGTGGCTAACATCCTGGTTGCGATGTGCGCGCTGTTCCCGCCTGGAACGAGTCCGCCACCCAAACCCGCAGTGATGGCGCCGCCGATGGCAGCGGTGGCCACGCCCTTCCAGTCGAACTTGTCCTGCGCGCCGAGCGCGATGCCTATGCCCTGCGACACGGCGCTGCCAACCGCAGCGCCGATGGCTGCGGACCCGATCGCGACGGTAGCAGCGCTGAGCCCCGCAACGATGCCACCGGCACCCGCTGCCAGACTACCGGTCAGTGCGGCGGCTCCGGTAGACATGATTCCGGCCACTCCGGTCGCGGTAGCAGCCGCGGTCGTGCCCGCGGCGCTCGAGGCAACCGCGCCAGCCGCGGTTGCGGCGGCGCCGGCAGTGAACACGGTCACGACGATCGCGACCACCACCATGAGGAACATCACGAGCATTCCGCAGCCCTTCTTGGGCGGCGGCGGCGTCGGGAAGTCCAGCACCGGCGACGTGTCGCCGATGACCCGGCCGGCATCGAAGGGCTTGAAGACATCGGCGCTGTTCTGCAGGCTAACTACCCGGTTGGGCAGCCGGATCGTCATGCCCTCAGGCAGAACCTCGTCCGGGCCAGCGATGCCGTTCTCGTCGGCGAGGATGTACCAGAGATTCGCGTCACCATAGACGCGCAGCGCGATGCGGCGCAGCGTGTCGCCCTTGACGGCGACGATCTGCGATGGCGCGCTGAGGTTCGCTTCGCTCACGCTTCCGTCGTCGACGTCGAAATACCAGCTCTGTGAGGGCTGATTGTTGAAGAAGCTCGGCAGCGCGCCCATGTTCCCGACGCTGGCGCCGTTCGCGTAGAAATAGCGTCCCCACTGGTCGGCGTTGCCCGTCTTGGCCGCATTCGCGAATGCGTTGTTAGGCAGCGTGCCGTCGGACTGCGCGCGCACCTGCACCAGCATCTGGCCGTTGCCGTCGTAGACGAAAAAGCGGTTCAGGTGAACGTCGTTGTTACGCTGCACCGAGAGCAGATTCCCGTTGACGTCGTAGCGCTTCTGCGTGCTGGCGGAAAATGGTGCGTCCTCGCCGGTCGCGGTGTGGTCGTTCGAGACCTCCTGATAGGACTCCCCCGCGCGATAGTCGAGCTTGTACGTGCTCGTGTACTTGACATCGCCATTGACCTTGCGCACGGCCACTTCGTAGCGGCGCAACACTCCAGCCGCATCGTAGCCATTGGTCCAGAACGATCTCGGCGTGTTGCCATTCCAATCGAGCACCAACTGCGACTCGCCGAAGGTGACTTCGGACTGCACGCGGAATTCGCTGGGACTTTCGGTGGTATTGCCTTCGATGCGCTGTGAGTACAGCCGACCGTCATTCCCGTAGAAGCTGTATGTCCTGCCGGTGCCGAGCGCGGTGCCGCTGATCTGGGAGGTTTCGGCAAACGTCTGCCGCGAAGTCTTGTCGTAGACGTAGGTGCCGACGACCATGCCGTCCTTCTTCATTTGAACGACCCGGCCGAGGCCATCGTATCTGGACTCTTCGACGGAAAATCCATCGACCATCGAATAGGTGCTGCCCGACACCGAATACTTCGCGCTCATCCCCCACTGCTTGTGATAGTTGCGATTGCCGGTGGCGTCATAGCCCAGCTCGATGCTGCGATGAGGCACGTTGACCGCCTCGCTGGAATCCGCGACGACGACGCCGTTGACGTTCCATCCTCGGCTCAGTACGAGCCGGTTCATCACGTCGTACTTGTACCAGAGGTCGGTCGTGCCCTGATCGAGGGTCTTGCCGTTCGTGAACCAGCCCGTCGATAGATAGTTCCACCAGCGATCGTACGCGTTGCTCTGGTGCATCTCGCCCGCTTGCGCGTTGTTCTGGCTGCTCGATTCCGCCTGGATGCGCGTGCGGTTGCCGTTCGCGTCGTAGCTGAAAGTCACTCCGGCGCCGATATCCCACACGGATTTCATGCGTCCCGCAGCGTCGTAGCTGATGCGCGCGTCCGAGTATTTCACTCCGTCGACGACACTCTGCTCACGGCTGTGCCGGCCGAGCGCATCGTATGCGTAGCGCGTCTCGCGCTTCACGCTTTGCAGCCCCGATCCCGCGACGGCGAGGCTGTTCTCGACGGTCTTCATGAGATGGCCCGCGGCGTCGTAGCTCATCTTGAGGTTGATGCCGCCCGTGCTCGTGTGCGAGAGGTTGAGCCCCGCGAAGTCGTATTCGTACGTGTGCGCATATCCCGGCGCGTACGTCGTCGTCCACGTATGCGTCGAGACATTGGGCGTGTACGTGAACGTACCGAGCTCGACGTGCGTCACGAGCCGCCCGAAATAGTCGTAGCTCCAGTTCTTCACGCCGCCGATGGCGTCGATCTCCCTGGTCTTGTTGCCGAGCAGATCGTATTCGTACGACATGATCGCGTTGCTCGCCGAGACGCGCTTGACCACGTTTCCGAGCAGGTCGTACCAGTAGCGAGTCGACATGCCCTTGCCGTCCGTGTCCACGATGCGCCGGCCGGCCTGGTCGTACAGGTACGACTGCGTGATGATGGCTCCGGTGATGTTGCCGGCAAAGGCGTTTTCCACTGCCTCCTGGTCGGTCTTCTCGAGCAGGTTCAGCGCGTTGTAGGTGTAGCGCGTGCGAAAGCTGCGCTCGTCGATCTGCAGCGTGCGGTTACCGAACGCGTCGTACACGTAGCTCTTGTACGTGCCATCGGCATTCGTCGCGCGCAACGTCTGTCCACCGTTGTTGAGACGTGCCGTGCTGAGGGAGCCGTTGGCATCGCGCGTTGCGATCAGCCGTCCGAGCACGTCGTAGTAGTTGCGCTGCGTGGGACGTCCATTGGCGGGCGCGGAGACCGCCCCTGAGGCGGCCGAAATGGCGACGATCTCGACGGTTGGCAGCTTCTTCTCGATGAGCTGGCCGAGCTGGTCGTAGCGCAGGTTGGTGACCGCGTTGCGCGCATCCGTGATCGAGATGATGTTGCCCCAGCGGTCGTACGACTGCTGTGCGCGCGGCAGCAGGTCCGTGCGATTGCGGATGCTGTTGGCCGTGGTATCCGCAATGACGCTGCCGACGGTCGCGGGATTGGTCATCGCGCCCGTGCGCACGGCGAAGGAATTCGTCTCACCCGCGCGCATATAGCGGATGCGATATTCAAAGCTGCCGGGCGGCATGCTGCCGACGTTCACGCCCAGGAACCGGTTGCCCTGACCGTCGAAGATCTTCTCTATGGTCTTCGAGGTCCAGCCACCGGTGGCTCCGGCCACGCGCCACTCGAACACCTTGGTGGCATCGGCGAGCACGGTGGGCGGATCGCTCCAGAAGAGATAGCGCCCGGTGCTCACGGAGTAGTCGGCGATGAAGCCTCCGCCGCGCGTGTACTTGCCGACGAGCGGATTCCACTCGATGCGATACGTCGCCGCGATGGACGGCGTACCCGTGGTCTCCTGCAGTAGGTAGCCTCCATCCGGATTGCTGGGAACGTTCATCTGCTCGATGGCGACCACGGCATCGAGCGGATCTGCGCCATTGACCAGCGGATCGGCAGCCAGAGCCGTATTGACCGAGAAATCGAGCTGTCCGGCCGGGCCCGGATTCCGCGCCAGCGTGAACGTGCCGGTCGCACGTGCATACGGGTTCTGCACGCCGGGCGTGCCGTTCGTATACGTGATCTCGTATGTGTACGTGCCGTCCGCCAGCGCCGACAGATTGACCTGCCGTCCCGAGCCATACGCCGCAGTCGCCACTTCGATGCCGTTGTACTTGAAGAGCACCGTGGCGCCCGCGGCCGGCGCCGTTGTCCAGCCGAACGAACCGTTGCCCAGATCCACGGGCGCGGACACCTGCTGCACACCGCTCGGATACACCGGCGCCTGTGAGCTGATCGTGATCTGCGGCGGCGGCAGCACCACCGTCGAGTCGCGCAGCAGGATGGTGTAGTTGCCGCCGGCATCGCGGCCGTAAACCTTCACCACCATCGGACGTGTGGCATCGATGCCACCCTTGATCGGCTCGAATTCCTGCCAGTCGTACCAGCGCGTGTTCGACGATCCCCAACCCAACGTGACGCCCGTGCCGCCGGACGCAAAATCCTGCGTGACGTTGGCCGCCACCGACGTCGAAGACACGTATCCGAGCGTAAAGTAGTCGAGCACCACGCGCACGGGTTGCGAGCCCACCGACGCCCAGTTGAGGTTCGTCGAATTGGAACCCGACCACTGGTAGACGGTGAGCGGATAGCGATGGTCGTATCCGGTCAGGCCTTGCTGCGGCGTCACGGACGTCACGGACGCCGATTGCGAGTAATAGAGCGTGAACGTGGCCTGCCCCGTCGCCTTCGCATACGGATCGGTCTCGCCGCTGCGCAGGTACTCGATCAACCAGGAGACCGCCGTGGTGCCCGACGGCAGCTGCGTGAACGACGCCGAGTAGTTTGGCCCGGACCCCGCGACCGCCGCGGTGTACGTGGTGCCGTTGAGCGTGTAGCGCACGCGGATCTCGTCGGCGGTATTGAACTTCGCGCGGTTCCACGAAATCGTGTCGCCGGTGACCGTGACGGGCGTGATGCGCGCCGTGGCGTTCACCACGTTCGTGGTCGGTGTACCGATCGAGAGCGCACCCTGCACTGTCTGCGTAGTCACGCCGACGGTCAGCGTGCCAGTCACCCTCGCATACGCGTACGACTCCCCGCTGCGCACGTAGTAGATGTCATACAGGTACGAGCCCGCGGCCATGCCGGTCATGTCGACCGAATAGTTGGTGCCGTCGGTATCATGCCCGCGCGTGACCCACGTCGAGCCGTTGAACCAGTTGAACCGCACGGTGGTGCCGGCGGGCGGCTGCAGCGACCAGTTGACGCGGCTGCCACTCGTCGTGGGTGTCAGCCAGGACGGATCCTGAGTCGAGTTGCCCTGGGTGAGCTTGATTGCCGTGGCGCCCGAGATCTGAAACGTGCCGGCCGCGACCGACACGGCGCCGGACTTCGTATAGCGCAGCTCGTAGTCATAGTTGCCCTGGGCGAGGTCCGACAGGTCCACGCTCACGGCGTTGCCGGAGCGCGTCGTCGCGCGCGTGACCCAACTACTGCCGTTGTAGTAGTTGAACGTCGGCGTCAGCGCCGCATCGGCAGGCGCGCTCCAGGTGAGCGATGCCGGTGTCGTGACCGCGGTCGCCGAATCGCGCAGCATCACGGTGTAATTGCCCGCGGAATCGCGCGCGTAGACGCGCACGCGGATGGCAGCATTGGAGCGGATGCCGCCCGGAACGGTGATGAGCTGCGTGTCCGAATAGTAGACGGGGCTGGTCGATCCCCACGCGAACGTCACGCCCGAGCCGCCGGTCCCAAAGACCTGCTCGACGCTCCTGGCTACCGAGGGCGACGTCTGATACGCCACCGATGAGTAATCGAGCACGACTCGCACCGGCTGCGAGCCCACCGATGCCCACGACAGGTTCACGGAATTCGAGCCGAACCAACGATAGACGGTCGTCGGATAACGATGGTCGTAGCCACTCTCGCCCGTCTGCGAGACCACGTTCGAGGCGCTCGCGCCGAGCACGCCGCCCGTGCCCGCGATGTTGGAGACCAGCTCGGTGGCCGGCGGCGCCGTGTCGCGCGTGACGCCGGCGGTCGTCGTGGTGACGGTGCCGTTCGCGGCGATGTTGAACGTGCCGATCTGCTCTGCGACGACGCGATTGCCGATCTTGTACTGGATCCGATAGTGGTAGCTGTCGTTGGCGACCGCCGCGGTGTTCACGTTCCAAGTCGAGGTGCTGCGATCGATCGAAAGCGACGACGTGTAGCTCGAGGCGCTCGTCAGCTTGTACTCGAACGTCGGCGTGATGGATGCATCCCCCGGGCCCGGCCACGTCATCAGCCGGCCGGACATGTTCGGCACCGGAATGAGCTGGCTGAAGGTCGTCAGCGGATTCTCGGAGCTGGTATCCACCCGGACGTTGCGCTGCGCCGTGCTGCCCGCCGAGAACAATTGTCCGGTGCGCTTCGCGATGACGCTCGAATTGCGCGTGTATTCGATCTCGTAGTCGTAGTTGCCCGCATCGGCGAGCGCCGTGCGCGCATTGATCTCGAAGTTGGCACCCGAGCGCGTCGCAGTGAGCTCGGGCTGCCATGCCGTGGCCGGCGAGCCGGCCACTTTGTAGCGCAGCTTCGCGACCACCGACGTATCGGCCGGCGCAGCCCAAATGATCATGCCGTTGTTCTGAGTGACCGCGAGGGCGCTGACTTCGGCGGCCGGATCCGGCGCCGCCTGCGCGATGGATAACGTCGTCGTAACGCTGCGCGCCACGCGGAACGTGCCCGCGGACTCCGCGTACGCCGTCGCCTCCGTATTGCGGCGGTACGAGATGCGGTACTCGTACGTCTGGTTGTACAGCGAGTGCACGTTGGCACCGAGCCGGCTTTCCGGCAGCGTTTCGACGTTCAGCGTGGCATACGCGCTGGTGCTGCCGAGCGCGCGATACTCGAAGCGAATCGTGACGCTCGAGTCCGCGATGCCGCTCCAGTTCACATACGCCGCGCCGGAAGCAATGGTGGCGAGCCGGACATCCGACGCCACCTGCTCGACGCCGTTCTCCACGGTGAACACCGGCAGCCGCTGCTCGACCACCATGCCGCGCGCATCGTAACGCGTCTCGGTGCGCATGAGGTTCGCGGCCGGCACATTGCTCACGACATCCTGCGCGCTGGCGAGCGCGGAAGAAGCCAGGTTCTCCGTCTTGCTGCGCAGCTCCGCCGTCATCTGGCCGGCGAGGTTGTATAGATAGACCTTGTTGACACCGTCGCCGGAGTTCGTGCGCCACAAGCGCCCCGCGCGGTCGTAGTCGAAGTACTCCTGCTGCCCGCTCGTGCCCTGCGCGCCGGTGACACCCTGGTAGGTGATCTCGCCGAAGGCGTTGTACTGCGAGGCCTTCGTGACGAGGATGGAGGTCGCGCCCTCGTGGCGCTGCGGCTCCTTCACGGAGGTCTGCCGTCCGAGCGCGTCGTACTCGTAGAGCGTCACCAGAGTTTCAGTTCGATCATCGGCGCTGGTCGCAGGATCGCCCGGATTGGTGACGATCTGCCATTCCTTCGCCACTTCGCCGCGCGCGTTGTACGAGGCGTAGCGAGTGAACGCGAGCGGATCGGAGCTGCGGATCGCATTGTTGCGGCCGTCGAGCAGGAACGTGGACACGCGGTTCGAACTCGCGGCTGGCGCGGCCTTCGGCACCGGCAGGCCGCTCGCCGGGATCGAATCGGCGCCGCCGCCGTAGATGGTCTGCTGCACGAGGTTGCCAAACGCGTCGCGCGCCATTCGCGTGTACGGGATCAGCGTGACGCCGTCGCCGGGATCACGCGCCGGCTCAGCCACCGCGATGACGCGGCCGAGCACGTCGTAGTACGTGTACGTCACCAGGCTGTTGCCGCCGACCGCCTGCGTCATGCGCGTCTGGTTGCCGACGTAGTCGTAATCGTAGCTCGTGACCTGGTCGCCGGTGGTGGAGGTGACATCCGTGGCGGCGACGTTGAGCGTCGAGAACTCGATGCCGATCCTGGTCTCGGTCTTCTTGCGGTTCAGCAGGTCGTAGGTGAACGAAGTCACGCGGTCGTAGCCCCCCGCGGCCTCCGGCGAATCCGGCGCGAAGACGGCGCGCGTCGTCGCCACGGCGTCGCCGTAAGTCGTGGTGTTGAGCGTGCCGGTGCGCGGACGCGCGTACTCGACGCTGCGCTTGAGATCGCCCGTCTCGTCGTACTCGTAGATAGTTAGATAGCCGAGCGGGTCGACCTCGGCGGTCTTCTGGCCGAGCCGGTCGGAGTAGTAATAGGTATCCGCGTAGCTGGGTGCGTTCGTGAGCAGCTCACGGCTGCGCACCAACGTGCCGAACGCGTCGTACTCGCTGAGCGTCGTGGCACCCGCAGTGAATGTCGTGCCGCCGCTGCTGCCCGCGTTCGGCTCGAAGTTCGCGACCGACGGCTGCGTGACGCTCACGATACGATTGAGGCGGTCGTAGCCCGTGACGATGGTGCGGTCGGTCGAGGAGCTCGTGACCAGCCGCGACGTTACGTCGGAAGCGAGCAGTGACGTAGCATTGCCCGGGATCGCGGACGAGAGCGCATTGACGTGACGCGTGAGCTCCGTGCGGTTGCCGAAGGTGTCGAAGCGATACGACGTGACGAAGCCGAGCGCATCGACTTCATGCGTCACGCGGCCGAGCGCGTCATACGCCTTGTAACTGTTGCTGCCGGCTACGTCGCGGTTGCGGAATGCATTGCCGAGCGAGTCGTAGGCAACCTCGCTGAACAGCGCCACGTTGTCTTCGGTGCGCGCCACCGCGCTGCCGTTGCCGAGCTGCGAGTTGCCAGAGGTGTTATAGACCCCGGCCGTGGGGAATACCACGCGCGTCTGCCGGCCGAGCGCATCGTAGCGATACTCGGTGAAGCGTTCCCGGGTCGTGCCGTACGCTTCGCGGCGAAAGCGCAGGTTGCCGAGCGAGTCGTACTCGAAACGCGTCACCACCCGCGCATTCGTGCTGGAGGCATTGAGCACGCCGGCGCCGGGTACGCTCTCGGTAACGGTCGTGACGTCCACCGCGGGCGAGCGCTCATAAATCAGGCGGCCGTTGGCGTCGTACTCGTACGTCCACATGAACGCCGCGTCGGTCGCGCTCGCACCCTTCTTGTTGACGAACGAGGTCTTGTTGCCGAGCGCGTCGTAGCCGAAATACTCGCTGCGCAGATCGGCATCGGTGACCTGGACCACCCGGCCCGCGGTGTCCCGGGTCTGAGTCGTCGTCTGGTTGAGCGACTGGTAAGGCGCGGCGCCCGCGGCCGTGACCAACTGCGCGAGCGTCGCATTCGCCGGGACCGTGGGCTTGCCGGCATAGACGATCGACTGCGTCTGGCGGGCGCCATCCAGATGGCGCGTCTCGACCAGGTAGCCTTCCGCATCGAGCGCAAAACGCAGGCGATCGAGCGTGTCGTACCAGAATCGCGTGATGCGATTCGCGGCGTTGCTGGCGATCGACGCGCCGTCGGACCAGGTAGTGAGGCTGGCCGTGGTCATGAGGTTGCCGAGCGCGACGCGCTCCGCGTATGCAATCGTCGCGACGACATTGCCGCACGCGTCGTACTGCGACTTGGCGACCGCGCCGCTGGAATCGACCACGAACACCGCCCGGCCGCGTACGTCGTACGCGGTCCACTCCACGCGGTCGTCGGCGTGCAGCACTGCCGGATCGTTCTGCGCCGCGGTCAGTGCCGTCGTCACCGAGCTCGTGGTCGGCGTGCCCGGCACGGTGATGACGTTGCGATAGACGCGCGTGCGCGTCACGTTGCCGGCGGCGTCGAAGCTGCGTTCGGTGACCACGGCCTGCTCCGTGAGAGAGCCGGGTGTGCCGCTCGCGCTCAGGGTCTGCAGGGTGTATTTCTCGCGCCCGTCGCGGTCGTAGACGCTGCGGGTCACGCGGTCGTTCACGGTCGTCGTGATGCTCTGCGACGCCGCAGCATCGCCGGTCGGGAGCGCGACGGTGTTGAAATACCGGCGCGTGACCGTGATGCGGTCCTGCGCATCGTAGGTGAGCTGGGTGACGCCGCCGAGCGCGTCGATGGTCTGAACTAAGCGGTCCTGCGTGTCGTAGACGTACCAGGTGCTGTTGCCCAGCGCGTCGATCTTGCGCGTGACGTTGCCGTTGGCGTCGTAGCGGTACTGCGTGCGCAGGTCGAGCGAACCCGTACCGCCAAGGCTGAGCGGATCCACGTACTCGTCCGTGCGGCGGCCGAGCGCGTCGAATACATAGAGCGTGCGGCGCGGCTTCGCCGTGCCCGCGGCTTCGATCACCAGCGTGTTGTGGTTGGCCGCATCGTATTGGTACTCCGTACGCCGTGCGACGCCGCTCGGGTCCAGGACCACGGCCGCCACGCGGCCGTCACGGTCGTACTCCGTGCGCGTGACGCGGCTGCCGGGCTCGGTCACCGTAAGCCAGCGGTTCTGCGCGTCGTGTGCGAAAGAGGTGACGAGCGCCAGCCCGCCGGCCGCGCTGTCCACGGTGCGCGTCAGCACCCGGTTTGCCGCGTCGTAGACAAACGTCGTGATGATGCCGCGCGCGTCGCGCGCCTCGATCTGCCGGCCGGCACGATCGTACGCGCGGCTCTCGAGCGACCCCAGGTTGTCGGAGGCGCCGGTCTGGCGGCCGTTGAGGTCGTAGGTGTAGCTGGTCGTGTTGCCGTTGGCCGCGACGCTCAGCGTATCGCCATGCCGATTGCGCACCGTCGTGAGTACGATGCCCTCCGGCGTGGTGACGGTGAGCGTGCGCGTCGAGTCGGTGTATTGATAGACCGTCTCGTTGAGCAGCTTGTCGCGCACGCGCACGGTGCGCGAGAACGCGTCGTAGGTAGTCAGGCTGGCATTGGCGTCGCCGGCCTGTTGCGTGGTGACTTCACGGCCGAGACGGTCGTAGGTCCTGGTCGAGGTGTTGCCGCGCGCATCGGTGACCGACTTCAGGCGTCCGAACGCGTCGTAGACGCGCGACTCGTAGACCGTGCCGGCGCGCTCTGTGCGCTTCAGCGCACCGCGATTGTCGTAGAAGTGGGTGAACGCGGTGAAACCGGTGCCCGCATTGCGCGTCTCGAGCTCGCCGAACGAGTTGTAGCTCTGTATCGTCATGGCGTCGGCGGCCGTCGCCGTCACCGTCTGCTCGCCGCGCAGCGAATATACCAACGTCGTCTTCTCGTGAACGTTGGAGATTTCGGTGGAGCTGAGCTGACTGATGAGCGTGGCCGTCAGCAATCCGCCGGCCGGACCCGTGATCGTGACGGTACGCCAGTACTGGATCCGGTCGACGAGCTGGCCGAGCGCGTTGTAGCGGTTCTCCGTGACGCGGCCGCGCGGATCGAGCTCGAAGCGCAACCGACCATCATTGTCGTAGTAGAAATACGTGGTGTTCGTCTGCGAGTCGTTCGGGCGCACGGTGGCGGAGATGCGCCGGCTCGCGTTGTCGTACGCGTACGTGACGCTGAAGCTGTTCCAAACGGTATCGATCTGCGTCTGCGTCGGGCTTGCGCCGAGCGCCGTCAGAGCCGCGTTGCCCTCGGCCGTCAACTCCTGCGTGACGCGCCCGAGCAGGTCATAGCGGGAGCGCGTCGTGCGGCCTTCGGTGGTGCCGTTCGCGAACGTCGCCGTGACGACGTTGCCGACACTGTCGTATGCGTAAACGGTTTGCGTGCTCTCGAAATTCGTTTCGGTGAGGACTCGACCTGCCCCGTCGTAAGTGAAGGCGGTCGAATGCGTGGCAGTTCCAGCGACGGTGGCGGCGGCCCTGAGCGTGGCGAACGTGGCCGTGCCGTTGGTGTCTGTGAGCACGCGATCGTAACGGATCGACTGCGTGACGTTGCCCGCGACGTCATAGACGAGCTCGGTGAGATAGCGCTCACCATCGAGCTCGCCCACCTTGCGGCCCTGCCCATCGTAGAAGGAGCGCGTGCGGATGTCGCGCGCGGCATCGGGCTGAGCGACGCTGCCCGCGCTGCCCGGACGCAGCGTATCGAGCGCGCCCGTGGCCCATCTACTGGCATCGGACGCGTTGTAGTAGCCGAGCTGTGTAATCAGATGGCCCGCGGCGTCATAGACGTTTTCCTTCAGGAATCCGGCCGCATCGAGCGTGCCGGCGAGCTGGCCGTCGGCATTGTAGAAGAAGCGCGTGCGGCGGTCGGAGGCGTGGGCCGCGACGGCGATTCCCGCCGGGAGCACCTCATCAACGCTCGCGGCGATCGTCACAATGTTGAAGAATCGGACCTGATCGGTCAGGCGGTTTGCACCGTCGTAGACGTTCTTGGTGATGGCGCCGAGCTCATCCACCGCGAACACCATCCGGCCGACTGCATCGTAGACGCTGCGCGTGATCTGATTGCGGGCCGGTGTGGCATTGGCCTCGGTGCGCAAGGCAGAGAAGGCCACGGTATTCCACGAGCCGCCCGAAAGCGCGGTCTGCGTTGCGCCGGTGAGCAACGTCGAATAGCGCACGGTCTTGATGAGCTGGTCGGCGCGGTTGTAGATGTGCTCGGTGAGCGAGCCGTCGCCGTCGACGTAGCCGATCTTGCGGTTTGCCTCGTCGTAGAAGCAGTAAGTCTTGACGCCGGTTTGATCCGTCGTGACACGTAGCCGGCCGCCGGCATCGTACGTGTGCGTCACGGCGCCGAGGCTGGTCGTCGCAGCAGCGGTACCGTTCGACACAGTGACCAGCTCGCCATCGCGGTTGTAAGTGAACGTCGTCACGAGGCCACTCGCGAGTGTCATCGCCGTGCGGCGATTTGCATCGTCGTAGGCGTTGAGCGTCGTCGTGAGGCTGCTGCTCGAGTTCCACGAGGTCGCAGAAAGCACGCGGCCGAGGCCGTCATAGATATAGGTCGTCGCGTACGACAAATTCGGGGTCGCCGGATTCGGCGTATTTGCGCTGCCGAGCGGAGTGATGGTCTGCAGCAGCTGCCCGCGCTGGTCGTAGACGAACTTGGTGACCGATGGAGTGCCTGTGCCGGCGCCCGTGCCGTCCGTCGTTACGAAGCTGGTGAATGTCGACAGCAACCCGCGCGGGTCGTACAGGTACTCGGTACGCTCGAGTTGCGTCTTGTCGCGCGCACCCGTCCACGTCACGAGATCGCTCTCGGCGAACGCGGTCCCGGTGTACAGCGCGCCGAGATAGTTCAACGTCGTTGTGCGCTGGCCCGCCGTGTTGTACACGTGCTCGGTGACGCGACCGTCCGCGGAGATCAGGAAGCGCAGGTGGCTTTCGCTGGCCGTGGTCGTGCCATCGTAGACGAGGCGCGTGGTGAGCGGCGTGCCGGGTTGCGCAGAGCCTCCACCGTCCGGATCCGGGACGAGGTACTTCACCTCGGTCAGCAGCTGGTTGAAGTTGTTGTACGTGCGGGCGACCGTGTTGCCGCCACTGTCGCGCGAAGACAGCATGTTGCCCAGCGCGTCGTACGACATCGCGATGACGCGGTTGAGCCCCGTCGGGTCCTCGGTGATCGTGGTGAGATTGCCGTCCGCGTCGTAGCCGTAGCTGGTCGTCAGGCGCACGCCGCTCACGGTCGGACTCTGCCTGCTCGTGACCCGTCCGAGGGAGTCCTGTGTGTAGGTAGTCGTGCGGCCCAGCGCGTCGACCACGTCGGTCTGTAGATAGGTGGTGGTCGACGGCCCGCCGCCGCCGCTCGCGACGGCGTTGTAGCGGCGGACGACGGCGCTTCCCACATTGGCATCCAGCGCCATGCCAATCTGCACCGCGTTGCCCTGCGAGTCTATTGCGATCTGCGTGGCGTACCCGGCACTGAAAGACCCGCCGGTCGACAATGCGTCGGTCGTCCAACTCGTGCCGTTCCAACGTGCGGCGTACAGATCGCGGTCCTGGAGCGCACCGCCCGTGACGCCCATGATCACCGCAGCCTGATTCCCCGCAATCGCCGTGTCGATGCTGTTCACCGCTGCGGCCAGGCTCTCGACCAACGTCGCCGGGCTCCACGCATTGCTTGCCACGTCGTAGCGGCTCGCGTAGCAGGACGCGATCGTTCCATCACTCTGAACCCAGGCCGCGATGGCATTGCCGCCGAAGTCCACCGAAAGAGAAATCGCACCGATTGCCGTCGATCCCGAGTCGAGCGGCGGTGGCGCGGCCGCCCAGGTGTTGTTCGAGGCAGTATAGCGGCGCATGAGCACGTCATTGCCCTGCGTCCACATGACGATGCCATTGCCTGAGCCGTCGAATCCGAAGTTCAATTCGCCCGCCGTGGCGGCGGTGGACTCGAGCGGCGTCGCGCCGGACCAGCTCGTGCCGTCGTAGCGGTTCGCGAACACGTTGTATGCCGAAACCGCGTCGGCAGCCTGACGCCACACCACACTGACGCGACCTTGGGCATCGACCGCCACGGCGGCCCGGTCCGCGAGCCCGGCGGCACTCTCGACGGGCATGGCCGAGCTCCAGCTCGTGCCGTTCCAGCGTGACACGAACAGATCGGCATTGGCGCCGCTGTAGTTAGACCATGAAACCGCCGCGTACGCGCCGCGGATCGATGCATCGATCGTCACATACGCCGCCGATGCGACGCTTCCGAGCGATGCCGGAGCGCTCCAACTATTGGCGGCCGCGTTGAAGCGACTCGCGTAGACCGCGCGTTGTCCCGTGTCATCGTTGCTGAGCAGCCACGCGAGCACGGAGTTTCCATTGTCGTCGACGGACAGCGAGAGATTCGAGCCGAACTCGGGGCTGGCCGCAGCGCCGGTCCGCACGGAGGCGATGTTGCCCCAGGTGTTCGTTGCTTTGTCGAAGCGCCGCGCCGCGATCTCACCTCCCTGGTGCGCCCAGACAGCGATGCCATTGCCGTTCGCATCGAATGCGATCGTCGGGTCCGTCACGTCGAGCGAGCTGGTCTCGAGGGATTGCGCCGGCGCCCAGCCCGCCGGTGTGCCGCCGCCGCTCGTCGACGGCAGGCTGTAGTTGAGTGTAGTCAGACGGCCTTCGCCGTCCGTGTACGTCTTGACGCGATATTGGCCGTCGATCAGCTGATACGTGAACGCCACCGAGCTGCCGTCGCTCTGCGCGATGGATGCGATGCGCTTGCTCGTGCCGTCATAGGTGTACGTGGTGATGTAGGTCTGGTTGGCCGTGGCCTCGATGAGCCCGTCGCCGTTCGCATCGGGCAGCGGCGCCGTGTTGTCGGCGGGCGTGAGATCCACCACCACTTGCCGCAGCCGGTGCGAGGTGTCGTAGAAGTAGCGCGTGAGCGTCTGCGTGCCGCCCGACACCACGCGGATCGCGGTGATGTCCGAGCCGCTGTAGTCGAAGAAGATCGTCTGCGCGGGCGAGCCCGCCATGACGATGTTGTCGAGCAGGAAGGTGGTCGCGTGGTAGTTGTACGTGACGGTGTTGCCGTCGGTGTCGCGCGAGAACTTCAGGCGCAGCGTCCCGTTGACGAGCGCGTACTCCTCGGTGGTGCGCGAACTGCCGTCGGTCCAGGTCCAGACCGTGCCGTTCCAGTTGAGGAAGTCGTGCGCACCGTCGCCGTCAGTGCTCTCGTAACGGCTGCGCGTCGTGTTGTACGTGTAGGTGACTTCGGAGCCGTCGCCGAAAATTTTCTTGAGACTGCTGCCGCCGGTGTTGACACCCGCGCCGCCGGTGACGGCGGTGAGACGCTGGTGCGCCCACATGCGCCACTGGTCGTTGTTGTCCTCGTCGGTGAGGCCCTGGGAGTTGTAGGTTCGTATCCCGGCGAAGTCGAGTCCGAGTGCGGACAGCGTGTCGTCGACGCTCTGGACGACCAGATTGCCGTTCGTGTTGTTGACGAAGACCTGGTCTCGCCCTCGTCCGACGTTTGCGTTGCCGCTCGCGCTGGACGAATTGAACAGACCGAGACCCGAGCCTGAAACTACTGCAACCATTTGCATCCCCTATCCACACCGCGGCGAGCGAGGCCGTCGCGAACGTCCATGAACGACCGATTGCGGTTTTGCCCGTCGAGGCAAAACCATCAGGGAGATATCCGCGACAGGGGGCTGTGGTTTAGGGAAGAAATACGGGAGCGGCGCGGAAAGAATGTGCGTCGCCGGTGTCACGAATGCTCGAGTCGCGGCACGCGGATTACGAGGGTCGCGACGGGGATACAATCACGCGCGGCATCGAATTGCGCGAGAAGATCGCTGTGACACCAGACTGCGATTCGTGACAGCGGGAACATATTTTTTCGAGTAGCGGATGTCGCGAGGGGCGGCGTCTGGAGTTGCCGTCGCCCTAACCAGCCGAGCGATCCGATGTTTACGCTGCCACGCGGGTAGCGAGAGCGTTTTCAGCGCTTCGCGCCTGAATAATGCGCGAATACCTGTCTACCTTCTTGCGTTTGCTGCGCCGACGCAGCCTGACTGATAGCGGCCTAGCGCGTCGCTGCCAACTCCCGCTCTGCGTTCGCAACTTCCGCGTCCAGGCGCGCCAATCGTTGCTCGCCGCTCACGGCACTCCATGCATTGTGCGTGATCTCATGGACTTCCCAGTCGACTATCTTCGGCGGCACCACGAGATCCCAAGTTCGTGGGCGACTCGACCCGCAATGAGAGCATGGCGGCTTCACGTCCATCATGTAGGGCGCACCCAGATCGTCCGGATCGCATGCCAAAGGTCCAAAGATCTTTTGCAGCACCGTGGCACGTAAATTTTCATCATTCGCAAATTTCTCGAACCGCTTGCGCAACAGCTCTGCGACTTCGAGGTAAGGCCGATAGTCGAGTGCGTTCAGATACGCAGCACGGCCGTTCGGCGACCAAAAGAGAAATTCTCCGTAGCTCAGGGCACCGAGCGACGGGGCTTCGTAAGCCATTCCGCACTGACCACAGATGTATCTTGTTAGAGGGAGTTTCATTTTTTGGTTGGCGAAATCATGACGGGCTGGAGCAGCTTGTTGTAGTCCGCCAACACAACGAAGTTGATTCCAGGTCCGCGTTCGGCTCGAAAGCGAATCGTATTATAACCTTGCCTGAGCGCTTCCGGCCCCATGGCCTGCATTACAGCCTTATCACCTTGGCCCGTGTAACCCCACTGCTTTGCCACTTCGGAGCGGGTGAAATCCAGTGGACGCATCGCCTTCCTGTTGATCTCGAATCGAATTGCACTATCAGCCGGTCTTTCATGATGAAGCACTTCCGCGAGCGCAGTCTCCGCATTCTCGGAAACGTAAAACCCCGGCCCAAATCGATTCTCGCCATTCTTCAAATACTGCGGGTCAATTCCAACTTTTGCGATATTGCCGATATTCTTGGCGCTCGAGACATGCCACGCATACGCCGAAGGACTCAGCTCTTCGTCTGCCGACGGCATAGTGGAACTCATCAGCGGCGTCCGGATGGTGCTGCCATCCAGATACGGTGAGAGGGCCGTGTTCCTCATGGCACCGCGATCGATCCCCGCCTGCCCGACCGAGCCGATCGCACCGCTCACTGCCTGCCCGGCTACCGCGTAGTCGTGAATCTGATCCAGCGATTTGCCGGCGCCCATCGCATACCCGGCGGCCGCCGCGCCGAGCGGGCTCGCGGTGATCGCGTCCATGGTCTCGACGAAACGAACCAGGTCGCGGGCGTAGTACTGCTGGTACCCGTGCAGCTCTTCGCGGTCCGGCCGTGAATAGCTGAACGCGTGGAACTTCTGGCCCCACGGCGCATCCCACATGCGATCCAGCGGATGCACCGAGCGATTCGCGGCGGCCACGTCACCCTGCAGCGTCAGGTCGCTGCGACCATCGATGCCGTTCTTCGAGAGGTTCGAGTAGATAGACGCGCGGTTGATGGTCTCCTCGGCCATCAGTCCCCACGTGCGATAGTAGTTGCTCGATCCCGAATAGGGATTCTTGCCCCAGCCGAGCTGCAGATACTCGTCCGCCGCCGCGGCGAGCTCGGACGAGAGCCTCCTGAACGTTTTCATGTCGCGATTGAGCAGTGCCTGGTCGAGAGCGTCGTCACGCTCCTGGTCCAGACTCTCGTACGCCGCGACGGTGCGCTGCAGATCGGGATCGTTCGGGTTCTGCTCGAGACGTTCTCGCGCCTCGTTGAGGAGCATGAGCTCCTTGTGCTTCAGATAATTGTTCTGATACGCGTTGCGTGCCGCGCCCGCCGCGACGGAAGCGTCGCGACCCGCTACGGTGGCGAGGCCCGCTGCGACGAGTTGCCCGAAGCCGTCGCGCAGGGCTTCATTGACCTTGCCCGGAGGCCCGGGAGGTAACGCGCCGGACAGGAATGCCTCGGTCGCACCGCCGATTGCTCCCGCCCCCACGTCTTCCCCGCGGATCGCCGCGACACCCGCACCCAGTGCGGCGTGCGACAACACGTGCCCGACTCCACCGGGTCCGTTCATGCTCAGCCGCGCCCCGGGGAATTTGTTGCCGATGTAGTTGGCCAGCGGAGCTTCGACGGCGGAGGCCGCGACGCTGCGCCAGTTGAACTTGTCCTGCAGTCCAAAGGCGATGTTCACGCCCTGACCAACCGCGTTGTTTGCGACGGCGCGTACCGCGCCGCCGATTCCCTGGCTCGCGACGTTGAGCGCGTCAAAGCCCTTGCCGACGCCGAACGTGAGCGCGGCCGTCGCGAAGGACGCACCGACCTGCTTCCAGCTGAACTTGTCCTGATATCCCGTGACGATGCTGAGGCCTTGCGTGACCACGCTCGCCGCGGCGGCACCGACACCTGCCGCGATTGCGCCACCCAGCACCGGGCCCAGCAGGGGACCGAGAACCGAGAGTGCCGCGCCCGCGGTGAAATACGTGATCACCGCGGCGATCACGATCAGGATGATCTGACCGACGATGCCGCAGCTCTTCGGCGCGGGCGGCGGTGGCGACGACGGAGTGGTGTCGCCCATCACCTCGCCGATGTTGAAGGGCTTGAAGCTGTCGGACTGATTCGACAGCGACAGGACGTTGTTCGGAATCCGCAGCTGCTGACCTTCGCCGAGCGCCGCGTCCGGATCGGTGAGACCGTTCTCCTCGGCAATCACGTACCAGAGGCTCGCGTCGCCGAACACGCGCGCGGCGATGGTGCGCAGCGTGTCGCCACTTTGCGTGACCACCGTCGGCGGCACCGCCGAGGGATACGATTCGGAGATGGGCGTGGAATTCACGTCGAACCGGCCCGAGATCATGCCCTCGGGCACGAGCTGTCCGAACGATCCGTACAGGTTGCCCTGCGCGTAGAAGAAGTACTGCGCCTTGCCGGTGTTGTACTGCCCGCCCGACCTCGCGCGCTCGAGAATGCGCTTCCAGACCGCCGCCGGGTCGGATTCGAAATCACCCTTGATCGTCGAGAGTGCCTGCCCGGCCTGATTGTTGGTGAACTGCTGGGTCTTCTCGGCGGCCGCGGGATCCAGATCCTTGAACTTCACGAGCTCGCGGTTGACGTTGTAGGTGCGGACGTTGTGGCCGTCCTGCGGATGGTTCGTGCCGGTCGACGACACGTCCGCCCCGGCGTCGAGATATACGTCTCCGAGCAGATAGTTGTTGCGATAGGTGAACAGGAACTGGTTGCCGCCGCCGGCCGTGAACGTCTGCAGCTGGTAGGTACGCAGGTTGTTCGCGGCATCGAAGCCATTGCTCCACACGCCACCGCTGTACGTCGAGCTGCCGTACGTGACGCGCGACTCGTTGATGTAGACGTTGCTGTCGTTGCGCTTCTGCGTCGTCTGCGTCGTCGTCCTGCCGTCGGCGTCGTAACCCGTCGTGGTATTGCGATCCTCGGTGATGTGGTTCGCGCCGACCGAGCGGTGGAACTCGGACGTGCGCCGGTTCGCGAGGTCGTAGCCGTAGCTGTGCAGCAGGATGTTGGTCGGGTTCTGCGCGCCGCTCAGCGTGTGGAAGAGATTGCGGTTCACGGTCTCGAGGCGGCCGAGACCGTCATAGACGTACGCCTCGTCGACTTGATACGCGGCACCCTGGATCAGGTCGGACCAGCGATTCGTGCCGGTCGACACCGACCAGCGTCGGTCGTCGGCCACCTGCAGCACACGATCGCCGCGCGCGTTGTAGGTGAGATCGGTGAAATGCGTGACCGCGGCACCCTCGAGGTTGTGCACGGCCTTCTGCGTGACGCGGGCCATCTCGTCGTAGGTGTAGCGGATCGTCTCCGAGACCGAGCGCGCTTCGTGATTGACGAAAAACGACTCGATGAAGGCGCGGTTGCCGTTCACGTCGAACAGGATCTTCTCGCGGTAATCCGGATCGTCGATGCGCGCGATGCGGTTGTGTGCGTCGTACTGGTAGCGCGAGTCCTGGTGCAGCAGGTGGTCGGCGACCACGCTCTCACGCACCATGCGACCTGCCGCGTCGTAGCGGTAGCTCGTGACGCGATTCATGCCGACGCCGGTATCCGCGATCGAGGTCAGGTTGCCCGCGCGATCGTAGCTGTACGCGATGTTCTGTCCGATCGCGCTGGTCTGCGAACTCATGTGGCCGGCGAAGTTGTAGTTGAACGTGATGACGTTGCCACCGCCGCTGCCCGTGGGGATCGTCGGCGTGGTGTTCGTCAACTCGATGTGTGTCTTCAAGTTGCCGAACGCGTCGTAGGTCCACGACTTGGTGCCGCCGATCGCGTCGGTTTCCTGCGTCTTCTTGCCGTCGAAGTTGTAGACGTAGCTGGTCAGGAAAGCCAAGGGCGTGCGCCGCCGCACGACGTTGCCGAGGAAGTCGTATGAATAGGTGACTGTCTCGTTGGCGCCGTTGGTCTCGGTGATGCGGCGTCCGGCCGCGTCATACGACATCGCCACGCGCTGCACCGTGCCGGCCACGGACGCACCCGTGCTGGTCGGATCGCCGGCGCTCGAGAACGCATTCAGGCGGATCTCGCGGAACATCTCCGTCAAGCGCCCGGCCTTGTCGTATTTGTAGCGCGTGCGATAGCCAGTCTCGTCGGTCGACTGGATCAGATTGCCGAAGGTGTCGTAGATGTTGCTGGTGACGGCACTGCCCGTGTAGCGCTGCCAGTCGGCATTGCGCTTGGTGATCTGCTGGCCGGCGGCGTTGTACGTCACGCGGTTCGCCTGGTCGTAGCCATCCTGCGTTTCGATCAGGCGGCCGAGGATGTCGTACGAGTTGGTCTTCTCGACGCGCTCGAGCGTGCCGTTGATGCTCGCGATCGGGGTCGCATCGCGTTTGTCGTAGACGTAGTCCCGCGCCTCGAGCGTCTGCACGAGCAGGTCGAGCCCGTTGTAGCGGTAGCTCGTGAGATTGCCGGAGGCGTCGACGGACTCGATGACGTTGCCCCAGCGGTCGAACTTCTGGCTGGTGGTCGGCGTCGCCAGCACCACGGGCGGCGAGACGCTCGCCGACACGGTCATGCTGTTGGTGGTGCCGCGCACCAGCGTGCCTTCGATGAAGCCGATGGGCGCGAACGCACCGACGCGCGTGTAGTTGATGCGATAGCCGTAGGTTCCGGGCGTCAGATTCTGGACGTCGCCGACGAACCCGTTGCCGTCGGGGCGGCTGACCGTCGGCGTGGTGATCGCGCTCGGGTTGCCGATCGGCCAGATCTCGATGTTGGAGCCGATGCCGACCCAGGCAGCGCTGCCGGGCCAGGAGACCACCCAGCGGTCCGCCTGGTACGTGTAGTTAGCCTGCGACACCTGGCTGTACGCGCCGTCCGGATCAGCCTCGGAAGGCATGGTGCTGTAGTACCAGCCGCCGCTGAACGACGTGTTCTCCGGAGCCCAGGGCCGCGCGCCGAGCACGAGATAGTAACCAGGTCCCATGCCACCGGGGCCGCCCTGCAGGAATTCCTGGTGGTAAATGGCGTACGGCGGATCGACGAACAGGGTCTGACCGATCGTCGGCGCGATCGACAGGCTGGTCTCCGCGCGCTGCGCGTTCACCGAGATGGTCTCGTTGCTGGGCGCACCCGTGGTGTTCGTGACGGTGATGCTGCCCGATGCGAGCGCATACGGATTGCCCGCGCCCTGATAACGGATGCTGTAGGTGTGCGCACCGTTCGCCGCCCCGCTGGGCAGGATCACCTTGTATCCGCCGGTCGATTCGGTCGTGACGGTGAGCGCCACGCCGTCGAACAGGAACTGGATGTCGCTGAGCGCATTCGCCGCGGTCGTGAAGATGAGAGCACGGTCGCTCTGCCGGTAGGTAGGCGCCGGGATCTGCGTGGCCGTACTCGGATAGGCCAGCGCCTCCGAGTTGATGCGCGAGCTCGCGTAGGTGGTGTTGGTCGCGACGCCGAGCGTCATCTGGCCGGTGGCGCGCGCGTAGCTGTTCGTCTGGCCCGCACGTAGATAGTCGACGCGCCAGAAGACTGTCGTGACCGCGCCGTCGGCGAACAGCGGGAAGTTGCTGGAGAATGCCGGGCCCGCGCCCGCGAGGTCCTGCACGTGGGGCGTCGCCTGGCCCTGGCGCCAGTACGTGAGCCGCACAATGTCGCTTTCGTTATCCTTCGCCCTGCTCCACGCGAGACCCGTGCTGGACATGGTCGGTGAGAATACGGTCGCGGGTGAGGACGGCGCATTGACAGTCGCCGCATCGTTGATGGTGACCCTCGCCGGCTCGGGGGTGTCGGTGCGGTGCGCCCGGATCTGTCCCTGGTTCCGGTGCGTGGGCCACGGTGCCGACGCCGGCCCGAAATTCTGGATGCGGTACCAGACGTCGGGTGGGAACTGCGCCGTCGATACGTATGGCGCGAAGTCGAACGCGAAGCTGCTGCCCGAGGTCCATGTCTGCACCGTCTGCCAGTTGTCGTTGATTAATATCTCGACGGTCATGCGGCCGCCGGACGCGATCGTGCCCGTCCAGCGCACGGTGCCGTCGTTGGGGCTGCTGTAGTTCAGCGTCATCATCGCCGGATCGTGGTTCGAGGTCGTCACGCCCGAAATCACGGGCGCGCTGCCGGCGCTGTACGTGTACGTGGCAATCGCCGTGTTGTACGCCCAGTTCTCGCCCGGATTGTTGTACTCGATCTTGATGCGCCGGCCCGATGGCACGACATCGGTGCCGATCGTGAACGTGTCCGCCGAGCGCGAGGCGGCGCCGATCAGCACCCAGTTATTGGCGCCGTTCTCGTAGTAAACGTAAGCAGTGCCCGTCATTTCGCCCGGCGGCGAGCTCCAGGTGATGCCACGCCCCGCTCCACCGCCAATCGAGTCGCCGATGAGTGTGCCGCCCTCCGCGGTGTAGACACGGAGGCGCTGGACCGAATCACAACCGCCGGTAGGCAAGTCTGCGATGTCGTAGTAGCCGGCGCTCTCGGCCAGGGTGAAGCCGTTTTCAGTGTCGCGCCACATCGTTCCGGTCCACGTCCGCGGATCGCCCGTCAGAGTCGTGTAGTCGATCCGGACCCAGGCAGATGCCTGACTACCGCCCCAGGAGGGACGGAGCCACTGCAGTCCGTTCCAGTACCATTCGAGGAAACCGGTGTCCTGATTGAGCCTCTGCTCGACCTGTTCGGACTCCAGGTTGGACCACGACGCCGTCGGTCCCGCCGCGAAACCCGTGATGTTGCTGATCGGTGTCGATGAACCTCCTGCCCCGGTGGTGAACAGGTCGATGAAGGCGGAGATGCGCGTATACGGGTCCGTCGTGGTGAACTCACCGGACTGCTGCGCGACCTGGCGTCCACCCACCTTGTACGTGAGGACGTACTGATAGCGGTTGGCCGCCAGCGCATTGACGTTGAACGTGTGCGCGCTGCCGTTGTGCGCCAGGTTGACGGTGGTCTGCGGACCGCCGCCGGCGACCATGTATACCAACTCGGCGACGACCGGCCCCTCGTTGGCGAGCGTCGCCGCACCGTTCCAGCCGATGGTGCGGCTTGCGCCCGTGCCCGTTGCCCAGGGATTGCTGATCGTGCCGTTCCAGGGCGTGGGCGTCGTGATGACCGCACCGGACGGAGTCAGCGTACGCGCCACCACCGTGCCCTGCGAATTCAGCGTGCCGGTCTTCTTCGCGATGACGTCGACGCCGCGCAGGTATTCGATCTCCCAGTTGTAGCTTCCCGACGTGCCGATCGGCGTGCGCACGTCGACCTGGAAGGTGCTCGAGTTGGGCTTGGTCGCTGAGATCCACGAACTGCCGTTGATGCGCAGGCGCGCCGTCACGGATGTATCCGACGGTGCGGACCACGTGATGAATCCGTTGGTGTGGTCGGTATTGGCCAGCGTCGGGATCTGCGGATTCACCGTCTGCGAGATCACGGCGGTGGTCGTGGTCGCGAGATCGAATCGGAAGGTGCCCATCGACTCGGCGAATGGCATCAGCTCGCCGGCACGGTTGTAGGCCACACGGAATTCATAGAGCTGGCTCGCCGTGAGGCCGCGTACGTTCGCGCCGATGACACCGCTCGACACATTCTGAATCGCCAGTGTCTGCCAGTCGGACGTGGAGCCCGCGACGCGATAACTGAAGCCCTGCACGATCTGCGAATTCAGCGCGCCCTGCCAGTTCACGTAGACCTGGCCGCTGATGGTCGTGATCAGGATGCTGGCCGCGACCGGTGAGAAGCGCGTGTCGATGTCGAACGTCGGCATGCGACGCTGGACGACATTGGAGTTGGCGTCGTAGACGGTTTCCGTGCGCATCAGGTCGGTCTGGACGATCGCGTTCAACACGCTCTGCGCCGAGGTGTACGTGCCGGCGGCCGAGCTCGTGCGCCCCGCGTTGAGATCCACCGTCTTGCTGCGCAGCTCGAGCGTCGCATTGCCGGCGAGGTCGTACAGGTAGACCTTGTCGACACCATCTCCGGTATTCGTACGCCATACGCGGCCCGTGGCGTCGTAGTCGAAATATTCCTTCTCCGCCTCCACCGTGCCGGAGTTGTACTGGGCGACGATCTCGCCGAAGCCGTTGTACTCGGACATGCGGGTGACGAAGTCCGTGCCCGCGCCGTTGAAACGCTGCGATTCGAGCAGCTGCGTCTGCTGGCCCATGGAGTCGTAGCGATAGATCTTGACGATCGCCTCGCTCGCGCCCGTGATAGCGTTCGTGACCGGTTGCCACTGCTTCACGACATCGCGGCGGGTGTTGTACGACGCATAGCTGTCGGCGCCGGTGGCGTCGCGCGTGCGCACAGTGTGGCCCTGCTTGTCCACGACAATAGTCGTGGTGCGATCGTCGGCATGGCTCGCGGGTGTCGCGGGCAAAGCCGGCGCAGGCGGCGGCGTCGCGCCGAACGCAGTCCCGTCGAGACCGCGGTAATACTCCACCGTCTGCACGAGATTGCCGTAGGCATCGCGCGCCATGCGAGTGAATGGAATGCGCGCGGTGGTCGGCCACAGGCCCGTCACCGCGGCACCCAGGCCGAGCTCGCGGCTGGGCTGCGCCACGCCGACGACGCGGCTGAGCGTGTCGTAGAACGTGAACGTCATGGCGCCGAGCGCGTCCTTCACCATCGTCTGGTTGCCGAGCACGTCGTAACCGTACGTGGTCGTCTGGATGCCACTGTAGCCAGGCGAGACTCCCGTCGGGCTGTTGAGAGTCGCGTACTCGATGTTGCGCTTGTTCTCCGTGACCCTGCGGTTCAGGCGGTCGTAGGTGTAAGTCACCTCCCGGTCATAGCCCTGGAAGACGTCCGGCGTACCGCTGACGGATGGCGCCGGGACAGCGTGCGTGGCGTTCGTCGTGAAGTTGATCGTGCCGAATGTGGTGTAGTCGAGCGTGCCCGTGGTCGGGCGCGCGTATTCGACCTGCCGCGTGAGGTCGCCCGTCTCGTCATATTCGAACTGCGTTAGATAACGCTTCGGGTCGAGCACCGCGGTCTTGAGCCCGCGGCGGTCGTAGTACGAATACGAGTGCGCCCACTCCGTGCTGTTGATCTGCACGCTGGTGCGCAACACGCCCCCGAACGCGTCGTAAACGTATTCGGTCGCGGGCTGCGCATCGATGTAGCTGCCCCCGACCCCGCTCGTCGCTGGCACGAACGCGCGCACGCTCGGCTGCCGCACCGACAGCTCGCGTCCCAGCCGGTCGAATGTCTTCTGGATGGTGCGGTCGCTGGTCGCGCTCGTCGTGAGGCGCGACGACACGTCGGCGATCGTGAGGCTGTTGCCGCTGGTGGGCAACGCGGTCGAGAGCGGCGTCGCGTGCCGAGTGAGCGCCGCGACATTGCCGAACACGTCGTAGGTGTACGAGGTGACCCGGCTCTGGTTGTCGATCTCGTATCGGACGCGGCCGAGATTGTCGTACGCCTTGTGCGAGAACGTGCCGAAGCTCGGCGTCGCGGCATTCATCGCAGTGACGAGACGGCTGCGGATCACGTTGCCGAAGACGTCGTAGACGACCTCCGAGCGCACCTCGGTCTGCGACTCCGTGACGGCCACCGCGGCGCCGTTGCCCCACTGCAGGTCGCCGTCGGCGGCGTTGTAGATGCCGACCGTCGGCGACACCGTCGCCATCTGGTGCCCCAGCAGGTCATATTCGTAGCGCGTCACGCGCGCCTGCGCGGTGCCCTGCGCCTCGGTACGCGCGGTGACGTTGCCGAGCGCGTCGTACTCGTTGAACGCCACCAGCGACTGGGTCGACTCGGTGGCGACCAGCGTCGTCGGATTGATGGTCGTGATCGTCACGCTCGGCGAGCGCTCGTGCGTGAGGCGGTGGTTCGCGTCGTAGTCGTACGTCCACGTGTACGCGGCATCGGTCGGGCCCGAGGCCTTCTTGTTGACGTACCGGGTCTTGTTGCCGACCGCGTCATAGCCGAAGTATTCGCTGCGGCCGTCCGCGTCCATGACCTGGACCACGCGACCGGCGACATCCAGCGTCTTCGTGGTCGACTGGATGCCCACCTGCAGCGGCGCGGCCGAAGCCGCCGAGGCCACATCCGTGAGCGTCGCGTTCGCGCCGATGGCCGGCTTGATCGCATAGACGTTCAGCACCTCCTGCTTCGCGGAGTCGAGAAACCGCGTTTCGGATAGATAGCCTTCCGCGTCGAGCACGAAGCGTTCGCGGTTGAGCGCGTCGAACCAGAACTTCGTGGTGCGATTGGCGGTGTTGTTGACGATCGACGCGCCGGTCGACCAGGTGGTGAGACTCGCGGCAGTCATGAGATTGCCGAGCGCCACGCGCTCGGCATAGGCAATGGTCGAGACGACGTTGCCCGACAGATCGAACGTCGTCTTCGAGACGGCACCGCTGCCATCCACCGTGAAGATCGGCTGGCCGCGCAGGTCGTACGCCGTCCAGGTCACCTGATCGTCGGCGTGCAGCGTCGCAGTGCTGTTGCCTGCGCTGGTGAGCGCCGTCGCGACACTCGCGGTGTCGACCGTGGCCGGCACCGTGATCGCGATGCGATAGACACGGGTGCGCGTGACGCTGCCGGCGGCGTCGAAGGTGCGTTCGGTGACGATGCCCGTCTCCGTGACGGCGCCCGGCGAGCCCGTCGCGCTCACGGTCGAGATGGTGTATTTCTCGCGACCGTCGCGGTCGAAGACCGAACGCGTGACCTGGTCGTTGAGCGTCGTCGTGACGCTCTGCGCGACCGGCGCGTCGCCGAGGCCGCCGGTGGCAACCGTGTTGAAATACCGGCGCGTGCCGACGACGCGATCTTCCGCGTCGTAGCTGAACAGCGTGACGCCGCCGAGCGCGTCGATCGTCTGGGACAGCCGGTTCTGCGCGTCGTAGACGTACCAGCCGCTGTTTCCCCGCGGATCTATCTTGCGCGTGAGGTTGTCGTTGTTGTCATAGCGGTACTGCGTGCGCAGGTTGAGCGTTCCGCCGAGGCTGGTCGGATCGACGTATTCGTCCGAGCGACGACCGAACGCGTCGAAGAGGTACTGCGTGCGGCGCGGCTTGGTGCTGCCCGCGCCTTCGGTCACGAGCGTGGTGTGGTTGGCAGTGTCGTACACGTACTCCGTGCGGCTGGCGTTGCCGCTCGGATCGACGACCACCGCGGCGACACGGCCATCGCGGTCGTATTCGGTGCGCGTGACGCGGTTGCCGGGCTCGGTCACGGTCATCACCCGGCTCAGCGGGTCGTACGCGTAGTTGGTCTGCAACGCGAGTCCGCCGCCGGCCGTGTCCACGGTGCGCGAGAGCGCGCGGTTCCCTGCGTCGTAGGTGAAGGTCGTGATGGTGCCACGCGCGTCCCGCGCTTCGATCTGGCGCCCGACGCGGTCGTACGCGCGGCTCTCGAGCGCGCCGAGCCCGTCCGAGGCGCCGGTGAACCGGCCGTTGAGATCGTACGTGTAGTTAGTGGTGTTGCCGTTGGCGGTGACGCTGACGTCGTCGCCATGGCGATTGTGCACCGTCGCGACCGAGATGCCCTCGGGCGTGGTCACGGTGATGGTGCGCGTCGCGTCGACGTACGAGTAGCTGGTCGTGTTGAGCAGCTTGTCGCGGATCGTGAGCACACGCGCGAAGCCGTCGTACGTGGTGAGGCGCGCGTTGGCGTCGCCCGCCTCCGCGCTCGCGACCTCGCGGCCCAGCCGGTCATAGGTGGTCGTGGAGGCGTTGCCGCGCGCATCGATGACCGACGTCAGGCGCCCGAATGCGTCGTAGCTGCGGTCTTGGAGCGTGACAGCGCCGCGCCGCGCGAGCTTCTGCAGCCCGCGCGCGTCATAGGTGAAATCGTAGGCCGTGAATCCGCTGCCGGCATTGCTGGTGAGCAGCTCGCCGAAGACGTTGTAGGTATTGGCAGTCCTCGCGCCGGCCGCGGTCAGCGTCGAGGCAATCTGGCCGCGCAGCGAATAGGCGTACGTGGTCTTCTCGTGGACGTTCGCGGATTCGGTCGCGCTGAGCTGACCGATGAGCGTCGAATTGAGCAGCCCTCCGGTCGGGCTCGCGATCGTGACCGTGCGCCAGTACTGGATGCGGTCGACGAGCTGACCCAACGCGTTGTAGCGGTTCTCGGTGACCCGCCCGCGCGGATCGAGTTCGAAGCGCACGCGTCCGTCGTTGTCATAGTAGAAATACGTGGTGTTGGTCTGCGAATCGTTCGGCCGCACCGTGGCCGAGATGCGGCGATTCGCGTTGTCGTACGTGTAGGTGATGCTGTACTTGTTCCAGACGTCATCGACCTGCGCCTGCGTTGGCGAGCCGCCGAGCGCGGCCAGCGCGGCCGTGCCTTCCGCGGTGAGCTCCTGCGTGACCCGGCCGAGTACGTCGTAGCGCGTCTGCGTGGTGCGCGCTTCCACTCCCGCGCCGTTCGCGCGCGTCGTCGAAATCAGATTTCCGGCGACGTCGTAGGAATACAGCGTCTGCGTATTCTCGAAGTTCGTCTCGGTGAGAACCCGGCGCAGCCCGTTGTACGTGAATGCCGTCGTGTGCGTCGCCGCGCCCGCGGCCACGG
Organism: Pseudomonadota bacterium; assembly: GCA_043747875.1. Lineage (GTDB taxonomy): Bacteria > Pseudomonadota > Gammaproteobacteria > Steroidobacterales > Steroidobacteraceae > CADEED01. Next base: position 59,303 of record JAYTOI010000009.1, on the reverse strand, counting down.
CCGCGCTGCGCAACGTTGCGAATGTCGTAGTGCCGCCGGCATCCGTGAGCACGACGTTGTAGCGGGTCGACTGTGTGACGTTGCCGGCAACGTCATAGACCTGCTCGGTCAGATAGCGCTCGCCGTCGAGCTCGCCCACCTTGCGACCCTGCGCGTCGAAGAAGAACCGCGTGCGGATGTCGCGCGCGGGATCGAGCTGCGCGGTGCTGCCGCTGCTGCCCGGGCGCAGCGTGTCCAGCGTGCCGGTGAGCCGGCGGCTCGCGTCGCTGGCGTTGTAATAGCCGATCTGCGTGATGAGACGGCCCCCAGCGTCGTAGACGTTTTCCTTGAGATAGCCCGCACCGTCGAGCGTGCCGGTGAGCTGGCCGTCGGAATTGTAGAAAGAGCGCGTACGGCGGTCCGATGCGTTCGTCGCCACCGTGATGGCGGATGGCAGCACTTCATCGACGGTGACCGCGATCGTCTGCGCATTGAAGAAGCGGATCTGGTCGGTGAGCCGGCCCGCGCCGTCGTAGACGTTCTGCGTCACGGCGAAGACAGTTGGAATCGTCGCGTCGGGCTGATCGAGCGTATACACCAGCGCACCCGACACGTCGTACACGTTTCGGGTGATCTGGTTGCCGTTCGGCGCGGCGTTCGCTTCCGTGCGCAGCGTCGCGAACGCAATCGTGTTCCAGCCCGTGCCCGCGAGCGAGGTCTGCGTCGTCGCCGACAGCAGCGTCGCATAGCGAATCGTCTTGACGACCTGGCTCGCGCGGTTGTAGACGAGCTCGGTCAGCGAACCGTCGCCGTCGACGTAGCCGATCTTGCGACCCGCATCGTCGTAGAAACAGTAGGTCTTGACGCCGGTCTGATCGGTGACCACGCGCTCACGACCGTTGGAATCATAGGTGTAAGACTTCGTGCCGAGCGCCGCCGGGCCCATCGCGACGCTGACGAGGTCGCCCGAGCGGTTGAAGGTTTCCGTACTGGTGAGCCCGTTCGCAAACGTGCTGACGGTGCGCCGATTGGCGTCGTCGTAGACGATCGACTTGATCGGGCGCGCGATTTCGCCGCCCGAGACCCAGGTCGTCGCGGTGCGCGCGCGATTGAGGCCATCGTACGTGTAGTTGGTCACGTAGTCAGTGGTGGGCGTCGCGGTTGCCTCACCGCGCGCTTCCACCGTCGTCAGCAGCATGCCGCGCTGGTCGTAGATGAAGCGCGTCACCGACGACGTGCCGGTGCCCGTGCCGGTGGCGGTCGTCGCCGTCCACGTGGTGATCGTGGAGATATTGCTGCGGAAGTCGTAGACATACTCGGCGCGCTCGAGCGCACGTGAGCGCGGGCCGCTCGCGGCAGTAGCCCAGTTGTTGAGCGCCGCCTCGGTGTACGTGCTGGCGTACGTGTCCGCCGCGTATTTGTACGTCGTGATGCGCTCGCCGTTGGTGTTGTAGACGTGCTCGATCACGCGACCGTCCGCGCTGATCGCGAAGCGCAGGTGGTTCTCCACGTCGTAGAGGTAGCGCGAAACCATCGCCGTGCCGGTGGGCGTGCCGGTGGTGGAGCGATTGACGTAGCTGGTCTCGGTCTCGAGCTGGTTGTTCGGGTTGTAGGTACGCGTGACCGTGTTGCCCAGCGAGTCGCGCGTGGACAGCAGCAGGCCCGTGTTGGCGTCGTAGGTGAAGGTCGTGACGCGGTTGAGGCCGGTGGGATCTTCCGTCATCGTCGCGACGTTGCCTGTCACCGGGTCGTAGGTGTAGCGCGTCTCGATCGACACGCCGCCGACAGCGGGAGTCTGCACGCTGATCAGCCGACCCTGGGCGTCCTTGAGGTAGGTAGTCGTGAGACCGAGTGCATCCTGCACCTGGGTGCGCTGGTAGAAGGCCGGACCACCGCCAGCGCTACCGGGGCTGTAGCGTCGCGCGACGATGCTGGTCGCGCCGGCATCGGACCCCAGGCCCACGATGCTCGCGTAACCTTGTGTATCGATCGCGATCTGCGACTCGTAGGCTGCGGACGCCGCTCCGCCCACGGAAATCGTATCGGTCGTCCAGGTCGCGCCATTCCAGCGCGCGACGTACAGATCACGGTACGCGATCGAACCGCCCGCCGCGCCGATGAGCACCGCCGCTTGATTTCCCGCAATCGAGGTTTCGACTTTTTGTACCGTCGCTGCCAAGGCCTCGACCAATACGGCAGGACTCCACGTGTTGGTCGCGACGCTGTATCGGCTCGCATACGCGGACAACGCGCTTCCATCGCTCTGAATCCATGCGGCGATGGCATTTCCACCGACATCGACGGAGAGCGACGGCGACTGGACCGCCGTCGAGCCCGTGTCGAGCGCCGGCGTCGCCGCCGCCCAGGTGTTGGTCGCGGCGTCATAGCGGCGCGCGAACACGTCCGTATTCTGTGTCCACAGCGCGATCGCATTGCCCGAGCCGTCGAACCCGAGCTTCACGTCGCTCGCGGCCGTCGCGGAGCTTTCGAGCAGCGTGGCGCCGGCCCAGCTGGTACCGTTGTAGCGATTGACGTAGATGCTGCTGAATTCGGTAACGGTGGTGGGTTGCTGCCAGGCCACCGTGATGCGCCCAGTCGAGTCGACCGCGACTGACGGCCGCTGCGCGATCCCGCTGAGCGTTTCGACCGACATCGCCGCGCTCCAGGCCGTGCCGTTCCAGCGCGCAACATAGACCTCGGCATTCGTGGAACTGGTATGCACGGACCAGCTCACGGCCGCGTACGAGCCGCGCATCGAAGCGTCGACACTCCCGACCGAAGAGGACACTGCCATCACCGGCGCCGAAGTGCTCCAGCTGTTTCCGGCCGCGGTGTAGCGGCTCGCGTAGACCGTGAACACCTGGGTGTCATCGTTGTTGTTCAGCCACGCGAGCACGGCGTTGCCGTTGTCGTCCACGGACAGCGAGAGGAACGATCCGTACTCGATGGTGCCCGCGGGGGTCGTCCGCAGCGTGACGACGGGTCCCCACGTGTTCGTCGCCTTGTCGAAGCGGCGCGCCACGACGTCGCCATTCTCGTACGACCAGGCCGCGATGCCATTGCCGTTCGCATCGAATGCGATCACGGGCGACAACACTTCGGCGGGGCTGGTTTCGATCAGCTGCGCCGCGGACCATCCGGCCGGTGTGCCGCCACCGCCGATGACGTCGTTGTACGTGAACGTCGTGACGCGGCCCTCCGCGTCCGTCATCGTGCGTACGCGATAGTTGCCGTTGAGATCCTGGTACGTGAACGTGACCGAGCTGCCGTCGGTCTGCGTGATGGACGCGACACGCTTGCTCGTGCCCTCGTACGCATAGGTGGTCGTGTAGGTGACGCTGTCGCTGGTGATGGTTGGCGTCAGGTCCACGCGCACCGTCTGCAGGCGGTTCGAGGCATCGTACGTGTAGCTCGTGAGTGTCTGGGTCGCGAGCACCGTGCCGTTCCACGACGTGACCCCGATCGACATCAAATTGTTGCCGGTGTACGTGAACGTCACCGTCTGCGCGTTGTTGGCCACGGCGCCCGGGTTCGCCATGTTGAGGCTGGTGAGCAGCGAGCCCGTGTAGTTGTAGGTGACCGTGTTGAGATCGGTGTCGCGCGAGAACTTGATGCGTTGCGCGCCGCTGATCAGCGCGTACTCCTCCGTCGAGCGCGCGCTGCCGTCGGTCCAGGTCCAGACCGTGCCGTTCCACGTCAGGTAATCATTCGCGCCGTCGCCATCGTTGCTCTCGTAGCGCGCGCGCGTGGTGTTGTACGTGTAGACGACTTCCGCGCCGTCACCAAAAGTTTTGGTGAGCTGACTGCCAGCCGTGTTGACGCCCGCGCCGCCCGTGACGGCGGAGAGGCGCATGTGAACACCGAGGCGCCAGTTGTCGCCGTTGTCTTCGTCGGTGAGACCTTGGGAGTTGTAGGTTCGCAGGGCGGCGAAGTCGAGACCGAGCGCGCTCAGCGTATCGTCGACACCCTGGATGATGAGGTTGCCGGTGGTGGTGTTGACGTAGTACCGGTCGCGGCCGCGGCCGACCTGGGGGTTCGCGGCGTTATCACCTCCGAGCGATGAAGCGGACGAGTTGAACAGACCGAGGCTCGAACCCGAAACGACTGCAACCATTTGAATCCCCTGATACCGCCGCCGCCACGGCCGAAGCCGTCGAGGTTGCTTGTTAGATAGCCGATGACTGATTGCCTCTGGTCGGGGCAAAGCGTCGAGCAGTTATCCGGCGGTCGGGAATGCGGTTTAGGATCGCGCGTTGAAAAAGGACATGGAAAATAGTTCGCGCCGGGGTGTCACGAATCGGCGAGTCGTGGCATCGCGCGCGCGGCCGCCTGGGTAAATGATGGAACGCGAAGCGCCCTGGCAGGGCGGCCGGTCGGGAGATATACGCGGCGATCGAAAAAACTTCAGCGCGATCAGTTAGACCGCAATCTCTTCAGGCCCTCTTCTGCGCAACATCACCGCCAAGCTCCTGGAGCGCTGTCTTCACGTATCAGTCAGCGCATGTGGCGGTCAATCGTTTCCGATCTTCGCTCGGGATCGTCGGGAAGTTCGAGCGCGTGTGAAAGCTGCCAGAGAAAAAACGCCCCTTCACGCAGCCGCTCGCGATTTGGGACGCCCGCATCCCATTTCACGTCGGCATAGCGCCGGGTCCGGTCGGCGAACAGCCGCAACACTTCGTGCGCGGCACGCGCCGTCGCCGCGCACGAATCGTGCTTCGAGCTCGATGCCATTTCGCGGCGCCAGTCGATTGCCTTGCGGACCACGGAGCCGAGCTGTGCGTCGAAGTCGGCGTCGCTCCCACCCCAGAACCGCCGGGAATTGCGCCGTATGAGAACCGGCAAATCTTTCTGCAGCCGGGCCGTCTGCTCACTCGGGCATTCGCGCGAGCCAGCGTCCGCCTTTGCGAGCAGATTCGTCTCGCTTTGGCGCAATACGTCGAAAAATTCGCGTTGCAGTTTCACTGCCTCTTCCCGCACCTGCTCCGAGGAAACCGGCGGAGTACTCGCGTTCGGCTGCAGGCGCGCGAAGTTATAGGTGACGGTGTTGCCGTCCGCGTCGCGCGAGAATCGGATGCGCAGCACGCCGGCGACGTCGAGGTAGTCCTCCTTCGCGCGCGAGCTGCCGTTGGTCCACGTCCAGGTTGCGCCACTCTGGGAGAAACAGTCGTTGGCGCCGTCACCGTCGGTGCTCTCGTAGTGCGAGCGCGTCGCGTTCCACGCGTAACGCACCTCCGTGCCGTCACCGAAGGTTTTAGTGATGTAACTGTTGGCCTGGCCCGCGACGCCCGTCAGGACGATCTTCTTATATCCCGAAGTTGGATCGACCCAGTCGAAGTCAGTATTTTTATCCCAGCGCCTCGCTGGCCTAGCAAGATGCTGTTCGAGCCGCAGAGCGATCTCAGCGGTGAAAGCCTCCGCGTGAGGATCCGGCAAAACCTGCTCTTCCAAGACTCAATAGCCCGAGGGAAGTCGCTTGATCAACCGCTGAGTACTCGGCTTCGCAATATGATGCTTCGCAGCCTCAAGGGCCTGAGCCAGGAGATTGTCGAAATCCCACAGAAATGCCCGATCGAACATGATCTTGACCGTGAACGACTCCACTTTGAGCTGCGTACTGCAATGGACCGCGCCTTTTTCCCATGCATAAGGCGTCGAGCACTGCGCGACGTAGTAACGGCCATCTAAGTCCGGGCCCACGCCGGGCTTGAAGAAAAACTCGCCCGAGCCAGGTTCGATCACGATGGTCGCTCGTATCAGGCTGAAGCTCTCGAGCGGCTCCGTGCGGATGTCGCCCGGCGTCAGCCGCTCAGTCTTCAATCTTCGCTCGAGATTGGATCGCCAGAGCATGGGGCCTGGAGACGCGAAGTCGATGTCGATGTACGTTTTTCTTCGCACGTCCGCCTCCGGGACATCGACGGGCCGCCCCGAATTGATGTCGCGGCCTTCTCCCTTCCAGTCCACTCTGAGCAGAGACGAAGCCTGCTGTTCGTTCACGAGCTGGTAAAGCCCTGCCGAGTTGCTCGATTCATCGGGCATAGGCCCCCGACTACAGGCCGCGAGCAGGGTTGCGGCCAGGTAGAGCATCCGCGCGCATGCATTCACTCGTCACTTCCTGTCAATCCCGTTGTCTAGCCAGATCGGTGAGCTTCCTGGTCCACACGATCGTGATGTCCATGTTGGATCCCGCCGTGCGCACTCCATTATGCGACGGGATGTCGCTGGCTCCGTTCCAACCAAAATTGTCTTTCAACGGCCGCCCGAGCAAGAACGAATTGCGGCCCATCGTATTCACGACTCTGAAGTAGGCCGTATCGCCTTTGACCACCGCAAATCCATTCTGGTAGCTCCCGATCTGCTCCGCCGCGGCATTGGGAGGCCACAAGTCTTTGAAGCCTTCCTCCCAGCTGAACTTGGAATCCACGTTGTACATGAAACCGTCCGCTGGAACATTGCCCTGGTATTTCCTGAGCAGCGCGGCCTCCATCTTGTATGCGCCGAAGCTCTGGCTGAAGTTCTTCGATACCAGCGCGTCCGGGCCGTAGTACCGCTCTGATGGACCATCACCCCAAGCCCAGTCTAGAAAGAGTCTGCGGTTCGTATCCACGTCGGCGTGGTCGGCCCAAATTGGCCCGAAGAATTCCGCTTCGCCCGCAACGCCAAAGATGGGCGTTCCGCCGAAATTGTTTCTCCGTAAGTTGTGGCGATCCATCACTGCGAAATGCATGTTGGCGAGTTGCTCACGGCTCAGCAGATGCGGGGTGTTCGTCATGTCTTCATCCCTCCACCTGAGATTCTCTGCCGCAAACTCGACGCCAAGCTGTTCCATCGTCAGATCGTCATGCAGCAGAGCGTTGTGCGCGTCGACCGCAGCGCTCATGCTTTTCCACGTCATTCCGGCCAAGGCGCTCTCCGTCTTGGTTGCCCCCACATAGTCTCCCTGACCCCAGCCAATGAGCTCTATGCGCCCCTGCTTCCCACCGCTCTGGTCGTAGACGGACTTCCAATAGGCGATGGTATCGCGCCCCGCCACCGCATCCCGTTGGTCCTGCGTGACTGGATATCCCTGCATGCTCGATACGAGGATATTTTTGCTAACTAGTAAACGGAGACGGTTGTATTCCGCGGTATCGCCGGAGTCTTCAGCCTTCTTGAGCCGGGCCGTCAGATTGTCGTCCATCGCCTTCGTGAACACGGAGAATTTGGGTATCCCTACCCTGCCGTTGTCCGGTCCTCTGCTGGGCGCGGGCCGAGTGCCATACACGACGATTTCGTCGAGTGCTTCCTCGCTTGCAGGCTGAATGGATGTCGCGCCGGAGGCTCCGCGGTTCGGCGCTGTCGCGCTCCCGGCCGCGGGCTCGTTCGGCACTTTCCCGGGCGCGTTGTTGATTCCCATTGCTGGGCCAACTGCCTCCGTTGAAATCGAACCGTCCTCGTTGAGGATACGCGCGGAAGAGAGCATCTCTGCCTCCCTGCGCTCGACCGAGTCAACGACGGCACTCCCGCGTCCCCGCGCGAGCGCTCCGAAATTTCGCTCCCAGAAATGGTCCGTACGGGCTGCGATGCGCGCACCTATCGACATGGTGTCGTCACCCGTGAACTCCTCGTCCTTGGCCGCGAGATCTACGATCGAGCTGGCTATGGCATTTCCGAACGCATCCGCCCAGACCTGTTCAGACGTCATCTTTCCGCCAAACTCCCGCGCGACATAGCCAGTGGCCACATTGCCCGCGAAGTCGCCGAGGAACGCGCCGACGCGACCCATGTTTCCAGCGGCACCGCCCACGACGCCACCGACGAAGTCTTTGACCGGTGCAGAGATCGCCGCCACCGCGACCTGATTCCAACTGAAGCTGCTTTGCATTTTCGTTGCGACGGCGAGCCCCTGGCTGAGTGCAGAGCCGACCGCCGCCTGACCGGCTTTGCCGATGGCGTTGAGGAATTTGCCGGTGTTCGTGAGGAACTTGCTCATCTGGACGCCCTTCGCGACGCCCGTCGCGATTCCTCCGAGACCCGCGGTGACGCCGGCCGTGAGCGCCGAGATGCCGACCTGCTTCCAGTCGAACTTGTCCTGATTGCCGATCGCAATGCCGACGCCCTGGCTCACGATACTGCCGGCCGCGGCACCGATGCCGGCCGCGAACATCGCCGCACCGAGGCCGATGGAGCCGGCCGCAACCGCGCTTCCGCTCAGCACGGCGAGCCCGGCGGAAAACACTGCGCCCGCGCCGGTCGTACCGGCGGCCGCGAGTAGCGAAGCGGCTCCCGGTGCAGCCGCACCCGCGGTGAAGATGGTCACCACGACCATCACCACGATCATGATGATCATGCCGAGCATGCCGCAGCCCTTCGGGGCCTTCGGCTTCTGCGTCGGCGTGAGATCGCCCAACACGTCGGCGGCGTTGAAAGGCTTGAAGCTGTCACTGCTGTTCGACAGCGAGACGACCCGGTTCGGGATGCGCAGCTCCGTGCCGACCACGAGCGCCTCGTCAGGCTCCGTGAGTCCGTTCTCCTGCGCGATCAGATACCAGAGGCCCGAGTCGCCGTAGATTCGCCCCGCGAGGATCCTCAGCGTGTCGCCGGCCTGTGCGACAACGGTGTCCGGCGTGTTCTGATTGCCGGAGATCGAAGTCGAATTGACGTCGAACTTCCCATGCGCCAGTCCATCGAGCGGCGCGGCACCCATCGATCCGATCAGCTGGTTCTGCCAGTAGAAGTAATACTGCCGGCGTCCACCGCCGGTGCTGGTGAAGGTGCCCTGGGTGCTCTCATCCCACGCCCGGTCCAGGTCCGTCTGGATGCCTTTCAGTGCGGTCAGCACCTGGCCCGACTGATTGTTCACGAGGTCGCGCCGCTGGTGCGGTGCCTGCTGCGAAGTGCCTTCGTCGGTGAATTTGACGAGCTCGTGATTCACGTTGTAGTAGCGGGTCGTGTCGCCGCTGTTCAGCGCCTTGCTCGACGAGGCATTCTGGTTTTTCTCCAGATAGCTGCCACCGAGCTCGAACTTGCTCCGGTAGGTAGTCGTGTAGCCGCCGTCGCCGAAGATCTGGAGCTTGTAGCCGCGCAGATTGCCGGCATCGTCGAAGCCGATGGTGAACTTGTTGTAGGCATCGGCCGTCGCCGTGGAGTAGATGGATCGACCGTACGTGATGAGCTGATCGTGGTTCAACTGCGCGTCGGTCTCGTTGAGCTTTCCCTTCCATATGTCCTGCGTGAACAGACGGCCGTTGGTGTACTCGTTGGTCGTCTTGCGCTTGACCAGCTTGTCGTTCTCGATGCTCAGCGCATAGTCGGTCTTCACGCGCGAGGCACCGTCGTACGTATAGCTGTGCAGATCGACCTTGGTCTTGCCCGTGGGAGTGACCAGATCGCGCTGGTGCACCTTGAGGCGCCCGAGGCCGTCGTACTGGAATATCTCCTCGATCGGATCCGGCGGAGTGCTGGCGTTAGGCCGGAAAATCGTATAGTCGCCGTTCGCCTTCTGGCCCCAATACTGTCCAAGCGCGGTCCGCTTGGTACGCTCGCCGCGCGCGTTGTACTCGTACACCTCCTGCACGGTGTCCGTCATGAAGCTCACTTCGCGGCCGGTATCGAGCACCATGCGCGTGACCCGGTTCATTTCGTCGTATTCGTAATCGATGTCCTCGAAGTCCTGGCCGTACAGGTCGCCGAGGTACGACGCGCGCAGCTGCCCGCGCATGCCGTTGACGTCGTACGTGATGCTCAGCGCGTAGTCGGGATCCGAGAGATTCCGAACGCGGTTGTGCGCGTCGTACGAGATGCGCGTGTCCTGGTGCATCTTGCCGGTCACGAGCACGGTCTCGCGCACCTGCCGGCCGGCCGCATCGAACCGGTAGCTCGTCACCCGCTCCGCGCCGGCATCGGCGATCGTCTTGAGATGGCCGGCGTTGTCGTAGGCGAAGGCGATGTTCTGCAGGCCGGCTAACAAAGTGCCATTCGAATCGACGTGCCGCTGCCACGTCAGGGAGCCGGCGTCGTTGTAGGTGTACTTGACCGACAGGCCGCCGGTATTGATGCCAGCCGGCTGGGTCGTCGTATTCGTCAGCTCGACATGCGTCTGCACGCGCTGGAACGCATCATAAGTCCAGCGGCGCGTGCTGCCGAGCGCATCGGTCTCCTGGATCTCGTTGCCGTATGGATCGTAGTCGTACGTCATCGAGCCGGTGGGCGCCTGACGGCTGACGATGTTGCCGGCGAGATCGTAGAAGTATCTGGTCTCCTCGTTCGCGCCGTTGATCTCCTTCACGCGACGTCCCGCGTCGTCGTATTCGTACACGATCTTCTGGATGAACGGCATCCCGTTGGCGACCACGGTGAAGTCGGTCGAGAGATTCTTGTTGGCGAACTTGTTGAGTTCGATCTCACGCCAGACTTCTGTCAGGCGACCCATCGCATCGTACTTGTTGCGGGTGATGTAGCCGAGCTGATCGACCGTCTGCGTCACATTGCCGAAGATGTCGTACACGCTGCGGCTCACGGCGCCGCCGTAGCGGCCGGCGTCCGCGTTGCGCTGCGTGAGTATCTGGCCGGCGAGGTTGTAGGTAGCCCGGTTGGCCTGGTCGTAACCGTCCTGTGTCTCGATCAGGCGGCCCAACAAGTCGAAGTAGTTGCGCTTCTCGGCCTGCGTCGAGACCGGGGTGCTTGCGCTCACCTGCCTGTCGATGACGAGATCGAGCGCTTCCGTGGTCCTGACCACCTTGTCCATGGAGTTGTAGCGGAACTTCGTCTCGTTGCCCGCCGCGTCGATGGCCTTGGTGACGTTGTTCCAGCGGTCGTATTCCTGCTTCGTCTTGGGCGTCGCCACCGGACCGGGCGCGAACGCTGGCGAGCCCACGGTCACGCTGTTGGTGGCGCCGCGTGTGAACGTACCCTCGCGCGTTCCGAGCGCGATGGGCGAACCGGTGTGCCTGCGCGTGATGCGCCAGCCGTAGGTGCCGGATGCGACGCCGTGGACGTCCACGGCCCAGTACGAGAAATCCGGCCCGCAGACATCGAGGGTCCTCACATCCGCCGGAGTGCCGCTCGGCCAGTACTCGAATTTGTACTCGTACGGCGCGCGATCATCGCGCTCCCAGGAGAGGGTGAGGTGATTGTCGTAGTAGTGGTATTGGCTTTCGGTGAGATGCGCGAAACGGTCGTACGGCGGGGGTAACGTCGTATTTTCCGCCAGCTTGTACCAGCCTCCGCCCCCGACCGTGGTGTCGGTTCCCCAGCGCGCGGCGCCGAGCGCCGGATAGTCGGGAAGCTCATCGGTGCCGTTGTCTCCGCCGAAGCCGCCGTCCGCGAGTGAATAGACCGCATACGGCGGATCCACGATGGGGCGAACGCCGATGCTCATTCCGATCTCGAGCGTGTTGTCCGGACGTACCGTCGAATACTTCGTGATGTTCTGCCCGGTGATCGAGCCGAGCGTGGTGATCACGGCGACGTCGCCGGACCACGTTCCATAGAGCTGGTCGGAGGAATTCCGCAATTCCACCACGTACTCATTGGGCCCGCCGGGCACTGGCGGTGCTGGCATCACGGCCGGCAGGAATGCGCGGTACCCCGCGCCGTCCGCGACCACCGTGAGAAAGGTCTCGCCGGCCAGGCCGGCATTGAGCCGGAACCGGACGTCCGCGAGCGCAAGCGCCGGCGCGGTGAAGTACAGCGAGCGATCGCTCGCGCGGAACACCGGCGTGGAAATCTGCGTGGCCTGGCTGGGGAACAGCACGGACTGGCTCGTGATGCGCAACGTCGGCTGCGCGCTCTGGCTGACGGTGAGACCGTGCGCGAACCAGGCCCGTGCGTAACTGGTCGAGGTCTGACTCGCACCGCTGTAGTACTTGATCTCCCAGCGGTACTCGCGGTTGCTCACCCCGACGAACTGTGCAAGGTCGATGTAGTAGAGGCCGTTCGCGCCCGCGGTGGGCGTGACGGGAAATTCCTGGCCGCCGGTCACGAATGGCGTCGTGTATTTGACGACGATCCGGTCGCTGGGATCGTTCTTCGCGCGCGTCCATTCCAACCGCTTCGCGCTGGCATTGACGGTGGGAAGGATGATCTCCGCCGGGTAGTTGGTGTTGACCGGTGTCCCGGTCAGCGTGACCGAAGCGGGGGTGGCAGTGTTGAAACGCTGCAGTGTGACGCTGCCCTGCGCCCTCAGGTACGGCCACGAGTTCACGCCGTCCATGTACAGGATCCGGAACTCGTAGTTAGTCGCGGTCGTGGTGGCGAGTGCCGACAGGTTGTAGGAGAAGCTGGATCCGGTGGTCCACGATTGCCACGTCGTCCAGGTATTGGGGGCGGACTTGTACTGCAGATAGGCCACGTGTCCGGACCCGAGCGCGGGACCGCTCCAGCCGATCGTGCCGCTGGTCGAATTTCCAGTGATGCTCGTGAACCAGGGCGCGTCGCGATTCGTCACGATGATGTTCGAGACGACCGGCGTGCTGGTGCTCTGGGTCAACGTCGCGCGCGTGGAGAGGTAGATCCACGATTCATCCGCGCGCGTGTACTCGATGAGGATCGAATTCGCGCCTGCCGGAAGTGCCTCGACGACGATGCTGAACGTGTTGCCGCTGCGCGTCGCCGTGCCCAGCAGCGTGCTGCCGTTGTTGTACCAGACACGTGCGGTGATGCCCGGTTCGCTCGCCGGTGCGGCCCAGGAGATCGTGCGCGCGGGTCCCGTCGGGTTCGCCGAATCGGCGATGAGCGTACCGCCCTGCGCGGTGTACACCCGCATGCGCGAGATCGAGCTCACGCCGCCCACCGGGAACTGCGAGGCCCAGTACGGGCCGCCCCCGCTTTCCGCCAACTGGAACCCGTTGGAGGCATTGCGTGTCATCGTGCCGGACCAGGTCCGTGCCTCTGCGGAGGCGATCACGCTCTCGTTCGTGCCGGAAAACTGCTCGCCGGAAGTGATGTATTCGATCACTACCCAGCCTGAATTGCCGCCGCCCGTCCACGTCGGCCTGACAGAGTTGCCGCCGACCCAGCTGAACTGGTCCTGGAACTGGCCCACGACTTCGGTCGCCTGGATCCCCTGCGAGGTCACGTTCGACCAGCTGATCGTGTTGGCACCGCCGGTACCGGTGATGGCGGTGATCGGCGCCGTCGCGGCCGGCGCATTCTGCGGAGCAACCGTCGTCGTGACGGTGAACCCGGTGGTCCCGTCGTTGAGGACGAACGTGCCGGTCTGTCTCGCGAGGACTCTGCCGTCGGCGAGTAGGTAGCTCAGGATGTAGTCGTAGTTGCCGGTCTGGAAATTGCTGAGGTTGACGCCGTAGACGGTGCCGTTGAACGACGGCGTGACCGTCGTATAGCTGCCGGTCGCATTCACCCGCCACTCGAACCGCGGAGTGATGTTCCCTTCTTCGTAGATAGGCTGTGCCGGCGCGGTCCAGCTCATCGAACGGCCGATGTCGAGCGGGGGATTCGCCTGCTCGAGGATCGTGGTCCACACGCCGTTGATCTGGCGCTTCACGCGCGCGACGTGCAGGTTCTCGAAGCCACCGAACTCGTTCAGCGGCGACGACATGGCCCACTCGAGCCTCGCTCCGGTGGGTTTGTTGGTGAAATCGAAGGTGCGCACGAAGTTGTCCCATCCCGGGGACAAGATCATGTTGCCCTCGGAGGGATTGTTAGGATCGGGCTCGTAGTAGTAGTGCTCGGGGACGTCGTAGACGATCTCGACCCGGATCGCACCCGCACCGATGTCGCCCCACGTCAGGTCGATGATGTTCGTGCCGGACCAGGTGGTGCCGGGAGTCGGGTAGACCCCGGTGCCCGTCTCGACGGAGATCACGCGTGCGCCGACCTGCCCGCCCGAAACTATCTGCGGACTCACGATCGGCGTGTTGTACGACGGTGGCGCGAAATTGAGCGGGTTTTGCGCAGTGACCGTCGTGATGATGCCGTCGGAGGTCAGGCTGCCGGTGTTCTTCCCGACCAGCACGCCATCGCGCAGATGCTCGATGGTGAAGGTATGGGTGCCCGCCGCCCTCAACGCCGTGATGCCGGTGAGATCGGCGCGCAGGATGCCACCGGAGAGCGTTGCCTGTACCTGGATTCCGGCGACGGTGAAGTACGCGCGGAAGATCGTGCCCATGGCGGGCGCGGGTGGCGCGGCCCAGGTCACGATACCGTTCGTATAGGTTCCGAGCACGGACGGGATCTGCGACGCGGGATCCTGCGGATCCACCGTGACGTTCGCCGTCGTCGTCGTGGTACGCGTGAGCTGGAACGTGCCCATCGTCTCCGACAACGCCATCGGATCCGACCCGCCGAAATAGGCGATGCGGTATTCGAACAGGCGACTGTCGAGCCCGTTGATGTTCGCGCCGTGCAGCGAGTTCGACGGTTTGTCGACGAACACTTCGGTGAACGTGTCGGTGGTACCCGCGAGGCGATATCCGAAGTAGACCCTCTGCCCCATCGTCGCCGGCGTCCAATGGACACGGAAGTGGCTGGGATTTACCGTGAAGCTGGAGTTGACGCCCACCGAAACGGTTGAAGCGGCGGCCGGCAGCGCTGCGCCGAGCTCGAACGTCGGCGAGCGCTGCTCGATGGCATTGCCACGAATGTCGTACACCGTTTCGGTGCGCATCACGTTTGCGGTCGGAATGCCGGCGAGTGCCGTGAGCGCGGCGTTCGCGTTGGTCCAGGCGCCGTTGGCGAGATCGGTGTTCTGGCTGCGCACCTCGAGCGTCGTGCGGCCCGCGAGGTCGTACAGGATGATCTTGTCGACGCCGTCCCCGCCGTTCGTACGCCACAGGCGGCCCTGCTGATCGTAGTGGAAGTATTCCTGGTCGGAACCGGGAGCGCCGGTGTTGTACGCGAGCGTGACCTCGCCGAATCCGTTGTAGTCCTGGTTGCGCGTCACCGGCGCCGCGCCTGCGCGCTGCGTCTCCTGCCGCTGCGTGAGCTGGCCGACCTCGTCGTAGCGGTAAACAATCACGCGCGTTTCGGTCACGGCCGGGTTGTTAGGATTGACGACCGGTTGCCATTCCTTCGCGATGTCGCCGCGCTCGTTGTACGACGAGTAGCTCACCTTGTTCAGCGCATTCCTGGCGGCCAGCGCGTGGCCGACCTTGTCGGATGCGATCGTGGTGACTCGATCCAGGGCATTGGCCGCGGGTGCGGCGGGCAATGCCGGCGCATCGCCCGCGCCGATCGCCCCCACCGCGAGCCCGTTGTAGTACTCGATCTGCTGCGCGAGCACGCCGTGCGCGTCGCGCAGCATGCGCGAGTATCCCGCGACCTGCGAACTTTCGCCGCGGTCGCGCGTCGGCGTGGCGACGGCGATCGCCCGGCCCAGCACGTCAAAGAACGTGTACGTGACACCGCCGAGGGCGTCCTCCATCCGCGTCTGGTTGCCGAGCGCGTCGTACCCGTATTTGACGTACGCGGCCGCGGCGGCGGTGGTGAAACCGGGCGTGACACTGCCCGTGGAGTTGCTGTATTCGAAGTTGACGCGCGTCTCGGAGATGCGGCGGTTCAGCTGGTCGTAGGCGTAGTTGATGACGCGGTCGCTGCCGGGATCGGCGCCGTTCGCCGACGCGTTGACGGTACCGAACGTCGTCTCGTCGATGGTGTCGGTGTTCTTGAGCGCAAACTCGGTCTGCGAGCTGAGATTGCCAACGCCGTCGTAGTCGAAGCGGGTGTAGTAGTTTGCCGGATCGACCGCGCCCACCGTGAGGCCGCGACGATCGTAGTACTTGAAGGAATTCGCCCAGGTGCTGGTCGCGCCGGCCATCACGAACTCGCGTACTTTGTTGGCCTCGCCGAACGCGTTGTAGAAGTATTCGACCGTCGGCTGGGTTTGTACGAGTGCGCCCGGCGAACCGTCGGCAGTCGGCAGGTAACTCCATGCGCCGGTCAGCTTGGTGGTGCGAGCGTGGCCGTTGTGGTCGTACGTCCTGTACACCGCGCGGTCTTTCACGCCGTCCGCGGTGAGCCCGTTGGTCGCGTCGGAGAGGCGCAAGCCGCCGATGCCGGTGGACGGCAAAGCCGCGCCATTGCGCGCGTTCGCGTAACGGATGGTCATCGATTCGCTGCCGAAAGCATCGAGCACGTGCTCGGTGACGTATTTTTTGTTGTCGATGTCGTAGCGGGCTCGATCGAGTCTGTCGTACGCCTTGTACGTGTAGACGCCCTTGGCCGCATCCGATGCCTGTGTCGCCAGGACCTGGCGATTGCGGAAGGCGTTTCCGAATACGTCGTACCCCACTTCCGTGCGGATCGCGGTGCTGATTTCGGTGCGCGACACCGCGCCGGCGCCACCCGTCTGCGAATCTCCGGTGGTCGCGTCGTAGATGCCGATCGTCGGCGAGAGGCTCGCGATCTGGCGGCCGAGCGCGTCGTACTCCCAACTGGTCGTGCGCGCCTGGTTCGCGAGACCTTCCGCCTCGACGCGACTCGTGACGTTGCCGAAGAAGTCGTAGTTCGTGCGCGTCACGAGCGAGACGCTCGCATCCGCTGTCACCGTGAATGTGCCGCCGCTCTCCGTGACCGTGGTCACGAGCACGTTTGGCGATCGCTCGACGATCAGGCGTGCGTTGGCGTCGTACTCGTACGTCCAGGTGTACGCGGCGTCGGTCGGGCTGGCCGCTTTCTTGTTGACGAATTTCGTCCTGTTGCCCGCGCCGTCGTAGACGAAGAACTCGCTCTTGAGGTGCGAGTCCGTCACCCGCCAGAGCCGCCCGGCGGCGTCGTAATCCTCACGCGTGTTCTCGTCGTTCGCATTGAGAGTGATGGCGTTGGCGGCCGTGAGATTCGCGAGCGTCGACGCCGCGCTGAACTGGTTCTGGCGCGACAGATAGGCATAGACGGTCGTCGAGCCGTTCGTATCGTGGTAACGCGTCTCGGTGAGATAGTTTTCCGCGTCGAGCATGAAGCGCTGGCGATTCGCGGCGTCCACCCAGCTGGTGGTGGAGCGGTCGCGCGCGGGGGTCAGGTTGCGGCTCGCGACCATCGTCGCGAGCGTGGTGCTGATCGCCTGTGGACCGCCGGGTTTCGCCGCGTAGGCGATGCGCGTCACCGCCCCCGTGTTGTCGTTGTACTGCGTCTCGGTGAGATAACCCTCGCCATCGAGCACGAAACGCACGCGATCGGTGGCATCGACCCACATCGTCTTCGTCCGGTCGTCGATGTGGGTGACGATGGCGGTACCCACCTGTGCGATCGTCGAGCCGGCGCTCAGACCGCTCGGCCGCGTCGCATAGCGGGTGGTCTGCGAGGCCCGCGTCGTGTCGTCATAGCGATTCTGGGTGACGTAGCCCTCCGCATCGAGCACGAAGCGCTGGCGATCGGCCGAGTCGTACCAGAACAGCGTGACGTGATCGTCCGTTGCCGATGCGTTCGCCGTATCCCAGGCGCGCAGCGTGGCGAGCGAGTTGCCCGCAGGATTGACCGCGCGCGCCGAGAAATATCCCCGCTCGGCGATGACGTTGCCGTTCGCGTCGTAGGTGAATTTACGGACGGCGGCGTTCACGCCGTTCATCGAGTCCACGGTGAATTCCGCGCGGCCGCGCAGGTCGTATGCGGTCCAGGACACCTGGTCGGCGGCCGCGAGCGTGTTCGCGGCGGCACCGAGCGCCGACGTCACCGCGGCCGCATCCGCGTAGTTGCCCGTGAGCTGCAGCGCGCTGACGCGCCGCGCGCGGGTCACATTGCCGCGCGTGTCGAACGTACGCTGCGTAACCGTGCCGACGCCGTCGATGCCGTAGGTCGCACGGCCGTCGCGGTCGTAGAACGAGCGCATCAGCTGGTCGTTCGCGCTCGTGACGAGCGTGACATTCGACGTCGTCGGTGCGTCGAGATTCGTCCACGAGGAGACGTTGATCGCCGCCGTGTACGTGCGCGTCGAGGTGACGCGGCTCTCATTGTCGTACGTGGTCACCGTGACGCCGCCCGCCCCATCGATGGCGTGCGTGACGCGGTTCAGCGTGTCGTAGACGAACCACGTGGAGACGTTGCGCGAATCGATCTTGCGCGTGACGTTGCCGTTGGCGTCGTAGCGGTATCGGGTGCTGAGATTGAGCGTCCCGCCGAATTCGATGGGGTCGACGATCTCCTCGATGCGCCGGCCGAGGTTGTCGTATTTGTACTGGGTGCGGACGACCGCCGCCGTGCCGGGCCGCGCCGTCACGAGCACCGTGCGGTTCGCGGCGTCGTATTGGTAGGCCGTCGTGATCGGAGCTTCGCTGCCGAACCCCGAGATGACGACGGTAGTACGTCCGTCCTGGTCGTAACGCGTGCGCGTCACACGACCGCCGGGCTCGGTGGTATCGACGAACTGCGAGGTCGCGTCGGAGCCGAAGAGATAAGAGGTAGTGAGATTGAGCCCGGTCGGATCGACGGTGCGCGACAGCAGGCGGTTGCTCGCATCGTATGCAAACGTGGTCGCGACACCGCGCGCGTTCTCGCGCCGGATTTCGCGGCCCACGGAATCGTAGAGACGGTTCTCGAGCGCACCCAGGCCGTCGGAAGCGGATTTCAACGCTCCATTGGCGTCGTACGTATAGACGGTGGTCGTGTCGGTGTTGGTGACGCGCAGCGTTTCGCCGTGCCGGTTGTATTCCGTCGCGACGCTCACGCCTTCGGGCGTCGTGACGATCACGCGCCGCGTGGCGTCGTTGTAGAGATATTTCGTCTCGTTGTTGTAGGCGTCGAACGTGCTCGTCGTGCGCGAGAACGCATCATAGGCGGAGCGCCGGCGCACGTTGAGGGCATCGACCGTCGCGATCTGCCGGCCGAGCCGGTCGTACTCGAACCTGGTGACATTCGTGCGCGCGTCGGTGACCTGCTTGAGGCGTCCGAACGAATCGTAGGCGCGCAACTCGGTCGCATTGATGCCGAGCGGATCCCATTTCGTCGTGGTCAGCGAACCGCGCCGATCGTACAGATAGTCGTGGCGCCGGTAGTTCGTCGCGTCGAAATACGTGAACTCGAAGTCCACCTCGCCGAACGCGTTGTAATGCAAGGTGGTATTCGCGCCGGCGGCCGTCGTGCGCGCGAGTACCTGCCCGCGCGTATTGCGCGTGTAGTTCGTCCTGGCATCCAGCGCGGTGCTCGCGGTTTGCCGCAGCGTCGTCTCGAGACTCGCGGACAGCAGACCGCCCGTGAGGCTGTCGCGCGTCGCGGCGCTCAACGCCGCGTAGTAGCCGATCTCCGAGCTCACGTTGCCGAGTGCGTCGTACTGCGTCTCCCGCACCTGGCCGCGCGGATCGATGACGAAGCGAACGCGGCCGTCTGCGTCGTAGTAGTAGCGGGTCGTGAGCGGCGTCGAAGTGCCGTTCACGCGTTGCGTCGAGGAGACCAGTCGCCCGGCGTTGTCATACGCGTAGGCTTTTCCAAAGTCAGTCCACGCAGTTTCGACATCCATCCCGGCCGCGATGCGCGCGGCGCCCTCGGCGGATAGCTCCTGTGTCTTTCGGCCGAGGACGTCGTAGCGCGCCTGCGCCGTGCGCGCCTCGTTCGTGCCCGCGGCGCGCACCGTCTTCGTGACCGCGTCCATGTGGTCGTACTCGAGCGTCGTGA
Source organism: Pseudomonadota bacterium (assembly GCA_043747875.1). Taxonomy (GTDB): domain Bacteria; phylum Pseudomonadota; class Gammaproteobacteria; order Steroidobacterales; family Steroidobacteraceae; genus CADEED01. The sequence goes on along the minus strand of JAYTOI010000009.1, from coordinate 39,785 downwards.
CGACGCCCGCATCGTTGCGCACGATCTTCGTCTGCCACGTGCCGTCCATGTTGTTGTGCGCGGCGAAGGTGTTGCCCTGCGCATCGATGGCGACTGACAGGAAGAACGCACCCCAGCCGTTCGCCATCTGCTCGACGGCCTCGGCGCGGTCCCATCCCGTGCCATTCCAGCGGCTGACCATGATGTCCGAGTTGCTGTAGAGCGTGCTGCCGACCGGCTGGTGTTGCATCCAGCCGATCGCGGCCTGGCTGCCCCGCATGGCGACGAAAACCGCACGGCTCGCCTGTTGCCAGTTGGTGACCACAGGCTCGGCGGAATTCTCCAGCTGAATGGGCGCGCTCCACGAGCTGCCATTCCAACGCGTGACGTGCAGCGAAAGCGGTGGGGCTCCGCTGCCAATTCCCTGCGCCCACGCGACCACGGCCTCGCCCGTGCCGGAGATCGCGAGCGTCGGCTTCTCCGACTGATTGGTATTCGCCGCGCTGCTCAGCGGCGCGGCCGTGCCCCAGCCACCGGCGACGGTGAAGCGCCGCCCCATGACCTGCGTGCCCTGCACCCACACCGCAAAACCGTTGCCGCTGGCGTCGAATGCCACCTGCGCGTAGGAGCGCGCCGTGGCCGCGGAATCGAGCGGCGTCGCGGCGCCCCACGCGCCGCTCTGGTAGCGCGCGTAGCGGATGTCGACGGTCGCGCCGCCGTTCGTCTCGAGCCACACCGCGGTGGTCCGTCCGCTGCTGTCGATCGCGACCGACACCTCGGTCGTGGCGCCGCTGGCGGAGGTGTTGTTGTCGAGCCTGGCGGCGGCCCATGCCGAGCCGTTCCAGCGCGACACGTAGGTCGAGTAGTTAGTACCGTCGTGCTGTACCCAGGCCACCGCCGCGTTGTTCGCGTTGGCGATGGCGGTCGAGAGTTTCGGCTGGCTGTAGTAGTCGACCTGATCGTTGGTCGATTCGAGCGCCACCGCCGGCAACCACCCGCCGGCGGGCGTGTAGCGCGCTGCGTAGACAGAATAGAGACCACTGCCGTCGGACTGCGACCACGCGGCGACCGCGTTGCCGGCATCGTCCATCGACACAGTCACGTTCCAGATGAACCCGGCGCCCATGTCGAGCATCGTCGCCGGGCCCCACTGCTTCGACGCCGCGTCATAGCGGCGTACCATCACGTCGGTGCGCTCGCCGGTCGCGGCAGCGGTGGTCGTGGTCACCAGAAACCCGTTGCCGGCGCTGTCGAAGGCCAGAAATGGCAAGGTGGTGCCGGTCGTAGGGCTGGCTACCACATCGGGATCCGACCACGACGTACCCGTGAGCTCGGTGGTCTTCGTGACCCGCCCCGCGCCGTCGTACTCGAACTGAGTGACCTGCGCCGCGACGCCGAGTCCCGTCAGAGCCGTGACGCTCTGCTTCAACGTCGCGAGTGTCGTCGTGTCCGTGATCGCCACCGGATCGAACTTGTATTCGTAACGCGAGGTCCGCGACACGTTGCCGTCGAGGTCGTACAGCCGTTCGGTGAGATAGCCCTCACCGTCCAGCTCTCCCACGCTGCGGCCGCGCGCGTCGTAGTAGAAGCGCGTGACGATGTCCTGCTCTTCGTCGTCGGGCGTCGCCGAGTACTGGTTGGCATTGTCGACCGCAGGACGCAGCGCTGCGAGGTCCGCGAGCGCCGGATTTGCGGCCGGCGTGACGTTCGCGTATCGAATCGTCTTGATGAGCCGGCCCGCGCTGTCGTATTTGCTCTCGGTGAGATACCCCTCTGCATCGAGCGTCGCGATGAGGTTGCCGTCGCGGTCGTAGAAATTGCGCGTGCGCCGGTCACGCCCCTCGAAATTGACATACGGCGCGATCGACGCGTCGATCTCCGCGAGCGTGAGCTGCGGAGCATTGGGCGTGTAGACCGGGCGGTATGCGTACGAAACCGAATCCGTGAGGCGCCCACCGTTGTAATGAAATCGCGTGATCCCGCCGACTGCCCCGGCACCGACCGTCATGAGGATCTCGACCGTCGCGGCGAGCCGCCCGGCCGAGTCGTAGGCGTGGTAGATCACCTGGTCGTTGCCGGCATCGCGGCCCGGCACCGTCGCCAATGCATCGAGCAGCGGCTTCAGCTTCATTGCGTTGCCGCGGCCGTTGACGATGGTGTAGAGATTCGCAAGCGTCGCGCCCGGCAGCAGCGACGAATAGCGGATCGTCTTGATGAGCTCGCCGGTCGGTTTGTAGAAGAACTGCGTCAGGGTGCCGTTGCCATCGACTTCGCCGGACTTGCGCCCCATCTCGTCATAGATGATGAACGTGCGCACCGGATCGGGGCTCACGGTGGTGCCGGAGGCATTGCCGACCGGCAACGTGACCATGGCGAGCCGGCCGGCCGGATCGTACGAATACGTGGTGGTACCGAACGTGGTGGCGCCGCTCGAATTCGCCGACGTCAGCAGGCGCCCCGACCGGTCGTACACGGCGGTGGTGACGAGACCGTTCGCGAGCGTGGTCCGCACGCTGTTGTTGACGTCGTCATGCGTGTAGCTGGTCGTGCGAGTCGTCGTGACCGCCCCGATGGTCGAGAGCCACTCGACCTCGCTGGTCACGCGGCGCATCGCATCGTACTGATACGTGGTGATGTGGTCGGCGGCCCCGGTGGCCTCGCCGCGCGGATTGGTCTTGTTGAGCAGCAGGCCGCGCTGGTCGTACGTGAAGCGCGTGATCGCGGCCGTGCCGGTGCCGGTGAGCGCCGCGCTGGCCGCGTACGTCTTGAGCACGTTCACATTGCCGCGCAGGTCGTACCCGTAGTCGGTCACTTGGGCATCCGCCTGGTTCGCGGCCGTGCCGGTCCAGGTGGTTAGATCGGCGAGCGCGAACGCCGTCGCGGAGTAGAGCGTCGCAGTGTAGACGTAGCTGTTGACGCGCAGGAACGCGGCGTCGTAGCGGTGCTCGGTGACGCGTCCATCCGCCGAGATGACGAAGCGCAGGTTCCGATGGTCGTCGTACACGAAGCGCGTGGTGAGCGGCGGCTGCGCCGGGCCGCCATTCAGATCCGGCAGCAGGTACACGGTTTCGCTGCCGAGCTGATTGAAGGCGTCGTACACGCGCCGCGTCGTGTTGCCGTTCGGCGCGCGCGTGATCACGAGATTGCCGCGCGAGTCGTAGATCATCGCCGTCACGCGTTGCTGCCCGCGCGCGTTCTCCGTGACGCTGACGATGTTGCCATCGGCGTCGTATTGAAAGCGCGTCTCGTTCCTCTCGCCGTTCACGGCCGGCGTCGTGACGGACACCAGGCGCCCTGCCGAGTCGTGCTGGTATGTCGTGACGCGCCCGAAGGCGTCGGATACCGTGGTCTGCGTGTAAGAGTTGTTAGCCGTGTAACGATTGCTGAAGGTATTGGAGGTCGTCGACTGCCAGTGCGAAAAGTGCGCCACGGTGCTGCCGTCATAGTCGGTGCTGACGGTGCCCATGAAGCCGCCGTTGAGCTCCGCGGTGTTGTCGAGCTGCTCGGCCGCACTCCAGCTCGTGCCGTTCCAGCGCGCCTGGTAGAAGTTCGTGCCCATCGGGCTCGCGGACCACGCCCCCCGCTGCGCCCAGGACACCACCGCGCGCGTGCCACGGATGGAAACCGCGGGATTGCCCATGCCGGCGCCGTTGCCGGTCGGCGCGATCAAGCTCGAATTCTCCAGCAGAGCCGCGGCACTCCAGCTTCCGCCGGCGGTGAACGTGCTCACATAGACGGAGTTCGCGGTACCGTCGTTGCGAATCCATGCGAGCACCGCGTTGCCCATGGTGTCGACGGCGAGCGCGGGCACCTCAGGATTGTTAGTGCCTGTGTTGACTATGACGGGCGGCGTCCACACGCCCGCAGCGCGATCGAAATGCCGTGCGTAGACATCCGTGCCCTGCACCCACGCGGCAATGGCATTGCCCGCGGCGTCCATCCCGATCTGTTGCCGTGTGATGTGCGGCAACACGGTATCGATGGAGCTGGCCGTTCCCCAGCTGCCGGTCGTTGCGTTCGTGGCGGTGTAGCGGTTCTGGAAGATGCAGTTGATGCCGGGCGTCTCGTTCTGCAGCCAGGTCGCAATGACGTTACCGTCGAGGTCGATGGCCACCGAAACGTTGCTCGCCGCCTCACTGCGGCTGTCCACCGGCGATCCGGCCGGGCTCCAGCTGATGCCGTTCCAGCGCGCCACGTACACGTCGTTGACGCCGCCGGTGCCGGTGCCTTGCAACCACGCGACCGCGATGTTGTTCTCCGCGCTGATGGATGTCGCAAGATCGGTGATGTTCGAATTCGCCACGGCCTGCGTGGCGCCGTCCACCGCGACGGCCGCGCTCCAGCGGCCGTCGCGCGCCGACCAGCGCGCCACATAGAGGTTGTAGTGAGTCCCGTCGTGCCGCGCCCAGGCGGCCACCGCGTTGCCGGCGGCGTCGACCGACAGGGACGGCCGCCAGTCCGTGCTGCCGGTGGTGCTGCTGTCGAGCGCGAACGGCGCGGACCAAGTGTTGGTTGCTTTCACGTAGCGGCTGGCCCACATCGTGGTGGTGCCGGAAAGATTGCCGCTCCACACGGCAAAGCCGTTGCCCGCGACGTCGTACGCGGTGCGCACGATGCCGACGGTCGCATTCCTCGGTCCGAACTGCACCTCGCCGCTGAACGGCGTGTTCACGCTGTAGCGATTGACGAAGACCTGACTGCGGTCCGCGTAGCGGTAGTAGAGCACCGAGGTGTTGCCCTGGTTGTCGATCGAAAGAGTCGGATTGAACGCGTGCACCCCCGGTGTGTTCGACACCATCTCGGGCCCGATCCACGCGCTGCCGTTCCAGCGATTCACCCAGGCTTCGGTCGAAACCGGGCTTGGATCACCCGCGCCGGTCTTCTGCAGCCAGCCGACCGCGGCGTTGTCGCCGTGGATCGCGGTTGCGACGACGACCGCGGCGGTGCCCGGGTTCGTGCGCACCACCTGGGACGAGGTCTCGAGCAGCACCGCCGGGCTCCAGCCGCTGCCGAGCGTGTAGCGCGCCGCGTACAGCGACTTGATACCGCCCGCATCGGTCTGGATCCACGCCGCGATGGCGTTGCCTCCTCTATCTACCGAGAGCGTGGTGCTCTCCGCAACCCCGTTGACGTTGTCGATGGGCGCGGGCGTGGCACCCCAGCCGACCCCCGCGGTATAGCGGTTCGCGTAGACGTCATTGCCCTGCGACCAGATCGCGAGTCCGTTGCCGGCCGCGTCGTAGCCGATCTGGGGGGCGGTGGCCGCGGTCGTGGTTGCGCTCATCGACGACGCGCCACTCCACGCGCCGCCGGCGGTGAAACGATTCGTGTACACGCGGTCGATGTTGACGCCGGCGGTGTTGTCGAATTGCTGCCACGCCACGCCGATGTTGCCGGCCCGGTCGATCGTGGCGGAGACGTACGTCGCCGTGCCGCCCGCGGTCTCCATCGGCGTCGGGCCGGTCAGCGTCGTACCCGTGAGTCGCGCCGCGTATACGTCGTAGATCGAGCCATTCTTCTGCAGCCATGCGATGACGGCGTTCTGTCCCGAAACCTGCACGGCGAAACCGCCTGGCCGAATGATGTCGGCCGGCTGCGCGCCGCCCAGGATGAGCTGCGATGGACTCCAGGAATTCGTGAGCACGTCGTAGCGACTGGCCCGCAGCTCGAGACCAGTCCCGGGATTGCGCTGCCAGACAGCCACCGCGTTGCCGAATTCGTCCACGGAGATCGCGGACACGAACGCCGAGGCGTTGGGGTCGAGCGTCTGCTCCACGCTCCAGGTGTTCGTCGCCTTGTCGTAGCGGCGGGTCTTCAACGAGCCCGCGCTTTCCCAGATGGCGACGATGTTGCCATTCGCGTCGGAGCCACTCTTGACGAAGTAGGAGTCGTTGCCCGGATCGCTGATCGACATTGCGCCGGTCCACTGACTCGGCGCGGTGTAGCGCGACACCCAAAGCCCCGGATCGGCGGCCGTGCCCCACGCCGTCGTCACGTTGCCCTGTGCATCGACGGCGACGCCATTGAAAAATCCGCCCTGGGGGCCGGCGTTGTAGACGAGGTGCTCCGGCGCCTGCCAACTACCGCCGACGAGGCGCGCCGCCATCACGTCGTCAATGTGATTCACGCCGCCGAGCGTCTGCTCCTGGCACCACATGACGACACCCCGGTCGCCGCGCATCGATGCCACGAGGCTGGGCGTGTTCTGCTGCCACAACCCGTTGACCGCTTCGGTGGTCGAATCGATGAGCTCGGCCGGCGCAGTCCAGCTTCCGAAGGCACCCGTGTTGGTGAACTTGCGCGCGTACACGGACATCGACGTGCCATCGCTCTGGATCCAGGCGACGAATCCCGCGCCCGTCTGCCGGTCCATCGCGATAGTCGGTGAATCGGGGGTTTCGGTGCGCGCATCGAGCGTCGTGACCGCGCCCAGCAGCAGCGTCGCCTTGTCGAGGCGGCGCGCGAGGACGTCGCCGTCCTGCACCCAGGCGAACAGCGCGTTGCCCGTCCAGTCGAATGCGACCTGCGCGCGCTGCGAGGTCCCCGCAGTAGTCTGCAACGACTGCGGACCCGCCCACGCACCCGTCGTGACGTTGAAATAGTTGTACCAGACGTTCTCGACGCTGCCGCCGTTTGCGGTCTGCGTCCAGGTCACCGCCACGTTGCCCGCCGTGTCGATCGCGCTGCTGGTTTGCCGCGCGTGGTTCGTGCCTGCCTCGATGGGCGAGGACGTCGTGACCCACGAGGTGCCGTTCCAGCGCGACACCCACACCGAATTGGCGGTGCCGTCGCTCTGGATCCAGCTCACGGCCGCGGCGTTCGCATTTCTGATGGCAGCGGACAGCGCCGGCATGCTGTTGCCATCGACGTTGTTCGCGACGCTCGACCCCAGCGACTGCACCGTCGACGTCGTCCACAAGCCCGTGGCCTTGGTGAACCGCGACACATACACGGTGTAGACGAGGCTGGCAGTGCCGTCCGACTGCGACCACACCGCGAGCGCATTGCCCGCATCGTCCACCGACAGTTGATAATTCCGGATCTTGCGTCCGTCGCCGAGCGTATCGAGGATCGTCGACGGAGCCCACGTGTTGGTTGCGCGGTCGTAGCGGCGCACGAGCATGTCGCTGTTGGTGCCGGTCGCGTCGCCGCCGCCCATGTACAGCATCATGCCGTTGCCTTCAGCGTCGAACTCGACCCTCGGGATGCCGCCGTTGATGCGGCCATTCTCGTCGCCGACGTTGACCGGCACGCTCCAGCCCGGCGTCACGTTCTGCGCGGAGTTCCCGCCGGGCGCGATCGTCTCAGTGTAGTTGAACGTGTTGACGCGGCCTTCGCCGTCCGTGTACGTGCGTACGCGGTACGCCCCGGTGCCGCCCACCTGCAGGTACGTGAACGACGCGGTCGCGATCACATTGGCCGACGTGCCGCGCTTCTGCGTGATGGACGCGATACGGTAGCTGGTGCCCTCGTACGTGTACGTCGTGACGTACGTGTCGTTGTCGGCGACGACGTTGTCGCCCGGCGTCATGTCGGTGGTCACAGTGACGAGCCGATGCTGGGAGTCGTAGGTGTAGCGCGTCAGCGTCTGCGTGCGCATCACGCCGTTCGCATCCGGCGCTTCGACGTGGATCTTCTCGAGGTCGGTGGTATTGCCGGCCGTCGTGTAGTAATCGAAGTAGATGTCCTGGGTGATCGCGCCCGCCATGCGCGCCCGGTCGAGCAGACCGGCGCCGTTGTATCGGTAGACGACCGTGTTGCTGTTGGCGTCTTTGGAGTTCTGGATGCGCCCTATGCTCGACACCCAGTCGTAGGTTTCGACCACGCGCGAGTTCGCGTCGGTCCACGTCCAGTTCGTGCCGTTCCACAACAGGGTGTCGTGCGCGCCGTCGCCGTCGGTGGAAAGGTAGTACCCGAGGCTCGCGTTATAGCGATAAACGATCCGCGAGCCGTCGCCGAAGACCTTGGTGATGAAGCTGTTGGCCGAGTTCAGCGTGCCGTTGAGGTCGACCAACCGCTGCTGCATGCCATGGCGCCAGCCGTCGTTGTTGTCGTCGTCGACCTGGCCCTGCGAGTTGTAGGTGCGGACCACGACGCCGTCGAGTCCGAGGGCCGAGAGGTTCTCGTCGAGCCCCTGGACGATGAGGTTGCCGTTCTGCGTGTTGACGAACACGCTCTCGTTGCCGCGACCGAGGCGGGCGTCGTTCGCGCCGTCCTGGCCGGAACGTGGCGCGGTGAGGAGGCCTAACCCAGAACCTGAAACCACTGCAACCATGGCAAATCTCCCAGTTGGACTCGGTCCACCCCTGTGGAAGGACCGGTCGGGAGATATCCGCGGCGTTGCGCCGCAGTTTAGGACAATTAGTTAGTTAGATCGCATCTTCTTCAGGCCGTCTTCCGCGATCGTCTTCAACACTTCGCCCGCCTTGCCGCCGAAGCGTGGCGCAGCGTGGCGCATCGTCTTGAAAATATGTTCCCGGCCCGCGGTGGGGCCGCCACTCTTCTCCATCAGCACCGCGCGCGCGTAGTGCGAGGAGAGGCCGCTGCGGTCCAGCCGCTCGGCAATCTCGATGTGGCGCTCCGCGGCCTCCCGGTTGCCGCGCATGGCGTGAATGGCGGCAATGGCGCCGTGCGATTCGCCGAAATTGCGGTCGAGCTCGAGTGCGTGCGTGAAATGTTTTTCCGCGCCGTCGATATTGCCCTGCAGGAGGTTGCTCCAACCGAGCGCGATCCAGGAGCCGACGTGATCCGGAAGGTCTATGAGCCCACGCGCCAGAAAATCCTGCGCGCGCGGCAGGTCCATCGCGAGGAACGCCATCATGCCGAGGCCAAGCCAGCCGCGGCCATTGTTCGGCGCCAGTTCGACGACGCGTGCGAACTGTCGCGTGGCCTTCTCCGCGTCGAGTGCCGCGGCGGCGATGGTGGCTTCGACGGTCAGGCCGTCGATCGAATCGGGATTGTGCGCCAGCGCGATGGCGGCACAGCGGGCCGCCTTGGGTACGTCACTGGAATCGACATACGCCATCGCAAATACGCCCGCCAGGCCGCCGTCTTTTTCCGCCAGCGCCGCATGCGCATCGGCGAGCGCGACGGCAGCGTCCATCTCGCCCAGGAAATGCAGGCTGGATACGGCCAGCCGCACGGTGCCCGGCGACGTCTCCCCCGCGGCGAGCAGCTGCTCGGCGTAGGCGCGGGCATTGGCAAAATTCCGCAACGCGAAGTGGCACAGGGCAAGGTTGGAGAGAACGCCAGCGGCCGTGACTCCCTGCGCCTCCAACGCTTTCAGGATGTCGAGCGCTGCGGCGAAGCGCTGCAGGCCGATGAGCGCATTGCTGAGTGCGAACTGCGCTTCGGCCTCGGCCGGATGGCGTGACAGCCGCGCCTCCACCAGCTGCAGCGCGCGTTCATATGCCCGGCCCTCCATGGCGAGTTGCACGCACTCCCGGTGCAGCGGCAGGTTGTCGGGCTCGGCGCGCAACAACGGCTCGAGGCGCTCCAGGCGGGCGGCGGGATTCGCGGGCTGATTCATCGCCTGAGAATACCCGAGGGCGGCAACCGCGGTCGTGTGCTTCATTTCCCCATCCCTCTGCTGCAGACTCCAAAGCATGTTGAGCGCGGAAGATTTCAGCCTGCCGTCATGGATCTACCACGACCCTGAGTTCCTCGAGCTCGAGCGCGAACGCGTGCTGCGTCCCTCCTGGCAAATCATCTGTCACGTCAACGACATCCCTGACCCCGGCGACTATCAATGCCTCGATTTCCTCGAGGCAATGCTGGTTGCGATTCGCGGCGCCGACGGCACGGTACGCGCCTTTCATAATGTGTGCCGGCACCGCGGGGCGCGCCTGCTGGACGGGTCCCGTGGCCATTGCAGTCGACGCATCGTCTGTCCCTACCATGCATGGTCCTACGATTTCGAAGGTCGTTTAGCCTCGATTGGCGATCGCAGCGCTTTTCCGCACCTCGACATCGCGCGCGAATCGCTGGTTCCGGTCGAGATGGAGATCCACCTGGGCTTCGTGTTCGTACGATTGGAGGGCAACGGCCCGCCGGTCGCCGAGATGATGGCGCCCTACGCCGGTGAGATTGCGCCGCATCGCTTCGAAGAACTGCAACCCGTCGGCCGCGTCACGCTGCGGCCGCGCGCGGTGAACTGGAAGAACGTCGGCGACAACTATTCGGACGGCCTGCACATCACGGTCGCGCACCCGGGGCTGACACGACTGCTGGGATCTAGCTACCGCGTCGAGGCGCGCGAGTGGATCGACCGCATGTCGGGCGAATTGAGCGAGCATCCGTCGCGCAACTGGGCGGAGCGCGCGTACCAGAAATACCTGCCGGTCGCCGAGCACCTGCCGGCCGCGCAACGCCGCCGCTGGCTGTACTTCAAACTCTGGCCCAACTTCGCCTTCGACATCTATCCGGACCAGGTCGACGTGATGCAGTGGATCCCGGTCTCGCCCACGCAGACGCTGATCCGCGAGATCGGTTACGCGCTGCCGGACCAGCGGCGCGAGATGCGCGTCGCGCGCTACTGCAACTGGCGCATCAACCGCCAGGTCAACGAAGAGGACCGCGTGCTCATCGAGCGCGTGCAGGCCGGCATGGAGTCGGGCTCGTACCAGGTTGGCCCCCTGGCCGCGGGCGAAGTATGCCTGCGCAGCTTCGGCCGGCGCATGCGCACGCTGATCCCCGAGGCGCAGCAGCCGGCGCCGCCACCGCCCGGCTGGGCGCGTCGCGCGGCCGGGCGTAGTTAGGCCAGGCGTGGCCGGTCACCGCAAGCTCGGCCCGGCGCTCGCCACCGTCGTCGTCGCCGGCAACATGATCGGCTCGGGCGTCTATCTATTGCCGGCGACGCTCGCCAAGGTCGGCAGCGTGACCATCTTCGGCTGGGTGCTCGCCTCGGCCGGCGCGCTCGCGCTGGCGCTGCTGTTCGCCAGACTCGCCGCGCGCAAGCCGCTGGCCGGCGGACCGGCCACGTACGCATTCGACGCTTTCGGCCCATTCGTCGGCATGCAGGCCAGCCTGTGGTACTGGGCCGCGTGCCTCATCGGCAACGTCGCGATCGCCGCGGCCGGCGCGGGCTCGCTCACCGTGTTCCTCGGGCTCGCTGCCAGCCCTGTGACGCTCGCGATCATCACCGTCGGGCTGCTGTGGCTGGTCACCGTCGCCAATCTGGTCAGTCCACGGTTCGTCGGACAGGTAGATGGGCCGCTGCTGCTGGTCGGGCTCGTGCCCGTGCTGCTGGTCGCCACGGTGGGCTGGTTCGCCTTCGACCCGGCACAGTTCACCGCGTCGTGGAACGTCAGCGGCAAGAGCGACCTCGCCGCCATTCCCGACACGCTGATCCTGGTGTTCTGGGCGTTCACGGGGCTCGAAAGTGCCTCGGTGGCGGCGGCGGTGGTCGAGAACCCCGAGCGCAACGTGCCGCGCGCGACGCTTGCCGGGGTGCTCATTGCGGCACTCATCTATATGGCGGCCAGCGCGGCCATCATGGGGCTCGCGCCCGCCGCGGATCTCGCGGCCTCGAATGCGCCGTTCGCGCTGGTTGCGGAGCAGATGTTCGGCGTCGGCGCCGGTCGCCTCGTCGCACTGGCAGTGACGCTCAAGGTGCTCGGTACGCTCGCGGGCTGGGTGTTGATGACCGCGCAGGTGAGCCGCGCGGCCGCGGATCACGGCCTGCTGCCGCAGTTGTTCGCGCGCACGCGCGCCGGCGACACGCCCGTCGCGGGCCTCATCGTCAGTGGTTTGATGGGCACGACGATGATCGTGGTCACCACCGCGCCGAGCCTGGGTGAGCAGTTCGGCACGCTCATCGACGCGTCGACGCTGTTCTGCCTGCTGACGTATCTCGCCGCATGCGCCGCGACGCTGCGCTACCGCGTGGCCGGCGAACGGATGCTGGCGCTGGTCGGCGGTGCGTTCTGCGTGCTGTACATCGCGGGATCGAGCACGAAGGTGCTCATCGCCACCGCCATCTGCATGGCGATGTTCGCGCTGTTCTATCTACCGCGGCGCAAGTATCTGCTGCCCGATCCTGCGCTGCGCACGACAGCGCACTCGAAGGTACGAGAGCGGCACGACGATTAGGATCGCCTCTTGCGCAGTGCTAAGGAGGCTTCGGACGCTTGCTACTTTCGCGTCACGAATCGCGGCGGCTTGAGCTGAGCCGCCGCAGCCAGCAGCTGCTTCACAGCCTCGTCATCGATCGATGAATGCAACTTCAGCTCATCGTTTTCAATCTGAAATGTGAGGGAAAAAGGAGCGACATTGGTGACGAGCGAGATCAGCGCGTCGCGCGCTGATCCCGCTTCGGTCATCGACATCGCGATCATCTTCGGCACCCTCCCCCGCGAGCCAAGCCAATCAAGAATAGAAATGCAGACCAGCCTGAGCTTGGCGGATTCAGCGCTGTGCGCGGCTGCGAGTTCTCCCAGCGCGCTTCCCGTGCGCACGTAGGCGATCATTGCCTCGATCAACGCAATGCTGCGATCGCTACCAGATGACGAGATCATTGGCATAGTTTGTACGAATGTGGCTCAGCATGTCACCGAAAGTCGCAAAATCGGGCTTGGCTCCACTCATCATCTGGAATTGTCGCTCCTGGAAGAAGGCGCGCTTTTCCCAACTGAACCGGGGCTTTGGTATCGAAACACCGAAATCATTGATGTAGTCGAGCCCATGTGTGCCCTCGTGCACCAAGTCCGAAGTAATGGAGTCAGAGTTTCGGCGCAAGTACAGTTTTCGGCCGCTCATCAGGGCAGTGGTCGAGGAATCAACGCCCAACGCGCGTTCAAACAAATCGTCCCCCAGAACGCTCACTTTCAAGTCACCGCTTCGAATTGCCTCTGCAATCTTGGTGGATTGTGCGGTCACACCGTCGATTTGCGCGGCAAGATCGCGTCCGGTTGGATTGGCCAGCAGGCCGCCGGAAGTTGAGCTTGGTTTCAGGCTGGCAAGGGCTTCCGACGCGCTGAAATTCGCAACCTCGGCGCCCTCGCGTAATGACCCCAGTTTCATCGCGCCGGCCCTGGCGAGCTGCAATCCGCCGCCAACCAGCGTTGCGACGTTGAAGATATCCCCACCGCCCGCCTGCGCCGCGTTCTCATATCCGAGACGGAAGAAGTCGAGCTTGTTGTGGATCGTCGTCTCGAGTTCTTGCTTGGCTGCGACGAAGCCCGGCATTTCCTCCAGCCAGTCAGGCAGCATCGCCGACGTGCCCTCGATACCGAGGATGGCGACTGCCTCGACGAGATCTGCCGGCATGTTTTCGAGCGTGATGAGAGCGCCCAGCGCAGCGTCACCAGGGTTCTTGACGGCCTCGACCACGTTCGAAATCTTCTCTCCATACCAGTTGTACAGCCGCTCGCCTCTGCCGAGCTCAGCGCCCGCGCCCGCGTCGGTCATCGTGAACATGCCGCCGCGAAACGGAGTCTGCTGCATGCGCAGTTGCGTGAGCTCCTGACGCGTGATCGGCCTGCCCGCTTGAGCCAGCGCGATGCGCTCCTGCTCCGTGATCGCAGTCTGGGTCACGTTGCGGATGTACTCGTTCTTACGATTGAACGCATTGCCGATCGTCGCTGCGTTCACCCCGCGCGCGATCTGCAGGTCGTAGAACTGCTTGTCCCAATCGGACATGGCCGTGCCGTTGACCTGGATGAAACCGAGCACGTCGGTGGACCACTGGCCCTTCACCCACGCAAGCTCGGCGCCGTCCGAATAGACCGCCACCCATTGTCGCGTCTCTTCTCGCCACTCGAGTTTCGGTGCAGCATCGCCACCGCCACTGCCGCCATGGGCCGCGCTGCCGCGGCTGGAGTTACGGCTCGCAGCAGCGCCTCCACTCCTGACCTGTCCGACGCCCGCCCCATCGATCTCCACCGTGGTCGCGCCGGGAGGCGGTTCCGTCGGAGCGTCGAGCATGCGCCGTGCATCCATGACTGCCTGCGATTCCTGCAGCTCGTCCGCCGCGCTCTGCGCTTCCTCTGGACGGCGTGAGGCGCCCAGGGATTTCGGCGCCGCCTGAAGATTCCTGACGATGCTGTTGCCGAGCGCAGTGCCGAACGCGTCGGTCGCGAGACTGATTGCATCGGTCTTTCCGCCGAACAAGGCACGCACGGAGGCGCTCGCACCACCGCTCAACAGGCTCATTCCGAAATCCTTCCCGAAGCTCGCCTCGCCGTCGAGCTTGCCGCCAACCCACCGGCGCGTGGCGCCGGCTGCCGCGCTTGCCGCGGCGGAGATCGCGACATCACGCCAGCTGAAGTGGTCCTGAAGTCCGAGCAGGATGCTCGTGCCCTGTGTGGCCGCGTTGCCGAGCGCGCCGCTGAGCAGATCGAGCGCCACGGGATTGTTGTTGACGAGTTTGCCGAATGCCGGCCCCACTGCCTGGCCGACGCCGGCGCTCACCGCGGCCAGAGCCACCGCGTTCCAGTCGATGTCCGACTGGATGCCAAAGAGCACGCCCACTCCCTGCGACGCGACGCTGCCGACCGTGCCCGCCACCACGCCCTGGAAGAATGCGCCGACCCAGCCCGAGGCGGCCGGCATGTAGTACGTGACGATCGCCGTGACCACGATCGCAATGATCGCGACCAGCACTTGTCCCATCCGACCGCACGGCGCTTCCGGCATGCGCGGCGTCATGTTCATCAGCGACGGCGATTTTTCGATCGCACTGGCGTTGAAGGGCTTGAAGACGTTCGCGGTGTTCGCGAGCGAATACACACCGTTCGGCACGCGCAGCGTGGTGCCCGCCTGCAGCGGAAGGTCCGGCTCGGTGAGTCCGTTCTCCTCCGCCAGCAGATACCACAGCGACTGATCGCCGAAGAGACGCGTGGCGAGCAGGCGCAGCGTGTCGCCTTCCTGCACGACGACGGCGCTCGGCGTCGCGCTCGTGAACTGATCGAGCGCGGACGTGAAGTTCACGTCGAAGTTCGACGAGAACCCGTCGCCCGGCTGTGCCACGTACATCGGGCCGCCGGTGCGGATCGTGCCGTGGATGAAGCCGGCGCGGAAATGCTTCACGTTCGACGCCGGCGGCGTCACCTCGACCTGGCCGAAGCTGCCGACGTAGTTGCCATTCACATGGAAGAAGTGCTGCTTGTAGTGCAGGTTGTCGCTGCCGGAGACCGCTTGCTGGAACGCATTCCTCACGGCGTTCGTATTCGCGAAGTCGCCCTCGATCGCGGTCATCACCTGCCCCTGCAGGTTGTTCGCGAGGTAGCGGTCCTGCCGCCCCGTCTGGGCATGCGGGTCGTGCAGCTTCACCAGCTGATTGTTGACGTCGTAGGTGCGGATGATCGAGCCGGTCAGGTGATCGATGTGCCCGTTGGCGGCACGGATCCTCTGGTCGACGATCTGGCTGCTGAGTAGATAGCCATCGGCCTCGCGATAGTTGTTGATGTAGTTGTATTCGTCGCCCGGCGCACCGTTCGCGCGCCAGGTGTCGGTGTGATAGCTGCGCTGCACACCCACGGCATCGACGTTGTACACGGACCGCGAGCGCAGCGGCCCGTCGTCCTGAGCGCCGACGTGCACCTCCTGGTTGGTCAGGTGGCCGTCGTCGTCGTAGGTGAACAGCGTGACATTGGGATCCACGCGCAACTGCTCCTGGCGGATGAGCCGCGACGCACCGTCGTAGCGGCGCTTCTCGACCTGGTCGTTGATGTTGCCGCTGACGTCGGAAACGCCGGTATGCCAGATCGCGGCGATGCGCCCCGCGCCGTCCATCTCGTACGACTCGGTGAACCACCCATCCCGATAGGCCCACGGCCCCTCGTTCGATGGGTGAGTTCCGCTGGTGAATCGCAGCAACCCCTTGCCGTACTGGCTGACTGTCTCGCGCTGGCCGGTGAGGTAATACGTGATGGAGAGGCTCTCGGCGCCGCTGGCCAAAATCGTCTCGTTGTCGCGCACGCCCTGGCTGATCAGCACCTGATTCATGGAGTCGTAGGTGAACCAGAGCTCGTTCTCGACCTCTTCGCGATCGTGATCCAGATAGGTCGCGGTCGTGCGCGTGCGGTTGCCGTACGCGTCGTAGAGGTATTCGAGCCGGTAGCGCAGGTCGGCGACGCGCGCGATGCGGTTCATCTGGTCGTACTCGATCTGTGTGTCCTGGTGCAGCACGCCGTCGACGGTGGTGCGCTCGCGGCTCTTGCGTCCCGCGAAGTCGTAGCCGTATTCGGCGCGGCGGTTGGTCGCCTCGTCGATGACGAAGCGCAGGTTGCCCGCCTCGTCATACTGATAGTCGATGGCCTGGCCGCCCTGGAGCCCCGTGCTCGACTGATAGTCGATCAACCCCAGTCCGTTGTAGGTGTAGTCGGTGCGCGTGCCGCTCATGTCGAAGTGCAGGTTCACGCGGCCGAAGTGGTCGTACTGCCAGCTCATCCGGTCGCCGATCGCATTGGTCTCCGTGATCTTGTGGCCTTCGAGGTCGTAGTCGTATCCGGTCACGGCGTCCTGCTGGCTGCGCGTACGAATGACGCGTCCCGCGAGGTCGTAGTAGTAAGTCATGGTCTCGGGCGTGCCGTCCTGGGCGAGCGCACCGCTGGTCTCCGTGATGCGGCGGCCGAGCTCATCGTAGGTGAACGCGCGCGTGAGCCACTCCTCGGGATGCCATTCGGTCTGCATGCCGGTCTGCCGGTCGACGCTGTCGTACGACATGCGCCGGCGCCAGCCGATCTCGTCGATGACCTGCGTCTGGCGGCCGAAGCCGTCGTACATGAACAGTTTCGAGCCACCGTCGGCGTGCCACTCGGTGGTGATCTGTCCGGCGGCGTTCAACGTGACGCCGTTGACGTTGCCATTCTCGTCGCGCGCGGCCACCGCGCGGCCCACCATGTCGTAGTAGTTGGTCCTGGAGGTGGCCTGGTAGCCGCCCGGCGGATCGCCGAAGCCGAGAGGCTGGCGCGTATCGAGCACGTACACGTAGGGATTCGTCGTGGTCGTGAGCTGGCCGAGTACGTTGTAGCGGTAGTTGGTGCCCTGGTACGTCGTGTCCTGGTACGCGATCACGTTGCCCCAGCGGTCGTACTGGTTGAAGACGTACGGTGATCGGGGTGGCCCATCGGCCAGCCGCGGCAGGATCTGCGACGAGTAGTTCGAGTAGACGGTGGTGCGCGTGAGATCGAACGTGCCCTTGGCGCGCGCGTAATAGCTGGTCGTTTCGGGACGCCAGAACTGCAGCTCGTAGGTGTGCGGGCCCGGGCTGACGTTGGCGAGGTTCACGCTGCGCCCGTCGGGCGCCACGATCACGTTCGCCTGCTGCCCGTCGACCAGGAAGCGCACCAGGCCCGGATACTCCGGCACCGAGGTCCACGACACCGTGTTGTTGGCCGTGTACGCCGGCGGCGGCAGGATCTCCGCGCGGCCGCTCGGGAATTCCGGCATCTGCCGGTAGATGGAGATGTTCGGCCGATGGTCGGTGGTATTGGCCCACACCTGCGTGAAGCCGCGCAGGCGCGCGTAGCTGTGGTTCTCCCCGGGGCGCTTGTACTCGATCATCCAGTAGATGAACTGTCCGGCACCGTCCGGCAGCAGCGGGAAATCCGTAGAGTAGGTAGGCCCGTTGCCGGCGATCTCCCCGGAGAAATTGTGTTCCGGCTCGGGGCTCTGATCGATGTTGTAGCTGAACGTGATGGTGTCCTGCGGCGAATCCTTTCCGAAGGTCCACTGCAGCCCATGGCCGGTATCGCTCACGTCGAGCAGGGTCGCGGGATAGGTCTGGTTCGCGGGGTTGGCGCCCACGTTGAGCGTGGCCGCGATCGGCACCTCGATGCGCCGCACGGTCACCGTGCCCGCGGTGGTCGCGGTGGGCCACGGGTTCGTGGCGCCGTAGTAGCGGACGCGGTACTCGTAGGTCACCGGCGACGTCGTTGCGAAGCTTGCCGTGTTGAACGAGAAGTCCGTGCCCGAAGTCCAGCGCTGCCATTCCAGCCACTGATTGCCGCTCTTGTACTCGAGCGTCACGTAGCCGGGGTTCGGCGCCGGATGGCTCCAGCTGATCGTGCCGTTGGACGAGTTGCCCTGCAGGTTCGTGATCCAGGTGGGGTCGTGGTTGAACCCGCCCTGGTTGGTCAGGATCGGGATGTTGACCCCGTTCTTGCTGATGGTCTTGATCGCGGTGTTGTATGCCCAGGTCTCGTTCGGGCGGTAGTACTCCACCTTGATGTGGCGGCTGCCGTCCGGAATGCCCGAGACGTCCATCGTGAACAGGAAGAGGCTCTCGCGCGTGGCCTCGCCCAGATAGCGCCACGGTCCGTTGATCTCTTCCCACCAGACCTGCGCCGTGATGTTCGGCTCGTTCCCGGGCGCATCCCACTTGATGCCGGGGCCCGTGGACGAGGCGTTGGAGTCCGCGATGAGCGCACCGTACTGCGATTCGTACACGCGCAGGCGCTGGATCGAGCTCACGCCGCCGACTGGGAACTGCGAGGACCAGTACGGACCGCCCGAACTTTCCGCCAACTGGAAAGCGTTGGCGGCATCGCGGGTCATCGTGCCGGACCACGTGCGTGGTTCGGGCGACGGATACACATTTTCGTTCGTGCCGGAGAACGACTCGCCGGAAGTGATGTAGTCGATCACGACCCAGCCGGAATTCCCGCCGCCGGCCCAGGTGGGCCTGACCGAGTTGGGACCGACCCAGCTGAATTGATCCTGGAGTTGGCCCACGACCTCCGTCGCCTGGATCCACTGCGAAGTCACGTTCGACCAGCCGGCCGTGCCCACGCCAGCCGTGCCCGTTATCGAGCTGATCGGCGGTGTCGGCAGCGGCTGCGACTGCGGCGCGACGATCGCGCTGTTGGTGACGTTGAGGTAGGCATCTGCCACGGAGAACGAGTTGCGCTGCGTGGCATACACGCGGCCACCCACGCCATTGGAGGCACCGAGGCGATAGGTCACCCGGTACTCGTACGAGTCCTGCGGGAAACCGCTCACCGTGAACGCGTAGCGGGTAAAGCCGGTCGGCCCGGCGCTGGTCGTCAGCGTGCCCGGCGTGAACGCGGAGTCGGGATCGGAGGCGCGCTTGTACTCGATGCGCACGTCGAAGGGTCCCTCGACCGTCATGCTGGGGACGTTCCAGAATATCTGGCGCGTGCTGCCGCTGACGAAGGTCTGCGGCGCCGGGGGCGCCGCCGAATACTGCTCCGTTGCCAGCGGCGACGTGGACCCCGTGTCGACCGTGCGGATCTGATAGTAGCCATCCGAGCTCAGCGAGCCGGAGTGGAATGCGATCAGAAGGTTGTCGCGCGCGTACGTGACTTGCCACGCGTAGGCCCCGGCGACGCGCAGCGCAAGCGTCGCGTCCGCGCGGAAATTGCCGCCGACGCGCGTCACCGTGGCTTCCTCCCAAACGGAGCTGCCATCGCGCTGGAAGCGAATCCCCGGGGTCACGGTGAGATCATCGGGCGCCGCCCAGGTGATGATGCCGTTGGTGTAGTTGCCGAGCAGGCTCGAGACTTCCGAAGCGGGATCCGGAGGGGTGCGAAACAGCGCGGCTGAAGTCGTGACGCCCGCCTCGAAATGGAACGTGCCCACCGAGCGCGCAAACGGCGCGAATTGCAGCGTCTGGCTCTTCGCGATGCGGAACACGTATTGCGGATGGGCGAGCCCCGTCAGGTCCACGCCCATCTGCGTGGCCGAGATCTGCGTGACCTCCAGCGTCTCCCAGGGCTCCTCCGCCGGCGAATTCGCAAAGCGATATTCGAACGTCACCTTGACGTTCGCCTCGGGCTGTCCGGTCCAGTACAGCGTCGGCTTGCCGTCGAGCGTGTTCAGGAACAGGTCGTTGATCGCGACCTGGATGCCGGTGTCGACATCGCGCTCGGGCAGCACCTGCTGGACGATGCGATCGAGCGCATCGTACTGGTTCGCCGTGAGCAGCACGCCCGGGCTCGGTAGATAGACAGGTTCCGTCAATCCGGCGAACGCGCCCTTCACCAGGTGACGGGCTTCGACGGTCATGCGGCCGGCGACGTCGTACGTATACGTCTTGTCGAGGCCATCATCGGCGTTCGTCATCCATATGCGGCCGTTGTTGTCGTACTTCCAGTACTCCTGGAGCTCGGTGCCTGCCGCCGTCGCGTTCGTGCCCTTGGCGACCATCTCGCCGAATCCGTTGTACTGCATGCGCAGGTACGCGACCTGCGAGTTGCTCGCGGCGCCGGGCGGCGAGTTGGCCCACGAATCGCGCAGCAGCGTGCTCAGGTCGGCCGTGTAAACGAGGATGCGATCGACGCTGAAGACACCGCCGTTGCCATTGCCGTCATCGCGCCACGACAGGTGCGCGCCGCTGCGCGCCGAAATGGTCGCGCTCTGGCTGTGTGTATCTCCCTGCGTGAGGAAATGGTTGCGGCGCGTGTACAGAAAGATCACGCGTACCGGGGCATCGGTGCCGAGATCCTGCCAGGACAGGTCGACCACCGTGTCGCCGAGCCACGCGGGTGTCGCGCCACCGCCGTTGTACCAGGTCGGATTGAACGTCACGACCGCGCTGGTCGGCGTGAAGGTCTCCGTGTCGTTGCGACGCAGTGGCTCGATCGTCCCGATCTCGCGGCCGAGCAGGTCGTATTCGTGGATGACGGCATGGACGTACGGAGTGCCCTCCGCGTCGTGAAAGACCTGCCATTCCTTCGCGACGTCGCCACGAATGTTGTACGAGAAGAAGCGGTTCGCGAGCGAGGCATCCTGCGAGTGCTTGAGGCGCCCGTAGTGGTCGAGCTGCATGCGCGTCCACTGCGTGGCACCGCCCGCGGGCGCGGTGTAGTCGTCCGCGGTGACGTCCGTCGCACTCGTGCCGTAGCGGATCTGCTCGACGACGTTGCCGTATACGTCGCGTCGCAACTCGATGAGCGGTGTCACCGCCGACGCCTCGTTCTGGAAATTGCCGTTCGTGTCCGCGAGGCGCGCGGGCTGGGCGATCGCGCGCACGCGGCCGAGCACGTCGTAGTAAGTGAAGGCCCTGGCGCCGTAGTGGTCCGTGATCACCGTGCGGTTGCCGACGGCGTCGTAGTCGTATCTGGTCACCTGATCGGCGAAATCCGTGCCCGTCGCCTGGCCGCTGCCGGTGGCGAACTCGACGTCGTAGACGGTCTGCTTGCGCACGCGATCGAGCGAGTCGTACTCGTAGGTGGTACGGCGGTCGTACCCGTTCGGCGCGTTGGCGCTGTTGGGGTGCGTGTCGCTGGTCGTGTGGGCCACGGCCGCCGGGTTCCACGGCGCGCTGCCGGTGAGCTTGGCGGCGTATTCCACGTGCCGCGTGAGATTGCCGCGCGCGTCGTACTGGTCCTCCATCACGTAGCCGAGGGCATCGACGGTGTGCACGCGCCGCGCATTCCGGTCGTAGAAGAAGTAAGTGTCCGCGAACAGCTGCGCCTCGAAGTCGAGCAGCTTGCGCTCGCGCACCAGATCGCCGAGCGCGTTGTACTCGAAAGCGGTCTCGCCCCATCCCACCGAATAATGCGCGGGGTCATTCGGGGTCTGATTGGCGGGTGTGTACTGCAGCCCGCCGGGCTGGATCACACGCGTGCGCCGATTCAGCCGGTCGTAGTGCGTCTCGATGAGGCGATCGAATGAATTCGACACCGCGGTAGATTGATCGATCTGCGCGGCCGACCACTCGCCCTCGGGCGGCAGCGTCTGCGCATCGATTGCGGTCGCGTAGCGCGTCATCGAGGTCGCGTTGCCGAACACGTCATAGCCGTATCCGGTGACGAAGCCCAGGGCATCGACTTCGAATTTCACGCGGCCGAGCGCGTCGTACGCCTTGCGGCTGCGCGCGCCGCTCACGTCGACACTCATGACCGCGTCGCCGAGCGCGTTGTACGTCACCCGCGACACCGGCGTTGCCGGCGTCGACCCTTCCTGAAGCTGCGTGTCGATGCCGACGTTCTGCGCGTCGTCGAGCGACGGGCTGTACAGCATCGTCGCGGGATGCGTGACCGAAGTCTGGCGCCCGAGGGCGTCGTAGCCGTAGGTCGTGGTGCGCGAGCCCGCGGTATTTTCCGTTTCGTTCGTGAAGCGCCGGATGCCTTCGGTGCGGGTCTTCACGTTGCCGAGCAGGTCGTAGGTCATGCGCGTGACCACGGATACCGTCTCGGATGTCGGCGTCAACGTCCCGCTGACATCGTTGATGCGCGTGACGGTGTGCAGCGGGCTGATCTCATCTGTGAGGCGGCCGTTCGCGTCGTAGCGATACGTCCAGACGTCACCGTTGGCATTGCGGTACGTGCGCTTGTTGCCGAGGCCGTCATACGTGAACTGCTCGGACAGAACGACCGCGGAATTCGTATCACCCGCGTAGTCGAACACCTGCTCGACGCGCTCGATGCGGCCCGCGGCATCGCGGAACGTCGTCGTTCTGCGATCGTTCACGGCGTCGAGCAGCAGATGCTGCTCGATGTACTGGACGCTGTCCGTACCGATGAACGGTTGCGGGCGCGCGTAGGCAATGTCGACCTGCCGGCGTGCGGCGTCGAGATAACCCGTTTCCTTGAGATAACCCTGCGCGTCGAGCGCGAAGCGCACGCGGCCGAGCGCGTCGTACCAGAAATGCGTGGTGCGATTGCCGGTATCGCCGGCATGGTCGTCGGACCACTCGGTGAGATCCACCACCGTGAGGTCCGCATCGGTGGAGGTCGCGTATGCGGTGGTGCGGATGAGATTGCCGCCGTCGTCGAACCACTGGCGCCGGACGGCGCCGTACACGTCGACCAGGAATACCGCCTGATCGCGCGTGTCGTAGAGCGTGAAATCCACACGGTCCTCGTCCGACGGTGACAAGAGACCTGCGATGCTCTGCCCGGACACGGCAGCCGGGATCGCGATGTCGTTGGAGTACACGCGTCGCGACGTCACGTTGCCGTGATCGTCGAAGGCACGTTCCGTGACCACGCCGCGTTCGCCGACCACCACGCCGCCGCTGACGTCCGCGCTCAGCGTCGCGATGCTGAAGCGTTCGCGGCCGTCCCCATCGTAAACCGTGCGCGTCACACGGTCCTGGCTCGCGGGGGCCACGATCTGGAACGCGAGGGTATCCTGATCCTGGAACCCCGCGACGCTCACCGCGTTCGCGTGCCGCCGAGTGAGCACGACGCGGCCCGCCGCGTCATACACGCGGTCGGTCACGCCACCCAGCGCGTCGATCGTCTGCAGCATCTGGCCGGCCGCGTCGTACACGTGCCAGGTCGAGTTGTGCTCGGCGTCGATGCTGCGCGTGACGCGGCCGTTGCGGTCATATCGGAATTCGGTGACGAGATTCAGCGCCGCGGGGTCGACGATCTGCCGAGTGCGGCGGCCGAGATCGTCGTACACGTATTCGGTACGACGCGGCTGGTCGTGGGGTCCGGCGCCGTCGGCGTTCTCGGTGACGGTAACGACGTTCTTCGTGAGGTCGTAGTGGTATTCGGTTCGGATCGCAAGACCGTTCTCGTCCACGATGACTTCATGGACCTGGCCATCGGCGTAGTAGTTGGTCCGCGTGACGCGGTTGCCGGGTTCGGTGACGCGGAAGACGCGGCCCTGGCCGTCGTACTCGAAGCTGGTCCGCAGCGCGAGTCCTCCGAAGTCCTGCGTGCGGGTCAGCACGCGGTTGGCGGCGTCGTACTGCAGACGCATGGTGACCTCGCGGCCGTCGACCACGGTCTCCAGCCGCCCGCCACGGTCATAGGTCCGCGATTCGATGGCGCCCATGTCGTCCGACACCGACTGCAACTGCCCATTGGCGTCATAGTGGTACGTCGTGGTCGCGCCGGCGCTGTCCGAAACGGTGAACACCTGCCCGTCGCGATTGTGCACCGTCGTGACTTCGACTCCCTCGGGAGTCGTCACCGTCATGCGGCGCGCGGCATCGTCGTACGAGTAGATAGTCTGGTTCTGCAGCGCGTCGGTGCTGGTGCGCGCGCGCGAGAAGGCGTCGTAGGTGCTGGTGGTGCGGCGGCCCAGCGCATCCACGGCGGCGACGACCCGGCCCAGGGCGTCGTACTCGCGGTGCACGACGTTGCCGTACTGGTCGGTGACGGATGCGGCGCGGCCGAATGCGTCGTAACGGGTGGTCCGCGTCTGGTTGATCCCGAGCGGTTCCCAGGCGATGAATGTCTGCAGCCCGCGGCGATCGTAGTCGTAGAGGTGATCGCGGGTGCGGCCCGCGTCGATCCCGGCCGTCTCCGACGTGAGCTCGCGGAAGGTGTTGTAGCCGAACTCCGTGCGCGCGCCGATCGCATCCGTGACGGCCTCGACCTCGCCGGTGCGACGGTATTCTTTCGCCAGCACCGAGATCTGCGCCGGATCGTTGGCCGCCGCCGCGCGCACCAGGATCGTGTCGTTGACGAGCCCGCCTGCGAGCGTCGCGGTGGAGATCCGGTTGGTGTAGGCGACGGAGTGCGACAGCTGGCCGAGCGCGTCGTAGCGCATCTCGACGAGCTCGCCGGTACCGTCGCCGAGGTCGCGCACCGTGAAACGCAGGCGGCTGCTCTTGTCATAGAAGAACACGGTGCGGGAACCGTTCGGATCGATGGTTGCGATGCGGCGATCGGCGCCGTCGTACTGGTACCGCGTGCCGTACAGCGACCAGGCGGTAGTTGGATCCATGCCGCCCGCGATCTCGGCACTGCCCTGCGCCGACAGCTCGCGCACCATGCGCCCGAGACCGTCGACTTCCGCCTGCGTGGTGCGCGCCTCGCCCGTGCCCGCGGCAATGGTCGTCGCGAGCACATTTCCGTCCGCGTCCAGCTTGACGCGCGTCACCGTGCCCTCGTGATTCGTCTGCTCGACCACGCGGCGCATGCCGTCGTAGCGGAAGCTCGTCGTGCGATTCACGCCCGTCGCGGCCGAACGCAGCGAGATCAACGTGGAGGTCGTCGTGACCGTCGTGGCGTTTTCGTACCGGACCACCTGCGCG
The DNA here is from genome assembly GCA_043747875.1 of Pseudomonadota bacterium. GTDB lineage: Bacteria > Pseudomonadota > Gammaproteobacteria > Steroidobacterales > Steroidobacteraceae > CADEED01. The sequence goes on along the minus strand of JAYTOI010000009.1, from coordinate 14,905 downwards.
ACGTTGCTCGCGCGGTCGTAGACTGTTTCCGTGAGATAGCCCTTGCCATCGACTTCGGCGACACGGCGGCCCTGGATGTCGTAGAAGAAATACGAGCGGATGTCGCTCTCGGGGTCGTCGGTGTGCGCCGGCAGATCCTCAGCCGGACGCAGCGCGTCGAGGGTGCCCGCGGCGCGCTCGGCAACCGGCGTGGCGTTGGCGTACGCCACCTGCTCGATGAGCCGGCCCGCCGAATCGTGTTTGAACTCGGTGAGGTAGCCTTCCGCATCGAGCACCGCGCGCACGTTGCCGTCGGCGTCGAGGAAGCTGCGCGTGTTGCGGTCGTCTTCGGCGTTCGGTTCGATCGCGTAGGCGCCTCCGGGGGCGAGCTGCGCCACTGACACTTCGCCCACGGAATCCAGGATCGAAACCGGATTCGCATACTGCGTCGTGCCGATGACGCGGCCGGCGCCGTCGTAGCGCGTCTGCGTGACGCCTCCCAGTGCGTCGATGACGTATGCGAGCCGGCCCGCGGCATCGAAAACCGCGCGGGCGATCTGGTCGCGCGACTCATCGCGGCTCGGCAGGTTCGCGACCAAAGTGTCGATCGACACCTCCGCGGGCTTTCCCTGCGCATCGACGAGCGATGCCAGTGTGGAGGCGCCGAGCGCGCTCGAGTAGCGCACGGTCTTGACGACCTCGCTGGCGTGATTGTAGAAAAATCTCGTGAGACGGCCTTCGGCATCGATCGCGCCGACGTTGCGGCCCATCGCGTCGTAGATCTTGTACGTGCGCACGCCCAGCGTGTCGGTGGTCATGCGCAGGCGCCCGGCCGCGTCGTACGCAAAGTGGGTCGTGTCCTGATAGGACCCGCTGCTCAGGTACGCGAGCCGCCTGATGCTCACGGTCTCGCCCACGGCGTTGTAGCTCTCGATCGAATAGCGAGGCGGCGTGGCAGCGCTGTAGTAGTAAGCGTTCTCGGTGACCGACGCCATGTTCGCAACGTCGTCGAACCGCCTCTCGTCCACCGCCTGGTAGTTGTCGATCGCGGTTCCCGCGCCGGTGACCTTTCCGAACACGTCGTAACCGAAGTTGGAACTGCCGCGCGAGTCATACAGACCGCCGACGAACGCCGAGCCGACCGGCGTGTACTGGTACGTGAGCCGGCCGCGCTGGTCGTACAGAAAAGAGGCGATCGAGGCGGTAGTCAGATCGCCGGCGCCCCACGACTCCATGCGCTCGTAGCGACGCGCGTTGCTCAGGTTGCCGCGGAAATCGTACGAGAAGTCGGTGCGCTGGATGCGCGACAGGTTCTGCGTGCTGGTCCACTGGCCCACGGCGGTTTCGGTGAACCCGCCGGCCGTATAGCGCGCATCGGGGTAGATGATTTCCGCGACCCTCTGACCCCAGCCGTTGTACGCATGCTCGGTGACGCGCTGGTCCGGCGAAATCACGAAGCGCAGGCGGCGCAGGCCGTCATAGACGTAATGCGTGGTCATCGCGCCGACGGCGATGACGGCGCCGGCGCCATCGGGATCGGTGCCGGTGTAGCTGGTCTCAGTGAGCAGCTGGTTCCATTGGTCGTAGGTTCGCGTCGTGGCGTTTCCGAGCGAATCCCAGGTGTTGGTCAGGTTGCCGTTGCCGTCGTAGGCGAAGTCGGAGGTGCGATTCAATCCGCCGAAGTCGTGGATGCTGCGCGTCAGGTTGCCGGCGGCATCGTATTCGTAACGATCGTCGATGCGCACACCGTCCACGGTGGGTTGGCGATGCGCGGTGAGCCTTCCGGACGCGTCGCGCACGTAGGTGTCCACGGCGCCGAGCGAATTGGTGACGTCGGTCTGTAGATAGATGGTGTCGGAGCCGTAATAGAGGGTGGCCGGGACGGCGAGATGCAACCCGGCGGCGAGCACCGGATCGCCGGTCACGCGGCGCAGCGTCTCCTCGATGCGCGTGCTGGTCGTGCCGTAAATGGCCTGCGCGATCGAGCCCCAGCTATCGCCGGCCTGCACGACGTAGTAAGGCGGCACCGTCGCCAGAGCCGTGGTGCTCACCGTGAGGCGCGCCGGCAGGTTCGTGAGGCGGTTGCCCGCGTCGAGCGGCGGGTTGCCGAGCTCGTCGCGCAATGCATTGCCGGCCGCGACGCTGTCCAATCCATAGAGTGTATTGGCAATCGCGCGCCAGGTGGCCCCGGAGGGGATCGTGTAGTAAGGCGTGTTGTAGCGCGTGACATGGGCCGACGTGTATCCGCCGGTCTCGGTGCGCATATCGACGAAGCTGATGTTGCCGGCGCCATCCATCGACAGCGAGAAATTCTGCGAATTCAGATTCGCGACCACCTGCTGCGGAGTGCTCCAGGCGCCGTCACTGTTTCGGGAGACGGTGATGCCCAGATGGCCCGTCATGGGATTCGAGTCGACCCAGGCGGCCACGACGTTCTTGCCCTGAATTTCGAGCATGAACCGGCCCGAGCTGCCGACGCCCTGGATGGAAGTGATGACGTCCGGTGCCGGCCACGATCCGGTGACGCGATCGTAGCGGCTGAACATGAGCGCCTGGGATGCGCCGGTGACCTGGTGCCACATGATGGCCGCATTCCCGGCTGCGTCCGAGGCGACCTTGTGGCCGTGGACATTCGTCGCCAATGACTGCGCGGCCTGCCAGGTGCCGGTGATCGCGTCGAATCGGCGCACGGTGAGCGTGCTGCCCGCACGGTATACGGCCAGCAGGTTTCCCTGCGCATCGCCGCTGAGTTGCGGCTCCGATACGTTTTGGTTACCCGAAGCGGCGCTCGTGAGCGCGGTGACTCCAGAGAGCGAGCCCGATGCGGCCAGCCAACGGTTCGAATAAGCCTGGTTGAACGTGCCGTCGGACTGCTGCCAGGTGAGCATGATGTTGCCGGCATCGTCCATGGCCATGCCCGGTGACCCCACGCCCTGGCTGCCGGTTTCCACCAGCTGGCCGGCGGACCAGCCGCCGCCGAGGTTGCGGGTCACGTACAGGCTAACTACACCGGCGTGGTACTGGATGTAGGTGATCGCGGCGCCCGCCGCGGACATCTTGACGAGCGATTGTCCGTGGTCGGCGGCGAAATACGCATTCGGGATCGTGACCGCCGCGCTCCAGGCGCCACTCGCGACGTTGAAATTGCTGACGTGCATGACGTTCGTGCTGGTCGCCGGACTCCAGCCTTGCCACACCGCCACTGCGTTGCCGGCCGCATCCACGGCGACTTCCAGGGGCGAGGCGTTGATGGTGCCGGTGCCGTCATGGACCGGCATCTCTACGCCCCAGCTCTGCGTGGCGGCGTCGAAGCGCCGCGCATACATGCGATTCCACTCGGAATAGATCGCGAAGCCGTCGCCGTTGGCATTCAGCTCGATGCGCGGATACTGACCCACGACCGAGAAATCACGGTTCTCGAGCAGCGCCGAGGGCTGCCAGCCCACGCTGCTGCTGTTGCTGGGCGCACCGGACAGCAGGCCGTACTGCTGCGAGGTGGTGACGTTGTCGGTGGTGGAGATCAGCGGGTTTCCCGCGGTGATCGTCACCTGCCCGCTCGCCGTGTAGCGCAGCGTCGTCGGAACCGGGAGATGCTGCGTGGCAAAAAGTGTGGGATGTCCGGTGGCCCCCTGCAGCGCGAGCACCGCATTCGGATCGCGCGTGCCGTAGAGCGTGTCGGTAATGCTGACCCAGTCGTCGGTGCCGAGCACGATGTAGTACGCAGGAACGGTGACCTGACTGCTGGTCGGCACCTGCAGCGTCGGCGGGAAACCCGTGAGCCGGTTATTGACGGTGAGCGACTGCCCCAAGAGTTGTTCGGAAAGCCTCTGGCCTGCGGCGTCGCTGTCGATTCCATAAACGGCATTCGCGATCGAGCGCCAGGTGTTGCCGGCCGCCACCACGCGATAAGGCGTGGTGTCGCCGACATAGCGGTTGGCGTACAGGCTGTTGGCCGTGCCGTTCGACTGCTGCACGGCGACCACGGCATTGCCGAGTGCGTCGATCGCAACGCTCGGCTGCGCGGCGGCGTCGTTGCGTGCTTCTGCCAGCGCGGCGCCGGACCAGGTGCTGCCATTCCAGCGCGCGAGATACGCGTCGTTGCGGGTGCCGTCGGTCTGCAGCCACGCTACGGCGGCGCGAATGCCAGCCGGCGATGAGGTGATGGTGGCGCTGATGGAATACGCCGTGCTCGCCACCGCGAGATTGGTGGACTCGAGCAGCGTCGCCGCGCCCCAGTTGCCAGTGGCGGGATTGAACACCGCAGCGTACGTGGATAGGGCCGAACCATTGCTCTGCGCCCACGCGGCGATGGCATTGCCCGCCGCGTCCACCGCCAGCGCGGGCGTGCTCGTGGCGTTGCCATTGGCGTCGAGTGTGATCGCGGCCGCCCAGGTGTTGGTCGAGCGCGTGTAGCGGCGCGCGAAGACATCGGCACCCTGCGACCACACCGCGAAGCCGTTGCCATTCGCGTCGAACACGACCTTCGGCTCGATGGCCGCGGTGTTCGAGGTCTCGAGCAGCGTGGCGCCGCTCCACGTCGCAGTGGACGCGGTGAAGCGGTTCACATAGATGCTGTTGGCCGTGCCGTTCGACTGCTGCAGCAGCACGGCGGCGTTGCCCTGACTATCTACCGCGACGGACGGTTGCGCCGCGACGTCGGTGCGCGCTTCGACGAGCGTGGCCGCCGACCACGCGCTGCCGTTCCAGCGTGCGACGTAGGCGTTGTTGCGCGTGCCATCGGTCTGCAGGAATGCGACCGCGGCCTGCGTGCCGGCGATGGACGCGCTGACCGAGTACGCGGTGGTCGCGACGGCCTGAGTGGTGGTCTCGAGCAACGCCGCCGTGCCCCAGTTGCCGGTGGTCACATTGAACGTGAGGCCGTAGGCAGAGACCGCGGTGCCGTTGCTCTGCGCCCACGCGACGACCGCGTTACCCGCGGCGTCGAGCGCGAGCGTCGGTGCGCTCACGGTATTCGCGTTGGTGTCGAGCGTGATGGCTGCGGCCCACGTGTCGTTGGCGCGCGTATAGCGGCGCGCGAAGACGTCGCCGCCCTGTGCCCATACGGCGAAGCCGTTGCCGTTCGAATCGAACGCGACCTTCGGCTCGATGACGACGCCGTTCGCGGTCTCGAGCAGCGCGGCGCCCGTCAGACCGGCGGTCGGAGTCGTGAGCGCGGCGTCGATTCTCGGGTACGGTACGTCGGCGACCTGCGTGTCCGTGGTGTGGAGATCGCCGGCATCGGCCGGCGCGAACGTGGTGACCAGGCCGCCTGCGTTCGAGGTCAGCGTGTAATCGAACGTGGTGGTACGGCCTTCGGCGTCGGTGACCGTCTTGACTCGATACAGGCCGCCGATGAGCTCATAGGTGAAGGTCTGCGAGGCGAGCACGCGCGCAGCCATGCCGCTGCGCTGCGTGGTCTCCGCCAGCAGGTTGGTAGTGCCGACGTAGCGGTAGGTCGTGAGGTAGCTGTTCTGGTCCGCGACGCTGCCGTCGTTCCAGGAATAGTCGACGGCCACTTCGATGAGGCGATTCTGCGCATCGTAAGAATAAAGAGTGAGCGTCTGCTCCTGCCCCTGGCTCACGACGCGCACCGACGCGAGATTGTTGCCGTCGTATTGCAGGATGGTCTGCTGGCCGGAAGCGTCGATGACCTGCGTCAGCAGGTTGCCGGTGTAGACGTACTGGATGACGTTGTTGCTGGTATCGCGCTGGGCGCTCAGGCGGCCATCGCTGCCATAGGTCTCGGTGGTCAGCGTCGCGCCGTCGGTCCAGGTCCACTCGCCGCCGGAAAAGGACAACGTGTCGTGCGCGCCGTTGCCGTCCGTGCTCAGGTAGCGGCCGGAGCCGGCATCGTAGCGATAGACGATTTCGGCGCCGTCGCCGAAGGTCTTGGTAACGGTGCTTTGCGCATCCCCAAGCGGTCCGTCCAATACGACGCGGCGGTAGAAGCCGATGCGCCAGCTGTCGTCGTTGTCGCCGTCCAGCAGTCCCTGAGAGTTATAGGTGCGGACCAACGCCGTATCGAGGCCGGTCGCGACCAGTACGTCGTCGACGCTCTGGACTACGAGGTTGCCGTTCGCGGTATTGACGAACACCCGATCGTTGCCACGCCCGACGACGGAGTTTCCGTCCGTGCCCTGGGCATTGAGGGTCGACGCCGAAGAATTGAAGAGACCGAGTCCCGAACCGCTGACGACTGCGACCATTTGCGTTCACCTGCCGATTGTTAGTTTTCTACGCCGCTCGATACGCACGGAGCGACATACGGCTATCCGCCAAACCCTGAAGGGGTTTAGGGCGATCGCAAATTTTTTGAGCGGCGGCCGATGTCGCCCGGGTCGGGGGTCAGCGCGCGAGGCGCGCCGCGTGCCACTCCAGGTGCGCCGCGATGAACGTCTGGATGAAGAAATAGCCGTGGTCGTAGCCCTCGCGCATGCGCAGCTCGAGCGGCTGACCGCCCGCCTGGCAGGCCTCGGCCAACAACTCGGGCATGAGCTGATCCGCCAGGAATTTGTCCGCGGTGCCCTGGTCGACCAGGATGCCGCCCGGGAATCTGTGGCCGGCCTTCACGAGCTCGGTGGCGTCGTACTGCGACCACGCCGCGCGATAGGCACCAAGATAGCCCGTGAACGCCTTCATTCCCCACGGGCTCTGGATGGGCGCCGCGATCGGCGCGAACGCCGACAACGAGCGATACTTCTGCGGGTTCTTCAAGGCAATCGTCAATGCGCCGTGACCGCCCATCGAGTGACCCATGATGCCGCTGCGGGAGACGTCCGCCTCGAAGCTGGCGGCGACGACGCCCGGCAACTCATCCACGACGTAGCTGTACATCCGGTAGTGCTTCGACCACGGTGCCTGCGTGGCATCGAGATAGAAGCCGGCCGCGATGCCGAAATCCCAGGACTCCCGGTCGCCGGGTAGTTGGACGCGCGGGCTGGTGTCGGGCGCCACCAGCATCAGCCCGTGTTTCGCGGCGTGCTCGAGCGCGCCCCCTTTCGTCACGAAAGTCTCTTCGGTGCAGGTGAGCCCGGCCAGGTAGTAGAGCACCGGCACCGGTCCATCCGCTGCCTGCGGCGGAGAATACACCGCGAAACGCATGTCGCAGTGGTTGGTCCGCGAGGCGTGCTGGTAGTACCCCAGCACGCCTCCGTGGCACCGGTGTTGCGAGATTGTGGCGAGGAGGCTCAAGCCTTGAGCGTGCCCTTCTGCTTCGCCACGTGCGTCGCAATGGCATCCATCAACACGGGTGACAGCGCGTCGTACGCCGGAAGGCGCAGCTTCTTCAGCCGCTCGCGCACCTTCTTCATGTCCTTGGGCCGCGCCGCGCCGGCTTCGATGACCGACGACACGAAGGCCGCGAACTCGGGCTTGTTCCATCCCTTGTCCTTCGACAGCTCCACGTGCACGAAGTCGAGGCCGTAGAACGGATGATTGGTGTTCTCGATGCGCCCGTACATGTGCACGCCGCAGGCTCCGCAGGCATGGCGCTGGATGGTCGCGCTCGCGTCGACGACGCCGAGCTTCTGTCCGTTGCTCGTCACGCTCAGCTTGTCCTTCGGCACCACGGCGACGACGGAGAACATCGCGCCCGCGGGCTTCCAGCACCTGGTGCAGCCGCAGGCGTGGTTGTGCGCCACGTTGCCCTTGACGCTCACGGTGACCGCGTCGGTCGCGCAGTGGCAGCTGAGCGTGCCGCCCTTGAACTTCTTGTTGCCGGCCTTGACGCCCTTGTCGATCGACGGATGAAGCTTGATCGCCATTCGCCCACTCCTTAGTTAGATGATCTCAGAACGTCACGACCGACCGGATCGACTCGCCCTTGTGCATCAAGTCGAACGCGTCGTTGATCTTGTCGATCGGCATCACGTGCGTGATCAGATCGTCGATGTTGATCTTCTTGTCCATGTACCAGTCGACGATCTTCGGCACGTCGGTGCGGCCGCGCGCGCCACCGAACGCCGTGCCCTTCCATACCCGTCCCGTGACGAGCTGGAACGGCCGCGTCTTGATCTCCTGGCCCGCGCCCGCGACACCGATGATCACCGACACGCCCCAGCCGCGATGACAGCACTCGAGCGCCTGGCGCATGAGGTCGACGTGGCCCACGCATTCGAAGGAATAGTCCGCGCCGCCGTCGGTGAGCGAGACCAGATAGGGCACGAGCTCGCCCTGGACCTCTTTCGGGTTCACGAAATGCGTCATGCCGAACTTCTCGGCCATGGCCTTGCGCCCAGGGTTGATGTCGACGCCGATGATCTTGTTGGCGCCGGCCATGCGCGCGCCCTGGATGACGTTGAGGCCGATGCCGCCGAGCCCGAACACCACGACATTCGCGCCCGGCTCCACTTTGGCCGTATTGATGACCGCGCCGATGCCGGTGGTGACGCCGCAGCCGATGTAGCAGATCTTCTCGAACGGCGCGTCTTCGCGCACCTTGGCGAGCGCGATCTCGGGCAGCACGGTGTAGTTAGAGAACGTGCTGCACCCCATGTAGTGATGCACCTTCTCGCCGCCGATCGAGAAGCGGCTGGTGCCGTCGGGCATCACGCCCTGCCCCTGCGTGGCGCGGATGGCCGTGCACAGATTGGTCTTGTGCGACGTGCAGGACTTGCACTGCCGGCATTCGGGCGTGTACAGCGGGATGACGTGGTCGCCCTTCTTCAAAGTGGTGACGCCGGCACCGACATCGACGACGACGCCCGCGCCCTCGTGACCGAAGATCACCGGGAACAGACCTTCCGGATCGCCGCCGGAGCGAGTGAATTCATCGGTGTGGCAGACGCCGGAGGCCTTGATCTCCACCAGCACTTCGCCGGTCTTCGGGCCAGCGAGCTCGACCGTGGTGACTTCGAGAGGTTGGCCGGCCTTCCAGGCGACGGCAGCGCGCGTCTTCATTCTTGTCGCCCCTTCGTCTTGAGCGTCAGATGGTACACCGGAGTGGTGCCGGGGAAGGAATCTCGGGAGAAACGACGAAACGCCGGCTAATGATCAACTCTTTCGCTGTTTCTCCCGAGATTCCTTCCCCGGCACCACTAGAACGGCACCACTAGAGAATCGACGCGCCCTCGTCCGCCGGCGTCGCGCCTTCCCTCAAACGAGTGAACAGCTCGCGCCCCACACCGTACGTAGTATCGAACACCTCGGGCTTCACGATCTCGCGCGCCGCCAGCGTCGCGGCTTCCACCTGCACCTCGAGCACACCCGCGCGCGCATCGAGCCGGATGACGTCGCCGTCGCGCAGCCGCGCGATCGGCCCGTCCGCGGCCGCCTCCGGAGTCAGATGAATGGCGGCGGGCACCTTGCCCGAGGCGCCCGACATGCGGCCGTCGGTGACGATGGCCACGCGCCGGCCCTTGGCTAACAAGCCCGACATCGCGGGAATGAGCTTGTGCAGCTCCGGCATGCCATTGGCGCGCGGACCCTGCCCGCGCACCACCGCGATGAAATCGCCTTCGATGCCGGTCTTGAGCGCCGCGGCCATCTCCTCCTGGCTCTCGAACACGCGTGCCGGCGCGGTGATCTCCCAGTATTTCGGATCGACCGCGGAAGTCTTGATGACCGACCGCCCGAGATTGCCGCGCAGTAGTTTGAGGCCGCCGTCGGCCGAGAACGGATTCGACGCGGGCCGCAGGATCTTCTCGTCGTGCGACTTCCCGGGCGCGTCGCGCCACACGAGTTTGTTGTCGACCAGGAACGGATCCTTCGCGTAGGCGCCCAGGCCCGGTCCCCACACGGTCATCACGTCCTCGTGCGCGAGGCCGGCGTTTATCAGCTCGCGCGTCACGAAGCTCATGCCGCCGGCGGCGTGGAACTGGTTCACGTCGGCCTCGCCGTTCGGATACACGCGCGCCAGCAGCGGCGTCACGTGCGAGATGTCGGCCATGTCGTCCCAGGTGATGGTCAGACCGCAGGCGCGCGCCATCGCGACCAGATGAATCACGTGGTTGGTCGAGCCGCCGGTGGCCATGAGCCCGACGATGGCGTTGACGAACGAGCGCGCGTCGACCACTTCGGCGAACGGCAGGTAGTTGGAACCGAGCGCGGTGGTCTCGGCCACGCGGCGCGTGGCGGCGACCGTGAGCGCATGACGCAGCGGCGTGTTCGGATTGACGAACGCGGCGCCTGGCACGTGCAGGCCCATCAACTCCATCAACATCTGGTTGGAATTCGCGGTGCCGTAGAACGTGCAGGTGCCGGCGTCGTGGTACGAGCCCATCTCCGCCGCCAGCAATTCGTCGCGCGTGGCGAGGCCTTCCGCGTAGCGCTGGCGCACTTCGGCCTTCGCCTTGTTGGCGATGCCGCTGGGCATGGGACCGCCGGGTACGAACGTGATCGGCATCTGCCCGAACGACGCCGCACCGATGAACATGCCCGGCACGATCTTGTCGCAGATGCCTAACATCAACGCACCGTCGAAAGCCTCGTGGCTCAGCGCCAGCGCGGTCGACAGCGCGATCACGTCGCGGCTGAACAGCGACAGCTCCATGCCCGCGCGTCCCTGCGTGACGCCGTCGCACATGGCCGGCACACCGCCGGCCACCTGGGCGGTGGCGCCGGCGCCGCGCGCGGCGGCGCGGATGACCTCGGGATACGGTTCGTACGGCCGATGCGCCGACAGCATGTCGTTGTACGAGGTGACGATGCCGATGTTCGGGATGACGGACTGCTGCAGCTTCGTCTTGTCTTCGCCCGACGCGGCCATGACGTGGGCAAGATTGGCGCAGGCGAGTTTGCCGCGCGCCGGTTCGATCAGTTTTCTCTTGCGGGTCCGTTCGAGGTATTCGCCGCGCGCCGCGGCCGAGCGTCCGCCGATGCGTTCAGTGACCTCGACGATGACGCGGTGAAGCCTGGTCGGGTTTTCGTTGGGGGTCATGGCAACTCATACCAGCTATGGCCATGCCTTTCCGTCAAGGCAATGGCGGCGGTGGGCCCCCAGGTACCCGCAGGATACGGCTTCACCGTTTGGCGCGTCGAGCGCCAGCTCGACTGGATGCCGTCGATCCAGCTCCACGCCGCCTCGATCTCGTCGCGCCTCACGAACAGCGTGGTGTTCCCCTTGAGGGCGTCCAGCAGCAGGCGTTCGTACGCGATACGCGTACGGCCGCCGCTCTCGTCCTTGGGCAGCGAGAGGTTGAGCGGGACTTCGCGAAGGCGCACGCCTTCCAGGCCCGGTTGTTTGCTCAGGATCTCGAGGGTCACGCTTTCCTGCGGCTGCAGGTGGATGACGAGCCGGTTGGCCGGCAGAACCGGTTCGTCCGCGGCGAAGATGTTGTGCGGCACCGATTTGAACTGGATGGCGATGTCCGTGCGCCGCGATGGCATACGCTTGCCGGTGCGCAGGTAGAACGGCACGCCGGCCCAGCGCCAGTTGTCGACCTCGGCCCGCAGCGCGACGAAGGTCTCGGTGTCGCTGTGGCCGCCTTTTTTCGAAGCAGCCGCGCCCGTTTCCTGGTTGTACCCCGGCACGGCGACGCCGCCCGTGCTGCCCGCGGCGTACTGCCCGCGCACGGTGTTGGCGGCGGCGGTGGCGGCCGTGATCGGACGCAGGCTGCGCATCACCTTGGTTTTCTCGTTGCGCACCTCGTTCGGCTCGAACAGGTGCGGCGGCTCCATGGCGACCAGCGCCACCAACTGCAGCATGTGGTTCTGCACCATGTCGCGCAGCGCGCCGGAATCGTCGTAGTAGCCCCAGCGTCCTTCGAGGCCGACGGTTTCAGCTACGGTGATTTGGACGTTATCGATCGACGAGGCGTTCCACAGGGGCTCGAACAGCGAGTTCGCGAAGCGCAGCGCGAGCAGGTTCTGCACCGCCTCCTTGCCGAGATAGTGGTCGATGCGAAAGATGCGGTCTTCGTGGAAGACCTTGCCGACGGCTTCATTGGTCTCGACGCTCGAGGCGAGGTCGGTGCCGATGGGTTTCTCGAGGATGATGCGGCAGTGCTCGCACGCCAGACCCGCGGCCGCGAGGCTGAGGGAGGTCGGCCCGTAGAACTTCGGCGACGTCGCCATGAAATAGAGAATGCGGCTGTTGCCCGCGAGCGCCTTTTGCATCGCCTCCGTGCCCTTGGCGGTGCCGTCGCTGGCTTCGAACGGCGCGTAGGTGACGCGCGTCAGCAAATCCGCGAGTGCATCCTCCTTGAGATATTCGGCCGGCACGTACTTGCGCAGCGCACCTTCGACGATTTTACGGAATTCGTCGTCCGGCATGGCGTTGCGCGCGGAGCCGACGAACGTGAGCGATGAGGGCACCAGCTTCTCACGCACCAGGTGGTACAGCGAGGGCCAGATCATTCGTTGCGAAAGATCGCCGGTCGCGCCGAACAGCACGAACTTCTGGACGGAGTGCTTCATGAGGAAGTCAGTGTGAATTGAGGAGCAGGCGCGCGGCTCCGAGCAGCTCCACATGAGGATGCGAAATGCTCTCGAGCGGCACGGAGCGCATCGCGGGCGCGAACCGACCTTTGTACTCGAAGCCCGCGCGCACGCGGCGCTCGAGCATCTCGCGATCGAAGTGCTGCAACATCGCGCCGGAAATCAGCACGCCGGCCCATGCGCCCATGGTGAGCGCGACGTCGCCGGCGAACGAGCCCAGCAGTTCGCAAAACAGCCCGACGGCCTCGACGCAGTGCTCGTCGCTGCCCGCCGCGGCACGCCTGGTGATCTCCGCGGCCGAGAGCTCTGGATGGTGATGGCCGGCGGCTTCACACAGCGCCATGTGGATGTTTGCGAGGCCGACGCCCGACAGCACGCGCTCCGCAGACACGCGGCCGTATTTCTTGCGCAGCCAGCGCAGCAACTCGATGGCGCGCTCGTGGGTGGGGGCGAAGCTGGCATGCCCGCCCTCGGTGGCGAGCACGGTGAAGCCATTGCGGTTGGCCACGACACCGCCCACGCCGAGCCCCGTGCCGACGCCGACGATGGCGCAAACGCCGTTGGACATGGGCAGCGCGATGCGCTGCGGACCGATGGGCACCAGGTCCGCCGCGCGCAGCACGCCTACGGCGTGGCCGACGGCTTCGAAATCGTTGATGACCTGCAGGTCCTGGAAGTGTTGCGACTCGGACAGGGCGCGCGCCGAGAAGGACCAGGCGCTGTTCGTGAGCTGTACGCGATCTTCATCGACGCGGCCGGCCACCGCGACGGCGGCGCGATTCAGCGCGGCGGGCACCCCGGGGGTGTCGCTGCGATAGTGCTGGGCTGCGTGCGACAGCGACTCGTGAGCCCGCACGGGATAGCGCCGCACGCAATGAACATTGACGGAAGAGGACTCCGGCGCGCCAACGGCGATGCCGAAACGGATGTGGGTTCCACCAACATCCGCGACGAGCCCGAGTACCGCAGATGAATCGAAGGGATCCGCGTTGTGCGGTTCCGCGCTTGAAAGCGCTGTATTGCCCATCATCATCTCGCTCCAAAGACCGCGGAGACTGCGCCTCTTTAGACAACGCTGTCAACCGGAGGGGAAGTGGTGTTCAGACGGTAATTTACGTAACAAATCGTGCCGCTTTGCAAAAATGACTCCGGATTGACAACGCTGTCTGACAGCGCGGACAATCTGGCGACGCTAGTAGGGGGGCGTTGTTATGAGCCGCATAACCATTCATGACGTGTCGAAGGCCGCGGGCGTCTCGATCAAGACGGTGTCGCGGGTGCTCAACAGTGAGCCGAATGTGCGCAGCGAGACGCGCGCACGGGTGCTCAAACTAGTCGAAGAGCTCAACTATCACCCGAGTCTTTCCGCGCGCAGCCTCGCCGGCCGCAGCAGCAATCTCATCGGGATGATCTATCAGAATCCCAGCGCCAACTACGTCGTCGATCTGCAGAAGGGCGCGCTCGAGCGTTGCCACACGCGCGGCTACCGGCTGCTGGTGCACCCCTGCGAGGGCAACGATCTGTCCAGCGTGCGCGACCTCGCCGGTCTCGTGCTCGAGTCCCATCTCGACGGAGTGGTGCTCGCGCCGCCGCTGTCCGACTCGGTCGAAGTGCTCGCCGAGCTGCAGAAACACCGCATCCGCTTCGTGCGCATCGCGCCCACGTTCGACCTCGACGCATATCCCTGCGTCTACATGAACGATGTCGCCGCCGCGCGCGAGATGACGGAATACCTCATCGCGCTCGGTCACGAGCGCATCGGCTTCATCAACGGCCCGATGGGTCACCCGGTGACCGAGCAGCGCTACCTCGGCTATACGCTCGCGCTGCGCGCGCATGGTCTCGACGTCGACCCGCAACTCGTCGATCGCGGCGAGTTCACGTTCGAATCCGGCCTGGCCGCCGCCCGTCGGCTGCTGTCGCGCGCGACGCGCCCCACGGCCGTGTTCGCGAGCAACGACGACATGGCCGCCGGCACCATCATGGCCGCGCACGAGATGGGGTTGTCGATCCCGAACCGCCTGTCGGTCGCCGGCTTCGACGACAGCTACGTAGCGCAGGTGATCTGGCCGCGGCTCACGACCGTGCATCAGCCGACGTACGAGATGGCCCACCAGGCCGCCGACATGCTGTTCCGTTCGCTCGGCGACGATGTTCCACCGAAGAATGTCGAGATCCCGTACCGCATGGTGTGCCGCGAGTCGACGGGGCCGAGACCGACTAACTAGACGCGCGAGTCGAGCTTCTGCGATCGGCGGACGCGGCGCGGCCGCCGGCGGGCTCGAGCGGAGTTGGCAGACGCTGAGCCGTCATTTTCGGAACGAGTCCGTTGACGGCCCCAGGTTCCCAGCTCGATGGCGTCGCGAAGGCAATCCACTAGCAACCAAGTGTTCTTCCCTGGCATCCGGGATCCGGGCCGAGATGCGCACGGGAATATCAATCTGCTCCATGCCGCCGACCGCAAGCTCGATCGAGGCTGAGGCGGCTCTGTGGCAAGAGCCAGGCGCGGATGAGAGCGCACAAAAAAGAAGGCGTGCCACGGAACCAAGTT
>JAYTOI010000008.1:0-1780 GCA_043747875.1 Pseudomonadota bacterium | reverse complement strand
TGCGGGCGCTTTCCATGGCGGCGAGCGTCTCGGACGTGCGGCTGGCCAGCGCCTGGACGAGCGCGGCGTTTTCACGGCGCAGGCGCTCGCTGGCGGCTTTTGTCGCTTCCTCAAGCTGCGCGGCGGCTGAGATGCCGCTTTCGGCCATGCGGTCGACGATCGGCAGCGCCGTCTCTTCCATGAAACGCGACAATTCGCGGGTGCGGTCATCCAGCATGGTGGAGAGCGAGGCGGTGCGCTGGTCGAACGCCAGAGCGGCGGAATCAACCTGATCGGCGATCTTCTCATTGAGCTGTGACAGGCTGCCGACAGAGGAGGCGACGCTGGAGGCAAGGCGCCGCTCAGCGTCGCTGGCGCGCTCGTGAATCATGTCCGTGAGTGAGGCGGTGCGCTGTTCGAAAGCCAGCGCGGCCGCGTCGGCCTGCTCTGAAATACGCACGTTCAGCGTTGCCAGACTGCCGACGGACGAGGCGACGCTTGACGCAAGGCGGCGTTCGGCATCGCCGGCGCGCTCGTCAAGCATGCCGGTGAGTGTGGCGGTGCGCTGCTCAAAGGCCAGCGCGGCGGAATCGGCCTGTTCAGAGATGCGCTCGTTCAGCGTCGACAGGCTGCCGACGGAGGAGGCCACGCTTGAAGCGAGGCGGCGCTCAACATCGCTGGCGCGCGCGTCGAGCTCTGACGAAACCTGGTGGACGCGGGCCATGATGCGCTGATCGGCTTCGTCGAGCGCGCTGATGACGCCTTCTGAATGGCCGGCGAAGGATTGCGCGGCGTATGCGGCGCGGTTGCTCAACCGCTCGTCCACCTGGCCAAGCGCCGACAAGATGCCTTCGGCGTGGTCCTGAAGCGTGCGCGCCGACTGGGCGGTGCGGAACATGATCTTTTCGTCCTGCGCGTCGAACGCGCCGGAAAGGGCTTGGGCGCGCGCGCCGAGCTTTTCCTCGGTGTCGGCGAGGCGGGAATCAATGCGGGCGACGAAATCGGCGCTCTGCTGCTCAATAATGCCGCTGGCGCGCGCAGCTTCTGCGGACAGGTCGTCCGCAGCTTCGCGCACCTTGTCGCGCAGCGTCACGGCGACGGTGCCGGCGCTCTGCTCGAGCGCCTTGCGCACCGCTTCAACGCCCATTTCGAGCGCCCGGCGCATGGTGGTGGTGCGCTCTTCAATCGCGCCGGTCTGATCGCCGAACGCGACTTCGATCTTCTCGATCTCGGAGCGCAGGACATTTTCCATATCGATGCGCGAGGCGGAAATCCGGTCGAGATCGTCGGTGATGGCCGACGTGAACGAGCGCCGCGCTTCGTCGAGCGTGCCGAACAGCGAGACGCGGCGGCTTTCGATGACCTGATCGAGATTATCGGTGAAGCCGGCGAAATTCTCGGACAGGCCTTCTTTGGCGCGGCTGATTATGTCCTCGGTGCGGGCGAGATTGGCCTCAATGCTGTTACGCGCCGATTCCAGGCTGGCGTTGAAGGAGGATTCCTTGTCTTCCAAGAGCTGGCCAAGCCCGCCATTGAACGCGGCAAAGCCGCTCTGCAGGTCGTCGGACGTGCGCGTCAGAAGATTTTCAGTTTTCGACAGATCGATTTCAAGGCCGGCCTTGGCGTCGGCAAAGCTCTTGTCAAACGAATCCTGCCGGGCTTCCAATATGTTGCTGACCTTGCCGGCGAACATTTCGACCTTGTCGCCAAGCGCGTTGCCAGCGTCGTCAAACAGCGCCTCGGTGCGCGACAGGTCGGCGATCAGACGGCCCTGGGCGCTGTCGAGCGAGCGCTCAAGCGC
>JAYTOI010000007.1:0-15547 GCA_043747875.1 Pseudomonadota bacterium | reverse complement strand
CAGCGCCTTGATCGGCGCCGGCAGCCCGACGCGCGCGGGCCGCTCGAGGTCATACCACAGCGCGCCTTCCTTCACGCCGGCCGATCCGCGACAGCGCGCAACCACGGGCGTGATCACCAGATCGAAATGCGTGAAGCGATGCTCGATCTCGGGCAGCGCCGCGACCGCGAGCTTTGCATGCGCGAGCTCGGCCCCGGCATAGGCTTCGGCCGCATCGCGATCCCCGAATTCCGGCAGACACCACAGCCCGCCCCAGATGCCGCTCGGCGGCCGCTGCACCAGCAGCACTTCGGATGCGCGGCGCGCTACGAGCATCACCGCGCGCCTTCGCTTGCGAACGGCGCGGCGTGCCTTCTGCGTCGGCAACTCCATCTCGCGCCCCGCGAGACGCGCTCGGCAGTCGCTCGCGACCGGACAGAGCTCGCAGGCGGGCTTGGGCGCGCGGCAGATCGTCGCACCGAGATCCATGATGGCCTGCGTGTAGATAGCTACATCAAGCGCGGGCGTATGGCGTTCCGCCAGCGACCAAAGCTCCTCGACCGTTGCACGATCGTCCGCCGCGCCTTCCAGCGCGTGGTGACGGGCAAGCACACGCTTCACGTTCGCATCCAGGATGGGATGCCGCGCGCCGCCGGACAGCGCCAGGATGGCACCGGCCGTCGAGCGACCGATGCCCGGAAGCTCCATGACCGCTGCGATGTCGCCCGGAAAAACGCCGCCGTGCGTGTCGCGAACGATCTGCGCGGCGCGGTGCAGATTGCGTGCCCGCGCGTAGTAGCCGAGTCCGGTCCACAGATGCAGCACCTCGTCCGCGGGCGCGTCGGCCAGTGTGCGCGCGTCCGCAAAACGCGCCGTGAAGCGCTCGAAGTATGGGATGACGGTGCTCACCTGCGTTTGTTGCAGCATGATCTCCGAGACCCAGACTCGATATGCGCTGCGGTCGCGCTGCCACGGAAGATCGTGACGCCCGGCTTTCGCGTGCCAGGCGATGAGCCGCGAAGAAAATGGGGACAGATCTGAAATGGGGACATGCTTCGGACCTGCACCTCGAGCTGAGGCGCGTCCCCATTTCAGATCTGTGCCCTTTTCCTTCCGTTTCCTCACCGCGTCGCCTCCCGCCGCAGCCCCTGCTCATCGAGCAGCAGACGCAGCGTCACGCCCTTCATCGTCACGTCGCCGTACGTCGCCTGTTCGAGCTCGACCGTGCCGCGGAACGCGAGCGCCTTCAGCGCCGCGGTCGGCAGCACGAACGGCTCGCTCGCCGGATCCGGCGGCGGCAGGTAGCGCGCAATGTCGATCGCATCGCCGCGCAGTGCGAACTCGCCGACGGCGTCGTTGCCCGCCGCGCGCGCGAAGTTGCCGGTGAAATGGGTGTCATCGAGCGTGAGCGCCAGGGATTTCACGCCGACGGCACCACCATCGAACGACCAATCGCCTGTCACTTCGAACTTTCCGAGCGCCTTCGCATCGGTGGTCTTCGGCGCCGCCACACCTGCCGACGCCAGCAGGGACCGCAGATCGAACTCGTTGGTCGCGATGGTGCCGCCGAGCCGCATCGATTCGCCGAACGTGCCGCTCAGGCCGCCCTCGGCCTCGAGCTCGCCGAACGACACTGCGTATTCCTTCACTTCGACGCGCGTGTAGACGTCGGCGAGCACCGCCTTCGGCACCGCGACGCGGAACGGCACTCCCTGGGGCGCGAAGCCGTCCATGTGCAGCGTACCCGCGATCTCGGTGTCCGTGAACGGCTCATCCGGAGCGATCTCGTCGGTAGTTAGATTCAGGTCCGTGATCTCGACGCGCCGCGGCACGGATTCGTCGACGAACGACACGCGGCTGTCCGTGATCTCGACCCCGTCGATGGTGATGGACGAGCCCTGCTTCACATTCGCGGGCCTGGGCGCCGCGGGCTCCTTCGGCCCGATGCCCTGCCAGCTCGCACTGCCGTCGGCGCGGCGCACCAGCCGTACATCGGCGCTGTTCAGCCGCACCCGGTCGACGACCAGCTCGCCGCGCAACAGCGGGAACAGTCTCGCGCCGAGCTGTGCGCTCTGCCACGCCACCATGGGTTCGGGGCCGAATGCGAGCGCGTTGCCGAATCGGCCTTCGCCCGTGCGCAGAGCGAGCCACGGGAAGAATCCGAGCTCGATGTCGCCGACCAGCGTGAGCTCGCGTCCGGTGGCGTCCAGGACGGCGGCTTCGATCTGCGGCTTGAAGCGATTCGCATCGACGAACCAGATGATCACCAACACGCCAATGATGGCGAGAGCGAGAAGTCCGCCGATGATCCTTGCAATCCATTTGAGAACACGCACGCGGCCGACATTGTAGCGAGGTCGGCCGCGGCGGATGGCGCGAAGGCTGTTCGATCAGCGCTCGTCGCAGATGTCGATGTCGCCGGACATCGTCTTCGCGCGTACGTGCGCCCCGGCCTCGGGCGTGCGGATATTGAGCCGCCTGCCGGGACCGTACTTGCTGACAGACTCCACATTGTCCGCGAGGCAGCCCTCGATGTCGCCGCTGAACGATTCGACTTCGGCCGAGAAGCCGCCGCGCGGCGAGAGCCGCAGGGTGATTTCGCTGCTGACGCCGTCGACTTCGACTCGGGCGCCATTCGTGAGCTTGGCGCTCAGGTCGAAGTTGCCCGACGTAGTCCGGCCGCGCACCTCGCTGGCCTCGACCATCCGTACGCGCGCGTCGCCGCTGACCGTGACGACATCGAGCTTGCCGGCCAGGTTGGTCAGATCGAGGCTGCCGCTCACGGAGGAAGTGCGCAGCGAGACAGGCTTGCCGCTGCCGCGCACCGTCAGATCGCCGCTCACCGAGCGCACTTCCGAGTTGTCGCCCGCGATGTCGGCGGTGATCTCGCCGCTGGTCGTCTTCAACCGCTGCGCACCGAGCACTCCGCGCGACGACACATCGGCGCTCGTCGTGACCACTTCGACGCTGCTCATCTTCGGCACCAGGACTTCGATCTCGGCATCGGCGCCGCGGTGCATGCCGCGCGGCAGGATCACCTTGATGACGGTACGCCCGGCAGAAGAATCGACCAACACACTGTCCACGTCCTGGTTGATCGTGCCGGTCACGTGTACTTCGTTGCGATCCCAGCCGCGCACCTCGACGGTGCCCGCGACGTTCGAGATCACCACCTCGCCGTTTGCTTCGGCGGCGACCTTGCGATCGATGTTGCCTTCGGCAGCCTGCGACGCGAGCGGCAACATGCCGGCGATGAGACAGCCGATGCGCAAAACTTTGTGAACATCACCCATGTCAGATCTCCTGGCTGCCGGAATCGCGCACCGCGGTCAGCGCGCGCATCTCTTCCTGGCAGGAACTCACTAACAACTCTTGGAGCAACGCGTTCGCCGGGTCGTGCCCGAGCGCCGCTTCGATATCCGCGATCGACTTCTGCAGCGTGTCGAGGCTGGCCTTGACCTTGTCGCGGTCGGCGGGCGCCATCGCCTGCAGGCGGTTCTGCACCTCGACCATGAGCACGTCGCGCTGCGCGCGGTATTTCTGGTCGCGCATCGCGGCGGGAATGAGGTTCACCTCCTGCGGCGAGGCGACGTTGCCGACGGTCTGCGGCAGCGCCGGCTGCAAACGCATGCCGATCACCATGCCGATGGCGACCAGCGCGACGGCGGCGGCCATGCCGGCGGCCGGCACCCACGCGCGGTGGCGCGCGGGCGCGGTGTCCGAGGCCACACCCCGGTCGGCTTCCATCTGTTGAATCGCAGCGGCGATGCCGGGCCACAGGTCGCGCTCAGGGGCCACGCTCTGGGGCAGCTCGTCGATGCGGGTGATCCATTTGGTACTCATCGCACACCTCGTTCCAGTCTCTCGCGCATCAGGCCGCGGGCCCGATGCAACTGTGCCTTGCAGGTGCCGACGGCGATGCCGAGCATCGACGCGGCCTCCGAATGTTCGTAGCCATATACGCCGCACAACACCAGCGCGTCGCGCGCCCCCTGCGGCAGTGACTCGATCGCGGCCTCGATCTCGCGCTCCTCGACCGGCGAATCGAGGACCATCACCGGATCCATGAGCTCGGTCGGGTCTTCGACCGGCACCTCGGCGTTGGACGAGCCACGGCGCTTCTCGAGCACCGTGTTCACCGCGATACGGTGCAGCCAGGTGGAGAAGCTCGCGCGGGCCTCGAACTTCGGCAGCGCCTTCCAGGCCTTGATGAAGGCATCCTGGACGCAGTCCGCCGCGAGATCGGGGTTGCGCGTCATGCGCAGGCAGAGCCCGTGCACGCGGCCCACATGGTCACGGTAGAGACGTTCGAAGGCTCGGGTATCGCCCTTGCGCGCGCGGTCGATCAGCGCGACGTCGAATCCGACGACCGTATCGGTAGTGGTCATTCGACTTGTTGAACCGTCCGCCAAGCGCCTCTCCCTCGTATGTACATTAGAGTGAGGGTCCCGGGCATGGGTTTAAGGGGAGTGGTACCGGGAATGGGTGGTGCCGGAGGAAAAAGGGGACAGATGTATTTTTCAAGCCTGCGGACAGGCTAAGCGGGCTGGGGAACGAAAAACAGACCTGTCCCCTTCTTCCCCCCGCACCACTCGCCTATTGGCGCTGGGTACCGCCGCTGAACCACTTCATCGCGTACTGCAGGAGCTGGCTGTTCGTCGCCAAGCCGAGTTTATGTTTGATGGTCTGACGGTGGGATTCGATGGTCTTGACCGAAAGGGTGAACTCCTGGGCGATTTCGCGGGAACTCATGCCGCGACCGATCATGTTCAGGATCTGCACCTCGCGATTCGACAGGCGCGCGACCGGGTCGCTGGTCTCCGAACGATTCTCGCCGGCGCGCTGATCGAGCGAGCGCTGAACGGTCTCACTGACGTACGTGCGACCGTCGAGCACACGACGAACCGCGATCAGGAGCTGATCCGACGCCGCCTGCTTCATGATGTAGCCCATCGCGCCGGCCGCGAGCAGCCGCTCCGCATATATTGTTTCGTCGTGCATGGACAGGACGAGCATGCGCAACTCGGGCAGCTCGGCGTGCATTTGTCTGACTAGTTCGATTCCGTCGCCGCGCTCCAGCGACAGGTCGACCACCACGATGTCGGGCTTTCTCGCGCGAATGGCCTCGCGCGCCGCCGGTTCGCTCTCGGCCTCGCCGCACACGGCGAGATCCGGCTCCGCCTCGAACATGCGCCGCAGTCCCTGCCGCACGATCGGATGGTCGTCAACGATGAGTATCTGGCGCTTGGTGGCCATGGCTGCGGTCATGATCGCTCCCCTACGCGCATTTATTAGGTATTCGAATCGTGACGAAGATGCGGCATAGCGTCAATCGTTCGTCCTGCGTAAGCCTACCTATAGTTAGATCGATTCAATAGTCGATTTCAATCGAATTCGATCATTCTTTGAGTGGGAATCCGCCACGAGGCGCGGATTCGCCCGCGAGCGGCGCACGATGCGGGCAAGTGCAGCGGACGATGACGCCGCCACCTTTGTTGTTTGCGATCGTGACATCCCCCCCCAGCATTTGCGCGCGATAACGCATGAGCTTCAATCCCATGCCGTTGTTGCTCGTGTTTCGCTCATCGAAACCCCTACCGTTGTCCTGAACACTGAGCGTTAAAGTCTCTTCTGTCGTGGCGAGCTCGATGATTACCTGCGTCACGCGTCCATGACGGATGGCGTTCGTGAACGCCTCCTGCGCCACTCGATATAGGTGCGTTGCAGCAGCATCGTCGAGCGTGAGCGGAACGCCGAGCGACGTGTTGAACTGCGCGCGTACGCCGTAGCGTTCCATGCCACGCACGGCCATCGACTGAAGTCCTGCGATCAATCCGCCGCGATCCGCGCCCACCGGCGCGAGGCCACGCGCCATGGCGCGCGTGCTCTCGATGGCACCGTTGACCAGGCTGATGATGTCCTCGACGTCGGCGCGCGTGGACGAGTTCTCCTTGCGCAACTGCGCCACCACGCTGCGGAGCATGAGTGCGACGCCGGTCAGATCCTGGCCGAGGCCGTCGTGCAGATCCGAGCCGATGCGCAGCTGCTCGCGGCCCGAGATCTCCAGGATCTCGCGCTCGAGCTGGCGCCGCTCCGTGACGTCGGTGATGACCGCGAGGCGATGCGTCTCCTCGTCGACGTGGGTCAGCGTCGCGACGCAGGCGGCGTCGAACGTGCTGCCGTCGCGGCGCCGGCACTTGAATTCCACGGGCACGTTGCCGGAGGGCTCCGCGTTCGGGCCTAACAATTGCTGGTCGAGCCGGTCGCGCCGCAGGCCGGGCGATTGCGCGATCAGATCCTCGATCGAGGTGCCGACCGCCGTGCCGGCCGTGAACCCGAACATGCGCTCGAAAGCCGGGTTCGCCATGCGGATCATGTTGTTGATGTCGACCACCACCACGCCTTCGTGCAGCAGCTCGAACATGCGCGCCTGGGTCTCGCGCAGACGCACGGCCGCGTGACGATCGGTGATCTCGGTGATGTTGATGACGGCGCCGGAGATGCCGCGTTCCGCGCGCACCGCGCGGATGCGCGAATCGAAATATCGTCCGCCGTGGTCGGGCCCGGTGCCCGCGAGCTGCAGATCGACCGGCTCGCCGGTCTCCAGCACGCGCTGCACCGCCTTGACGATGTCGGGCCGGTCCTCATTCACCGTGATCTCGTCGATGCGCTTGCCGATGATGGCCTCGCGCGACTGCTTGCGCAGGCCGCGGTTGATGAACTGCACGCGGCGCTCCATGTCGACGAGGATCAGCCAGTCGCCCGTTCCCGCCGCGACCATCTGCAGCATCTCCTGCGAGGCGCGCAGTTGTTCCTGCGCGCGCGCCTGCGGGCTCACGTCGATGGCGACGCCGACGATGCGCAGCACCTTGCCTGCGGCGTCGCGCACCATGCACGGCGAGTCGAGCAGCGTCACGTAGTGTCCGTCGCGGTGGCGGATGCGGTACTGAAGCGCAACCATGACGTCGGCGGCCTGGTCGAACCATTGTCCGAGCACGTGCTGATCGTCGGGGTGCACCAGCGCGGCCCAGTCCGCGGGACGCGGCAGCTCGGCGGCGGTGTACCCGAGGATGCGCTCGTGGCCCTCTCCGGTAGCTAGTCCAGTCTCGTTGTCGATCTCGTAGACGACGCAGCGCAGCTCGCGCGCGATGGCGCGGAAACGCTGGTCGGCGGCCGACAGCGTGGTCTCGCGGATCTTGCGCGCGGTGATGTCGACCACCAGGCCGAGTACGCGGCGCGTCGTGCCGTCGGGCGCGCGATCCATGACGTAGGCGCGGTCGAGCGCCCAGTGCCAGCTGCCGTCGGTGTGGCGGAAGCGGTATTCGGTTTCGAGCACCTGCGCACTCGTGTCGACGCGGCGCAGCCGCTCGCGAAAATTCTCCACGGCGCCGTCGGGGTCCACACCGAGCAGCGCCCGCCAGGTGCGGATGTTCGCGCGCCCGAACGCCGGGTCGACGCCGAACACGCGGTAATAGCCGTCGGTGTGATTGGTGAGGTTGTGCTCGACGTCCCAGTCCCACACGCCGGCGTTGGTGAGTTGGAGCGCGGCCTCGACGCGCTCATTGCGCGCGTTGGCACGGCGCTCGGCGATCTTTGTCTCGTCGAGGTCCATGCACACGCCGAGCATGCGCTGCGCCTTGCCTTGCGCATCGCGCTCGACGACGCGGCCGCGCTCGAACACCCAGCGCCACGCGCCGGCGCGCGTGCGGATGCGGTACTCCGCGTCGTAGTACTCCGCTTTACCCGCGATGTGCTCATTGAATTTGCGCTTCGCCTCGATGCCTTCATCGGGATGCAGACTGCGATCCCAGCGCGTGGCGTGATCGGGACCGTCGCACGGATCGATGTCGTGCCGGTCGCACCAGTCGTTGAACCAGCGTGTCGTGTCGGTGACGAAGTTGGTCTCCCACAGACCGATGCCGGCGCCCCAAGCCGCGGTCTCGAGCATCGACTCGCTCGAGCGCAGATGCGCCTCGGCGTGTTTGGCGGCGTCGATGTCGAGCGTGACGCCGATGACCAGCACTGGACGTCCCGCCAGGTCCCACTCCACGGCGCGGCCGCGATCCTGCATCCAGCGATAGTCGCCGCCGGCAGTCTGGAAGCGGTATTCGAATTCCACTGAGTCGCGTTCGCCCTGCGCGTGCTCGCGCAACTGGCGATCCACGAAGTCACGATCCCCGGGATGCAGATTCACGAACCATGGGTTCGGCGTCGCGTCCCAGCTTGCCCTCGAATAGCCGGTCATGGCCAGCCACAGCGCGCTCGCGGTGCGCGCGTTGCTCGGCACGTGCCATTGCCAGAACGCGGCGCGCGCGCCCCACAGCGCGGTCGCGAGCCGCGACTCGCTGTCGCTGCGCGCCACCTGCTCGCTCTTGCGCCGGTCGATGTCGAGCAGCAGGCCGGTGATGCGCGCCGCCGCGCCGTCGTCCTCGCGCGCGATCACGCGGCCGCGATGCAGCACCCACAGCCAGCGATGACCCGCGGCTAACAACCTGTATTCGCACTCGAGGCGGTCGCCGCCGTGATGACAGGCATCCACGGCGGCGTGGAACGCGCCGAGGTCGTCGGGATGGATGCGCTGCTTCCACGCACCCACGGGCATGGCCTGCGCGGGTACGTCGATGCCGAACGCGCGCGTCCAGGCCTCATCGACCTGGTACTCGTCGGCGGCAATGCGCCAGTCCCAGAGCGCCGCCTGCGTCAGCTCCAGCGCCGAACGGAATTCGGCGGGCAATGGCGTATCGCTCGCGGCTTGCGCGCTGTCATGGCGGGCGTTCATTGAAATTTATTGTCACACGTGAACCAAGGCCTGCACCTTGATCCACTCCGACAAATTGCTGCGCCCGGAGCCGTCCTGGGCGAATTTGCGCGAATTCATGCTCCCTGCGCGCCCTCGCACCTCGCGGATAGGCAATCCAGTAAGGGTCGTACGGCTACTGGAGGTCCGGTGCGGTACGTATTCTCCGACATAAGATTTTTACAGAAGCGGGGAGGGAGCGGTGGTGGACGGGAGCACAGGTAGAAGAAATTCCTTGGTCGCCGACTACTCCGAGTGGAAGGCGCGCGATTATTTCCAGACGTACTACAGCGAGGTCGTGCTGCCCGATGAGCAGGCTGTCCTCGCGTACCAGATCGACGTTCTGCGCGCCGCGCGGGCCCGCTTCGGCCGCGGCCTGGAGTATGGCTGCGGACCGACGCTGCATCGTGCCATTGCCGCTTCCAAATACGCGTTCCGCATGGACATGGCCGATTGGCTGTCGGACAACCTCGCCGAAGTGCGCGAATGGCTGTGTGCCGACGACAGCGCGTCCGAATGGAAGCGCTTCACCAGATACGTGCTGGCCTGCGAAGGGCATGCGCGTCCGAGCAACGAGCGCGTGATCCAGCGCGAGGCGCAGACCCGCAAAGTGGTGCGCGGCCTGTACGTGAGCGATGCGCGCCTGCGCCAGCCGCTCGGCCCGGCGCGCGAAAGTTTCTACGATTTGATCATCACCGGTTTTTGCCTCGACGCGATCTCGAGCGACCCTGCGGTCTTTCGCCGCTGCCTGCGCAACGTCACGTCGATGCTCCAGCCCGGCGGCACGCTGATCATCCACGCGCTGCATCAGTGCCAGGCGTACAAATGCGGCGACCGCATGTTCCCGGGATCCAATCTAACTATCGACACCATGCAGGCGGCGCTGCTCGAAAACGGTTTCGCGCGCTCGTCGGTGGATGCACAGGTGATCCCCTGCCCCGACAACCGCGCGTACGGCTATTCGGGGATCCTCACCGCGTCGGCGCGCAAGGCGACCGCGCGCCGCAAGCCGCTCACGATGCCGGGTAGCTAGATTCGCTGGATCAGCCAAACCACTCCGGCAGCCCCGAGCGCGCACGAACCCAGCGGCATGACGCCGGTCGCATACCAGCGCGTCGCGCGCATCGAATAGATCAGCGGCAGCACCAGCACGACGATCGCGAGCTGCGCGATCTCCACACCGATGTTGAACCCTGCCAGCAGCGGCAGCAGGCCGGTGCCTTGCGCCTCTATCTCAGCCAGCGCGTTTGCGAAGCCGAAGCCATGCACCAGCCCGAAGCCGAATGCCAGCGGCAGACGCACGCGCGACAGCTTCGGCAGTAGATTGATGACGCCGGCCACGGCGATGGACGCCGCGATGGCGACTTCGATGGGCTGCGTCGGCAGCTTCAACGTGCCGGTCACCGCCAGCGCCAGCGTGATCGAATGCGCGACGGTGAACGCCGTGACGATGGTGACGAGATCGCGCGCCACCGCCCCGAACCGCTCCGCGCCCTGCCAGCGCCCGTCCTTTTGCAGCAGCACCGACGGCAGCAGCAACAGCAGGATGAACACGATGTGGTCGTAGCCGATGGCGACGTGCCACGCGCCCTCGCCGACGAAGCGCACGAAGCTGCTCCACGCGGAAACACGCTCGGGCTCCACCCACGTGGGCTCGGCCGCCGACAGCACGCCGGTCAGTGTCGCGCCACCGCGCCTCGCGCTGAGCAGCACGCGCTGCGAGGCATCGCCCGTCAGGAACAGCGTGCCGCTCACGGAGAGCGCGCCGCCGGGCGGACACTGCGCGCTCAGCGCGACCGATAGATAGTACTGCTCGAGCCGCTGCGCCAGGGCCAGGTCGCCGACGCGCAGCGCGCAGGCCACGCCGCCGCGCTGCATGCCGATTTCACCGAGTACGGCGCGCTCGATGGCGGGCCGCGCGGTCTGCACTTCCTGCCACGTCACCTGGCTGTCGAAGTCCGCGTCGATGAAGACGGTCCAGACGATATCGTGCAGCGACAGATCCCAGCGCACGTCCACGACACCGTCGGCGCGCGACGCGTCGAGCGAGAGGAAGCTGGTGCTGGTCGAATGCGCGAACGCGGGAGCTGCGGCGAGCAGGCCGAGCCACATCCACAATGAAAGGGCGAATCGCATCATCGGCACACTCTAACGGCGGGCCGCGTTGGCGAGGACTGTTTCGGTGACCGCATCCGCGAACCCGGTGCGGGCAAGCCAGTCGCGCATGACGCGCAAGTCGGCGGCGGCCAACTCGGCGGACGCGGCGCGCGCGAGCAGACGTACGTCGGACAACTCGCGTTGCGAGGAGAAGTTGGCGCGCGCGAGCTGCAGTGCCCGCGGCCCATCGCCGTTCGCCAACGCCAGCATGGCCGCCTCGCGCGCATGCGCGGTATCGCCACGCGCAGTTTCCAGTGCCAGCAACGCCTCGGCCTGCGCCTGCGCGCGCGTGCGTTCGGAACCCACGGCGAAGATCGCCTGGCGCGCCAGCAGCGCGAGGCTGGGCCGCTCGATCCGCAGGGTCGCGCGGGCACGCTCGAGGTCCCCGAGCGTCGCGAGCGCGTCGGCCAGCGAGACGCGGATCGAATCGTCCATCGGCTGCAACTTCAATGCCGAGGCGTAGTCGGTGATGGCAGCATCGAGATCGCTCGAGCCCGTCGGCGCCGAGTCGGGATGCGCCACACGCTCGCCGAGCTCCGCGCGCACCGTCAGTAGATAGGCGCGCACGGCCGGGTCCGCCGATTCCACCGGCCAGGTGCGCAGCAGCGCGCGGGCGCGCTCCAGGTCGCCGCCACCGGCCAGCGCCTCGGCGAAGCAGGCGGCGCCGATGGGCGCGGCTGCATCCCCACCGGCCATGAGCCGCGCGCAGTCGGCGCGCGCGCCGGCGAAGTCGCCGCGCACCAGGCGTATCGACGCGCGCTGCGTGCGCGCCGCGGAATCGCGGGGATTTTCCACGAGCACGCCGTCGAGCAGCTGCCCGGCGGCGGAGAAATCGTGCCGGAACTGCAGGGTCTCGGCGTACAGACGCTTGTGTTCGTGCGTGGCGCCCGCGCCGCGCGCCGCGCGCGCCAGCACCGACTCGGCGCGACCGACGAGCATCGGCTCGCGCTGGGCGCGCGCGCGTTCGAGGAACGCCGTGGCCAGTTGGGCCGCGGCTTCGCCTTCCGGATCCGCCTGCCAGGCCGCCACGCGTCGACGCAAATCATCGTCGGGTGCGGACCGGGCCACGTTCGCCACCACGAAGCCCGGATCCGAGGGCACGAAACGTTCGCTCACCGCCGCGGCCGACGTCGTACCGACGTTGGCCGCGGCGGCGAGCAACAGCGGCATCAGCAGGCATGCCTTTTCATTCATCACTCGACACCCGCGATCAGCTCCGGCGGCGGCAGGTACGAGCCCAGCAGGTTCGAATCGGCGTCCTGCACGTACGTGGCGCCATTGAGCTGGGTCGCGGGGTCGGCCGCACTCTTCGCGAGCGTGGCTTGCATCGTGGCCCAAGCCGAGGCGTTCCTGGCGTTCACGGCGACGCGGAAAGTCCGTGTCGTCATGAGGCCCTGTGGATCGACCGCGGTGATGGTGATCATCGCCGCGCCGGTCTGCGCCTCGAGCGGAGTCAGTCGCAGCGTGCGCGCAGCGCCCGTGCCGCTCAGCTCCACGCCATCTTCGGGGAACAGCGTGGCGCCGTCTGCCTTCGCGGAGACCGTCAGCATGCTCGCGACGGTGGTCTGAGTGTCGGAGACCCTCACTTCGACCGTCACCACGGTGTCCTGGTCGGCGCTGCGGTCCGCGATCGCCAGGACGGTCGGGGCCGTGTTCTGCGGCGCAGGCGGCGGCTCGTTGCCGTAGCCATCGCGGCCGCCGCCGCTGCAGGCCGCCACGACCAATGTCGTGGCGGCGAGCAACGCGCTGCCCAAGTAGTTAGTATTTCGCGCGTTCATCAGTTGCTCCCCGCGGTGTAGGTCACGCCCGAGCCGGCCAGCGGCGTCGTGAGGTACGGGAACGTGGTGTCGAAGTCCGTGGCCGACACCGGCGCGCCGTCCGTGAAGGGCGCGAAGCCCAATGGGGCGTCTTCCTTCTTGTCGCAGACTTTGAGGTCGACGTCGTTGCCGCCGATCTTGATCGGGTAGCACAGCGCACCCATCACGACGCGCAGCGCGATGTCGACGGTGTCGTCGCCCGGACGGCGGCCATTCGGGAAGCCGGCGAGGTCTCCACCGGCCACGCCGAAGTTGCTCTGCATCGCGGCCGGCGCGGCTGCGATCCCGGTGTTGAGACGAGTCATCTCCGAAGGAGTGACCTTCGCGAGCTGATTCACGCCCGCGAAACCGGTGAGGAACGCGGTGGCGAGGTCGTTGCGCGGCACCTTCGGCGCGATGTTGGTGAAGTTCGTCTTGAGCGTGCTGTTCACGGCGTCGCGGAACAACACGTCCAGCAGCGCCGGCAGCGTCGGGTTCGTCACGTAGGTGCCGAACTGGCCGTCGTTCTTCGGCTCACTGGCGCTGAAGCGGTCCTTGTCGGGGATGCCGATGACCAGCTCGTTCACCAGCGGCATGCCGAGACGCGAGACCTGCACCAGCGGGCCGATGTTCAGATCCGGCAGCGCGAACGTCGGCACGGGGTTCAGGATACGACCCTGTGGCAACGATGCGCTGGTCCAGCCACCGATGACGCCGTTGCCGCTGCCCACGAGGCAGCTCTTGTGCAGCTCGAGCGCGATGGTGGTGACGTTGGCGCCGTTCACCTGGTTGTTCCTCACGTTCTGCGTGATACCGCCGGGGAAGCCCTTGCCGTCGTTGGCGCCGGGCGCCGAATCGCCCTCGACCGGCACGAAGTTCACGAGGTCGAACACGGGGCCCAGGTTCACGGCGAAGCCTTCCTTGCGCTGGCCGACGAACACCTTGCCCGGCATGCCGCAGCCCGGAACGTTGATGGTCTGGATGAACGAATTGGCGTAGGCCTTGTAGTTGGCCACGCTGCCGAAGGTCTTGGTGCCGATGAAGTCGAACGGCTTGCCGAACGACTTGCCGCCGTTCGAGTTCGTCACGTCCTGCTCGCTGCCCTTGCGGCGGTCGCCGCGCATCAGCGTCACCGTGTAGCTCTCGCGGAAGTTCAGGTTCGAGTTGTCGCCGGCGCTCACGCCGCCCTTGTTCTTGAGCGGGATCGCGACGTTCGGGCCGCCGATGTTCAGCCTGAAGCCGCGGTTGTCGTTGGCCAGGCGGTTCGTGAAGCGGAACTGGAACGTCAGGTTCTCCACCGCGTCACCGTCGTTGTCGATGTGGATCTCGTACACGCCGGCCGGGTCCATCGCGAAATAGTTAGGACCACCGTACGGCTGCTGCAGCGGGATGTAATTGGCGAGGATCGTGACGAAGCCGGCGCGCGCCGGGTCGTAGCTGTTGAACAGATAGAAGTCGGTCGAGTCCATGGTCGGCAGGCGCGTGATGTTCGGCGCTTCGCGGTGGCTCGAGGCTCCGGCCGTGAGCGGCAGCGCGGCTGCCATCGTTGCCGAGATGGCGGCTGCCACCAGGCTGGTCTTGCGAAATTGCATGTTCGTGTCCCCTGGCTCGTTGCGAGCGTTCAGTTGTTGATGCAGGGGGAAATACGGGGGCGACGCGCGACGGATGCACGCGGTTCGCATTTGAACGGAATATTTTCATGACGTGCATCCGAAGCCGCGGCGCCTCCGTAGGCTAATATCGGCCTTCAAATGGCCGCCGCCGCAACGCATTCACTCATCGCTGATCGGCTGATCAGCCTCGCGCGCCTCATCGGCGGCACGCCGCTCATCGAGATCCACTGCCGCTACCGCGGGCACGAGCACCGCATCTACGCCAAGCACGAGGCGTACAACTTCACCGGCAGCATCAAAGACCGCATGGCGCTCTACATTCTTCAGCGCGCCTACGCCGCCGGGGATATTGCCCCCGGCGACGTGATCGCCGAGGCCACCAGCGGCAACACCGGCAACTCCTTCGCGGCCATCGGCCGCGCGCTGCGCCATCCGGTACGAATCTACATGCCCGACTGGATGTCGCGCGAACGCGTGCTGGTCATCCAGAGCCTGGGCGCGGCGGTGATCCCGGTGTCCGCCGAGCTCGGCGGCTTCCTCGGCTCCATCCGCATGGCCGACGAGTTCGCGCGCGATGCCGGGCACGTGTTCCGCCCACAGCAGTTCGACAATGCCGCCAACGTGCAGGCGCACTACGAAACCACCGGCCCCGAGATCACGGCGCAGCTCGCGTCCATCGGCCGCACGCCCACCGCTTTCGTCGCGGGCGTCGGCACCGGCGGCACCGTCATGGGCGTCGCGCAGCACCTGCGCGAGCGCTTCGGCAAGGGCGTCGCGGCGTACCCGCTCGAGCCCGGCAATTCGCCGACGCTGCGCACCGGCCACAAGGTGGGCCGCCACCGCATCCAGGGCATCAGCGACGAGTTCGTGCCGTCCATCGTGCGGCTCGGGGCGCTCGGGCGGATCCTCGACGTCTGGGACGGCGACGCCATCGTGATGTCCCAGCGCATCGCGAACGAGCTGGGCATCGCCGTGGGCATCAGCTCCGGCGCCAACCTGCTCGGCGCGCTCGAGATCGCGCACGAACAGGGCGCCGGCTCCTGCGTGGCCACCGTGTTCTGCGACGACAACAAGAAGTATCTGTCGACCGACCTGTGCAGCGACGAGGAAACCAAGGAGCACTACTGCTGCCTGCAAGTCGAGCTGCTGGGCTTCCATGTGATTCCGCCGGTGGTCGCCGCGCCGGTCTGACAACCTCGCGGGAC
>JAYTOI010000006.1:0-3766 GCA_043747875.1 Pseudomonadota bacterium | reverse complement strand
GCCGCCCGGCAACCTCGTCATCTGGCGCGGCCTCTCCCGCCTCACCGATATCGAAATAGGCTATCTACTCGGCTCCCGAGTTGTGGGTAATTGAAAGTCGAAAACTCATGCGAAACAGCCTTCCTGGCGCGTATCAGGGGCTCAGAATTCCCACTGAAAGCCGAACGACGGCAGCATCGGCAGCCAGTAGCCCGTCTCCCGGTAGAAGAACGGCCGGCCATTCCGATCAGGCTCGATGCCATAGTCATTGATGCAGCACTCGTTCTTGGCGTTCAGCAGATTCGTGACTTCGACATATAGCGACAGCTTGCTGTTTGCGAGCAGCACATCGCGATTGGCCCGCAGATCGAGGCGTGCGTATTTGCCCATGCGCGCTCCATTGCGCGAACCGACGTTTCCTTCGGCTCCAAACCCGCCGCCGGGCAGCGGCGTGATCTCGACGTCGATGGAGGTGGTAGGCGTGCCGCTGTGAAACAGGCCCGCGAGACTCATGTTCCACTTCGCGCCGGTCCAACTGCTGCCGAACGACAGCGTCGTGCGCTGATCCCAAGTGCGCGGACGCCACTCGCCCAGTTCCTGCTCCTCCGCCTTCGCCACCGACGCGCTCACCCAGCCTGACAGTCCGCGACTCGCCTCCCGTCGCAGCGTGATTTCGACGCCTCGCGCGCGAGCCGAGGGCGCATCGATGCGCACACGGTCTGTGGAACCCTCGGGGATGAGCTGCACCGGGTCGAGCGCGTTCTCGAAACGCGGCCGCAGGTCTTCGTACGACTTGCGGTAGAGCTCGATGCGCAGTGACAAGCCGGGCGAGAAATGCCGCGTGTAGCCGACCACCGCGTGGCTCACGCGTTCGGGCGCGAAGAATTGCGTGACGTTGTCTTCAACCTGCAGCTCGTGAACGCCCTGCGGCTGATGCACGACTCCCCAGGCGGCGCGCCATTCGTTGCCCGCATTCGATGCGTAGACGACGTTGAGCCGCGGGCTCACGACGTCGAACTCGAGACCCTGGTCATAGCGGTAGCTGTCCCAGCGGGCGCCGGCTTCGGCGGTGATCGCGTCCGTCAGCCGTGTGCGCCACGACGCAAAGAGGCCGAGCTTGTCGAGGTGCGCGTTCATGTCGGTTGCGTAGGCGATGTCGATGGGTACCGGCGTGATCAACGGATCGCGAATCTGCGCGACGAGCATGTAATCGTAAGAGGCTTCCTGGCGGCTGAAGTTGAAACCGAAGCGCGGCAGATGCCGTTCACTCCACGTCCACGACCAGTCCTGCCGCAGATCCAGAAACCGAAAATCGTTGTCGCTGCGCACGTCGCCGGAACGGCGCCCCTCGCTACCGTTCGCCGCGCGCTGCTGGTTTACCGTCGCGGCAGATACCAGTGTGCGCATAGAAACGGCGTCACTCCAGGCATGATCGAGCGTGAGCCAAAGATGAGTGGAATGCCCGTTGCCCGCCGAGTCGATATCCTGCGAGTTGTCGCCGTTTACGAACTTGAGATCGTCGTCGCTCGCGAGCACGCGCGCACCAAGCGAGGTGCGCGCGCTCAACTCGAAGTCGGTCGAGGCGAAGATGTCCGTGTAGCGCGGCGTGAGCTGCTCGTCTTCTTCCACCACCCGCTCGGTGATCACGTCGAGGAATCCGCGGCGCACGGACACGAGCCACGCACCGCGGTCGTCCGCGAACGTCCCGGAACTGCGCCCGTACGCACTCACGAAGCTGATGCCGACGCCGTGGCGATACGCATCATCCGCGGCGGCGCGACGCGACTGCAGGCTCACGACGCCGCTCATGTAGTCACCGTATTCGGCGGTCATGCCGCCGGTGGTGAAGTCGATGCCGTGCACGAGATTGGTATCGAGCACGGACAGCGCGCCATCGATATCGCGGAAATGAAACCCGTTGTGGATCTCGGCGCCATCGATCAGGAGTGCGGCTTCTTCACGTCGGCCGCCGCGGATATTGAGTGCCGCCGAGTAGTCGCCACCCGAAACACCCGGCAACACCTTGAGCATGCGCACAGCATCGTCTGCCAGGTGCGGCATGCGCTGAACGTCCTGGCGATCGAGGAACGTATCGCTGGCACCCGGGCTGGCGAGGCGCAGCCGGCTCGCGGTGACGTCGATCGATTCGATGTCCAGCTCGTCGGCCGCGATTGGTTTCGCGACCGCCTCTGTCTCCTTATCCGCATCCGTCTCCGTAGCGGCGACGACGAGCCAATCGCCGTTCGATGCGTGGATTGCGCGCAAGCGCCAGGGCGCGAGAATTTCCGCGAGCAGCGCATCGATGCGCGCGGCCTTCGGAGTGGTGCGCAACGTCATCGTGGGCAATACGAGCGCGCTGCTGTAGACGACGCGCACCCCCGACGCCTCCAGCGCCGCGAGCGCGGAGTCGAGGCTGGTGCCGGCGCGCAGCGAAATCGTGACGATTTCCGATGTGGAGACCGCCGGGGGCGCGGCGCCGAACGTCGGCGCAATGGTACCGAGCATCGACCACAAGATCGCGCTGGACGACCTCATGGATGCGCTCCGACGTCTCCCACGAGCACCGAGCCATCGCCTATCTCCATCGGAACGCCGGTGATCAGCGCTACGCGCTCGAGCATCGCGCGCGCATCCTGCCCTTCGAGCGAACCATGAAAACGGATCTCGCGCGTGCGCCGCTGCAACACCTCGTCGGCGTACCGCAGCTGCCAGCCGTGTTCGCGCGCCAGCCACGTGAGGAATTCGGAGAGCGGGCGATTTTCGATTGCGAACGACGGCCCGACGAGAGTCGCCCATTCCCATTCGGCGCCGAACGACGGGAGGTCGTGATCCAGACGGGTTCGAGATCCGGACACCTCGAGCAGATCGCCCGCTGCGAGGTCCTGCAGCAGGCGCGCATCGCGCGCGGCCAGCAGGACGCGGCCCTCGCGCACGCGCACTCGCGTGTGCTCGCCGTCGACCGACACTTGGAACTGCGTCCCCACGTGGCGCAGCTCTCCGGCGGGCGTTTCGATGCGCAACGCCGGCCCGGCACTGAGCCCGCCGGAATCCACGTAGATGCTGCCCTCGAGCAACGCGATGCGATCGGGCGCATCGAACCGCACGCTCGTATTCACGTTCACGCGCAGCGACAGCGATTCGCCGAGAGTGAGGGCCACCCGCCCGTCGGTGGTCGTCAGCTGCGATCCGGAATACAGCAGCGTCGATGCCCGCACATCGAGCGGGCCACGCTGACGCAGCACCGCGCCGCGGTCCGCAGCCGATACCCGTGCCACGAGCACGCGCGCGCCGCCGGTATCCTGGACGCGGAACAAGAGCGCCACGAGCGCAATGCTCACGGCAGCCGCCACTGCCCAGGCGATTCTGAAGCCGCGCCGCGGCGCGCCTGCCGCGCGCCGCTCGGCCAGCATTCGCTGCCACGATTCGTACGCCGCGTTCCGGGCGCGTTCCGTGGCCGCGTCAGCGGGCAAGTCGCGCTCACCGGCGAGCTTGAAGAGCGTCTCGAACGAGCGCGCGTTATCGTGACTCATGGGGTGTCCGGACCCGCGGCGCCCCGCAGCAGCGTGAAACTTTCGCGAAAGGCCTCGCGGGCACGGGTCAGCAGGGATTCGGCGGCTTTGGGGCTGCGGCGCAGGCGCAGCGCAATATCCGCGACGCTCATGTCGCGCACGTATTTCCATTCCAGGATGTCGGCATACGGAGCGGGTAGATAGTCGAGCGCGGCGCGGATGGATTCGCGCACCTGCTCGCGGCTGGTGGCGAGCACGGGGTCGCCCGCATCGGAGGC
>JAYTOI010000005.1:0-1018 GCA_043747875.1 Pseudomonadota bacterium | reverse complement strand
TTAAGTCTGCGAAAAGACGCGCTCGCGCGAGGGAGAAAGTCACTCGTGGGCATTGCGCCGCGCTTCCTCCTGCTCTCGCCGCCACATCGCGTCCACCTCATCGGGCGTGGGGAACGTGATCCGGGGGGCGCAGGCCAGCGCCACGCGATCCGGTCCGCTCAATGCCTCCATGGCATCTCGCGCCCACCTGCGCGCCTGCTCCGCCTTGCTCGCCATCTTGAGCCCCCAGCCGGGGGACAGGATGGCCGCAAGGTGGTCGATGCCGTCATGGCAATCGAGGTCGGGTCGCCCGGCCACACCCCCGCGCTCGCCGTATTTGTCCGGGTCGTAATCGTCGTTAGTCATGGTGTTGAGATTGGTAAAAGGAGATTGGTAAAAGGTTTCCCGGGGCAGGAGGCTCAAGGGAAGGCTACCGCCCCGGGTGGCACCTCAGCCCCGGGCGTCCCCGGACTGAGAAACTAGTCCGACTAGGATGCGCGTGGCGTCTGCCTGTGCGCTCGCGTGGGTGGCGATGGCCGCCGCAGTGGCATCACGATACTCGCGGTCGAGTCGCTCCATCGTATCCGCCAGCGCATCGAGTCCGCGGATTGCGGCCACCAGCGTTTCGGCGCCCGCGCTGGCGCGCGCCGCGAGGTCTGATCCGACGCCCCTATGCGTGTAGCCGATGAGCGAGCGGTCGCTGTATGTCGTGTGCACGCCGCGCAGCGTCTCGGGCGACGGCTGCGGGGCCGCCGGCATGGGGACCACATCCACATCCGACGGACACACGGGAGCGACACCGCGCTGGTAGTGCCGCTCGACGATAGAGTCGGCCGCTTCCCGGATGCGCCGATTGGCCGCCTGCATCCGTCCTGTGACCTGTGCGAGTGTGAGAGTGCTGATTGCTTCGATCGTATGCATTTTTTTGTGCCTCAATGTCGCCCTCCGCCCCGGGGCTCTCGTGCCTGAGAGTTTGCCCGCAGCTTCCTGCGACGCCCCCACCCTACCACGCCCCCACCCCACGACGAGCCCGCCCTTG
>JAYTOI010000004.1:0-1270 GCA_043747875.1 Pseudomonadota bacterium | reverse complement strand
GGTCAGCCACCCACACTGGCCCCGAGTCATGCGCAGGCGCCCGTGAGGGAGTCGGCGAAGCGTTGACAGGGGAACGAACGGGCTGGGTATCGAGCCGCGAAAACTGGCCAACTCCGGGATGCCGACGCTGTACGGTGAAGCGGAAGGCAACACGACCGACGACGCCAAGGCGAGTCGCGCGGTCGATCCTGCGCGGTCTTAGACCCCAAGCACGCTCGGACACTTCATGCACGGGAACCGGGAGATCCCGCGTTCGACCCCGTGAGATGGAAACGAGGTCCGCGCCGTGAAGCTCAAGGGCGACCAACGAGCGATGCACGAACGTGGGAAGTCAGACAGTCGCGTAGTACCGGTGAAGTCTGCGAACGAAGCGAGCGGTGCGCCGCTGGTGGAGGAGCAGATGGAGGGAAGGCGACTGGCCAACAGGAACTTGCCCCAACGTAACAGTGCCCGGGCTCAGCACCGGACCGCACTGCAACAGGCGCTGGAGCGAGTACGACAGGTAGCGAGCAAGGAGAAGGACTGCAAACTCACCACGCTCTGGCATCACGTCTACGCAGTCGAACGTCTGGAACAGGCGTACTTCGACCTGAAGCGGCAATCCGCACCGGGAGTCGACGGCGAGACATGGCAGCACTACGGAGAAAATCTCGGGGTGAACCTCGCAGACCTCTCCCGCCGGTTGCAAACCGGAGCGTACCGCGCGAAGCCGGTGCAACGGGCCTACATCAAGAAGCCCGACGGACGCGAGCGTCCGCTGGGCATGCCGACGCTGGAGGACAAGCTCGTCCAGCGCGCGGCAGCCGAAGTGATGGGGGCGGTGTATGAAACGTGCTTCAAAGGGTTTTCCTACGGATTTCGGCCAGAGCGCGGCCCGCACGATGCGCTGGACGCTCTCACGGTGGCGATCGAACGTAGGAAAGTGAGCTGGATACTCGACGCGGACATTCGCGGTTTCTTCGACACCATCGACCACGAATGGCTGCTGAAGTTCGTCGAGCATCGGATCGCGGACAAGCGCGTCCTGCGTCACGTCAAGAAATGGCTGAACGCAGGCGTGTTGGAAGGTGGAATCTGCACGTATGCCGAGGCGGGGACGCCGCAAGGAGGGAGCATCAGCCCTCTCCTGGCGAACATCTACCTCCACTACGTGCTGGACCTGTGGGTGGAAGCCTGGCGAGAGACGTGCGCGCGTGGCGAAGTGATCATCGTTCGCTACGCCGACGACTTCGTCGTCGGCTTCCAGCATCGAGACGACGCCGAGCGATTC
>JAYTOI010000003.1:0-128548 GCA_043747875.1 Pseudomonadota bacterium | reverse complement strand
GGAGTTCAAGGTGCCGCTGGCGCATCCGCGCAAGGTGTCGAGCGCTGAGGCGCAGGCGTTGCGCGTCGCGATCCTCAAGGAGCTCGGCGTCGAGCTGGTATGAGCGCTTGATGCCGACCACTGAATCGCGCCGCAAATGGAAGAGCTGGCCAACTGGACGCCATGGGCCAATCAGGTAATCGTCTGTTGATCGGCAACCAGTTTGAGCTGGCGCGGCGATCAGCTGCCGCCATGAGAGCAGATGCTGATGCGATGCGATGCGATGCGATGCTCGATAGGGCAAGTCCGGTAAGGACCCTTGGCGCTACCCCACCCGGGCCTTGAGCAGAAATACATCGGGATAGACGCCGAGCGTGGGGTTTCCTGCTTGCCGTTGAACCGATAGTTGAAGCGCGGGGACCCGTGAGGTGATATTCGACTCATTCGAATATCTCCTGATGTATTGGTAAGAGCCGCCGCCATCATGATTCTCACCTCTCGTCCGAGCATCGAGTTCCAGAAGTTGACCATCGGCCGCGAGCTGGCGCCATTGCTGGTCATCGACAATGTGTTCCCGAACGCGGAGCAACTCGTCGAGCTCGCGGCGGGAAAGATGTTCGTCGACGACGGGACCCACTTCCCCGGCACTCGCGCGAAGGCGCCGTTGACCTATCAACAATTCGTGCTCGAACAGATGCGCGGACTGTTCGATGAGGTGTTCGGTCCACAGAAAAGAGCGCGCAGCTTCACGGCTTGCCATTTCTCGCTCGTGACCACACCGCCGGAAAAGCTTTCGCACCTGCAATGCATCCCTCACATCGACTCGATGTCCGGCACCGAACTGGCATTCATTCACTATCTATTCCAACGCGACCACGGCGGCACGGCGTTCTACCGGCATCGGCACACTGGATTCGAGGTGATCACCCAGGCTCGCGAGGGCGAATATTTCCGGCGCGTGGCGGCGGAAAAGGCTGGTCCAGACGAGCCGCAGCGCGCCTACATCAATGCCAGTACAGCGCTGTACGAGCAGATTCACAGTGAGACGGGCGTTTTCAATCGCATGCTGGTGTACCGTCGCAACTCGTTGCATTCGGGCAGCTTCGTGCTGCCTCGGGCGGTGGATCCGAACCCGCGCACTGGCCGGCTCACCTTGAATGGCTTCATTGCCTGAGAGGACGCGAGCTCACGCGTTGGCGCCCGGCCGCGATCACTCGTCGTATGATTGCGCAATGGATCAAAGCCCGTTGCCGATCTTGGTCGCAGACGATCAGCCGGACCTGATCGAGGCACTTCGGCTACTGCTGAAGAGCCAGGGATTGGCTGTGCACGCCGTCAATAGTCCGGCAGCCGCCGTGGACGCGGTGATGAGCCGGCGGTTTGGCTGCACTCTCATCGACCTGAACTACACTCGCGACACTACTTCGGGGCGCGAAGGGTTGCAGCTATTGGCCCGCCTGCGCGAGCTGGATGGCGATCTGCCGGTGGTCGTGATGACCGCGTGGGCGACAGTCGACGTGGCGGTGCAGGCAATGCGCCAGGGCGCGGGAGATTTCGTCGAAAAGCCCTGGGAAAACCATCGACTGATGAGCGTGCTGCGCACCCAGCTCTCACTGGGTGAGGCACGGCGGCGCGAAGCGCGACTCACGCGCGAAAATGAGATCTTGAGGTCCAACGGCGGCGTCGAATTCGTGGCGCAATCGGCAGTCATGAAGCCCGTGATGGAGGCAATCCGCCGCGTAGCGCCCTCGCAGACCAACGTTTTCATCCTGGGCGAAAATGGCACCGGTAAAGGCCTCATCGCCGGACTGCTTCATGCACAGTCGGCGCGGGCGGATCAGCCGCTCATCAAGGTCAACATGGGTGGCATCTCGGAAACCGTTTTCGAATCCGAGATCTTCGGCCACGTGAAGGGCGCATACACCGATGCCAAGAGAGATCGAATCGGGAGGTTCGAACTCGCGGACGGCGGCACGCTGTTTCTCGACGAGATAGGCAACATCCCCCTGGCCCAGCAGCCGAAGCTATTGCGCGTGCTGGAGGATGGCGAGCTCGAGCGCCTCGGCTCGTCGCGCACGCTGACGGTAGATGTACGGCTGATCTCCGCCACCAACTCGGACATCGCGGCGGCAGTCGCAAATGGAACGTTCCGCAAAGATTTGCTGTACCGACTGAACACCGTCGAGATCCGTCTGCCGCCCTTGCGTGAACGGCATGAAGACATCCTGCCGCTGGCTGCAGAATTTCTGCTGCGGCACTCACGGCGCTACGGGAAGCTGCAGATGAATTTTTCCCCCGATGCGAAATCCGCTCTGCTCGCATATTCCTGGCCGGGCAACATTCGTGAGCTATCCCATGTGATCGAACGCGCCGTCCTGATGGCTCCTGACGTGCGCATCGCTGCCGACGACCTGAATTTGCCATCGGTGGAGGCCGCATCCCCAGTATCCGCAACTGACAATTTGAACCTCGAACGCACCGAGGAGCACCTGATACGCCGTGCGCTGGCTCAGACTCGAGGGAACATGCAGCAAGCGGCCGAACTGCTCGGTGTCAGCCGGCCGGCGAAGCGCGGGCGGCTGCGACGCGCTTCGATGGCAATTGGCAACGAGGGAGCCACGAAAAGAAAAATGCAGCAGATCAGTTCGTCGAACCAAGCCGCGACAGGAATTCCGCGATTGCACGCAGTTGCTCGAAATCGAGCGCCTTGATGAGTGGCGAGTGCAGCTGCGCAACGGTCGGCCGCCGTCCATCTACTGAGTCGTACATCTGGCGCAGCAGATACGCGGGATGTTGCCCCGCCAGCATGGGCACCACCCCCTGATCGTCGCCCTCGCCTTGCGCTCCATGGCAGGAGGCGCAGCTCAGTTCATATGGACTGGTACCCGACGCAGGCGCTGCGCTGCGTGCCGCGCCGTCGCTCTTGCGCGGCTGCTGGCTGAGGTAACCGGCCACATCCGCAATGTCCTGGAACGCGCCTAGATGCATGTTGGCGCGCTGCTGCATACGAAAATCCCAACGTTTGCCGTAGCGGAAATCCACCAGTTGCTTGACGAGCACGTGGAAATGCTGACCCGCGATGCGCGGAGTCGAGCCATCTGCAGCGCCTTGCCCGTCAGCGCCGTGGCACGACACACACTGGGCAAACAGCACAGCGCCGTGCTCGAAGTCCGGTGTGGCGCGGATTGCAGCCTGATATTCCGAACGTGCCGGCGATGCGGCATCGACCGCATGTGGAAGCAACAGCAGCAGACACGCCGACCGCACGAATGAGAATTTCATGATTGTGACCTCGCCGCACAAAATGAGCGTTGCCGCCGGCAATGTCGATAGGCCAAAGGCGGGTCGCCAGATGTAAATGCGCCCGCATCGAAATGCATTCATATGTGCGATAGCGGACAGAAGCGCGGAGCGCCGCCGCGTATGAATGTCACATTCACCCTACTCGCTACTTCTGCATCCTGCAGACAAGAATTGGGTGGTCACCCGTGCGTCGTGTCCTAACCATCAATGTCGGGTCTTCCACGCTGCGGTTCGCGTTGTTCGTCGACGGCGAGCCGCCGCGCGCCATCGTGCGCGGCAGGCTCGAGCGCATCGGCCTCGCACAAACCCGATGGGTGGTCAGCGATCTGGAGACGCAGGCCCGCGATGAGCGCCTCATCGGCACGGCGAATCATGAGGCCGCCATCTTGCATCTGCTCGACTGGCTGGATTCCCGCGCTGCATTCCAGGCCATCGACGTGGTGGCGCATCGGGTGGTGCACGGACTCACGCGCACCGCCCCGGAACGGGTGACTTCCGAGTTGTTAGATGGCCTGCGCGCCATGATCGAGCTCGATCCGGAGCATCTGCCCTTCGAGATCGCGCTGATGTCCGCCATTGCCGGGCGACATCCTTCTGTGCCGCAGTTCGCCTGCTTCGACACCGCGTTCCACCGCAGCATGCCGACGGTGGCACGGCACCTGCCGATCCCACGGCAATATCGGGCGCTGAGCATCGAGCGGTACGGCTTCCACGGTCTGTCCTACGCCTTCCTCATGCGGGAACTCCTGCGTCTCGGCGATCCGGCGGCCACGCGTGGCAATGTGATCCTCGCGCATCTTGGAAGCGGTGCGAGCCTCGCCGCGGTTCGCGACGGGGTCGGCATCGATACCAGCATGGGATTCACGCCCGCTTCCGGAATCATGATGGGCACGCGCAGCGGTGACATGGACCCGGGCCTGAGCCATTACCTGGAGAAAACCCAGAACATGGACTCGACGCAGTTCCTGCACATGGTGAGTCACACCTCCGGCCTGCTCGGTGTCTCCGGCACCAGCTCCGACATGCGCGACCTGCTCGGATACGAAGATTCCGACCAACGAGCGGCCGAGGCCATCGCGATGTTCTGTTACCAGGTCCGCAAATGTATCGGCGCTTTCGCCGCGGCGCTTGGCGGCGTGGACACCCTGGTATTTTCCGGCGGCGTCGGAGAAAACGCGCCACCCATCCGCGAGCGCATTTGTCGCGAGCTGCGCTTTCTCGACATCGAGCTGGACCACGCCGCAAACGCGCAATCCGCGGCCGTGATCTCCCCCGCCACGAGCCGCGTGACGGTACGCGTCGTTCCCACCGATGAAGAATTGATGCTCGCGCTGCTGTCGCTGTCCTGTTGCGCGCGCCCGGAGTGACCCCGACCATGAACGAGAACACCCTCTCCCCCGATCTGCTGCGCAGAATCGACGCCTGGTGGCGGGCCGCCAACTACCTGGCGGTCGGACAAATCTTCCTGCTCGACAATCCATTGCTGAAACGCCCGCTCGTCCTGGCGGACGTCAAACGCATGTTGCTCGGCCACTGGGGCACCACGCCCGGACAGAATTTCATCTACGTGCATCTCAATCGGGTCATC
This sequence comes from Pseudomonadota bacterium, assembly GCA_043747875.1. Taxonomy (GTDB): domain Bacteria; phylum Pseudomonadota; class Gammaproteobacteria; order Steroidobacterales; family Steroidobacteraceae; genus CADEED01. The sequence continues at coordinate 123,678 of JAYTOI010000003.1, read as the reverse complement.
GTGAAGTTCGACCTCGACATGATCTACGTGTCGGGGCCCGGGCATGGCGCGCCGGCTGTGGTCGCCAACACTTATCTGGAAGGAACTTACAGCGAGGTCTACCCCGACCTCACCCAGGATGAGGCCGGGCTGCAAAAGCTGTTTCGGCAATTTTCATTCCCGGGTGGCATTCCGAGTCACGTGTCGGCCGAGTGCCCCGGCTCGATCCACGAGGGTGGCGAGCTCGGATATTCCTTGAGCCATGCCTTTGGTGCGGCATTCGACAATCCTGATCTCATCGTCGCCTGCGTCGTCGGCGACGGAGAAGCGGAGACCGGGCCACTGGCGACTGCCTGGCACTCCAACAAATTTCTCGATCCCGCAACCGACGGCGCGGTCCTGCCGATCCTTCACCTGAACGGATACAAGATCGCCAATCCCACCTTGTTAGCCCGCATTACCCGCGAAGAGCTCGAGCAGCTGCTGCGCGGCTACGGGTGGACGCCCTATTTTGTGTCGGGACACGAACCCGCGCTGATGCACGAGGCCATGGCCGCGACTCTCGACGTCGCGGTGGAGCAGATCCGCGCGATCCAGCGAGAGGCGCGCCAGGAAAATAATATCGAGCGGCCACGCTGGCCGATGATCGTGCTCGAATCACCCAAAGGCTGGACGGGACCTGAGATTGTGGATGGCAGACAGGTGGCAGGCACGTTCCGCTCGCACCAGGTACCACTGCATCCCGGCGCGCACCCGGAGCATCTGAGACTGCTGGATGACTGGCTGCGCAGCTATCGGCCGGAAGAACTGTTCGATGCCAACGGGCGATTGAAACCGGAGCTCGCAGAATTGTCACCGCACGGTACGCGGCGCATGAGCGCAAATCCCCATACCAACGGCGGGGTGCTGTTGCGCGAACTGCGGATGCCCGATTTTCGCTCCTATGCACTCGAGGTCCCCGAACCCGGCGCGCTCATCGCCGACGATACGCGCACTCTGGCGCCGTTTCTGCGGGATGTCTCAGTCCTGAACCAGGAGGCCCGCAATTTCCGGGTGGTTGGCCCGGACGAGACTGCGTCGAACGGCCTGGGCGCCCTGTTCGAGATCACCGATCGTCAGTGGGACGCGACCGTGCGTGCGGACGACGACCACCTCGCGCGTTCGGGTCGGGTGCTCGACTCGATGCTGAGCGAGCACCAGTGCCAGGGCTGGCTCGAGGGCTATCTGCTCACCGGGCGCCACGGTGTCTTCAACTGCTACGAGGCGTTCATCCACGTCGTCGATTCGATGTTCAACCAGCACGCCAAGTGGCTGAAGGTGACCGCGCAGATTCCGTGGCGCCGGAAACTGGCCTCGCTCAACTACCTGCTGGCATCGCATGTCTGGCGCCAGGACCACAACGGGTTCTCGCACCAGGACCCCGGCTTCATCGATCATGTCGTCAACAAAAAGGCGGAAGTCGTTCGCGTCTATCTACCTCCGGACGGCAACTGCCTGCTGTCGGTCATGGATCACTGCCTGCGCAGCCGCCACTACGTCAACGTGGTGATTGCGGGCAAGCATCCTGCGCCCCAGTGGCTTTCGATGGCCGCCGCCGCCGAGCATTGCGCGGCCGGCATTGGCGTGTGGCCATGGGCCAGCAACGATCGTGGCGAGACGCCCGATGTGGTGATGGCCTGCTGCGGCGACGTTCCGACACTCGAGACGCTCGCCGCGGTTTCGATACTCCACGAGCAGTTGCCGGAGATCCGGATTCGTGTCGTCAACGTGGTCGACCTCATGAAGCTGCAGCCGCGATCCGCGCACCCGCATGGCCTTGGCGACCTCGAGTTCGACACCCTCTTCACGACCGCCACTCCGGTGATTTTCGCGTTTCACGGCTACCCGACCTTGATTCACCGGCTCACCTACCGCCGCAACAACCACGACAACATTCACGTCAGGGGCTATAACGAAGAAGGCACCATCACGACGCCGTTCGACATGACGGTGCTCAATGAACTCGATCGCTTCCACCTGGTCATCGGCGCCATCGAGCGCATGCCGCGCACCGGCGACCGTGGCGTGAGACTGCAGGCCCAGATGCGCGACAAACTGCGCGAGCACCATCGATACATTCGCCAGCACGGCGAAGACATGCCGGAGATCCGCGATTGGAAGTGGCCTGGCCACCTCGACCTGTCGGCCACATGACGCGCATTGCGACCACACGACGCCGAGGTTCTGGCCGAGAGGGCCAGACTGCCGCTGCGCCGGGGTCCGCAACGAATCCGGCTCACCTGGCAGCCGCCGATGCGGTAGCACGCGCACTCGGCACGAATCTCGAAACCGGGATCTCCGCACAGGAGGCCGCGCACCGGCTGGCGACTCATGGACCTAACACACTTCGGCCCGCGCCGCGTCGCGCGCGGTGGCGTCGGGTTCTGGCCCATTTTCAGGACCCGCTCGTTTACCTGCTGGTCGCCGCGGTCGTCATCGCGCTCGTTGCCTGGGGCGTCGAGGGGCGCGTGGGCTGGCCGATGGACGCCATCGTCATCACACTGGTGGTGCTGATCAACGGCGTCCTGGGCTATGCGCAGCAATCCAAGGCCGAGGAAGCAGTGGCTGCCCTGGCGCGGATGACGGCGGCCACCTGTTCGGTGATACGGGATGGAAAGACGATCCGTGTCCCGAGCCGCGAAGTAGTGCGTGGCGATGTTCTGGTGCTCGCCGAAGGCGACGCCGTGGCAGCGGACGCGCGCCTGTTCGAAGCCACCTCTCTGCGGATGCAGGAGTCGTCGTTGACTGGCGAGAGCGAATCGGTACTCAAAGATGTCGCGACGCTCCCAAATGCCGCGGCACTTGGCGATCGGCTGAACATGATTTTCAAGGGTACCGCCGTCGCGCAGGGCGCCGGGCGCGCGGTGGTAACCGCCACCGGCATGGACACGGAGATCGGGTCGATTGCCGCGATGCTGGAGGCGACGGCGGAGACGCCGACTCCGCTGCAGCAGGAAATCTCACGCATCGGAAGATTGCTGGGCATCGTCGTGATCGGCATCTCGGTCGTGGTCGTGGCCACCGTCCTTCTGATCTCCGACATTCGCGGTGTCGGCGACGTGGTCGACGTGTTGCTGCTGGGCGTGTCGCTGGCGGTCGCGGCCGTGCCCGAGGGGCTGCCGGCCATCCTGTCCCTGGTTCTCGCCCTCGGAGTGCAACGAATGGCCAGGCACAACGCCATCGTGAAGAATCTCGCGTCGGTGGAAACGCTCGGATCCGCATCCGTCATCGCCTCCGACAAGACCGGCACCTTGACGCGCGCGGAGATGACCATCGTGCGGGTGGTGACGGCCTCGGGAAGCACGGAAATCACAGGTGTCGGCTACGCGCCGGATGGGGAGGTCAAGCCCTGCGGTTCTGGACCAGGCGACGCGCATACCGCTGGCGCGCTGCGCGCCGAGCAAATCGCGGTGCTCAGCGGCGGCAGCCTCGCCGGTAACGCCAGGCTGGGATCGAAACACGATGGTTCATGGGAGATTCACGGCGATCCCACCGAGGCCGCATTCCTGGTGGCCGAACGAAAGCTCGGTGTCACCGAGCGGCGCGAGCAGCGCTTCCAGCGGATCGCCGAAGTGCCGTTCACGTCCGAGCGCAAGATGATGTCGACGGTCGAACGCGACCACGAACACGGCGACCAGATCGTCGTCATCACCAAGGGCGCGCCGGAAGTGGTGCTGCGGCACTGTTCGCGGTTGCGGCGGGGCCTCGAGGTCGTTGCACTCGACGAAACGTCGCGGGCGCGAATCCTTGCCGACGTCGATACGCTGACCGACGACGCCCTGCGCACACTGGCGGTGGCCTATCGACCGCTGAATCCGGCTGAATCGACCGCCTTTGCAGATGCCCCCGAAGACGCGCTCGAACACGATCTGATCTTCGTCGGCACCGTGGGCATCATCGATCCGCCGCGCAGCGAGGCGGCGGTGGCCATAGCCGAAGCCCGGCGCGCCGGAATTCGAGTGATCATGATTACTGGAGATCACCCGCGCAACGCCGCCCGAATCGCCGCAGACCTCGGCATCGTCGAACCCGGCAAGGACGCGCTGACGGGACGCGAGCTCGACGCGCTCGACGATGTCACCTTCGCCCACATTGTGCGTGAGACATCCGTGTTCGCCCGCGTATCCCCTGCCAACAAGCTTCGCATCGTCGCCGCCCTGCGCGCGGCCGGAAACGTGGTCGCCATGACCGGCGACGGAGTCAACGATGCACCTGCGCTCAAATCGGCGGACATTGGCATCGCCATGGGCAGAACCGGGACCGAGGTGGCCAAGGAAGCGGCCAAGATGATCCTCGCCGACGACAACTTCGCCACCATTGTCCAGGCGGTGCGCGAGGGCCGCGGCATTTTCGACAACATCCGAAAGTTCCTGCGCTACCTGCTGTGTTCGAACATGGGCGAGGTGCTGACCGTGTTTTTCGGCGTGATCGGCGCGAGCGTGATCGGGCTCTCAGGGTCCACCGGGGAAGTCGTGCTGCCGTTGCTCGCGACCCAGCTCCTGTGGATCAACCTCATCACCGACACCGGGCCGGCGCTGGCAATGGGCCTGGACCCGCCCGCTGCGGACCTCATGAATCGCAAGCCGCGGCCGCCGCAGCGGCGTGTCATCGACGGGCGGATGTGGCTGGACGTGATGCAGGTCGGCACGGTCACCGCGATCGTGACGCTGCTGACGATGGACGCCTATCTGCCAGGTGGGCTGCTCGAAGGCTCGGGCGACATCGCCGCCGCGCGAACCGCCGGTTTCACCACGTTGGTCTTCGCGAGCCTGTTCACATGTCTGCACGCACGCTCGGATACTGCGAGCGCCTTTGCCAATCTGTTCGAAAATCCGTGGCTGTGGGGCGCCATCGGGCTGTCTGCTCTGCTGCAAGTGGCGGTCGTCAACCTCGGCTTCCTCAACCTCGCTTTCGGCACCTCGCCGCTGGCAATCGACCAGTGGCTGGTCTGCATCGCGATGGCCAGCGCTGTATTGTGGTTCGGCGAGCTGCGCAAGCTGGTGGAACGCGCTCATGCCGCGGCAATCGAGGACAGCTCTCCTGCTCGATCGAGGTCGACATGAAAACGCAGCACGACACGCTCTTCTTCTTCGACTGTGACAATACGCTGCTCGACAACGACCGCGTCCGCGACGATCTGGACGCGTTCCTCGAGCGCGAGTTCGGCCGCGCCGGCAGTGCCCGGTATTGGGCGCTTTACGACCAGCTACGCGCCGAGTTGGGGTACGCCGATTACCTGGGCGCGGCGCAGCGTTTTCGGCTCGGTGCACAAGGCGATCCGCGCCTGGCGCAATTGTCTTCTTTCCTGCTGGACTATCCATTCGCGAGCCGCGTTTTTGCAGGCGCGCTCAACGCCCTCGCGCATTGCAGCCAGTGGGGAACGACCGCTATCCTTTCGGACGGCGACATCGTGTTGCAAGCGCGAAAACTGCAGCGCTCCGGGCTGTCGGACGCGGTTGATGGTCGCGTACTCATCTATATACACAAGGAAACGATGCTGGATGACGTGATGCAGCGTTATCCCGCGCGACGCTACGTGATGATCGACGACAAGCTGCGCATCCTCGCGTCGATGAAGGCGACTCTGGGAACCAGGCTCGTGACGATCTGGCCGCGTCAGGGCCATTACGCCCTGGATGCCGCGAGCAATTCCGGTTGCCGTGCCGCCGACCTGACCGTTGAGCGGATCGGAGATCTCGCCCAGTACGATTTTTCGACTGTGCTCGAAGCGGCGGTGGCCGCACATGCGCCAACGGAGCGAAAATGTCGGCACCCATGAATGCAAACCCGCTGGCGGGCGAACCCGCTCCGCAAAATCTCCTGGTCGACCTGCCGAAGTTGATCACCGCGTACTACAGCGAAAGCCCTGATCCCACCGTCGCCGCACAGCGAGTGGCGTTCGGCACCTCGGGACATCGCGGCACTTCCTTCGAGAGCAGTTTCAACGAAGCGCATGTGCTGGCAATGACGCAGGCCATCTGCAGTCATCGCAGACAACAGGGCATCACAGGGCCGCTGTTTCTGGGCTTCGACACGCATGCGCTGTCGACATCGGCGTTCGCCACCGCGCTGGAAGTCCTGGCGGGCAACGGTGTCGACACGATGATCGCGGCGCACGACGAGTACACACCGACACCCGCGATCTCGCACGCGATCCTCAAGTACAACCGCGGACGCACCAGCGGTCTCGCAGACGGAATCGTGATCACGCCCTCTCACAACCCGCCGGAAAGCGGCGGCTTCAAATACAACCCACCGAACGGCGGACCGGCAGATGCCGGGATCACGCAATGGATAGAGGCGGACAGCAATCGGCTGCTCGCGGAAAATGTGAGCGGTGTGTCGAGGATGTCGTTTGCCAAGGCGCGCGGCGCCGCGACCACGCATCGGCACGACTACCTCGACTCTTATGTCTCGGACCTGGACGACGTCATCGACATGGATTCGATCCGCGCTGCGAATCTGCGCATGGGCGTGGATCCCCTCGGCGGCGCCGGCGTGCACTACTGGCCGGCCATCGCCGAGCGCTACCGGCTCGACCTCACCGTGGTCAACGATGCCGTCGATGCCACCTTTCGATTCATGCCGCTGGATTGGGACGGCAGGATTCGCATGGACCCCTCCTCGCGTCACGCGATGCAGGGCCTGATCGGCCTCCGGGATCGCTTCGATATTTCGTTCGCGTGTGACCCCGACCACGACCGGCACGGCATTGTGACCCGCAGCGCCGGGTTGTTGCCGCCCAATCACTATCTATCGGCCGCCGTGGACTATCTAATCAGGCACAGGGCGGGATGGCGCGCGGATGCCGGTATCGGCAAGACCGTCGTCAGCAGCAGCATGATCGACCGGATCGCCGCGAAGCTCGCCCGCCGTCTCCATGAAGTACCCGTCGGTTTCAAGTGGTTCGTGGACGGGCTGTTCGACGGCTCGCTCGGTTTCGCCGGCGAGGAGAGTGCGGGCGCGGCATTCCTGCGCAAGGACGGCACAGTCTGGACGACGGACAAGGACGGCATCGTTCCTGCACTCTTGTCGGCCGAGATCACCGCACGTACGGGTCGCGATCCTGGCGAAGCGTATCGCGAGCTCACGCGCGAACACGGTCAGTCTCGTTTCGAACGCATCGACGCGCCGGCCACGCCGGAACAAAAGAAATTGTTGTCGCGGCTGACCACCACACAGATCAGGTCCACCGAACTGGCCGGCGAGGCCATCCGGTCGATTCTGACCCACGCGCCCGGCAATGACGCATCCATTGGCGGATTGAAGGTCATTACGGAAAACGGCTGGTTTGCCGCGCGGCCTTCGGGCACCGAAGATGTCTACAAGATATACGCGGAGAGCTTTCTCGGTGACGACCACTTGCGTCGCATCCAGCAACAGGCACAGGAGATCGTCGGTGCCGCGTTTGCGGCCGCGATCTGAAACAGGACGGTCAGTGACCTGGTCGGCGGCGCGGGCGTGAGCCTGCGGTGTCTGCGACGCTTTTGCCACGAGGCGCATCGTGGCATTCATGATGCGAACATGGTTTCCAATACTCGCCGGCGCCCTTTTCTGTACCGGTGCGGTGCAGGTGCAGGCTCAGACCGGCCCCTCTCGAGCTCGTATCGTGCTCACGAAGGCCGATGCACGGGCGCCGATTCCCCGTCGCGTACGCCACGGCGACCTGCACACTCCGTGGCAAAGTCCCGCCATCGAGCTGACGGTCGCTGTTGGAACAGACACGGTTGATGGAACTCGAGCTTCCGGCGCGCGTCCGAGCATACTGGCGCATTCTGTTCGAGCCACAGCCACCTCTTCCGCCCCGGAGCTTCTGACCCATGTCTTCACCCTTCATGCTCGTTCGCATTTCGGCCGCACTTCTGTTGATTGCCCCGATCATCGGCCACTCGGCTACCGCCCAAAACGTGGCACGTTTGCCGCAACAGCCGGAGGCGTATGAAGTCGTCAACCGCACGCTGTCGTTCGAGCCAGGCGGCGTAGCGCATCTGAACGCCGCCAAGGACGATGGCATTGCGTGGCTCGTCGGACAGACTTTCAAACAGGGCCGCATAGTCGTTGAAGTCCGCGGCCTTGATGTCATGCAGCGCAGCTTCGTGGGTCTGGCATTTCACGGCGGCGGTCGCGATCTGTTCGACGTGGTGTATACGCGGCCGTTCAATTTCAACGCTGCCGATCCCGCGAGAAAAGCCCGCTCATTGCAGTACATGTCCGCGCCTGACAATACGTGGGACGTATTGCGAGAGAAGTTTCCAGGTAAATACGAGGCGGGGCTCGCCACGCCCGTGGCAGCGGAATCCTGGGTGCGCCTCACCCTCGAGATCGAATCCAAGCACCTGCGCGTGTTCGTGAACGATGCCAGCGCACCGACTCTCACGATCGATTTGCTCAACGACCGCCTCGACGGCCGAGTTGGCCTGTGGGTGGGTAACAACTCCGAAGGCTGGTTTCGCAATCTGGATATTCAACCCAGGCGCTGAGCTCGAGAGCGACGCACAGGACCAGGGCGGGGCGCACTGAATGATTCAGCGCAGAACAATGGTTAGCGCTTTTCGGTACGCGGCCGAGATCAGGCGCAACGACTGAGCACGGCGAAAACCCTGGCTTCGGTCTGTGAAACGAACCACCCGGAAAGGTTCACGATCTGGTTCGACTTGTAGTCCGCCTCGATCAAGCGGCGCAGCGCCCCGATGATTCGCTGCTCGTCATCGTCGCGCATGATCAGCTTTGTGAGGTCGCGCAATGGTGCCTCTTCGGGCTCCGTCGCAAGGAACTCGCGCGCCAACTGGGCGATGAACTGCCCATCGATATCCTCGAGAATTCCAAGCCTGCATTCGGCGCTGGCGAAAACGCGCGGAACGTCGACGAAAATCCCGGCCATCAGCATCAGCCGCATGACCCGGCGGCGATCGAGCTTCGGTGCGGTCATGGGCTCGCCCCGGACAAGTTTCGGAGGTGATCGGAGAGGCGATACGCCAGCGCCAGGAGGGTCAGCGTCGGATTGGCGATGCCGCTGGTCGGAAATACGCTCGAACCTGCGATATACAGGTTTCGGACGCCGTGAACGCGGCAGTCCTGGTCGACGACACCGTCCCGCGCGCGCGGTGACATCCGGGTCGCGCCCATGTGATGGCGAGATGGTTCGTCCATGGATTGCACGAGATGCTCACGCTTGATCGTCCATTGCAAACGACCCGCGGCCAGCAGCCCAAGTTCGCTCGCAAGCGCGGTCACCAACCATTCGAAACGCTCGAATTCGGTTGCGCCGTATCGCATGTCGATGCGTACTTTGGGTACATGAAGTGCATCGAGATCGTCCGGTATCAAGGTCACGCGGCTCTCGCGGTTCGGCGTGTGTTCGAGCATCAGATAGATGCGGCGGCTGGCATGGACCGCGGCGCCTGCCAGGCCGCTTGCCAGTGCTTGCACGGCCAGACCGGGACCTTCAGGGGTGGCGTTGCCAGACATCGTCATCGTGAAGTTCACGCCCTTGCTGCGACGCTGCGCCGTGTCAGAGAGACCCAGAACGACGTGCGGCGTCACCCGCTGGTTGTTGTTGTAGATGGCGAGCTCTTGGTTCCCGCGCATGAGCGCGATCGAGCTGCGCGCTCCCTGCGAAATCACCGTGTGTCCCTGAAACGCGCGGCCGAGCCAGTCCGAGTGATTGCCGATGCCGTTGGGATGAACATCGTTGGAAGCAAGCAGCAAGCGAACATTTTCGATTCCACCGGTCGCGAGAACATAGGTCTTCGCCCGCGCCAGAAACTTTCTGGCGTTCAACGTACGCACTTGCAGCGACGCGACGTACTCCCCGTCGTCCGACAGGTTGATCCTCGTGAGATTGGCGTGTAGATAGACGCGCACGCGCGGATGCGCCAGCAACGACTCTTTGAGATCCGCGTAACGGTTGTCACGCACAGCACCGGAATACGCCGAGAAGGCGCGCGGACGCGCGACGAATTTCGACGAGCGCTCGCCGAACAATGGTTCCGACACCTTCAACATGGCCTGTGCGGACACTTGAAAACGCGGCAGATCGAGAAAACTGCAGGCGCGCTCGTAGAAAGGCTCCAGTGCCGCCCGATCCATCGGCCATCCGGAGTGCGCCACCCAGTCACGCTGCTCGAAATCGATGGGATCGAGTGGCGCACATTTTCCGCCCCACACATTTCCAGATCCCCCGAAGTATCGCGCCCGCGAGGCCAGAGGAAACGCATTGAGTTCCCTGATCGGATTGCCCGGCCCCGTCAATGTCATCTTGCCCTGATACAAGGCCTGCACTCGGGGTTCGGGTTGCTGCGCGCCAGACTCGAGAATCACCACGTCGATGCCGGAGTTGCCCAGCTCGCGCGCCAGCAGGATGCCCGCCATACCTCCGCCGACGATGATTACCTGTGCTTCGATGCCGGATTCGCTTTCGAGTTGTTCGGCATCGATCAGCATCGAAGGCTCCTGGATGACCGTTCCCGGCTATGTGTGATTTTGCAATCTTGGCAGCCGGATTGGTATCCGTCACTGCGCAACAGCGGGTGAGCATCGCCCCAAAATCGAAGTGGGTCGGCTCGTCCGTCATAAACGACGGGTCAGCGCAGGATCCCGCCTTTCGTCGCGATCGAGATGCGCATGGAGTGACATCCGGAAAAACTGCTTTGTTCGAACGATTGCGGGTACGCGTCCGGCGAAAGCGGCCGGAATGACAGTCATCACATCACCGCAGTGATGGGCTGCACTGAAAACACATGCTGACCCCGGCAATCATCGCTGAATTGTGCATTCCTACAGGCAGACCCTCCATGTACAACGGGAAGAGTAAAGCCATCGTCATCACACTCGCCGGAACGCTTGCGCTGTATGCGAGCTTCGCGGTTCTGATCAGTGTCGAACCCGCGTTGCTGGTCCCGTTTGCAAACCCCCAATACCCGGTTCTCAGCAAATTGCTCCTGCCAGTTGGACGCGGAGTGATCGACTTTCTATATGCCTCCGCAATGGCCATTGCCATCTATCTCCTGTACCGGCCGTTGGCGGCGCTCAGCAGGTTTCGTTCGCGGAGGATCGCGCGCAGGGCGCCGGACTCGGGGCAGATTCGCCGGGAAACGCTGCTCACTGCCAATTTTTCCTTGGCGGCGGGCATTCAGGCCGTCGTCTATCTAGCGCTCGGACAGCTCGGTCTGCTCAAGATCTATCCTGCGGTTGCCGACCGGGGCTGGCCCTACGCAATCTTCAGCCTCTCCCTGTTCGTGGTTCTTTTGGATGCATGGTTCTACCTGTGTCATCGGTTTTACCATCTCAGCCGATTCGTGTTTCGAAACATTCATGCGGTACATCATCTGTCGATCGTCACCACTCCGATGACCAACAGCCAGATTTCGCCGTGGGAACTGCTGCCCTCGGGACTCTTCGCAATCGTGTATCTCATGGTCGTGCCGATGGCGATGCCGGTCCTCTCTTTCATGGTGATCACCGTCAGCGTCTACTTGATACTCCTGCATTCGGGTTATGAGGTCTTTCCGCGCGGCACGGCGCGGCACTGGCTCGGCAAATGGCTGGTCACGCCGACATATCATCAGATGCATCACGAGCTGTTTACGAAGCACATGGGGCTGTACTTCACCTGGTGGGATCGAATGTTCGGCACCTATTCAGAACAGTATCCTGCGCGCTTTGCCGAAGTCACCGAGCAGCCTTCTGCGAGCAGCCCGCCGCAAAAATCAGCTGCTGGATGACCATGCAGCGAACGAATGGGGCCGGACCGGCCGCGCAGGCACACTCACTTCCGATCGAGAATGAATCGATGTTGCACAACTCACGCTGCGCGCGGGGTTCTATGTACGACGGCAAGCGCAAGACTATCCTCAGCACGCTCAGTGACACTCGAGACTGCTCATGTCCAGGCGTCACGGGATATCGGGTCTTGCTTGCGCCTCGAGACTGCTCCGAATGAAATACCTGATTTGTTCCCTCGCGCTCGCCATCGGCGGATGGCTCCTGTTCGACGGCTCCCGAGCGCTCGTCACCGGAAATTACACCGTCCCGCACTCGGGTCCGTACGCCGGATCGTTAGGCCCCTGGTCGCTGCTCGTGAAAGCGGTCGGCGTTGACCCCGTTGGAACCACGATCAAGGTCTTTCACGTGGTGCTTGGCGTGAGCTGGGTCACGGGCGGCCTCTTGCTGCCGCGGAATGTATCCGCGGTCTGGTGGCCGCTGATGATCACTGCGTTGCTCACGCTTTGGTACCTGCCCTTCGGCACCATCGCGGGCGCGGCCGTGGCCAGTCTGCTTCTGTCGCCGTCGATGCGATGACCACATGACGGCCGGATTGCAGGAGTTGTTCAAGGCGATCTTTGTGACCGCGATCTTCGCCTGTTTATGCGGACTGCTGCGCGTGGCGCTGCTCGAGCGTCTGGATTTCAGGCTCAAACTCGCGGTAGGCAGTTTCCTGGCTCTGATGTTGCTGCCGACCACCTATCTCTACCTGCATCTCGCGTTTGCCCCGGCCGCAGCGATGCTGCTTCCGCTGCAGGCCATGGCGATCTGGATGTATGGCCCAATGTTGCTCGCGATTCTCCACATCGTGAGCCGTAAGCGTGTGCGGGCCTGGTGGGTGGCTGGTTATGCGGCACCGCTGGTTTGTGCCGCCGCGGTGCGGCTCTCGTGGCAGGCGCGGGGATTTCCGACGCCAGGCTGGTGGGAGCTGCTGAGCTTCGTGCAGGCAACGGGCTTCGCCGTGGCGGCGATAGTCTGGACGATTCGAACGCGCGCGCAACTGCGGATCGTCATGACTGGCTTCTCGCGCAGCACTTTCGGCGCCCTGCTATATCTGTGCGGTGGCCTCCTGGCGCTGCTGCTGGCGGACTTCTTCGTGCACTGGCGCCTGTACGCGGGCCCGCCGCTGAGTGTGCTGACTTTCTACTCGCTGGTGACGCCGTGCGCGCTATACGGGTTGATCATTTCCATGACGCTCATCTGGCGGAACCCGGACGACGCCTCCGCAGGCGAGGAACTGCCGATGTCGGCGCCAGCTCCGCAAGTTCCCGAGCCGGAGCCAGAGCATCTTCCCGCACCGGCACGTAACCTGGAGTTGAGCCCCGCGGCGGCGCACGAGCTCGAGTTGCTCCTCAATACCCTGATGCAGGATCAACGCCTGTATACGAGAAACGATTTGACTCTGGTCGAGCTCGCCGCAGCATTGCGGATATCGACGCATCTCGCCTCCGAGTTGCTCAATGCCCACCTGCATACCAATTTCTACGAATTCCTGAACCGCCACCGCGCTGAAGAGGCGGCCAGGTTGTTGCGCGCCGGCGAGGGCAAGCTCACCATTGCCGACATCGCCTATCAAGCGGGCTTCAACAACCCGAACACCTTTTACCGGGAGTTCAAGCGGGCGCATGGGGTCACCCCGGCCCGGTTTCGCAAGTCGGACCCGGCCGGTTCGCCGCGGGTGGAGCCCTCGATCGACCGGCCAGCGCCGCACTAGATAGCGCGACTGAGATAGTCCTCAGCTTCGATCGGGAAACAAGAATTACAGTCCCGATTCCGGCGAGTCTTTGTTCCTCGAACAACGGGGAGCAAATCATGCATACACGGATTCTTTTCAGCGCGGCAAGCGCAGTGCTGTGTTTCGCGGCCGGCGTGGCGCACTGTGATCCGCCGGGACTCGCCCCGGCCAGCACCGCCGGGCTCGACGTGGTGTTGACCATCGAGCACACCGAGTCCTCGCTCCCCGGCGGCTTTCCCACCATGGGCGCGGTGACACAAACCTACGCCGCGGACGGTTCCTATGTGTATTCCGGCTTCGGTGGCCCTAACCACCTCACGGGCACCGGCACCTACACCTACGTCAAGACCGGGCAAAACACCGCCACCGAGGATGCCGTTCAGTATTCGAGCTTTTTCACGCTTCCGTATCACATGGAATACACGTTCCGGACGCCCAGCACCGGCCAGTGGAAACAGTATTTTGCCGGCGGGCTCATCGTGTTCGAAGGCAGCTTCGCGTCGAGCCCGAGCAGCAGCCGCGTCGATTGGGCGCCGCGAGAGCTCGCAGGCGCGACGCTCATCCTGCTGACCGCCGATGAGCAGCATTTCGGCATCAGCATCATCTCCCACCGGGTAGCCAGCTATCACGCGCGCGATGGACGAACGAATCGCATCGAGACCGGCACTTATGCCGCGCAGCGGATGTCCGCAAGGAGCCTGGTGGTGGAGAACACCGGCCCCGACGGACAGATCGTGCGCAGCCTCACATTCGCCAGCCGCAGCGGCGGCGCGTGGAAAGGCACGCGGTTGCTCGATGGCACGCGGTCGGAGGGATTTTTTCTGCTGCTGCGCTGAAGGCCGATGCGGCGGTCGCAGGCTCTCATCACGTCCGCCGGCCTAACAACCCAGGCATTCCTTGAAATGCCGCGCGCGATCGCGGGCGACCACCACTTCGGCGCCCTTCTCGCCCGCCAGGCGAACGTGCAGCGACCCGCCGGGCAACGACGACACTTCCCGAACCCACGCGATGTTCAGGATGGTGCCGCGATGAATGCGAATGAATTTGCGGGGATCCAGTATCTTCTCCAGATCCGCCAGCGCATGGTCGACGCAATGCGCCTTGCCGTTCGCCACCGCGAAAGTCAGTTTGTCTTCGGCGTAGAAATGGCTCACGTGCGCGAGGTCGAGGAACGTGATGCGCTCACCCACCCGCGTGGCCATGCGCTCCTGGTACTGAGGCACCGCGGCCCGCCACGATTCCGCCAGCTCACGGATCATCGCCTGCAATTGCGGCTGCACGCCCGCTTGCCCGCTCGTGAGCCGCTCGGCCTTCGCGAGCGCCCGGTTCAGCGCCCCACGCTCGACGGGCTTCAGTAGATAGTCGACGGCGTTGGCGGAAAAGGCTTGCAATGCATACTGATCGTGCGCGGTGGTGAAGACGACGGCGGGCTGACGCTCGAGGCGCAGCAGCACCTCGAATCCGGTGAGCCTGGGCATGTGGATGTCCAGGAAGCACACATCTGGAGGATCCAGCGTCATGGCCTCGATGGCGGCTTCGGGATGCATGGCGCTGCCCACCACCTCCACACGACCGGTTTCCCGCAGCAGCCGCCCGAGGCGATCCAGGGCCAGCGGCTCATCGTCGACCAGGAAGGCGCGGAGCGTCATGGCAGCGGCAGGACCAGCTCTGCCACGCACTGTCCTTCGCGGCGGCAGACGTTGAGGTAGGCGCTCGGACCAAACAATGCCTCGAGGCGCTCGACGAGATTGTCGAGACCGCGCCCCGCCGGCACGGCCTTGAGATCGAAGCCGGGGCCGGAGTCGCGAATCTCGATGCGCAAGGTCTGTTTTTCGGCCGAGGCGCTGACCCACACTTTCCCGTGATCGCCCTGCGAGGCGATCCCGTACTTGCAGGCGTTTTCCACCAGTGCCTGCACGGACATCGGCGGCACCATCGCACCCAGCAGCTCCTGCGGCACCTGCACCGACGCGTGCAGCTCGCTGCCGAAGCGGATTTGTTGAATCTCGAGATAGCTCGCAACGATCGCCAACTCCTGCCTCAGCGGAATCAATGGCTGCGAAGCCGTATCCAGCGACGCGCGCAACAGCACCGCCAGCTTTTCCACCACCTGCTCCGCGCGAGCCGGGTCCACCGCTATCAGCGCGCTTATGGAGTTCAGCGTGTTGAACAGGAAATGCGGGTGGATGCGGGACTCCAGCGCCTGCAGTCGGGCTTGCGCGAGCAGCGCACGGATTCGATTCTCACTGAGCTCCTTCTCGCGCAGCTCGTTCTGCGCGGCCTGCGCTCGATCGCGCATCGCCGCATGCGCCAGCGCCGCACCGCCGGACACCAGGGCAATCGGTATCGCGACCCGAAGGGTGTGGAAGTAGTTTGGCCAGAAACGCGCCGGGACGACGATGCCGGTCGCCATGAGCAGCACTTGTGCCAGCAAGCAGCCGAGTCCGCTCAACAGCACCACGCAGAGCAGCAGCGCGGGAACCCGCATGCGGATGCGGGGCCCGCGCGCACTCGTCGATATGGCCACGAAGGCAATCGCGAGGATGCCGCTCACGTTCGCGTACACGAGCGAGTAGCCGAGCACCTCGATGATTTCGCGAAAACCGGCGATATTGCCGACCGAGACCTGCGTCAGGACAACCACCGTCACGGCGACATTCACCCACAGCAGAACGAAGACCCACTGTCGGTGACCGGGATTCACTTGCTCGCGCCCACCCGCTCCAATGCACCAGTACGGAATACGTTGATGACCTGAGCCTGCGACTGCCCGCCCAACAGCAGTTCCCCGACCACCGTCTCATGGAGCGTGGCGTACTCGATTTGCTTGCTGTCGATCGCCACCCAGATCTGCCCCCAGTATTCACTTCGCCCCTGCAAGTTCAATCCTTCGAGCGCGATGCGCAGCGGGTTGAGAAACGCCTGGTAAGAGATTACCGCGCAGTTGCGGCCATTGCGCCGCGATCGCCCGATCCATTCGAGGACGATATCCCGATTCTGGAAGGTGCCGATCCCGGGCATGTCGATGTCCCGCGCGCCGGCCACGTGAAACGGTAGGTTGAGCTCGAGATGATCGAAGAACTGCTGGCCAAAGTATTCGATCATTCCGGTGTCCCAGACCAGGTTGCGTTCCGACACCGCCATGGGCGGAAAACCCGCAAAGAACTCCGGCTTCATCGTGTCCGTCAGGCGATTCACATAGCGAAATGCCGACATGAAGTCGCGCTTCTGCGGTTCGAGGAATACGCCGGTTGCGCCCGGCGAATCCGCCTGTGCGACGTTGTTCCATTCCACTTTCCCATCGGCCAGGCCGCGCGTGTACTCACCAGTCAATCGCTGGCGCGACAGTGTTTCGCCTTTGCCATCCGCGTTGAACATATCTACCGTGAAGCGGTAGGTCTGCGGGCCGGCTTCCTTGATGCTCGTGCCGCGCGGCAGTCGCCAGTCCGGTGCCGCGCGCGCTTCACCCGGTGCGGAAAATGCAGGTGAAGCCAGAATCAGCGGCGCGAAAACCGCCACCATCAATGTCGTCGTTATCGAAGTGCCCATGCTCGTACCTCCTTGCGGCGATTCTTCACGCATCCCGGGCAGGCACGCATTAGATTGACGACGTAAGGCTGGAATCCGGGATCAAACGCCGTCCGTCAGAGACTGACGGCACATTGAAACTCAAATGATTCCCGCCTCGATGCCCTTGAGCACGGCCAATGTTCGATCGTGCACCGAGAGTTTGGCGAGGATGTTCGACACGTGGTTCTTGATGGTGCCGTCGGCCACCCCGAAGGTCTGCGCAATCTCGCGGTTGCTCAAGCCGCCCGCGACGAGTTTCAGGACTTCGACTTCGCGTTCCGTGAGGGAGTCGGATTGCGCCGCGACGTGCCGGCCACCTCTTTCGGACAGCGCATTGCGCAAGCTGGATGTCACCGTCGGCTGAAACCACGTCGCTCCGGCGGCGACGGCCCGGATCGCGGTCATCAATTCCTCGAGGCTCACGGCTTTGGAGATGAATCCGCGCGCCTCGCGGCGAGCGGCTTCCAGCAGCAGTTCGGGCTCGTCGAACGTAGTTAGAACGAGCGTCGCGGGCCGATTCGGATCGGAGCGCAACGCGTCGAGCACGCCCAAGCCGTCCATGCGGGGCATGCGTATGTCCAGTAGCAGGACATCGACTGTGATACGCGCCAGTGCCTGCAGGGCTGCCAAGCCGTCGGCGGCTTCTTCCACGACCACGAGATCTGCCGACATTTCCAGGAGCTTTCGCAGGCCCTGCCGCATCAACACCTCGTCGTCGACCAGGAGGATGCGCGTCACGCGTCGATCTCCTGGTCGAGCGGAAGCTCGGCGCGCACTTCGAAGCGGCCTGGAAGGAGCCCATTCACCGCGAGGACGCCGCGCAGCTCCTGCATGCGCCGACGCATCCCTGTGAGCCCCGCGCCATCGCGAATTTCGCCGGCACCGGCTCCGTCGTCGTGAGCGACGAACGTTATCTTGTCGGCTTCGAGCGCAATCCGAAGCCACACATTCCTCGCGGTGCCATGCCGGATGGAGTTGGTTACGAATTCCTGTGCGCAACGTAAAAGTGCGCGGCCCACGCGGGGATCACGCAACGGGAGCTCGGCGGGACAATCCAGATGGATGTGCGGCGACGGCAGATCCCGCGCAAGCTCACGCAGCTCGCGCGCCAGATCCACCGGAATCTCGTCTTTCGAAGCGAGTACCAGGCATTTCACATCTTCGAGCAGCAGCCGCACCAGGGACTGCGCGGATCGGACCGACTCGCGTGCCGTGCCACTGATCTGGTGCGCCAGTGCTTCCAGGTTGAGGCTCAACGCCGTCAGGCGGTGGCCGAACACATCATGCAGCTCCTGGGTCAGGCGCATGCGCTCATCCATGCGGCTCTTGTGCGCGAGTTGCCGCTGGAGCTCGAGCAGATGTAGATGGGAGGCTTCGAGCTGCGCCCGCATGGCGCGCTCTTCCACCAGCAAGCGAGCGATCCCATACATCAGCAACTGAAATCCCAGGTACGGTGGCGTCAGCAACAAAGCCGATCGCGCCGTCCATTCATAAGCGATGGCAATACCCATGGCGCCCGTCTGCACGGCGATCCACGCCAGCCCCGCGTTGCGGCGCTCGTGTCCGAGTTGCGCCGCCACCAGCACCAGCAGGAACCCTTCGTAGCCATTGCACAGCACGGCAACCATCGCCACGACCGCCACGCTCTGCACTGCCACGAGTAGTCGCGCCGGTTCGCGGGTGCGCTGCGCAATGGTGAACGCGAGAAGGAAGATTGCGCTGGCCAGCGACCATACGAGCAGACGTTCCACAGATAGCGCCCGAACGATCGCCGCCATCGACACGCCTATCCATGCGCAACCACCAGACCACCATAGGGCGTTCGGGAAACGGATGGACAGGTCTGGCATGGCGGACTTGTAACATAGCCTCGGCCTGCGCGGCCCTCATGTGCCTCATGGCCTGGGTGCGGGCAAGCCAGTCGGCACATGCAACGATCGATGCGATGAACGAGGATGGCGTCCCCCGAATATCCGACAGGTGCGCCGATGCTGAAAACGATACTGTTGCTCGTTCTTGCCACCTCTTCGGCGACGCAAGCCGTTCCCGCGATGCCACCGAAACTGACGCCACTGGAATTGGTGAACCTCAGGATGCGGCACTACAACGAGCGGCAGGTCGAGGCGATGCTGGCGCTCTACGACGAAGAAATTGCAGTGTATACGTATCCCGACCGCCTGCTTGGCAAGGGCAAAGCGCACCTGCGCGAAGTGCTCGTGGACACGTTGAAGGACTCCTCAGCCGTGACCCTATCGCACCAGATCGCGGCCGGCAGTCATGTCGTCAGCGAAGAGACGGTGACCTATAAAGGCAAGGAACGGCACTACATATCGATTTACGAAGTGAAAGACGAATTGATTCGTTCGGTGAGGTTCATTCGAGACTGAGCTCTGCTGGTCAGAACACCAGTTCGCCAGAATACCGGTTCGGTCGATGGCAGGAAGTCGCGCGCTCGGGTAGCTTCCCCCAGATCGTTCCGCACACTTTTGCGCTACCGAGGAAGGACAGTCTTGTTAGTCTCCCAACGCCTGCGAAAGCGACTCGCGATCACACTAGTCGTATTGCCAGTGCTGATCTTCGCCTATGTCACGGCCGGCCTGTTCATAGTCCATCGCAAGAACGGAGTCGCATTCTCTTATCGCAACGCCGGCACGGATCTGGTATTTGCGAGCTCCACCGGCCGCTGGACGGCGGAGGAAGACTTGATCCGGGGCAGACATTTCGAACACATCGTCCTGGCGCACGAGCTGTACAAGATTCACTGCAACCAGCCCGATGCCAGCCTGGTTCGCACCAAGCCGAAGAAGAGGCCCTGGAACTGGGCGTTCTGGTTCGACGACTACGACGACCCGAAATGGCGGGTACCCTACCTGCCCACACAAACTACTCGCGACCGCGAAAGTTGTGCGATCAAAACCGCCTCGCCGGCACAGATCGCCGCCGCCGAACATGCAGCGCAGGAGTACATGGTGAGTTTGGAGTCGAAGTGAGACTCGAGCTGCCTGCGATTCGCTGGATGCGTCCGACTGTCGGTCGCCTCAATTCGCACCCCGCCCGAACGCTTCGATGGCAATCGCTGTGACGACGTGCCGATCGCCGATGACGAATCTCCCACTGATCGGCTGCCGCAGCCGCGCGAACGCACTGTGTGGGTTCACCAGCTGCAGGTGCCATCTGTCACCTTCGATGCTCACGGCCGCGGCGGTGAAGTCCAGCCACGCGTTGGTGAATGAATACTGCGCCTTGTAAAAGGACTCCTTGGCGCTGAACAGCACGGTCGCCGTGCTCGCCCGCTGCGGCTCGGACATGCGCTCGAGCCGGTCGACCTCATCGCTCGTGAACAAGTTAGACCACAACTCCCTGCCCACTCGCCCGTTCATCTCGGCGTCTATCCCGATGCCGGCAAATGCATCGCGACGGCCAATCGCCGCGGCACAGAACCCGTCGGTGTGAGTGATGCTGCCGACGAAGCCGCGCGGCCACAGCGGCGCGCGATTGGCATCTGCCAACACCGGAAATCCCTCGATCCCCTGCTCCCTCAGTGCCTCGCGCGCGCACCATCGGCCGGTCGCAAACTCGAGCATTCGCTTGGGAACGGCGGCGGCGACCATCGCCCGCTCCTCGACCAGCAGCGTATCGAGCGGTGCCGAGTCTCGTGCCTGGACTACGGCGATGCCTTCCGGCAGCAGTGAGGCAAGCGGCAATGTCATGCAACGATCCATGGGGGAAAACGGATTTGATCTCGCGATGTCTCGAGGCGTCAGTATTGCGCGACAGCCTTCGGAGCGGCCAGCCCGAAACGTTCCCGAATTGAAGAAGCACCCGCAGGAACTCGTTGTCCTACGGCTGGTGTGCCGGACATGCGACATGTCGCTCGGGGCACCTAGGTGAAAGCCGTTGCGGCACCTCGGCAAATACGCATTCGCAGGAAACGCGCTGATGTACTATCTACTGAGGGGGTCGATTCGGCGGCAAACGCGCTGGGGTCTTGTGCCGTGGGACGATTGATCAGCGGATATGGAGATCAGGGATGAACCCTTGGCAAGAAGACCTCGTCTCCGACTTCGACGGTGAAGTCACCCCCCAGGAAGTCTTCAACAAAGTACAAGAAGCGGCGCGCGCCCTTGGCTTCGATTTTTGCGCCTATGGCTTGCGAGCGCCGTTACCGATCGCCAATCCGAAGATGATCCTGCTCAATAACTACCCGGCCGAATGGCGGTCGCGTTATGAGCAGATGAAGTACATCGCCATCGATCCATCCGTTCAGCATGGCCGGCGGTCCCGCGTGCCGGTCGTTTGGTCGGACAAGCTGTTTGCCGAAGCGCCCGACCTTTGGAACGAGGCACAGTCGTTCGGTTTGCGGGTCGGTTGGGCTCAATCCACCGTCAACGCGAGCGGAGTGGCCGGCATGCTCACGGTGGCGCGTCCCCAGGAGCTCCTGCGCGAGCCGGAACTGCAGGTCATCGAAACCCGGCTGCGCTGGCTGGCCCAGGTTTCTCATACGGCGATGTCGCGCGCGCTCGATGGGAAGTTGGGCATGGGGACGCGCAAATGCCTGACAGATCGCGAAATTGAGGTCCTGAAGTGGACCGCCGACGGCAAAACATCGTCGGAAATATCGGCAATCCTTTCGATTTCCGACCATACGGTCAATTTTCACGTCAAGAACGCCATCTGCAAGCTGGGCGTGACGAACAAGACCGCCGCGGTGGTGCAGGCCGCCGTCCTGGGCATGCTGCTGTGAGTATCCGGCCTGGTGCCGGCCTGTCATATTGAGCCCACATCGACAAGAGGCGCCCGGCGACCTCTTCATGGCGGGCAAAGCATCGGTCTGCCGCTACCTCCCAGAGTTGCTAGTTATGCAACGCGTTCCCGCGAACGTATCCTATCCTCGTTACGTTCTTGAGACGAAATGCGGAGCGATACGTCATGGACCCCTCGACCACACCCCGCCTTCCAGTAAGGGCTGGCCCGTAATGGCCAAGACAAACCTAGACGAAGGTTGCGTGAGTCTGCGACTGGATACGCTGCTGTCCATACCGCTGGTGCATCTCGTTTCCGGCCTGGACGAGGAAGAGCGCGTCGATATCAAGCGCGACGGCAAGCAAACTACCATCTCCGGCTACACCGAATGGGTCAGCGCCTCCGAACCGGCCATCTCGCTCGGATGGGATTGGCACCTGGATCCCCTGCGCGGCGCGCCGTGGTTCGTGAGATCTTCTCCGCCGCGCAGCAACATCCGACTGCTCGACGAACGGCTGCGTGAAGTCGAGTGGCGTCGATCTCAGGTCGCACTCGCCGGCGTCGTCGACGCCTTGTCGTGGCAAGAAGGCACGCAGGCGGCCATCGCATCCCGGTATGCCTGGTTAGCGGAACTGCTCACGCTCGCATCGCGCGACTGATCGCACCGCCCGAAGTCGGAGATGCTCACGTAGAAGCATCGATCGATTCGCGCTCGCTTCCAACACCTTCATCCTCGAAGCCCGGCCAACAGGCCGCGCGCACTTGCGCCGCCAGAATACCGGCGGTGCGTGTCCCGATCCCGCGTCAGAACGGCGCTGCACAGAAAAAACTTTTTCACCACTACGAAATTTATTAGGGCCGACCTCCGAGACTTGCTAGTTACGAAGTTTTCTGGACGCTCCTATCTTCACCCCCCGAACGAGGCACAAACGGGAGTGAAGAAAAATGGAAATCTTGACCGGGAACTCACGCGACCTTTCTTCGGGTGTGATGACGGATCTCTCTCGCTACCGACACAAGGTTTTCGTCGAGAAGTTAGGTTGGGAGCTCAAGTGCACCGACGGCCAGGAGCTCGATCAGTTCGACGGCCCGCAGGCCCGCTACGTGATCGGCCGTAACTCCAACGACGCCATCATCGCCAGCGCGAGATTGCTCCCGACCACCCAGCCCTATTTATTGAGCGAAGTCTTTCCGTACGTTCTCCACGGCCAGCCCGTGCCGAGCTCGCCCGAGATCTGGGAGCTGTCGAGATTCGCCTCCGTGGATTTCACCCTCTCGGCCGCGCCGACGGTCGCCAGGAAATGCGAGCAGTCGGTCGCCATCGAACTGTTGCGCGCTTGCATGGCGTATGCCGCCACGCACGGAGCGCGGCGCCTGATCACGGTCTCGCCGATCGGCATCGAACGTCTGCTGCAGCGAGCCGGCATCGTGATGCGCCGCGCCGGACCCCCGACGCTGATCAACGGTCATCCCATCTTCGCGTGTTGGATCGATTGCGAGAACGCGCGCTTCGCGGACATCGATCGCCAGAACGCCGCCGCCTGAGCGAGCGTCGGCGCAATTTCGAATCACAAATTTCAACGGGATCCTGCCAACCATGTACTCCAAACCAACTGACACCGTGAATCCATCAATCGCAGTCGTGGGCATCGGCTGCCGATTCCCCGGCAGCGCCAACGATCCCGAGTCGCTGTGGGCAAACCTCATCGCCGGCAAGGATTGCATCACCGAAGTCGCGGCGGACCGCTTCTGTGTCGACAGGCACTTCCACCCAAAGCGCGCAGCGCCGGGGAAAACCGTTTCCAAGTGGGGCGGATTCATCGACGACATCGCCGGATTCGATGCCGAGTTCTTCGGCATCTCGCCGCGCGAAGCGGCGGTCATGGATCCACAGCAGCGCATGCTGCTCGAGGTGTGCTGGGAAGCGCTCGAAGACGCGGGCGCGCCGCCCTCTGAACTGCGCGGCCACCCAGTTGGGGTGTACATCGGCGGCTTCACGCTCGACTACATGCTGATGCAGCTCGGCGGCTCGGAATATCGCTCCGTCGAGGCGCATACCGCCACCGGCTCGATGATGACGTTGCTGGCGAACCGTCTCTCTTATGTATTCGGCTTTCAGGGACCGAGCATCGCACTGGATACCGCCTGCTCATCTTCCATGGTCGCCGTGCACCTGGCCTGCCAAAGCCTCGCCTCGGGTGAATCCGAACTGGCGATCGCGGGCGGCGTGAATGCCTTGCTCGGTCCTAGCTATACGATTGCCGAGTCGCGCGCCGGCATGCTCTCTCCCACCGGGCGCTCGAGGGCGTTCGACTCTCGCGCCGATGGCTATGTGCGCGGCGAAGGCGCCGGAATCGTCGTGCTGAAACGGCTCAGCGATGCCCAACAGGCCGGCGATCACATCTACGCAATCATCCGCTCCACCGCGTGCAATCAGGACGGTCACAGCGACGGTCTCACGGTACCGAGCGGCGATGCTCAGCGGGCCCTGATCGAATCGGCCTGTTCGGCGGCCGGTGTGGCGCCCGCTGAGATTCACTACGTCGAAGCACACGGCACCGGCACTCCGGTCGGCGATCCGATCGAAGCCAACGCAATCGGCAGTGTCGTGGGCCGGGGCCGCCCGGCCGACCGGCCATGCCTGATCGGCTCGATCAAGACCAACATTGGTCACACCGAAGCGGCCGCGGGCGTGGCTGGATTGATCAAGGCGGCGCTCGTCCTGGAGCGCGGCATTGCGCCTCCGCATCTGCATTTCGGCATCGCGAACGCCAAGATCGATTTTGCCGCGCTCAATCTCAAGGTGCCGCAGACGCCCACACCGCTCCTCGCGGGCGAGCACGCCTACGCGTCGGTCAACTCATTCGGTTTCGGCGGCACGAATGCACACGCCATTCTGCAATCGCCTCCGCAGGCCTGTGCCATTGCGCCGCAATCCAGTCCCGCGCAGGCGTGGATGCTGCCGCTTTCGGCACGACACGCAGAAGCATTGCCGCTCCTGGCGCAGCGCTACGCGGCCAGCCTCGAGTCCGGCGGCGCATTGGAGAATGCGCTGCTCGATGACGTCCAGCACAGCGCCTTCATGCGCCGTGAGCAGCATGCGCATCGTGTCTGCGCGATCGGCGCGACCCGCGGCGATCTGATCGAAGCGCTGCGCGCCGTCGCCAACGGCACCGACCATCGAAATGTCGTGCGCCGTGCGGAGCACGTGACGAGCGACAACCAGGTCGTCTTCGTCTACTCCGGCATGGGCCCGCAATGGTGGGGCATGGGACAGGAGCTCTATCGCACCGAACCAGTGTTCCGCGCCGCTGTCGACCGACTGGCGGCGGGATTCGAAGCCGAAGCTGGCTGGTCCATTCTCGAACAGCTGCTGTCCGACCAGGCGCACTCGCGCATGGTGGACACCGATGTCGCGCAACCAGCCAATTTCATCCTGCAGGTCGCATTGACCGAATGGCTTGCCGCGTGGGGAATCCGCCCCGCAGCGATCGTCGGCCACAGCGCCGGCGAACCCGCAGCCGTGTTGGCGGCCGGTTGCATCAGTGAAGCCGATGCGATCCGCGTCGTCCTGCATCGCAGCCGCCTGCAGCACCAGACGGCTGGCCAGGGACGCATGCTGGCGGTCGGACTGAATGCCGCGGACGCGCTCGCGCAAATCGAGGCCGTGACCGACGGCACCTTGTCGCTGGCCGCAGTCAACGGGCCGACCGCGGTGACCGTGGCCGGCTCCGCGGCGGCGATCGAACGCCTGCGCGCGGCGTTGGAATCGCGCGCGGTGTTCGCGAAGCAGTTGCGCGTCGACGTCCCCTATCACAGCAGCTACATGGAGCCCCTGCGAGCACCGTTGCTCACGGAGCTCGCAGGCCTCCAGCTGCAGCCGGCACGCATTCCATTGTTCTCTACGGTCACGGGCGAACGCGCCGACGGCCCCGAGCTGGATGCGGAGTACTGGTATCGCAACGTGCGCCAGCCAGTGCTGTTCGCCAAGGCCATGGGAAACATCCTCGCCAGCGGGCTGCGCAGCTTCCTGGAAATCGGTCCGCACCCGGTGCTGTCCGGCTCGATCGCCGAGAATGCCATCGCTCAAGGCATCGGCGTCGAAGTCATTCCGACCCTACATCGCGATCAATCCGAGCGACTGCAGCTCGGCAAGACCGTCGCCCAGTTCGTTTGCAATGGCGCCGTGCTCGATTGCCGCCGGATGCTCCCGGCCGGCGGGCACGTGCGCCTCCCTAACAACCCCTGGCTGCACGAGCATCACTGGGCCGAGACGCCCGCTTCGCGGGCGATCCGCACCGGGGCGATGCTCCACCCGATCGTCGCGCGTCGCATCGATACCATCGTCCCCACCTGGGAAGCCGATGTCGATTGCACCAGGGCGGATTTCCTGCAGGATCACTGCATTCAAGGCGCGGTGGTGTTTCCCGGCGCGGGATACGTCGAAATGGCGGCCTTCGCGGCCAAACACCTGTTCGGCTCACTCGACGTCGTGAGCTTCTCCGACGTGGTCTTCGAGCGGGCGCTCTATCTCTCGTCGGATACGCCGCGCACCCTGCGCATCGCGGTCGATCCGGACACTTATCGCTTCAATATCGCGAGTCGCATCTACGGCACCCAGGGCGCCGAGTGGCAAACCCATGCCACCGGCCGTTTCTTCACCACAGCACCCGGGCGTGAGGAACCCGGGTCGCTGCCTCAGATCGCGGCCCGCTGCGCCGAGGAAATCTCCGTCGAACGCTGCTACCGGCACTTCGAGAAGTTAGGCCTGGAGTACGGCCCGACATTCCGCGGCATCGTCGAGCTGCGTCAAGGTGCCGCGGAATCGTTCGCGCGCGTTCAGATACCCGCGCAGCTGCAGGCCGGCTACGAGGACTACAGCATCCATCCGGCGGTGCTCGATCTGTGCTTCCAGACATTGGCTGCCGCCCTGCCCTTCGAGGCCGAGGATTCAACGGCGGCGCCCAAGGTGTACATGCCCGTCGGCGTCAAATCCGGACGCATCCTCGGCCGCATTCCGCCGAATCCGCGCATTCATGCGCGCATCACCGCGCGCGACGAGCACAGCATGCGCGGCGACATCAAGATGTACGACGAGCTCGGCACGCTGTTGCTCGAGATCGCCGGTTGCGCAGCGCGCGTCCTGGGAGGGGCCGCGGCCCCCTTCACCGTCGTGCCGCAGCGTCTGTACGCTCCACGGTGGGTCCCCGCTCCGCAGATAGTTAGAGACGCCGGCCGGCAGCCGGGTTACTGGCTCATCTTCGGCGGCCAGCCCGATTTCGCCTACAGCGTCGCCCAGGCTTTCACCGCCGCGGGTCACCGCCCATTGCGGGTGGAAGCGCAATCCGCGGCGGAAATCCCGCCCGGCGTGGAATCTGTGGATGCCTGCAGCACGGCCAGCTGGTCGCAGTTGCTGCAGGGCATTCCCAGCGATCGGCCACTGCTCGGCTGTGTGAACCTGGATCTGTGCCGGGAATTTTCACCTGAGCCTTCCCCCGAGGACATCACTCGAGCGCTCACGGCCGGGTGTGTGACCACGCTCAACATCACCAAGGCGCTGGCGGCACTGGCAACCGTCGAGAAGCCCCGCCTGTGGATTGCCAGCCGCGGTGCGCAAGCCGTGTCCGCGGACGAACTCTGCAATCCGTTCGCGGCGCCGGTCTGGGGCATGGCACGCGTGATCGGTCATGGAGAACACGTCGATCTGTGGGGCGGCATCGTCGATCTGCAGAACTTGTCTGCGGACGACGCGGATCACCTCGTTGCCGAGTGCCTCGGCGGCGATGCGGAGGATCAGCTCGCCTGGCGCAATGGCGAACGCTTCATGCTGCGGCTGGCCGAGTGCGACATCGCGGAGGAATTGCCGGTGCCGCCGGCGCTGCGCGGGAACGCCAGCTATCTCATCACCGGTGGCCTGGGCGCGCTCGGTCTGGAGATCGCGCGCTGGATGGTGGTCCGCGGTGCGCGCCACCTGATCCTGGCGGGCCGTGAAGGCCTGCCGCCGCGCGAGGAGTGGAGCGCCCTGGCCGCGAGCCATCCCGCACAGGCACGCATCGCAGCCGTGTGCGAGCTCGAGCTGCTCGGAGCGAACGTGCGGGTCGAGCGCATGGACGTGTCCGATCGCGCGTCCGTGGAATCCCTGCTGGCGCGGATTCGATCCTCGCGCCGGCCGCCGCTGCGCGGCGTGGTGCACTCCGCCGGCGTCGCGCATCCCAAACTACTCAGCCAGATCGACAACGCCGAGTTCCTTTCCGTCATGCCCGCCAAGGTGTTTGGCGCATGGAATCTGCACCAGGCGCTGCGAGAAGCTCCTCTCGATTTCTTCGTGCTGTTCTCATCGGTGGCCTCCACGATCATATCGATGGGCCAGGGCAACTATGCCGCCGCGAATGCCTTCCTCGACGCACTCGCGCTGCGGCGCCGTGCCGAGGGCTTGACGGCGCTCAGCGTCAACTGGGGACCGTGGGGCGATGTGGGCATGGCGACGCAGCTCGATCTGCTCACGCATTTTCAGCATCGCGGATTTTTCCCGATGACATCCGCGCAGGGCTGCGAAGCGCTGGGAAGGATGATGGGCGGGCGTCTCTCACAGGCGATCGTGCTGGGCGCCCACTGGACCACGATCGGCGATACCAGCCCTCTGGGTATTGCCGCGCCGATGCTCGAGCAGCTCATAGCCGCGGAGCGCGAGCGGGATCGCAATGCGCCGACCGAAGCGGCGACCGGAAACGTGCTGGAGGCGTTCGCGGAATGCGCCGACCCGGACGCGCGCGTCGAACTGCTCATCGGTCACGTGCGCAACCTGGCCTGCAAGGTGTTGCGCATCGAGCCGGCAAAATTGCGCGACGACGACCCGCTCAACAACCTCGGACTCGATTCGATGATGGCGATCGAATTGAAGAATCGCATCGAGCAGTCGCTCAAGACCGCCATCGCCATCGTCGATCTGCTGCGCGGCGCGAGCGTCAAGACGATCGCCGCGAGTGTCGGCGAAGAACTGCACGGCCGGATGCTCGCGAAAAACGATAGCGAGGTCGCGGCACTGGCAGCGGAGATTTCTCAACTGGATTTGGCCCAACTGGACTTGACCCAACTGAACTCAGCGCAGCTCGACGAGCTGCTGCAAGACGCATAAGAGCGAGGCACCATGGAACACCTTAAAACACGCATTCAGACTCTCAGCCCGCAACAGCGACGGGCCCTCAAGCAACTGCTGCGCGAACGCGGCGGCGGCAAGGCCGAGCTCACACCGATCGAGGGCTCGACGCACCCGCTGTCGCCTCCTCAGCAGCGCTTGTGGCTGCTGTCGCAGCTCGACGGCGCAAGCAGCGCCTACAACATCCCCGGATGTTTCCAGCTCACCGGCGCCATCGGACACGATGCGTTGACGGAAGCCCTCGCGGAAATCCAGCAGCGGCACGAAATCCTGCGCACGACCTTCCATACGGATAGCGACGGCCGGCCGAAGCAGCGCGTCGAGGAACTGCAGGCCATCGACTATCAATTGATTTCGGGGCGGCTGCCGAGCGGTGCCGCCGGCAGTGGCTCCGACGCCGAGATCGCCGCCATCGTCCGCGAAGTGCTCATGCAGCCGTTCGACCTGACGTCAGGTCCGACATGGCGCGCGCGCCTGCTGCCATTGGATGCAAGTCGTTCGGTGCTCATCTTGAGCTTCCATCATCTGGTGTTCGACGGCTGGTCGCTGAGCGTCTTCGCCACCGAGCTCTTCGGCGCGTATACGCGACTGATCGGCCGCAGCGATGCCGAGTTGCCGGAGCCGAAGTACCAGTACAAGCACTACGTCGCCTGGCGGCGCGGCCACGACAGCGAAGTACAGCTGGCGCGCGAGGCGGAGTTCTGGCGCCGCACTTTGGCGGGCGAGCTGCCCGTGCTCGAGTTGCCGGCGGACAAGCCGCGTCCACACCTCAGCAGCTACCGCGGTGCCATCCACAAATGCCTGCTGCCGCGCGCAGTGTTCGACACGCTCAAGTCGCTCGCGCGGCGCTCCGGCACCACGCCCTACGTCGCCTTCATGAGCATCTTCAAGGTGCTCTTGTATCGCTACACCGGACAGACCGATCTCATCGTCGGCACCCCGGTGTCCGGACGCGAGCGGGCCGAAGATGCGGCCTTGATCGGCGCATTGATCAACACCCTGCCGATCCGCAGCCGCCTCGATCCGCAACTCGGCTTTCGCGAGATGCTGGGGCGCGTGCGAGCGGCGAGCCTCGATGCGTTCGCCCATCAGTTGCTGCCTTTCGATGCCATCGTCGAGGCGGTGAACCCGTCGCGCACTCCTGGCCGCAATCCGGTTTTCCAGGTGCTCTACACCTATCAGAACGCCCTGACTGCGATCGATGCGGGCGAGCTGCAGATTCAGTACATGGATGTGGACTGCGGCACCGCCAAGTTCGACCTGTCGCTGGACGTGTTCGAAGGCGTCGACGGACCGACCTGCATCTTCGAATACAGCACGGACTTGTTCACGGCCGAGCGCATCGCGCGCATGGCGGGACATTTCGCGCTGCTGGCGCAATCGATCTGCGCCGCGCCGGATGCCCCGATCAGCCAGTTGCGGCTGCTCACCGACGGCGAAATCGCCACTACTTATGCGTGTTTGCAGGCGCCCGCCCTCGAGGTGCCGTACACCGATTTCGTGGCGCTGTTCGCGCGACGAGCGCTGGATGGGCCCGACCTGTGCGCCGTGCGGAATCGGGATCAGGCGCTGAGCTATGCCGCGCTCGACGCGCAGGCCAACCGTGTCGCACACGCCCTGGACGCCCGCGGCGTGGGCGTGGGTTCGATCGTCGGCGTGTGCATGGAGCGCTCGCCCGACCTGATCGCCGCGCTGCTCGGCGTGATGAAGACCGGTGCGGCATTCGTAGCACTGGATCCGAGCTATCCACCGGAGCGGCTCGCCTTCATCGCGGGCGACGCCGGCATCTGCTGTCTGATTCGCGAACCCGGCAGCGACGCCGCGGCGCGCATCGAAGTGCCGGCCCTGCTCGTAGATAGCGGGTCGCTCGCGGACCTGCCGGACACGCCGCCGGTGGGCAAGCCCATCGATGCGGATTCCGTGGCCTACGTGGTCTACACCTCCGGCACCACCGGTCAGCCCAAGGGCGTGATGATCACGCACCGCAGCTGGACGAATGCCTATGCGGGTTGGGAGTGCGAGTACCACCTCGAGAACATGCACGCTCATCTGCAGATGGCGAGCTTTCCCTTCGACGTGTTCTGCGGCGATCTGATCCGCGCGCTCGGCTCGGGAAAGACCCTGGTCCTGTGCCCGCACGAGTTGTTCGCCGCGCCCGACAAGCTGCATGCCTGGATGAGCCAGGCGAAAACCGATTTCGCCGAGTTCGTTCCCGGCGTGTTCCGCAACCTGGCGGACCATCTTCTATCTACCGGCAAGCGCCTGGAATTCATGCAGGTGCTGGTGGTGGCCTCGGACAGCTGGTACGTGGGCGAGTACCGCCGTTATCGCGCCCTGCTCGGCGCACAGGGACGGCTGATAAATTCCTACGGCGTTGCCGAAGCCACCATCGACAGTACCTACTTCGAAAGCTCCGTCGCCGGTGAGGCCGAGGGCGCGCTGGTGCCGATCGGCAAACCATTCCCCAACGTGGCGGTGTTCGTCACCGACGAGAACCTGCAGTTGCTGCCCGCCGGGGTCACCGGCGAAATCTGCATCGCCGGCGCCGGCGTCGGGCGCGGCTACATCAACCGCCCGGATCTCACCGCACAGAAATTCATCGTTCGTCCGCTCGTGGCGGCCACCACCCCGATGCGGATGTACCGCACTGGCGACCTCGGCCGCATGCGCAGCGACGGCAGCCTCGAGCTCATCGGACGGCGCGATACCCAGATCAAGATCCGCGGCATGCGCGTGGAGCTGGGGGAGATCGAGACTCTGCTGCGCGACAAACTGGGCCTGGTACAGGATTGCGCGGTCACGATTCGCGAGGACGTGAAAGGCAATCGCAGCATCGTGGCGTATGTGGTCGAAAAACCCGCCGCGGGCGCGATCGATCCGAAACTTTTCAATGCGCAACTCGCGGAGTACCTGCCGGCGTACATGCTGCCCGCCGCATACGCGAAGATCGAGCAGCTGCCGCTGTCACCCAACGGCAAGGTCGATCGGCGGAAGTTGCCCGCGTACGACGACGATGCTTCCAGCAGCAATGCCGGCAGCTTCGTCTCGCCTCGTACCCTGAGCGAGGAAATGCTCGCGACGATCTGGATCCACGTCTTCAATCTGCCGCGAGTCGGCGTCAACGACAGCTTCTTCGAGCTCGGCGGCCATTCCCTGATGGCATTCCAGATCGTCGCGCGCATTCGCGAGGCCTTCCAGGTCGACCTGCCGCTGCAGGCGTTGTTCAGTCATCCGACCATCGCCGGCCTGGCCGGCGTCATCAGCGACCTGCAGGGCAAGCGCGAGCAGTACGACGCCACCGTCAACTCGCTGCCCATGATCGTGCCGGACCCGGCGTCGCGCCATGAGCCGTTTCCGCTCACCGAAGTGCAACAGGCCTATTGGCTGGGCCGCAACGAGGTATTCGAGTTCGGCAACGTCACGACGCACAGCTACGACGAGATGGAGACCACGCACATCGACGTGGCGCGTTTCCAGCGCGCCTGGAATCACGTGGTCGCGCGCCACGACATGCTGCGCGCCCTGATTCTCGATGACGGCACGCAGCAGATCCTGACCAGCGTGCCCGAGTACCAGATCGAGACGCTCGACCTGCGCAGCTGCGATGACGTGGGAACCGAACGCGGCATCGAGCAGGTGCGCGCGCAGATGTCTCACCAGCGGCTGAACGTGCATCGCTGGCCCGTGTTCGACGTACGCGTGACATTGCTGAGCGACCAGCGCGCACGGATTCACTTCAGCAGTGACGCGCTGATGTTCGACGTGTGGAGCTTCGTCATCATCATCGAGGATCTGGTCAAGCTGTACCTCGAGCCCGATGCGGTGATGCCCAAGATCGAGCTGTCGTTCCGCGACTACGTGCTGGCGGAGGAAAGCGTCCGCAAGACCGAGCGCTATCGCAAGGCGCTCGAATACTGGCGCACGCGGATCGCCACGCTGGCGCCCGCGCCGCAGCTCCCCACCGCGATGGATCCCTCGTTGCTCAAGAAGCCGCGCTTCACGCGCCTGCATGCGCAGTTGCAGCCGGAGGCGTGGGAGCGATTGAAGAAGAAGACCGTGCGGTCGGGTCTGACGACGACCGGCTTGTTGCTCGCCGCCTATGCCGAGGTACTCGCGGCGTACAGCCGCGACCCGGCCTTCTCGCTCAACCTGACATTCCTGAATCGCCATCCATTGCATCCGCAGGTCAATGACATCGTCGGCGAATTCACTTCGCTCACGCTGCTCGGTGTCGATCAGTCGGTTGGCAAGAGCTTCGTGGAGCGCGCGCGCAAAGTGCAGGGCGATCTGTGGCACGACCTCGAGCACCATGACATCAGCGGTGTCCAGGTGTTGCGCGATCTCACCCGCGTTCACGGCGGTGCGACTCGCGCCAAGATGCCGGTGGTATTCACGAGCGCGCTGGTGGTACCCATCCCGAAGCGCAAAGCCGAGTTTCCCGTCGTCCCCGTCTACCGTGACGGCGTGACGCAAACGTCCCAGGTATGGCTCGATTGCGGCGTCTGGGAAGACGACCGGGTGTTGCTGTGCAATTGGGACGTGGTGCTGGATCTGTATCCGCCGGGTTTGATCCAGGAAATGTTCGATGCGTACTGGCGCCTCGTGCAGCGCCTGGCGAACGAAGACGCCGTCTGGCAGGAGACCATCGTCGTCAACGAAAGCGCGCGGGACTCCGCGGCGGCGGCCGATCCCGTCGCGTCGACTACGACGGCGACGCTCGACTCACTGTTCCTCGAGAGCCTGTCGCACACGCCGAACGCACCCGCGATCATCACGCCTACGTTCGAACTCTCTTATCAGGAGCTCGGCGAGCGGGCGGCCTGGGTCCGCCGGCGCCTCGGTGAAATCGAAGTGCCGACTGGCACGCTGGTCGCGATCGCGATGTTCAAGGGGTGGGAACAGGCGGCGGCGGCGCTGGGCATCATGAACGCGGGCGCCGCGTACATGCCGGTCGATCCGTCGCTGCCGGACGAGCGGATGCGCGTGCTGTTCGAAGAAGGGCGGATCGCGGCGGTCGTCACCACGGCCGACCTGGCTGCGCGCTGCGCCTCGCTGTGCGACCGCCCGATCATCGTGTTGCACGAGCACTGCCACGCCAATCCCGAGCTGCTGTTCATGGAAGGCCTCTCGCAGCCCACCGACATCGCGTACGTCATCTTCACCTCCGGCTCCACGGGCAAGCCGAAAGGTGTCGTGATCGACCATCGTGGTGCGGTCAACACCCTCCTCGAGGTCAACGCGACCATGGAGCTCGACGCACGCGACAGAGTGCTGGCGTTGTCATCCTTGAGTTTCGATCTGTCGGTGTTCGACCTGTTCGGATTGTTAGCCGTCGGCGGCGCGGTGGTGATACCGGATTCTGAACGCCGGCTCGATCCCGCCCACTGGACGGACCTGGTCGAGAGCCATGGGGTGACGGTGTGGAATTCGGTGCCGGCGCTGTGCGGCCTGATGGTGGATTTCCTGGAGAACAGCACCGCCGACAGTAGTTCGATCCGCCACGTCATGCTGAGCGGCGACTGGATCCCGGTGACACTGCCGGACCGGATCCGCCGCGCGATGCCGGGCGCCAAGGTGACCAGCCTGGGAGGCGCGACCGAAGCTTCGATCTGGTCGATCTGGTATCCCGTGGGCGAAGTCCCCGCGGAGTGGACCAGCATCCCCTACGGCAAAGCGATGCGCGCGCAGGAGATGCACGTGCTCGACCATCGCCTCGAGCCGTCACCGACCTGGGTGACCGGCGAGCTGTACATCGGCGGCGTCGGGCTCGCGCTCGGTTACTGGGGAGACGAGGAGCGCACCGCGCGCGCGTTCATCACCCATCCGCTCACCGGCAAGCGCCTGTATCGCACGGGAGATCTGGGCCGGCGCCTGCCCGACGGCAACATCGAGTTCCTCGGGCGCGAAGACCAGCAGGTCAAGGTCCAGGGTCATCGCATCGAGCTCGGCGACATCGAGTCGGCCATGCTGCGCCATCCCGCCGTGCGCGATGCGGCCGCGGTCTGCCAGGGCGAACGCCACGGAGAAAAACGCCTCGGCGCGTTCTACTGCGTGCATCCCGAAAGCGAGCTCGACGCAACGACGCTGCGGGAATTCCTGCTGCAGCAGCTGCCCGAGTACATGGTGCCGCTCAGCCTGCAGATCGTGGCCGCGCTGCCGCTGAGCTCCAACGGCAAAGTGGATCGCAAGGCGCTGCCCACCTTCAAAGCCGCGACAGAAACCCACACCGAACAGGTAGCACCTCGCACCACGGCAGAAAGCGCGGTGCTCGAGATCTGGCAGGAGATCTTCGGCGGCGCATCCATGGGCGTGGAACAGAACTTCTTCGCCGCCGGCGGCGACTCGATGCTGGCGATCAAACTACTCGGCGCATTGCGCCGGCGCTTGAACGTGCCGTTCGAGCTCAAGGACGTATTCCTGTGCCAGACGGTCGCCGCGCAGGCGGCCCGGGTGCAGGCACTCAAAATCAATCTGAACATGGAGATGGCAGTATGTTAGCTGAACTGGAACGCGCGCCACTGCGAGCGGTCGGGCCCAAGTACCCGATAGTCGATGTACGCAGGGAACCATCCGTGCCCATCGTGAGCCTGCTCGGACTGCACAAGAGCTACCGGCAAGGACACAACGTCGTGCAGGCGTTGCAAGGTGTCGACCTGGACATCGAGGCCGGCGAGATGTTGGCGATCTGCGGGCCCTCGGGCAGCGGCAAATCGACGCTTCTCAACGTCATCGGGCTGCTCGATGACCCGGACGCGGGCGAGATGGAGATCGACGGCCGGCGGTTGCGCGAGCTCAGCTCGCGGACCAAAGCCGATCTGCGCAGCAGCTCGATCGGCTTCATCTTCCAGAGCTTCAATCTGATCCCGGTGCTGACCGC
Source organism: Pseudomonadota bacterium (assembly GCA_043747875.1). Classification (GTDB taxonomy): domain Bacteria; phylum Pseudomonadota; class Gammaproteobacteria; order Steroidobacterales; family Steroidobacteraceae; genus CADEED01. The sequence goes on along the minus strand of JAYTOI010000003.1, from coordinate 87,816 downwards.
GATCGAGAATGTCCTGCTGCCGCTGCGGCTGCGCGGCAAGACGACGAGCACCGACGAGGCGCGTGCGGAAGCGCTGCTGCGCACGGTCGGCCTGCAGGATCTGATCCGGACCTATCCGGATCGCATGAGCGGCGGCCAGCGGCAGCGTGTCGCGATCGCCCGCGCGCTGATCACCCGCCCCAAGCTGCTCATTGCCGACGAGCCCACCGCCAATCTGGATACGGAGAACAGCCTGAAAGTGATGGAGCTGCTGGCGCAGTTGCGCAGCACGCAGGGCGTGACCTGCGTGTTCTCCACCCACGACCACCGCATCCTGAAGCACATGAGCCGCATCGTGTCCCTGCGCGACGGCCGTATCACCATCGGAGATCTGTGACATGCACTTACTACTACTTGCCATGCGCAACATCGCGCGCAATCGCCGGCGCAGCCTGGTCACGGTTGCCGCGGTCGCGGCCGGATTGATCGCGCTGAACCTGTTCGGCGGATACATCGTCAACACCTACGCGGGACTCAAGCTGCAGGCCATCTCGGGCGAGCGGCTGGGCCATCTCACGATCTATAAACGCGGAATGCTGATGGAAGGAAAGCTGCATCCGAAGCGGTTCATGTTCGATGCCGCGGAAAGTGCGCGCCTGTCCGACATCGTGCGCTCCGCGGGCGGCGTGAAGCTGGTTTCGCCGCGCTTGTCCATCAGCGGCATCGCTGCCGCTTCCAACGGACGGGCATCCTCGATCTTCATCGGCGAGGCGATGGTGCCCGAGGACATGGCATTGCTGCGCGGGGAGCTGCAGGAAGGCGCCGGCGGCTCGCTGGTGCCGGGCAAGAACTACGGCGTCGCCGTGTCGGCCGACCTGGCGCAGCTGCTGAACTACAAGCTCGGTGACACGATCACCCTGCTCAGCAGCACCATCGACGGCCAGGCCAATGCCCTCGATGGACAGATAGTCAATCTATTCAACACCGGCAACGCGGCGACCAACGACAAATTCCTGCTGCTGCCCATGACGCTCGCCCAGAACCTGCTCGACACGCAGCGGGTGGAACGCTTCGTGATATTGCTCGACGACGCCGCGCTGACCGATTCCAAACAAGCCGAACTCGGCACACGGCTGCAAGCCGCGGGCTTCGACGTGGAGATCAAGACCTGGCAGGAGCTCTCCAGCTTCTACCGGCAGGTGCGCGGGCTGTTCGACATGATCTTCAGCTTCATCGCGAGCATCGTGTTCGTGATTGCGGCGCTCAGCATCGCCAACACCATTTCCATGACGGTGGTCGAGCGTACTCGCGAGGTGGGGACGATGCGCGCCCTCGGCCTGGGCAAGCCGGGCGTGGTGGGGTTGTTCGCCACCGAAGCCGGGTGGCTGGCCGCCATCGGCACTCTCGCGGGGGTGCTGGGCACCGTGGCATTCGCGTGGCTGATCAACAGCTCCGACCTGTCCTACGTGCCTCCCAATTCATCGTATCGCGTCGCCCTGCTGGTCGACCTGGATTGGGTGCGCATCTCGGCGGTATCGATGGTGGTCATCGTACTGGCGCTGGCGTCGGCGGTGCTGCCCTCGCTGCGCGCCGCGCGCCGCGGCATCGTCGATGCCCTGGCACACACCTGAACCTTTCGAGTCACTCAAGAGAAGTACCGACATGAAAACTCAATCTCTATCTACATTGATCGCCTGCGCGGCGGTCCTGCTCACCCAGGCCGTCGGCCAGGCCGCCACCGAGGCTCCCAGCAGCGTGGACATCCTCGCCGCGACGGATCGGGTGCGTGGCGGCGGCGTGCCGGGCGTGCAGTGGGACCTGAAGATCGTCACCAGCGATACGGATGTCGACAGCGGCGGCACCGAGCGCAAGCTGCAGGTGCGGGCCGCCGCCGACAACAGCGTCGCCGAAACCACCTACCCGGCGCGCGCCGCCGGCGGCCGCCTGCTGCAGCTGGGACGAAACATGTGGTACGGCCGTCCGGACTTGCAACGCGCCATCTCGATCTCGAGCCGGCAGAAGATGATGGGTCCGGCGGCCAATGGCGACATCGCGTCCACCAACTACAGCAAGGACTACGACGCCAAGCTGCTGCGCGAAGAGGATGTCGAGGGCGAGGCCGCCTACGTGCTCGACCTGGTCGGCAAGAGCAAGTTCTGCACCTATGACCGCATCGTCTACTGGGTATCGAAAGCGCGCCTGGTCCCGCTCAAGGCCGAGTTCTACACCGTGTCGGGCAAAGTTCTCAAGACCGCGAAATTCGAGACCGGCAACACCATCGTGGTCGACGGCCGCAAGCAGCCTTTCGTGAGCCGCATGGTGATCCAGGATGCGATCAACAGCGACAGCGTCTCGGTGCTCGAATACTCGAACATCAAGGTGCGCCCGTTCGGACCCGATGTCTTCAGCGTCGCCGCGCTGACACGGTAGTTAGCCAGTGAAACCCACCCACACATCCGGTGTCCTCATGCCCGCCGAACCAGTCAACCGACATCGCGTGTGGTCCATCATCGGCGCGGTTGCATTGATGAACAGTCCGGGTGCGGTCGTGGCGCAGGAGCCCTCTGCCTCGCAGCAGGATCCTGTGCCCGACGCCCCGGGGGACGGCGCCGCGGCGCAGGACGCCGCCCAGATGGATGACGAGGCGGGCGGCGATACGGACCAGGACGTGCGCTTCGCCATGCGAACCCAGACATTGCTCTACGGCACGTTCAACACGCCGCGACGAGCCAGTCCTTTCAACCCGGGCAATCGCTTCGCGGCGATTTCATCAGACGAGATAAATGCCGACTTGCGCGTCGACCTGTCCGCGAGTGCCGGTGTGTGCAGCGCTACCGCAAAATTGCGCGCCGACTACGACTACGTGCTGGATGCGGATCCGCAACCGCGCGCGACCGATCGCAGCGACGTTTTTCTCAATGCGGGCACCGTCCGGTGCGAGGTGGCCAAGGGGCTGTTTCTGAGCGCCGGGCGCGAAGTGCTGCAATGGGGAAATGCGTCTTTTCTTTCGCCCAGCAACCCGTTGTTCACCGACACGGGCAAGACCAACCCGCTTTCGGATCTCTATGGCAAAGACATCGCGCAGCTCACCTGGTACGCCAACGAGAAACTGACCTTGAGCGTGCTGCACAACCAGGACATTGGCAGCCGCGACCCGGATCCGCTGAATTTCTCGCCGCTCACCGCCGTCAAGCTGGATTGGATCGGTGAACGGACGAGCGGCGGAGCCATTGTCTCCAGGCGCCACGATGGCGTATCGCGACTCGGACTGTACGGCACCTACACATATTCGGATGCCCTCCTCGTCTACGCGGATGTCGCGGTCGGACGCGGCCATTCCGGGTGGTTTCCGCAGCGCGATGCCGCCGACGGCGAATGGCGCTTCGAACGGACCAAACTGAACGATGAGATTTTCCACACCGGCCTGCTCGGTGGCGCCTACACCTTCGAGTCTGGATGGTCGCTGACCGCCGAATGGCTCACGGGCAACGAAGGCTATGACCGCGGCGAGCGCCGCGACTATCTAGCGGCCGTGACGCAGGCATCCAGTGGTCTGTTCTCCGCGCCGGACGCGGGCCGGAACGCTCGAGTGCTCGGCATGTCGCTGGCCAACGGCCTGCGCTACCTCGGTTCCGACTACGTGTTCCTGCAGCTCCTGCGCACCGAGTGGAATGACAAGGCGGACGTGGCGCTGCGCTGGACCCGCTCCCTCGGCGCAGGATCTGGAGAGGCATTGTCGGCTTCGGCGACTTACTACGTCACACCCTCCATGCAGATGTTCTTCATCGGCACGCGTGCCGGCGGCGGCGCCGACTCGGACTTTGGGCGCCTCATCGAGGATTCGGCGCTCGTCGGCCTGCGCTGGTATTTCTGAAGGATACAAATACGTGAATGCAAAACTGAAACAGTTGTCACCCAGACTGCGGTGCCCGCCGGGCAACGAGGCCTATCTATTTCCGCTGCGAAGCGCGGCCGGGAAGAAGAGTCGCATGCAGCTCTTCCTGTTTCCCTACGCGGGGGCCAGTGCCGCGATCTTCCGCGGCTGGGCCGCGCGCTTCGACGAGCGTTTCGAGCTGATCGCCATTCAACTGCCCGGCCGTGCCAACCGGCTGTCCGAGCCACCCCTGACCGATCATCGTCAACTGTTCGAGGAAGTCACCGACGCGATCGTCGAGCAACTCGGAGCCATGCGCTTCGCCTTCTACGGACACAGCATGGGTGCGATGCTGGCGTTCGAAGTGACTCTGGAACTTGGACGGCGCAGCGCGCGGCAACCGGAGTGCCTGTTCCTCTCCGGACGCAAGCCGCCGCATCTGCCGGTTACCCGGGTGCCCGTCAAACACATGAGCGACGGCGATTTCCTCGAGGAACTGAAGCGGATGGAAGGTACGCCGCCGGATCTGCTGGCCAACGAGGAGCTCATGCGTCTGCTGCTGCCGACCGTCAAAGCGGACTTCGCACTCATCGACGGCTGGCACGCGAATCCGCACCCCTCGCCCGCGCGCCCGTGCATTTCCCTGCCTATCTACGCGATGGCCGGCAGGCGCGACAGCCATTGCCGGCCGGAGCAGGCGAGCGGCTGGCAGGCCTATACCCAAGGACCGTCGGAAGTTCTGGAATACAACGGCGGTCACTTTTTCTTGCAGAGTCATGAAGCACAGGTGACACGAGACACCTGCGAACGTCTCGAAACATTCCTGGGAGGCGCGTGAAATGAACGAGATATGGACCGCTCTCTACACTCGTGCAGTCGTGCTGGCCGCCACCGAGCCGTTGGCGCGACCGCTGCTCGAGTCCGCAATCCTGCATCAGAAGTCCTATACCGCCGCGCTCGCTCATTGGCTGGCGATGCGCCTGGACGGTCCGAAGCCGGGATACGCAACGTTCCGTCGCCTGATCGGCACGGCTTACGAGGACAACGAGCTTCTCGCTCACAAATCGGCCGACGACTTGTGGGCCATTCTCGAGCGAGATCCCGCCTGTACCTGCCTCTGTTCCGCATTCCTCTTCTACAAGGGCTTTCACGCGCTGCAAATCCACCGCGCGGCCCACTGGCACTGGACTGATGGGCGTCACTTCGCCGCCAGGCTTCTGCAGCACCGCGTGGCTGAAGCATTGAGCATCGATATCCACCCGGCCGCGCAAATTGGCTCGGGCGTATTTCTGGATCACGGCACGGGCTTCGTCACGGGCGAGACAGCGGTCATCGGCGACAACGTCAGCCTGCTGCATGGAGTCACTTTGGGCGGCACGGGAAAGCAGCAGGGTGACCGTCACCCCAAGATCGCTGCGGAAGTGAGCATCGGTGCCGGTGCCCTCGTGCTCGGCAACATCCACATCGGCCGTGGCGCCCGTATCGGCGCCGGTTCGGTCGTTCTCGATTCTGTTCCACCGGCACGCACGGCGGTCGGTGAGCGGGCGCGCCTGGTACGACGTGTCGCCGCCGAAGAATCCGCAGTCGTCGCATGAACCTCGTGCCAAGGGACAAAACCATGAAGATCGATGAGCCGCAGAAATACATGGACGCTCTCGCAGATCTCATCCACGCGCCGCCGGCGCTGTCGGAGGTGCGACTGCTCGAAGAACTTTGCGCCATCGACAGCCAGTCGTTGAACCGGCAGGGCGTGCAGCGAGCGCAACTGTGGGTAGCGGATTTCCTGTCGAAGCTGGGCTTCGAGATTTCCATGCTGCCCGGTGATGCCCGCTTCGCCGATTTGCTGGTCGCGGAGCGCGCGGGCCGCAGCGACCAATTCATCTCTCTGGTCGCCCATACCGACACCGTGTTGCGCAACTGGGGCAAGCTGCGGTTCGACAGCCACTCCCGCGCTTTCGGTTCGGGCGTCATCGACGACAAGGGCGGCGTCGTGGTGGGCCTGACGGCCTTGCAGAGACTGCTGAGTCAGGACAGCCGCACCGCATATTCCTTGCGCTTCATCTGCTCCCCGAACGAGGAAGTGGGATCGATAGGCTTCACGGAGAAGTATCGCGAGTTGGCCAAGGACACCGCCATCGCCCTGGGGCTCGAGCCCGCGCTCGATTCCGGCAACATCATTCATCAGCGGCGTGGCAATCGGTGGTACGACATCGACATCGAGGGCCAGGAAGCGCACGCCGGACGCAGCAAAGGGGATCATGCCAACGCGGCGCATGCGATGGCGGAAAAGATTCAGGCCCTGGCGCGTTTGAACGAACCCGATGAAGACGTCAACGTGAACGTGGGGCACGTTCGCGCCGGAAGAGATCTGCACAACGTCATCTGCGGACACGCCCACGTAAAGCTCGACACGCGCTTTCCGAGTGCCGCAACCCGCGACCGGCTTCATCAGGATATCGACCGCATCCTGTGCACGCCGGGCGACGCGCGCGTCTGCGGTCACATTCCCGCGCGCGTCCGTTATTCGATCGTCGATGACTGCCCGCCTTTCTCGTTGACGGAACGATCCCGGGAGCTGGCGGATTTTCTAGCGCATTCGATCGGCGAGATCGAAGGACGCAGCGTGCTCTCTCAAGCCTCGGGCGGTGCCGGAGACGTGAACTATCTGAGCACCGACACCAACCTGGTGCTCGACGGTTTGGGTCCGGTCGGAGGCCTCATGCATACGGAACGAGAATTTCTGTATGTGAATACCTTGAGTACGCGGGCTTCGGCACTGGCGCAACTGTTGCGGTACCTGCAATTTCAGACGCCCGGGCGGGAGCCCGCGGCGGTAAACCTGCCTATCTATCAAGCGGAGACACGATGAAATCGACACACGACGGCAATTCTCTTCATCCGCCCCTGAACCCCTTGTACTGGCACAGCAACGGCCGGCGCGCGGGCAGAGCGGGACTCGATGAGCTCTACTCGGAGCGCCTGCAATTGACCAACTTGCTGCGCCTCACCGATCCGAGCTCGCGAATGCACCAGCGTGCGAAGGAGCGCCTGGTCGAAATAGAACTGAGCGACTCACCCTGAGCACATGAGCGCTCACTGAACAGGAGATGCAATGCGCGTTTTCGACGCCGCCGATTTCGTGAAGTGTGCAGCCATGCTGCTCGCGTTGACCGCGCGCGCTGCGCTCGCGGGTGCGGCGTGCGACGCGCACAATTCGGCGGAGCTGCGCAGCGTGTTCACGGTGGCGGTGGGGCTCGACGACGCGCTGCGGCTCACGACCTCCGGCAGCGACACTCCGGAGTACCAGCAGTTGCGCGCCACGCGCGCGGATTACGACCGACGACGCACGCTGCCCTGCTCGGCCGCCGCGGTGGAGCTGCTGCGGAGCGCGCCCGATGCGATGCTGGGCCGCTCGCTGCTCGAGCTCGCCGCGAGTCGCGCGCATTCCGAAGCGCGCATCCCGCCACAGTCGCTGGTGCGCTTTTTCGCGGCGCGGCCCGCCGATTTCCAGGACGCGCTTGCCAGGATGCCGATGACGGAGCGCTGCGCGCTGGTCGAAACGATCGAATCCGGCTGGCCGATCGCCAATTCCACCGCCGCGGAAAACGCGGGCAAGTCCGACCGTCTGATCGCGGATCTGAAGCGCGTTCATTGCCACGCGCCGGCGCCGCGGCCGAAGGTCGAGGCGCCTAGCAATCGGGCACGCAACCCCATGGAGCCGCAGCGCCGCCAGCCGCGCCCGCGCTTCGCGTGAGGTCAGCGGCGCTCGAAGAGTGGCCGCGTACCGTGGTCCTGCGCCTCGTTCACTTTCAGCGGGCGGCCACCGAAGTCCGTGCCGTTCAGCGCGTGCATGGCGCGTGCGGCATCGGGATTCGCCATCTCGATGAAGCCAAAGCGTTGCGGCGGACCGGTAGTCCGGTCGGTCATGAGCGAGAGCGATTCGATCTTTCCGTGTGGCTCGAACGCACTGCGTACGGCTTCTTCAGTGGCAGCGAACGGCAGATTGCCGACATAGAGTTTGGTCACATTGAGTACTCGATGGTGAGAAGGAATGGGTGCGCGTGCATGCTTTGGTCTCGCGCACGTTTGAAGTGGCGATATCTGGTCCGTGAGAAATCGCCGAAATGCGGCGGGTACCAGCAGCAGCCAACGCATTGAAGCTACGCTAGTTGCCGCCGGGGCGTACGAGTTTCGACGCGGTGCGTTCGCGGCTCGTGATCGAAAACTGCTAGCGGCGCAGCAGTTCCACGATAGCCGCGATGTCCTTCTGACCCAGGCCGGCACGTTCCGCGTCGACGAAGCGGGCCCGCGCCGCATCGGCGCTCGCCAATTCGATTCCCGCGCGCGCAAACGTCTGCCGCGCGTAGCTCAGGTCTTTCGCCATGAGCGGGATGAAAAAATTGGGTTCGTAAGCGCGCTCGAGCATGCGCTGCGCGACGACCTTCACGAGCGGACTGCCCGGTGAGCCGGCTGACAGTACGGCAACCGCCTGGCGCGCGTCGAGCCCACCACGTTCCGCCATCGCGATCGCCTCGGCGAGGCTCGCTACCTGCACCCCACACAGAAAGTTGTTGATGAGCTTCATCATCGCGCCACTGCCAGTGCCGCCGAGATGCGCGATGTCGCTGCCCATCGCCGCGAGTGCTGGACGGACGCGCTCGAGCAATTCGGCGGGGCCGCCCACCAGGAACGACAACGCACCGCTCTGTGCCTGCGCCTTGCTACCCGTCACGGGCGCATCGAGAAAAGCGACGCCGCGATCTTTCGCGGCAGCAGCGAGCTCGCGAATCCATTCCACCGTGAGCGTGCTCGACTCGATGGCAATGGCGTCCTTGCGCATGGCGGCCAGCGCGCCCGCGCCGCCGAGCCACACGCTGCGCGAGGCGTCGTCGTTGGCGAGCATCGCCAGGACGATGTCGGCGCCCGCCGCGGCCAGCGCGGGTGTTGCGGCGACGCGAGCCCCGGCCGAGGCCAGCGCGGCAGTCTTGGCCACGTCGCGGTTCCATACCGTGACGTCGAAACTCTTCGCGACGAGCTGGCGGGCCATGCCTGCGCCCATGATCCCGAGCCCGAGCACCGCGACCTTCATGAGATCACCTTGAATCTCGAAAGTGCAGCTTCGTCGATCGTCAGGCCGAGGCCGGGCACGTCGTCATCGAGCTCGACGAATCCGTCCCTGGCCACGGGCTCGCCCTTGAAGATGTACCAGAACAGCTCGTTGCCCACTTCGACATCCACCGGCGGAAAATATTCGGCGATGGGCGAATTGAGGCTCGCCATCACGACGTGGTAGTTGTGCATCTGACCGGCATGCGGCACCACCGGAATCGAGTACGACTCGGCCAGCGCCTGAATCTTGCGCGCGGCGGTGAGCCCGCCCACCCGGTTGGTATCGAACTGGATGTAGTCGAGCGATTTCGCCTCGATGAGCTGGCGAAAGCCGTAGATCGTGTGCTCGTGCTCGCCGGCGGCAATGGGCGTGGTTCCGAAGCGGCGCAGCTCCTGGTATCCGTGTACGTCGTCGGGGATGATCGCCTCTTCGAGCCAGCGCAGATTGAAGGGCTCTATCAGCCGCATCATGCGCTTGGCGTAGTCGAGGCTCCAACCCATGTAAGCGTCGGCCATCACGTCGACGTCGTCACCCACGGCGTCACGCACCGTACGCAGTAGTTCGACATTGCGCACCATGCCCTCTGCCCCGTCGATGGGGCCCCAGCCGAAACGAAGTTTCATCGCCCGATAACCTTCGGCCTTGTAACGCCGCGCTTCGGCGGCGAGTTCCTCGAGTGGCGTCGAATACAGACGGCTGGCATACACGGGAATGCGCGCCTTGGTGCGCCCGCCCATGAGGCGATAACAAGGTTGGCGCGCAGACTTCCCCATGAGATCCCAGAGCGCGATGTCGATCGCCGAGATGGCGATCATCGCCACGCCCTTGCGTCCGAAGGCCATCGTCTTGCGATACATGTGCTGCCAGAGGAATTCCGTGTCCCACGGGTTCTCGCCGATGAGCAGCGGCGCCAGGTACGTATCGATGGTCTGCTTGGTGAGCAGGGGCGAGAGCGCGGCATTGCCGATTCCCACCAGCCCCTGGTCGGTGAAAATCTCCACGATCAGCCAGCCGTGAAACGTGAACGTGCCCATGGTCTCGGGCGACAGGCGCGGGGAGATCAGATCCATGGGGTTGGTGCAGAAGTGCGGCGGCAGCGGCGCGGTTGCGCCTTCCCACTTCACGACGCGCGTACGGATTTCGGTGATCTTCATTCGCTCAAATCCTCTGGGGAAAATCGAGTTGCCGGATGCGCGGTATGGTGGTGCAGATCACCAGGAATGCCGCCAGGTGCAGTGATGCCGCCACGACCAGAACGGGTGTGTAGCCGAAGCCGTGGTCGAGAGCCCAGCCCGCAGCCTGGCCCATCACGATTCCGCCGAACGCTCCGCCAAGGCCGACGAGCCCCGCCAGCTTGCCGAGCGCAGCGCGGGGTACGAGGTCGGTGGGCACCGTCATGACCAGTGTCGACCAGCTTTGCTGTCCGAAGAATGCAAGGCTGAACAGGAACAGCACGCAGGGGATCGAATCCACCTGCGGCACCAGCATCACCCAGGGCATCAGCGCGGCACTCGCGCCCAGCGCAATCTTGCGCGCGGCGTTCACCGAGAAGTTCCGCGCCAGCAACCGACTCGACAGATAGCCGCCGCACAGGCTGCCTATTCCCGAGGCGGCGTACGGAATCCAGCCGACGCTCGCGGCCTGCTTGAGATCGAAACCCCGCGCCTCGAAGAGATATTTGGGCAGCCAGAATAGATAGAAATACCAGGCGCCATCGCTCAGGAACTTCGCGAACGCAATACCCAGGACCTCGCGCTTCGCGACCAGCGCGGCGAGCGAGGGGGCGGCGCCCGCGGCCGCACGCTCGATCCCGGCACTCACGGGGTCGGGCGCAACCGACGGCGTCTGATAGCTAGTCCACCACCACACGGCCCAGGCCAGGCCCAGGGCACCCGTGACGAAGAACACCCAGCGCCAGCTCGCCAGATCCCACCAATGGGCATGCACGAGGATCAATGCAATCAGGGGCGGTGCGACGACCGCGCCGACGGCCGTGCCGGCATTGATGATGCCGAGTGCCGCGGCTCGATCCCGCGGCCCGAACCATTCGGCCACCGCGCGAGTCGCCGCCGGAAATCCGCCGCCCTCGCCCACGCCGAGCAACAGCCGGCTGGCGGCCAGCGCGATCACGCCGCCCGCCAGGCCGTGGCTGGCGCAGGCGAGCGACCAGAAAATCATGATGAGCAGCAGTCCGCGCCGCGTTCCGATGCGGTCTAACAACCATCCCCCACCCAGGTACATGAGCCCGTACGTGGCGAGGAATGCGGAATCCAGGAACGCCTTGGTCTGGTTTCCGATGGGGATATCGGCCTGGATGTTCTTGAGGGCCCAGGGGAGCGTCTGGCGATCCAGATAGCTGATGGCGATCGCCACCGCGATCATCAGCGCGATCGCCCAGCGGCGCTCGAAGCCCGCGGCAGGTGTGCCGGCATCGATCGGCTTCATTTCGATCGGCCGGCAACCGATGCCACGGTGAGGATGAGCTCGCGCGCATCGACCGGCTTTGCAAGGTGCGTTTGAAATCCGGCGAGCAACGCCTTGGTGCGGTCGTCGAGATGCGAGAAAGCCGTGCGCGCAATGGCGGGCATGCGACTGACAGGCTCGCCCAGCATGCGTACCTTCCGGATGAACTCGTAACCGTCCTCGCCGGGCATCCCGATATCGCTCACGAGTACGTCGGGGGCGAGTTCTTCTATCGACGAGAGCGCCTCCTCCACCGACCCGAATGCGTTCACCACGGCTCCGCGCTCGGACAGGATGTGCCACAGCACATCTCGCGCATCACGCTCGTCATCCACTATCAGGACCTTCAGGCCGCGCAGGCTCACGCTGGCATGCGAGACGGGATCGCCGATGGCGGCTTGGGGATGCCGGTGCGCCTCGCCTGCCGTGTTAGCCGCGAGCACCGGCATTTTCACGATGAACGTCGAGCCGCGACCCTCGCCTTCGCTGCGTGCCTCGATCGAGCCTCCATGCATCTCGACCAGGTACTTCACGATGGACAGCCCCAGGCCCAAACCGCCCGTCTGGCGCACGCCGGGCGTGCTCGACTGACGAAAGCGCTCGAAAGCGTGCGCAATGAAATCCTCCGACATGCCCTGGCCGCTGTCCGTCACGCACACTTCGATGTGCGAGTTCACCTTCTGCATGACCACGCGCACAAACCCTTCCGCCGGGGTGAACTTGATGGCGTTGCTCAACAAGTTCCAGAAGATCTGCTGCAATCGCCCCGCATCTCCCGACACCATCACCGTGGGGTCGAGAATTCTCTGCAGACGAATGTGGCGCGCGTGCGCACTGGGCGCGGTCGTTTCCAGCGCGGCTTCGATCACCTGCGCCAGCGACACGTTTTGCACGTCGAGACGCATTTTTCCCGCGACCATCCGGCTCATGTCGAGCAGATCTTCGATGAGCCGCACTTGCAGTTGGGCGTTGCGCTCGATGACGCCAAGCCCTTTCTCGAGTTTGTCCGCCTCACTACCCGTCCTGCGCAGCACCTGCGTCCAGCCCAGGATGGCGCTGAGCGGCGTGCGCAGCTCGTGCGATACCAGCGCCAGGAAATCATCCTTGGCGCGACCCGCGCGCTCCGCCTGCTCGCGTGCCAGGCGCTGAGTGGCCGTGGCCTCGTCTGCTTCGCGACGCGCGAGCAGCAGCTCCCGCTCGTACTGCCGGCGCTCGGTCGCGTCGAAAACCAGGACGCGCAATCGCGCCGCACGCCCGGTCGAATCCGCCGTCTGCGTCGCATTCAGGATCACCGACAGCGTCTTGCGCGGCTCCGGCACCTGCAGATCCAAGGCGATCTCGCGCACATACCCTTGCAAGGCCAGCAGCGGCCGGACGTGCGTGTCGAAGTAGATGCGTCCCGCCACCGTGAGCAATTCTGACAGGCGACGTCCGATCAGCGCTTCGCGACTGCTCCCGATCAACTGGCTGAAAGTGGCGTTGGCGCGAAGGATCCGGCCGTCCGCGTGCGTGACCAGATAGCCGCAGGGAGCGTGTTCGAACAGCTCCTCGGCACTGTCCTCCAACTCTTTATGGTCAGGCAGCACGGTCGCACGACAGCCCACGATCGCGGAGAAATGCCCGGATGGCCGCCACCGTCTCGGCGGGATCGCTCAGATGCGGGCAGTGTCCGGTGGCGCTGAGCTGGACGAACGTGCTGTTCGGGATGTTCGCTTCGACATAGCGGCCAACGCTCTCGGGGGCAATGGAATCGTGTGAGCACTGCAGGATGAGCGTGGGCACGCTTACGCCCGCAAGGTCCGCGCGATTGTCTGAAAGGAACGTGACGCGCGCGAAGTGCCGGGCAACTTCAGGGTCGGTGCGGCAAAAGCTGTTTGCCAGTTCCTCGCTCAGCGCCGGCCGGTCCGGGTTAGCCATGATCACCGGGGCCATCGTGCTCGACCAGCCCAGGTAGTTCGAATCGAGAAAGTCGAGCAGTCCATCGATGTCTTCGCGCGTAAATCCGCCGACATAGCCGCCTTCGTTCACGTATCGGGGAGAAGGCCCCACCAGCACCAGAGAACTGAAGCGCGCGGGGTGCTTGCGGGAGGCCAGTACGCCGATCATCGCGCTGACCGAATGACCGACGAACACTGCGTCCCGGATGGCCAACGCATCGCAGATTTCGACCACGTCGTCGGCGTAACCTTCGAGGGTGGCATAGCGTGCAGGGTCGAAGGTCGTGGCGTTCGCGCGACCGTGACCCACGTAATCAAACAGCACGACGCGGAAATCGCCCTCGAATGCCGGTACCACATGGCGCCACATGTTCTGATCGCAGCCAAATCCATGCGCCAGGATCATGGTGCGCGGTCCTTTTCCGAGTACCCGTACGTTGTTTTGCTGAAGGTCGCGCATTGCGGGCATTTTGCCCGCTTTTCCCAGCGGCGGCGACCCTCGGCCGAAGGTTCACGTTGTTCGGCCGGGTGGGGCCTGCACGGTGTCGCGGAGCGCGTCATCGATAGCCGCCGCCGAAATGAACTTGCACGCCTGACGACACCATAGTAGATTCTACTATGATTGTAGGAGACTGAAAACATGGCGCGGCCGACGTTGACCAAACTAGAACTCAAGATCATGCAAACACTTTGGGAGCGTGGCCCGAGCGCCGTGCGCGAGATCCTGGAAGCCTTCCCGGAGAAGAAGAGACCTGCCTACACCACGGTTCAGACCATCGTGTATCGCCTCGAAGGCAAGAATGCGCTCCGGCGCGTGCGCAAAATCAGCAACGCCCACATCTTCGAAGCGACTCTTTCGCAAGAGGCGACCCACCGCGGTCTGATCGACGATTTTCTTGCGCACTTCGGCGGCCGGACGCAGCCGGTGATGGCTCACCTGATCGAATCAGGCCGGCTTACGCTCAAAGACATCAAGGACGCCGAGTTGCGGGTCAAAGAGCTGACGCGCAAGGAGAAGAAGGAATGATTCCCGCGTTCATCGACCATCTCTGGCAATCGTCGTTATTCGTCCTGCTGGCTTGGGTCTCGACGTCGTTACTGCATCGGAATGGTGCCCACCTGCGCTATTGGATCTGGTTAGCGGCATCGCTCAAATTCCTCGTGCCCTTTTCGTTGCTGGCGCTCATCGGCAAACAGATCGCTGAACGCGTTCTGCACGCTCCGGTGTCTGTTGCCTTCAGCACGGCAAAACAAGTGGCGGCGCCGCTCGTCGCGCCAGCGACGTATATCGCTTCGTCCGATGAAAATGGTTTCGCCCTCACCGAAGCCCTCGTTCTGAGCGCATGGGCGATCGGTTTTCTGGCTCTCATTGTCCGGTGGCTGGTGCGCTGGCGCGAGCTCCAGACCATGGTCCGAGCGGCGATTCCGAGCCCGGTCATCGCACCGATCCCGGTGCTGAGTTCACCGACGCTGCATGAACCTGGCGTCGTCGGAATTCGCCGTCCCGTGCTGTTGTTGCCCGAACAAATCGCTTCGCAACTCGATGGCAGCCAGCTACGAGCCATCCTCGAACACGAGCTTTGTCACGTGCGTCGGCGCGACAACCTGACCTCCGCGATCCACATGTTTGTCGAAGCGGTGTTCTGGTTTCATCCGCTCGTCTGGTGGGTCGGTGCGCGCCTCATTCACGAGCGGGAACGGGCGTGCGACGAGGCCGTCGTTCGATCTGGGCACCACGCTCGAACCTACGCGGAAGGAATCCTCACCGTGTGCCGCCACTACGTGGGGTCGAAACTCACCTGCGTGTCCGGCGTCTCAGGCGCCGATCTTCAAATCCGGTTGGAGGCAATCATGAAAAATGAAACGATCGTCGGCTTGGGCCGTGCAAAGAGCCTTTTTCTTGGAACCACTGGGCTGGCCATCTTTGCGGCGCCCGTGTTCATCGGCCTGACATTTGCATCCCCAGGGCAGGCGCAAACCCCCGCGACCCAGGCGGTCTCGAGTGCTGCTACCCCCGTCGGCAGGATTCAATCGAGCGCCGGCAATCGCGTCCGCCTGCAGTACCAAGACGCCGATGTACGCCAGGTCTTGAAAGCACTTGCCGACGCTGCGCGCGTGAACATCCTGGTCAGCGACAAAATCGATGGCACGATCACCGTCAGTCTGGCCGAGATGCCCTGGGATCAGGCTCTAACTATTGTCCTCGACTCCATGAGGCTGATAAAGCACGAGAAGGATGGGATCGTCTTTATCGAACCGGCCGCGAATGCATCCAAGGCGAGGGCGAAGAATTGGCCGCAAAAGTGGGCGCTGCGCTTCGGCGTGCCCAGCACCGACCCATCGGACCAGTGCTAGCGCGATCTGTCATGGGCGCGCGCTACTGGTGGTTCCCGAACTTCGGCGCCTTGCCGGCCAGTCGCCGAGAATTGCTCCCGCAGCGCGGCGCGCTGCCTATGCGCGCCGCGCCGACTCATGTTCATGCCGGCAGTTGCTCGATGACCGACAATGCATTGCCCGTCGCCGCACCGAGCGTCGTGTTGTCGAAGATGCACCACGTGGGAATGCGACGGCGCCGCAAGGCGCGCAGCCGGATCGCGATCGCATCGACAAAGTCGTCTTCATAAGACGAGTAATAGATCCGTGGCGAGCCATGGAGTCGAAAATACGCGAGCCCCGGCCATCCACCTGTCTCGCCGCCGCCCTCCGCTCGCGGTGGAGCGGCGGCGACGCGGGCGATTTCGAAATCATTCAGAAGACGGTCGGCGCGGCCTCCAAACCAGCTCGCATGCCTGGGCTCGAGGGCGATGCCGCGATCAAAGCGTCTGCGCAGCACCGTGAGGAAATTGCGGGCGACTCGCGCGTCGAACTCCAGGCTCGGCGGCAGCTGCACGAGCAGGCAGCCGAGCCGCGCGCCCAATGGTGCGAGGTCCGTGAGGAACGCATCGATAAGCGGCGCACTCCTGCCGAGCCGCTGGTCGTGCGTGATGGTGCGCGGAATCTTGATGGAAAAACGGAACGCGCGTGGCACGCTCGCGGCCCATCGCTCGAATGTCGCGGCGCGATGCGCGCGATAGAAAGTGGAATTGATCTCCACAGCGGGAAGCACCTGCGAGTAGCGCGCGAGGTGCGATTGGCCCGGAGGAAACCGGTGCTGCTCAGCTCGAGGAATGCTCCATCCCGCGGTCCCGACATGAGTCTTGGAAGGCACGCTGCAATTTAATGCACTCGACCAACCCATTCTGTCGGAGTGCGCTGGCACTTCAACATGGTCCACCGCGACGGATCTCACATCAGCCGGCGGGAGTACATCGTGCGTCTGGAGTTGAAGTAAAATTCTTCATCATGAAGCTCTGGTGCAGGATCATCGCCGCCATTCTGGCGGCCTCACTGGTGCGGGCCGCTGACCAGCCGAAGACGTCGCCAGCTTGGGGTGACCAGCGGAACGGGACCTATCGAAATCCGGTGCTCCCGGCGGATTACAGCGATCCCGATGTCATTCGCGTCGGCGACGATTTCTATCTCATCTCCTCGACCATCAATATGTCGCCGGGAATGGCGGTGCTGCATTCACGCGATCTGGTGAACTGGCGCACCATCGGACACGTGGTCGACGATATTTCCAGGCTCGGCCCGGCGCTCAATTGGGATCGCATGGGCAGCTATGGCAAGGGTGTCTACGCCGGGTCGATCCGCTTCCACGACAACCTGTTCTTCGTGCACTTCACCTCGTTCGAAGAAGGCCTGTTCGTGGCGACGGCGCGGGATCCAGCGGGGCCATGGACCGTGCAGCCAATGAAAGACGCGCGCGGCCGTGCGTTGCTCGCCCCCAAGTGGGATGACCCCTGTCCAATCTGGGACGACGACGGACAGGCCTATCTGGTGGCGAGCAAACCCGGCGGCGCCTGGTATCCGCATCTGTTCCGGATGAGCGTCGACGGCATCACGCTGCTCGACGCGGATGTCGACGCGATGTCGCGCGCCGGCCCGCAGCCCGCGGGTCAAGGCACTCCTATCTACCAGCGCGATTCATCCGAAGGCAACAAGATCTACAAACAGAATGGCTTCTACTATTTCTTCCACAACGAAGTCGGGTGGAAAGGCCGTGCTGCCATGATCCGTCGTTCGCGTTTCATCTATGGAGAACGCGCGGATGGGTCTCCAGGCACGGCGGGCGAGCCCGGCGCATACCAGATCCGGCAGATGCTGGTGTCCACGGCGGCGAATCGGGAGATCAACCAGGGGGGCCTGGTCGACACTCGCGACGGCCGCTGGTATTTCCTCACCCACGGCGGAGTGGGCGGACATGCGGACGGCAGAGTGCTCAGCCTGCTGCCGGTAGTTTGGAGGGACGCGTGGCCGGATACCGGAATCACTGCCGTCGCAGGCATGCCAGGGGACTGGGTTCCGGGCGGTCCGATGCCGGTGCCGGACAACGAAATCAGGCTTCCGGTCGGTAACGACGATTTTGCGTCCGGTCGCCTGAATCCACAGTGGCAGTGGAACCACCAGCCGCGCGCGGAAGCATGGAGCCTGAAGGAGCGGAAGGGTTGGCTGCGCCTGCACGCTTTTCCACCGCTGCGCTCCGGCGAATTCTTCTCCGCCGGCAACACACTCGGCGTGCGCTACTTTTCCGGCCAGCCGGTGGTGGCCACCTTCAAACTGGACGTCTCGCAACTCGCGCCGGGACAGAAGGCCGGTATCGTGCATTTCAACGGCGGCCGCAACTACGGAGCGCTCAGTGTCAGTCGAGGGAAAGCATCTTTGCCCGTTTCCTTCGAGGAAAATGGTGCCTCGCGCGAGGCAATCGATTTGCCCGCGACCACCCGCAATCTGTGGCTGCGAACGCGCGTGGACGACGGGCAACGCGCCACTTTCGAATACAGTCTGAATGGCCGGGAATATCGGCAGCTCGAGTTCGCCTACCCGCTGCAATGGGGCGGGTACCGCGGCGACAACATCGGCGTGTTCACGTACAACGACCGCGGTGTGCGTGGCCACATCGATGTCGATTCGTTTACGTACGACCTCGGGATGCCCTCTCCAGCCGACGTCCGCTGACCAGCCGCGTCCGATCGAGAGACAACCAGCCGGCTGGCTTGCCGGATTTTCGGCCTCAGTCGTATCGGTATAACTTCACTCGCTGCAGCGACGGTCCATCGGGGCCGAACATCAAGCCGCTGCCGGACTGGCCGGCCTTGGCGGCCGCTGCGATGTCGTAGTCGAGCAGGATGTCGTCGCCGCTCAGCTTGCGATTCGCCCGCCAGTGTCCATCGACCAGCACGCCCGCTTCCGCATCTGCGATGCCGGCGATCGCGGCGCCACTGCCGGTCGGCGCGAAGATGACCTGCACGTCGTTCGCCGCAATGAGGAATTCGTCGGTGCCCAGCGCCAGTACCAGCGCATAGGCGGACTCCGCCAGCGCTGCTCCCGTGCGGCGATTCTTGCGCAGCTCGAAGCTCAACCGATAGCCCGCCAGCTCCAGAGTCGCGGTGGGCTTGGCCTTCGAAAGCCAGGCCGCGCCGAGGCTGCCTTTGCTCTGGTGGTCGAGGATCATCGGAGTGAGATCCCGCAGCAGCGCGTAGCCGCGCGCGAGCGGCAGCGCGCCGAGATCTGTCGGAGGCGCGGTGCCCGGCGGCGGACGCATCGTCAGCAGCCGGGCGGTGTTGTCGATGCCGAACGGCGAGTAGCCGAGGGAAGCGTGGGCGCCGATGCAGTAGAACGCATTGGCGACGCCGGCGGCATCGCCGCGCGACTCGGGCACGAACAGCGGATTGTCCGCGCGGTGGAACGCCGCGACGTGCTCGTCGAAGTTCGGTAGATAGATGTCGGGCGCGGAGAAGTCGATCGACGGGGCGGCGGCCTTCCAGATGTCGAGCGACAACGGCTGCGGCCCGCCGCTTGGATAATCACCCGGTCGTTCGTCCTCCGGCTGCACGATCCAGGTGTTGGTGAACACCGGCAGTGGATAGACCTTCTTGCCGGCCTCCGTCATCGCACCCATGAAACGCGCGAAGTGCCAGGCCATGAAGAGCTCATCGGTCGCCGGACTGGCCCCGAAGACTTCCGTCCAGGTCCCCGACTTCCTGCTGCCCGCCTTTTCCCACTGCCGTGCCAGCGCAGGCGACAATGCGCTCCGGCGAGCTTCGAGATGCCCGAGCAATTCCACCGGCACCGGCGCGGAGAACGCGGCGTTCGCGGCCTCGCTGCGGTCGCGCGAATCTCCCAGCACGCCTACTTCGTTCTGCATCTGAATCATGATCGTGGTGCGCTGCGAGTCCGCCTTGGCCAGGTGCTCCATGAATCGTACGTAGGCGCGGGTATCTGCCGCCCGCGCGGCATCGCTCAACGGCGAGATGATCTCCACGGAATGTCCGCTGGCGAGCCGCACGCGCGGAAAGCGCCGTTGATCCTGCTTGACCCAGGCCGGCGCGAAACTGGACAGGCCGTTCTTCCAGCTGCCGAACCACAGGAACACCACGCGCTGGCCGTTCTTGCGTGCTCCCGCAAGCAGCGCATCGACCAGCCTGAAATCGAACTGGCCTTCGACCGGTTCCACCCAGGCCCACGCCACCGCCACCAGCACGGTGTTGAGATGGAGCTTCGTCATGGTCGGCCACACCGACTGCATGTACGCGAGATCGGATGACGCCGTGTTGGCGATCTCGCCTCCGCGGATCAACCATGGTTTGCCGTCGACGATGAGTTGCGTCGCTGCGCCGCGGCGCTCGAGCGAGGGGATGGGAACCGCGGCCATGACCGTGCCGGCGGCGAGCGCCAGCAGAACGAGAATCGACTTCATGATGAGTGCCTCTCTAACTACGCGGCTAATTGAGCTGAACGTCCCACACCTTCGAGCGCCGCGACGTGCCGGCGGGGCCGCTGACCTCGAGCACCACCACATAGTTGCCGGGCTTCGCGTAGCGATGTTGTGGATGCTGCTCGGCAGATGTGGACTCGTCCCCAAAGGACCATTTCCATGCAGTGACCTGGCCCATCGAAGTGTCCGTGAAGGCCACGAGCCTGCGTTCCATGTCGAGCACCTGCCAGCGCCAGTTCGCCTGCAGTGTCGGCCGCAGCGCGGCCTCGAGCGGCATGAGGCGGAATGCGCACAGCGCAGAAGCGTCGCCGTACATCGTGTGTCGCGGCGAGAGATTCCAGAAACCCGAACGTTGATTGTTCTCGACGTTGTCGTAGTCGAGGATCGCCCAGCCGAGTGCGATGATCTTGTTTTCGGTGAGCACGGATTCCACCGCACGCTGCGGCCCCTCCGGGCCGGCATAGTCGAACGGCGTGACCCAGAACTCGAGCACCAGCCTGCCCTTGCCGCCGGGCTCGAACTCGTACGACGTGGCAGCGTTGGCCCAGGGGAATTCCTTGGTCCAGGTGGGCGCGCCCCAGGCCATGGTCCAGTCCTTGTCGAGCGCCGGCGTGAAGATGTGATAGTTCTGCGCGTGTACGCCGTGAACTGCCCAGTGCGCGGCGTCGCTGCTGATGCGGTCGTCCGGCACGGCGGCGGACTCGCCCACGTGCTTCGAAGTCCAGAATTCGCGATGTCCCTTGTCGATGAGCGCGCCGCCGGAGGCGTCGCCGTCGACGACGATTTCGAAGGTGTCGTTGTGCAGACCCGGCAACGAAAAGTCCCAGTAATCGTCGTAGGCCTCGTAGAGAAAGTAGAGACGATTGAGCCCCTTCACCCAGCCGATACGCACGCGCACATCGAGCGTGGCGGGATTCGGCGTCGCATTGCGCCGGCTGGTGTCGATGAGCTGATCGGTGCCGACGATGTAGCTATCCGGCACCAGGGCCCAATCGGCCACGTTGCCATCGACGCGCGGGATCTGGTTCGCGGGAAACTGGAACACCTGGTAGGTGATCTGCGGTTTCTCCAGCGCGACTGCGCGGCCCGCGGCCGCTGCGAGCAGCATGATGAAAACCCGAGATGCCATTCGGCGCGCGGCAACGCAATCCACTTTCGTGTGCATGTGACACATCCATGAGACCCGGCCCGCGCCTCGCCTGTTTACCGGTTTTCGGCACAATGTGCCAGTGCGGCGCGGCCACTCCGGCATTCAGTTGCCCGCACGCGGGGCGGCTACTTCTCCAATGTGAGCGCCAGCAAGCCCACCACCACCTCGTTTGCGATCGCGGTGACCGTGACAGAGCGCACATTCCGCTGCGGATCCAGCGGCACTTCGAGCACCGTGGCTGCGCCGCCCTCGATCTTTCCGCCGTGGCCCGCGAATGACGTGGGATCGGGCGAGCGTACCGCGCCGGTGAGCAGATCCACGCGCAGCGGGATCGATCCGGGCCGACGGAACTGGAAATCGTCGATGAAATAGTCCTGGTCGATGGGCCACCAGTTGGTGGGATTGCGCAGCGCCAGCCGCTGCCGCGGCCCGCTCTCGTACTCCACCACGATCTCCGCGTTGTCGAAGTGACTCTGCATGTGGTTGGTGGAGCCGGCCATGAGTAGATAGAGCCGCGTCGCGCGGCCCTCGATGGGGATCAGGATGCTGCCCGGATAGTTGTCCCACCTCGAAACGAACGCCACATTGGGGACCTCGGCGCGCACGGGAATCTCGAACGGAACATTGCCAGGCAGCAGGAAGCGGCCGCCGTTCGCGGCTGCGGCGCTGCGCAGTCCGGAATCGTCGATCTTCGGCAGATCGTTCACGTGCCCTGCCCAGGAACCGATGCCCTGCGACGGCATTGCAAGCGATGCGAATGGCGAGCGCGGCGAGCGGTATTTGTCCGGCATGAAAATCCGCCGGAGCTGATCGTTGAAGAACGGCGCGAGGTCGACCGTCACGAAGCTCGCCGCGCGACCATCTATTGCCTTCGATGGCGCGGCGGCATTGGAATCGTCGCCCGCGGCCGGCGACGCGACGCCCGCGATTCCGTCCAGGGAAGCGCGGGATTCCTCGCGGCGCGCTCCGAGCCACTGGATGGCAAGCTCCGAGCGACCCGCCAGCGGCCACTCCACCTCCAGCCAGTGGCGGCCGAGAGCGTCCGCGACGATCCTGGACGGCAGCGACTGTCTGCCGCTCTTCACGCGCGCGCGTTCGTACGCCAGCGGCAGGCGCATGCGGCCGAGCCGAAAAGCGCTGGACTTCACGCCGATGACGTAATGGTCGGTTCGGCCCGTTCGCCTGAAACCGATATCCACGGCGGGAGAGCTCAGTTGCGCATGGCGCCACTGCGTCGGCCAGCCGGGTGTGAAAGCGATCTCGCCCGCCAATGCATCCGGCGCCACGCCAAACATTCCTTCGACCAGGGCGCGCGCCATGACACCGGCGCCGTCGGCGAAGTCCCGTTGCGACTCGCGCCGATACACGTCCAGATAGTTCATCGTGCCGACGTTGCCCGGGGAGATCCCCATGTACATGCTCGCGAGCACCGCGCTGCGAAACAGCAAGAACGCTTCGTCCGGGCGGCGTGCCTGCCAGAAGCCGAGCGCCGCGTGCAGGTTCTCCCCCATCACGACGTTGTTGATCGACCAGGTGTATGGAAACCAATTGGTGGTCGCCAGCACGTGATGTAGAGCGCCGTCGATTCCAGGCCCGCGAACCGGCAGATGGGGCAGATGACGGTCTACATAGCGCGTCATCTGCCAGGCGCGTTTCGCGTCCACCAGTCCGGCTGCATCGAGGACGTGGTAGAAGCTCCACAACGCGGCGGCTGGATGCGCGAGTCGGGCGCCTAGATAGTCGCGGTACTCGGCGAACATTCCCTGCCCGGGCAACCACAGGTAGTCTTCCATCGCGCGCCCGATCAGGCGCGCCTCGCGCTCGAAAGGAGACGCGTCCTCCCCTAACAACCGGGCGAGGCGGCCCGCCATGACGTTGTGCCACCAGTTGTAAGCCGAGGCGTGTGTTGCGCCACCGCCGTTGTATTGAAGGTCGTCACTGGCCCAGATCGCCGCGTACCCTTCGTACAGGGGCAGTTTCTCCGGCCCGAACTCGCGCCGGAACAGGCGTTGCTCCCATGCCAGGTGGCGCTCGATGGCGGGCCAGGCCGCGCGCGCGAACTGCAGATCGCCGGTCCACATCAAATGCCTGAACAGCGCGTCCACGAACACGAGGTTCATGTCGTAGTGGCTGTTGGAAAAGTCGCCGTTGCTGTGAATCGCCGCCGGGTTTCGCGCCAGGTGCGTCGCCTGTTCCGCGGCAGGAATGTCCGGCGGTATGTCGCCCGTGTTCTGCCGCGTCGACCAATAGCCGATGTGCCGGCGGGCTCGTTCGTGCCAGCCGAGCGCATCCAGTGCATAGGCCCCGCGCCAGCCGAGCAGTCGCGCGCGCCACGCGATCGCGCCGTGCATCATCACTCCTTGCGGTTCATCCCACGTCGCATCGGCGGCGACATTGAGCGCGCCCACCGCCGCATCGATATAGGGGTCTGGAGTCCGAACCTCGACTCGATGTCGCAGCGCGCGGAAGTGGCGCCCGGTTTCGTCGAAGACGCGCGGCAGCTGGTCCACGGAGTACGGCGGGACGAACTGCTCGGCAGCAGCAGCCGGTGCCGCTTTCGACGCGGTGACGTCCCGATAGGTGTCGAGCTCGACTGCGCCGCCGCGCGCCAGCACTTGCAAGGCAAGGTAGTTTGCTTGCCGGCGCCGCAGGGGAACGAATGCCACCAGCACTGGCGTGTCGGTCCGCGCGCCCGCGCTCGCCGACAGTTGCGCGGCATCGCGCCATCGATCGGCGCTCGCGATGGCCAGCTTCGAGCCGGGTGGAAACGTGCCGGCTATCTTCGCCACCGCACTGCGCAGCTCGAAGACATTGCCCGACACCTCGAATGAATTGCCGCGGCAGAACTCCGGGGACAGCTGAAACCAATCGCCGATCGGCACGCGCTCCGTCCCGATGTCGCCATCACGCACGCCGCGCTCGCCATTCACACCGCCAAAACCAATCATGAGCTCAGGCGCCGAAGCGGAAGCCGGCGAGTGCCATGTGAATTGCAAAATCAACCCATCCGTCGCATGCAGCGCCAGTGCGCGTATTTCCAGGGTCGAGCCGGCACCCAGCAGGGGAGCGCTGATGTCATAGATCATCTCGCCCGGGCGGTACCGGGCCGTGACTCTCGCAGCCTCGGTCAGCCACTGGGCGTGAGCGCCTCTGCGCACACCCAGGCGCAGATTGCCGCCGCGGCCCGGCAGGTACATCACGAACTCGGGCTTGTCACCGGCATCGACTCGGAATGCGGTGTTGCGCCCGTAGAGCGGGCGGTTGAAAGACTCCTGACCGTTCACGATCACGAAATCGCCGTCGTGCGGCACATAGCGCAGCGGCCGCGCAATGTTTGCCTCGAGGTTGGGACGGGCGATCGGCGCGGCCAGGGTTTGCGCGGCCGCCGCACCGGACACCACGAGCTGCAGTGCCAGGCCGATCGAAACGGTTCTCAAAGCGCGCGACACGGCGGCCATCATAGTTCCTCTGTGCAGTAGACAAGGGTGCCGGGGATCGATGAGGATTGCCAGCGCTGGCAAGCGGCGAAAAACCGCGGTAGTGGCGAGCGGCATGGAGGCAGCGGATGACCTTCCAAAGTGATTCGCGCGACTTCGAGAAACGATCCGGCGGGCCGCCGGGCGAGCGGCCGTGGAGCAATGCTCAGCGCCTGAAGCTCGCGCGATATCGTGCCCCGGCCCTGGAACGAGGACTCGAAGTGCTCGAGCTGCTGGCGCACTCGCGGACACCTTTGAGCCTTTCGGAGATCGGCCGCTGCATCAAACGGCGCGCCAGTGAGATCTTTCGAATCATGCATCTGCTCGACGCCCGCGGATTCGTCCGTCGCAGCACGCAAACCGGTGCGTACGTGATTTCAGACCAGGTTCTCGCGCTAGCTACTGCTTCGCCACGGCTGACGCCCCTCGTGGACGCGGCGCGTCCCATCATGGGCGATCTTGCGTTCCACACTCGACAAGCGTGTTTTCTGTGCGTCGCGACCGGTACCGATGCCGTAGTGGTGGCGTGTCAGCCGCGTCCCGACAACGCCGGGTTTTCGATTGCGCTCGGGTATCGCGCGCCCCTCGGCAAGACTGCGGCCGGCCACGTTCTGCTCGCGTTCCGTTCGCGCCCCCCCGCCTCCGTTCCTGGACCGCGGCAGATCGTCGAAGGCCGGGCGCGGGCGCGGCTCGAAGAGATCCGCGCGAAAGGCCTGCTCGTGCGGGCATCCCCGATCCTCGGTGGAATCGTCGATGTTTCAGCGCCGATTTTGCGGCACGGGCACGCGATTGCCGCTCTCACAGTACCGTACGCTGAATTCGAGACCGGGCAACCGCAGATGAAAACGGTGATCGACTGCCTGCGCACCGCCGCGCGGCACATTGCCGACACCTGTATCGGCGACGAGAACTGAATCCGGATTCGCGGCCTGACGAGTCGCGACGAACTACCAGTCCGAATCGAGCCGTTTGTATCGAGGCCGCCACAACGCTTCGGAGTCCTGCCGCAGCGCTTCGTTTACGACACTGACTGATGCGCGTGCCTCCCGCGATGCCGGGCTTCCCAGGTAGATAGACCAGGAAATCGTCGCAGGCGTTCGCGAAACGCGTTCGATGGTCGTGCCCATCGCCGGCTCGCCGGTTTCAGACGGTCGGTTGGTCCCGGCCCACGCGCCGTCCAGGCGTCCTGCGTCTGGCCGCCTGCGGGTTCGCTCTCTTTCGACGCAACTCCCTTCACGCCATACTCGGCCGATCCGAAGCGTTCCACTTGGAGTCCCATGCATCGTTCAGCAACCCGCTCTGCGCTAATGCGGGGTTTGTCAAGGTCGGGGCATTCGTGGGTGCTGGCCGCGAGCGTGTGGGTCCTCGCGGCACCTACCTTCTGCGCAACTGCCGAGGTCGGTGTCTTCGACAGCGCCGGAAAACTCGTTGCCATCATCCACGATGGAGCGCGCATCCCCATCGCGGCGGGGTTCGTGGTCCGTTTCGAAGGCGGACCGGAAATCCAGATCCAGCCTCATGACCAGAGCGCGCCGATCACGCGCGACGGCAATGCGCTCTCGTGGAAAGGGACGACGACACTGCCCAATGCGGCCGCGATCGACTTCGAAGTGTCGTGGAGCGAAGCCCCGGGTGGGCTCCACTTCGTCGGCAAGCTGCATTTCGGAGGTGGCCGGCGCCCGCTGGTGATCGAATCCGCCGATTACCTCATCGACCTGCCACGCGAGCTGTTCGCGGGCGGGCTCTTGAAACCCGGCAGCGAAAAGCCGGGCGCAGCGCCCGTTTCGCGGCCGGCTGCGCTCGAAGCAATCGGGCGTCCCGGAATCGTGTTCGCGGGCAACACGACCGGATCCGGATTCACCGACGCACGGCAGAACTGGAAAGTCGATTTGGCGCTCGACGAGCCGCGCAAGCTCCTCATCACCGATCGCTGGGACGAGGCTGGCCGGTCCTATCGACTACGGATTCCGGTGCTGAAAGGTCTCTGGCAGCCCGGCAGCTCCGCGGGCATTTCGCTGGACGTGAAGATCGAGGGCACAGCCGCGGCCGCGCCCGCGCAACTGCGCGTCGAGGCAGATAAACCGCTGTATCCGTTCGACGGTTTCGGTGGCAACTACTGCTGGGGAACGGATCCGCTCGTGACCGGGTACCTGTTGGAGCAGCTGAACCTTGCCTGGTCGCGGCACGAGCTCAAGGCCACGGCATGGGATCGCGAGCGCGCCAAGCCCGGGACGATGCTGTCCGAGGACTTCCAGCGCATCCAGCGCATTCACAACAAGGGCGTGCCTTGGATCATCAGCGTCTGGCGGGTGCCCGAGCGTTTCTATACCGACCCCAATACCAGACCGCCGGGCAGCTTCGGTCGAAAAATCGCTGGAGAACGCTGGGACGAGTTGCTCGAGCTCTTTGGCAGCTATCTACACTACCTGAAGAAAAACTACGGAGCCGAACCCGACCTGTTCTCGTTCAACGAGCCGGATCTCGGCGTGGATATCGGCTTCTCACCGGAAGCGCATCGAGACATGACCAGGCGCATCGGCGCATATCTGCGGCGCGAAGGATTCAAGACGCGCATGCTCCTCGGCGACACCGCGAACCCGCGCGATTCGCATCGCTATGTGCTCGCGACGGCCGCCGATCCGGAGGCGATGAAATACGTGGGCGCCCTGTCCTTCCACAGCTGGAACAACGGCTCCGCGGAGCAGTATGCGGCTTGGCACGACGTTGCCCGCTGGCTCCAACTACCGCTGCTGGTCGCAGAGCAGGGGCTGGATCCGGGCTCCTGGCGCAATCGCAACTACGACAGCTTCGATTATGGATTGCGCGAGCTCGAGCAGATCCAGCATCTGTTGCGCCATGCGCAACCCCAGTCCTCACTGTACTGGCAGTACACGCAGGACTACGGTCTGGTGCGCGTCGCGGCTGACGGCAAAGTCGAGCCCACGGGCCGCTTCTGGTTGA
This sequence comes from Pseudomonadota bacterium, assembly GCA_043747875.1. Lineage (GTDB taxonomy): Bacteria > Pseudomonadota > Gammaproteobacteria > Steroidobacterales > Steroidobacteraceae > CADEED01. The sequence continues at coordinate 60,049 of JAYTOI010000003.1, read as the reverse complement.
TGAAACAGATGGTCAACCTGACGCCGTTCGACAGCCGGGGCGTGGCAGGTGCCAGCGATCAGCCGGACGTCCTGGTGAGCGCATTCAGGAGCGCGCGCCAGACGGTGGTGCACGTGCTCAACATGGGTCCTGCGCGCAAGGCCGTGCTCACCGGCCTGCCGGGGAAAGTCGAGGCCTGGCTCACCACCGAAACGCAAGGAATGCAGCGGGAGGCTGGCGTGGACCCGACCAGCCTCACGCTCCAGCCGCGCAGCCTCACCACGCTCGTCAGCACTGCCGCTGCGCAGTGAGACGCCTGTCCATTCGAAGGTCGCGGCGAACTCGAACAACAGGCTCAAAAACGATAGCTCACGCCTAACAAGAGCAGGCGCCCCGAGTGGACGTAGAGCAGTGTGTCGTCACGGCCAGTGTCGCGACCGTACCGCAATGGCTGATCCGTGAGGTTCTGCCCTTCCAGCGTCACGCGCAGGGACTCGTCGAGGTTATAGGACATGCTGAAGTCCAGATTGGTGGATGCCTCCACGGTCGTCACGTCGTGTCCATTGACGTTCCCGAGCACGTTCAATAGATAGTCCGAGCGATGCGCGAGGGAAACGCGCGCGCTGAACCTGGGATTCTCGTAGTAGAGCGTGGCGTTGTAGGCGTCCGGCGAGAGCCCGGTGAAATTGGCGTTTTGAGTCAGCAACTCGTTCGCCGGAGTGTTGGGATTGTCGACCCGCGTGACGAAGGTGATGTCCGATTCGACGTGCGTGTAGTTGGCGAGAATTCCGAAGTCGCGCCAGAAGCCCGGCAGAAAGCTGAACGGGCTCTGGAAGCTGATCTCGATTCCGTCGAGCGGACCGCCGCTGGTGTTCACCCGCCGGTTCGCGGTCACGACGGTGGTGGGAAGCGTGGGGCACGCAGGAGTCCCACCAGTGATCGAACAGCCACCGCTGATCAGGATCGAGTCGGGCAGCCCCAGAGTGTTGAAGGGCACTCGCTCACTCACGCCTTGAATGAACGTCTCGATGTCCTTGTGGAAAACGCCGACCGAGAGCAGCGAATTGGCCGCGAAATACCACTCGGCCTGCAGATCGATGGTGTCCGCGCGGATCGGGTCGAGACTCGGATTTCCGATGCTCACGGTCTGGTTCTGCGCGGTGATCGTCGTCGAAGGCGACAGATCGGTGTATTCGGGCCTCGCCAGGGTCTTGGCGGCGGAGAGCCGCAGCAGGATGTTCTTCGGCAGCTCTGCGGTGAGGTTGAACGCCGGCAGAGTGTCGGAATAGCTATCGGGAAGTGTGACGATCTCGCGCGTCGTGCCTGCCGCGACCACCCCGGTCGAGTCCACGTCGGTCTTCACGTATCGAACGCCGATGTCGCCGCGGAAGGGCAGCGAGAACAAGTCGAACTTGAAGTCCGCCATGAGATAGCCGGCGAGGATGTCTTCCTGCACGCCGCGCACGACCTGGTTGAGCGTGTCGTATCGGGATCCAGGAACCTCGGCGCAATTGCAGTGGATGTCGAGCACCTGCAGGAAGCGGTCGAGATCGACCGCCGCCCATGAAGCAGGAACACCCACACCGCCGAGGCCGTCACCGAAATCTCGTATCTGGCGCGAAATACTCGCCATCGTCGTGCCGGCCGGCAGCGGTGGATTCGCTCCATTGGACCCGAAGGCCACTTCGTAATTGCTCCACTCATTGCTCCGCTGCGAGATGCCCGCGCGCAAAGCGACCTGCTCGGCGAACTGCCAGCGCGTGTTGACCTCCGCGGTCTTCAGGCGGTTCTCTGTATTGAGCAGACGTCCGACGAACTGCCCGTACACCGTGCCGTCGGCGCCACGCGGCAGGAACCTGAAGCTTTCAGGATTGGCGACGTCGATGACGTGATTGAGAGTCGGAACGTTGTTGTTGTCGCGAAAATCGAATGAGTATCCATTGACGTTGGGCGCATCGAATTGCACGGTGGTTCGAACCGGCTCATCGAGCTTCGCATCGGAGACGCCCGCCAACGCATCGATGCTGAAGGTCTCGCCGAAGTCGTGGCGGCCTGACAGCACAAACTGCGTGAAGTCGGTGGTGTATTGGTCGCGCAGACCTTCGGTGCGGATGTCGACGCCGTCGAAAGCTCCGTACAGCCACGAGCCATCGCTGTCGAAGGCCACGTCGCGGATCGAGGTGTGCGGCTTGCCGTTCGCTTGCGCTACCGAACGTCCGAACGAAATGGCTTCGATGTAGTTGTCTTCGCGCACGTTCTCGAACCGGCCGAGCAGACCATCGAGCTCGAGGGATGTGGCGCTCGAGGGCCGCCATTCGAAGCCGACGCTCACGCCGGTGCGTTCGTATTCGGTGCTCGAGCGGCGATACCTGGGGATGCGCGGCGCAAACGCTCCGGTTCCCGCGGCCGGCACCGCGACGATTCCACCGAAATTGTCGGTGCGTGAGAAGACCTCGTTGTAAGCCGCCAGCGAGGAGGTGCGCGGCTGTGCGGTAGCGCAATTGTTGGCATCGGTACCGCGTACCGCATCGTTCGCGGGAGATTGCGGTGCGACGCCGACAGGCGAGCAGAATCCGCCGTCCGCATTCGCGGTGAGCAGCTCGACCGCCTCGTAGCCCTCCTCCACTGCCGCACGCTTGGAATAAGCCACCGAAATCAGCGCGCCGAAGTCATCCCAGGTATTGGAAGCCAGCGCGGTGAAACGCGGGTGCTGCTGTCCCGACAAATCGCTGTGAGTGATTTGCGCCCCCACCGCGAAGGTGGGACCGCCAAAGTCGAACGCGCTTCCCGTGTGCAGGTCCACGGTTGCACCGAGAGACCCTTCTTCGACGCCGGAATTGGCGGATTTCCGCACCTCCAGTGCACTGAACAGCTCGGAAGCAAACACACTGAAGTCGAATCCGCGGCCGCGATTCGTACTGCCGTTGATGTCCGAGGCGCCCGTGGCGGCAACCGCTTCGATGCCGTTGATGCGCACCCGCGTAAAACCGGCGTTCAGGCCGCGAACCGTGATCTGCTTTCCCTCTCCGCCATCGCCGCGCGTCAACGACACACCGGGCACGCGCTGCAAGGACTCCGCGAGATTCGCGTCGGGGAACTTGGCTATGTCCTCAGCCTTGATGACGTCGAGAATGCCATCGGTCTCGCGCTTGATGGCGAGAGCTCCCGCCAGGCTCGCGCGAAAGCCGGTCACCACCACCTCCTGCACATCGTCCGCGCCAGCCGGTGGGGCGTCGGCGGCCTGTGCGGGTGGCGCCGCGACCATCCACGGCACCAGCAGCGATCCAACTCCCAAAAGAGCGTGTTTACGCGTGGAAATCATGAGCCATCCCTCACTTTGATCGGCAGCGACGGCCGTCGTGCAGCTTGCTAGCCCAAGCTGGCGGCCATTTCATTTGTGGAAATCATTGCAGCAATAACGCTCGCAGGTGTCAACGCCGACGCGGCCGCTCGGCGCCTAACAGCTACGGGGTTCCGGTGAGCGCGTTGGCAAAGCCTCGAGTTGCCGGTTTGGATTGCAGCGCATCGTTGAGCAGCAGGGGCCAGTCCGCGCGACCATAAAGAGGTATCAACCAGCTGTCGCCGTCATACAGGCCCCAGACCGTGATGCCGCCGCGCAGATTGGCCGGCACGATTCTCAGATACGCCGCCACGACTTCGCGGTACTTCGCCTCCTGCCTTTGCGCAGCTTCAGCGGTGAACGTGGCGTATTTGTTGGGGTTCGCAAACGTATTGACGGGGATGTCCAGCTCGGAGAGCCTGACTTTCAAACCCCGCTGCACCACCTGCCGCATGGCGTTCTCGATCTGGGCCACGCTGGGCCATTCGATATTGATGTGCATTTGAAAGCCGATACCGTCGATGGGTATGCGCCGCGTTTTGAAATCGTCCACCATGGCCAGGACCCTGGTGAATTTCTGCTGGCCCGCCTCGATGTTGTAGTCGTTGTAGTACAGAACGGCCGCCGGATCGGCCGCGCGCGCCGCGAGGAACGCCTTCTCGATATAGCCGGCGCCTAGCTTCTGGTAGAAGAGCGAATTTCGATAACCGTTCACCGCGCTGCCATCGCCGTCGTCGGCGAAGGCTTCGTTCACCACGTCCCACGCGCCGATGCGGCCGGCGTACCGCGACACGACGGTCCTCACGTGTGTCTGCAGCATCACGGTCCAATCGCCCGCGAAGCTGCGCATCCAATTCGGAATCTGGTAGTCCGCGTGCCAGACGAGCGTGTGACCATGAATGGCCATTGCATGCGCGCGCGCGTAGTTCACGAGCTCATCGGCCTGGCTGAAGGTGAAACTGTCCTGCGCGGGATGCAGATAGCTCATCTTCATGATGTTTCCGGGCGTGAGGCTGCTGAAGTGCCGCTCCACCACCGCACGCTCGGCTTGGCCGCGGGCGTCATTGCGCAACAGGCTCTTGGGCTCACTACCGGCATTCACCGCGACACCAATGGGAAAGGCGGCGAGCGTGCGCAGTGGCGGAACATTGATCGGGCCAGGGGTCGGACCAGGGGTCGGGTCCGGCGTCGGCACTGGCGTGGAACCGCCGCACATCGCCCCGGTTACCGCCGGCCGTTCCGCGGAGCTGCCATTCTTGTTGGCTTGAAATCCGAATTCGACACTTTCGCCGGGGCGTATGGTCGAGTTCCAGCTCAACGAGGCCGCGGTGTAAGGATTGCTGCCGCTCAGGTTGGCGTTCCACACACTGGTGACGCGATTGGCCGTGTAGCGCCAGGAGACATTCCAGCCGTTGACCGGCGCGGCGGTCGAGTTGGTGACGATGATGGCGCCGACATAACCGGTGCTCCATTCCGATTTCACGACGTGCTGGCAGGCACCGAACACCGCTGGCGAAATCGCCGAGATCGCCAGGGCGATGCCAAGCGTCCGCAGGACATTGCGGGTGATTCGGACGATGGTGTGCGACGTGTCGCGCGCCTTTGATGGCATCGATGAAATGGACATGGCACCTCCTTGTGCAGAGAACCAGAAAGCCAACGCGAATCGCAGATCTGCCGAGAGTGCACGCCCGATTGGCCGTGAGGGCGCCGCGATGCGCAAGGCGAGTTTCCCCCGTTTGCCGTCAACCTTCAATCGGCGTGAATTTCCGCCGCACGGGCTGGCACACATCCGATGCGCGCAGCCCCTGCCATGCCGCTCATACCGTCGCCCCCAGAACTCGAGTCCCATGTCTCGGCGGAGGCCCGGGAACAGCAGGCCCAGGTCTTTGCCTCACTGGATGTCCACAGTCTCACGCCGACCGCGCTCAGCGCAGCCACAGGCAATCCGCCCTAACTAGTCTGTTCGAGTGCATGGAAACACGGATACAAATTGCCGGAGCGGGTCAAGCGTCCCGTCTCGTCTCTCAAAATGCCAACGAGGTTGCCCCTGGGTGAGTACTCTCGTGCCATGCCATCTCTCAACGAGAGCCAAGCCAGCTCGAATCCCATTCGCGTGGGCCTCATCGGCTACGGAGTGGGCGGCCAATCCTTCCACGCGCCATTGATCGCAGCCACCCGCGGGCTGAAGCTGACGGCCATCGTGACGGCCGATCCGGCGCGCAGCGGTGCTGCGTCGCGTGAACATCCGCACGCGCGCATCGTCGAATCCGCGGACCGCATCTGGCAGGACGCGAAAAACTACGATCTCGTGGTGATCGCGACGCCTAACCGCTTTCATGTGCCGCTCGCCCGGGCCGCGATTGCGGCCGGCATCGCCGTCGTCATCGACAAGCCGATGGCGGCAACCTCGCATGAGGGGCGAGCCCTCGTCGACGAAGCGCAACGTCTGAAGGTGCCGCTGACTGTTTATCAAAACCGCCGCTGGGACGGCGACTTCCTCACCGTGAAGCGGCTGCTCGCAGAAGGCGCACTCGGAAACGTGCTGAGGTTCGAATCGCGCTTCGAGCGCTGGCGTCCCACCCCCAAGGACGCCTGGCGGGAGCACGGCGACCCGCAGGACGCGGGTGGTTTGTTGTATGACCTGGGGTCGCACCTGATCGACCAGGCGCTGCATCTGTTTGGTCCCGCAACGCACGTGTACGCGGAGATCGAACGGCGCCGACCGCACGTGGTGGTAGACGACGATTTTTTCATCGCTTTGCATCATGCATCGGGAACACGTTCGCACCTGTGGGGTTCGTCCTTGGCCGCTCAGGAAGGCATGCGCATGCGGGTTCTAGGAACGCGCGCGGCATACACGAAGGTTCAAGGAGACGTTCAGGAACTCTGGCTGCGTTCGGGACGCAGTCCTGACACTCCTGCGTATGGCGAGGATGCTCCGAAGCACTGGGGGCAGTTTGGCGCAGGTGGCGAAACGCGTGGAATACCGACGGAGCGCGGCGACTATGCGCGCTTTTATGCCCAGGCAGTAGATTGGCTGTGCGCCGGCGCGCCACCGCCGGTGAAGCCGCAAGACTCCGTGCTGGTGCTCGAAGTCATCGAAGCTGCACGACGCGCCGCGAGCGAGGCGCAAGTCCAGGCGGTTGGAACGCAGCAATAGCGAACGCCTGCACTTTCCGGCTTGGTAAGGAGACTATCTGGCTCGTTCCGCCGACCGCTCCAGTTCCTCGAGCGTGCGACCCTTGGTCTCGCGCAGATATCGCAAGACAAAGAGGAATCCCACTGCACACACGCATGCATATAGATAGAACACGCCGGCCGAACCGAGCCGGGCGTTCATGAGCGGAAAGGTGTAGGTCAGTGCGAAGGAAGCCAGCCACAACGCACCCACCGCGACCGCGACCGCGGCGCCGCGAATACGGTTGGGGAAGATCTCCGAGATCACCACCCAGGTGACCGGCGCCAGCGACATGGCGTAGCAGCCGATCGCGGCGAGCACCAGGACGAGCATCGGCATTCCGCTGACTCCGGCTCCGAAACAAACTCCGAGCGTCGTATAGATCACGGCCAGGCTGGCGGCACCAAACAACATCAGTGGCTTGCGGCCCATGCGATCGACCAGGCCGAGTGCCACGAATGTGAAAACGAGATTCACCGAGCCGGTCCAGGCAATGTTGGACACCACATCCGAAATGTCGAAGCCGGCGGCGCGAAAGATCTCTTCCGCGTAGTTGAAGATCACGTTGATGCCGCACCACTGCTGGAATACGGCCAGGACCACACCTACCACCAGCGCCGCCCTCACCTCAGGTGCGAACAAGGATTTCCAGCCGGTCTTCTTCTCGGAATCGGACCACGTGCTCTCGATCTCCCGCAGTGCGTTTTGTGCATACGCTTCGCCGCCGATGCGGGCGAGTGAAGCACGCGCCTCCGCTGGTCGTCGCCTGGCGAGCCAGCGAGGACTCTCCGGCGCGAATGCCATACCGATGAGGAAGAGCGCCGCGGGAATCGCGGTGACGGCAAACATCCAGCGCCAGGCGATTTGTCCGTACCAAGACCCGGCGATGAAAGCATCGGTGGCGTTGACGGGAAGGTCGCGCACCAGCCACCAGTTGATGAGCTGAGCGGCCAGGATGCCCACGACGATAGTGACTTGGTTCAGCGCGACCAGCCTGCCGCGAATTCGGGCGGGCGCGATTTCAGCGATGTACAGGGGCGAAAGACTGGAGGCGAGACCGATGGCGACACCGCTCAGGATTCGCCACGCTACGAAAACCGAAAACGAGTCGGCCAGCGCATTGCCGACCGCAGTCACACCGAACAACAGCGCGGCCAGCATCAACGGCTTTTTGCGCCCGAAGAAGTCGCTCAGCGCCGCACCACTCACCGCGCCAACGAAACAGCCGAGCAGCGCACAGCTGTTCGCCCAACCCGACATCGCGGGGTCATCAGAGATGGCGAAATAGCGCTCGAAGAACGGCTTCGCTCCGCCGATGACCACCCAATCCCACCCAAACAGCAGCCCACCCATCGCCGCCGCGAGCGATATCGCTACAACGAACCACAGCCGCGCTTCCTGCGGGGATTCGCCGGCACCCGGGTCAGTGTTGATCTGGGGAATTACCACTTGCATCCTCCGGCGTTGCTTTCAGCCATGTGGCTCGCCAACTTGCAAACGCGTGTTCATGACTATAGATGTGTGTCATACAAATCGATGGAAGGACATTGGATGCCCCCAGCGAGCCGGAATTCTCCAGTACGGACTGAGCACAGCACACGCGGAATGCCCGCGATGCGGCGATCGATACTGGGCGGTGGAGTGACCCAGGCCATCGTCCAGGATCTAGGGGTAGGCATCGTCACGGGAAGGTTCGGGCATTTGTCTTTCCCGACCGAGAGCGCGCTGTGTGAGACCTACGGAGCGGCGCGTACCGTATTGCGCGAAGCGGTGAAAGTGTTGACCGCGAAAGGCATGATCACCTCGCGCCCCCGCCAGGGCATTCGCATTGCCCCCGAAGACAATTGGAACCTGCTCGACCCGGATGTCTTGCACTGGACTCTCGAGCGCAAATTCTCGCTGCCGCTGCTGATCGAGTTCACGCAGATTCGCCTGTCCGTCGAGCCCGGCGCCGCCGCACTGGCGGCGGTTGCAGCGACCGAAACCGACAAGGCGGGGATCCGCCAAGCCATCGTCAGGATGTATGCGGCCGAGCGCGGTGAAGACGACCCGCTCGCGTCCGATATCGCGTTTCACGTTGCCGTTCTCCACGCCAGCAACAACCGGTTCTATCGGCAGTTGCGCGAGATGATCGCCACTGCGCTGCACGTCAGCATCATGCGCACCAACGAGCTCAAGGGCGTGAGACTTGCGAGTGCCCGCGATCACGACAGGATTGCCAAACGCATATTCGCCGGCGATGCCGCCGCCGCTTCGGAAGCCATGCGCAAATTGATTCAGGGAGCCTTGACTCTCATCCAGCGCGCCACGCGCTAGCCAGGGCCAAGCCGGAAGAATCGCGCCGTTACACATCAACACAGGGGGACTGGTTGACGTGTAACGGCGCTGGAATCAGTACTTGAAGGTAACGTCCAACGAGTACCGACGGCCGTAAACGTCGTTACGCGCGATCTGGCTCGTATTGTTGTTGTCGTAGAGGCGCAGTGGCGTATTGAGCAGGTTTCCCGCCTGGAAGCGGAAGGCCACGTTGTCGCTGAGCTTGTAGCCCATGCTGTAGTCCAAAAACGTCTCGGACTTCACCGCTGCCAAGCCACTGGATGACCACGTGAAGAGGATTGTGTAAGGCGAGTGGTACTTGAAGCCCAGGCGTGCATCCAGCTTGGCGCCCCCGTACCAGAGATCCAGGATGGCCGTCTGCTTCGCAACGCCATTCATCGGGAAAGGATTGTCCGTCGGACTGTTCTCGTGGATATCGGAGTCCGTCAACGCGAGGTTCGAGTAGACGCCGAAATCCTCCATGTGCGGGATGAAGAACAACGGAGTCTGGAATGTGAACTCGACGCCCTGCAAGGTCCCCGTGTCTTCGGAATTGAACGGTGACGTAAAGGAGACCGGCAGCGGGATCCCCGCAATGTCGATGTTGCGTGTCTCGAAGCCGATGTAGTTGTGGATGCGCTTCGCGAAGCCGGCAACCGCAATCAATCCGTCGTCGCGGAAGTACTTCTCGAACGAGAAATCGAACTGATCGGCGATGTAGGGCTTTAGAGTCGGATTGCCACCGCCGCCCGTATAGGGTGCATTCGCCGAAACCGTCCGATCGACGCGCAGGTCATTGAGCGGCGGACGCGACAATCCGCGCGACAGACCGACCTTGAGATAAAGCCCATCGCTGAAGTCGAACCGGGTATTGAAGCTCGGCAGCACTTTTGAGTAGCTGTTCGACACGCTGATGTCGACACCGTTACTCGGGCCGGTGCTGGTCTGGTCGACGTCGATCGCACGGATTCCGAAATTGCCGTCTACCGGCACAGATCCCCACTCCGTGGCGTAGTTAGCCATCAGATAGGCCTCGGTCACCTGCTCCTGTACTTCGGACGCGAACGGAGTCGAATCGTAGTCGTAGTTGAGCGCATCCAGTCCTGCCTGCCCGTACAACGCAACTGCCAGCTCGTTGAAGTCACCCGTCACCATCGTGGGCATGGTGAATTCCTTGTAGTTCCAAGGGGACAACAGGCTTGCGTTCACGGGCGTTAAACTGAGCGGAGCGGGAGCGGCGGCGCGGCGGATATCCGCATCTTCCTTGGAACGATCGGAATATCGCGCACCAAACGTCAGCGCATCCCAGAAACCCTCTCCGAGGTCGCGCGTAATATCGAAATTCGCCGTCGACATCGTGTCACGGAGGTGATTGGTGTCTGCCTGGCCGACCGCGGGGATCATGAGACCCTGTGTCGCGGCGGTGTACGCGTCCCGTTCCGCCCAGACGGCGGGCAGCTCGCCCGTATAGTCGAAAGACATCCGCCCCACATCGGCGTTCATGCGCACGGCCTGCCAGAGACCAGAGCGCTCGGCCTGCGAATACGCGACGTCCGCGACCACTGTCCAGTCTTCCAGGCTCCACTTGCCGTTCAAGCCAGTCGCCAGCAGCTTCGTGTCCTGTCGGTAGCGGGAGTTGTACGAGTTGTAAGTCGATCCGAAGGTCATGTCAGTCGCCACCAGCGACCCGTTCTCGATGACGTTGTTGGTGAAGCCCGGATTCGCAGTGGTGCCCGTCGACCCACCGGCCCAGTTGCCCCAGTCCGAGTACCAGCCACCAACATCATGCTCGGCGATATTGACCTTGCTGCCGAGAACATCGAATCGCCCTTCGAACACATCACCCGGACGCCACTGCAAAGAGGTCATCAGGCTGGCGCGCGTGGTGTCGATCTGCTTTTCTTCGATGGAGGCACCCCACGGGGTCTGTACCGGCGGACCACCAGGGACCACCGCGCCGAACACGGCATTGTTCCAGCCACCACCCATGACGTTCTCATAACCATTCGGCTGCTTCTGGAGGGAGCCGGCGATCACGAATCCGAGGTTGGGTGTGAACTCGGTGACATAGGCACCCGAGGCGCGATATCCCACCTGATCCTGATCCGGGAGCTCAGTGCCACCGTCGTAGTAAGACGGTCCCGCGCGGAAAGTCAGCTTCGGGCCGTCGTAACCGAGCGGCCGCAGCGTCTGGATATCCACCGTCCCAGAGATGCCGCCGGAGATGATGTCGGCCTGCGAAGACTTGTAAAGCGTCACACCGGAAACGATTTCGGATGGGAAGATTTCCCAGCGCACGTTGCGATCCGGTTCGGATGAGGCCATTTCACGGCCGTTGATGAGGCCGAGCACCATGCGTGGCCCGAGGCCGCGAATCGCGGCCTGCGAATCATTGCCGCGGTCGCGAATCGTGTTCAGGCCGGGAAGGCGAGCCAGTGTTTCGGCAATGGTGACATCGGGCAGCACACCGATGTCTTTCGAGGATATGACTTCGACCACGCCCGTCGTCGCGCGCTTGACTTCGAGCGCGTCGCGCAAGCTCGCGCGATAGCCGGTCACCATGATCTCGCTGAGTTCTTCCTGCGATGCAGTCTCGGTCGCGGGCTGCGGTGTAGCGGCGTTTTGCGCCAGCACGGACAAAGGGAGTCCCGCCAATACCAACGCGATCGCGTCAGATATTCTGATCGTCTTCATGGTCGCCCCCCAAAGGCTCTGTTGTTCGGCACAGTCATTCGGCACCGATGAGTTAATTGTATTATTTATATGTCTGAGCGCAAGGGGGGTTCTTATACCAGGGGGATTCTTATATATGTGCCATCGACGGCCAGGACACGATTCGCGGTGAACGAACCTATCAAGAGCATCGTCATTCTCGGCGGTGGCACCGCCGGGTGGATGGCCGCAGCCGCCTTATCCAAGGCATTGGCCAACTCCGGGGCTGGCATTCAACTTATCGAATCGGATGAGATCGGCACCATTGGCGTGGGAGAAGCCAGTGTTCCCGCACTGCAGGCCTTCAATGCGTTCCTCGGCCTGGACCAGCGCGACTTCATGCGCAGTTGTCAGGCGACTTTCAAGCTCGGAATAGAATTCGCCGATTGGGGCGCGCTCGGACGGCGCTACATGCACTCATTCACGGGCTACGGTCCGAATGCCAGGTCCAGCCAGTTCCACCGACTGTTCCAACGCCATTCGATCGCGCGGCAAGCGCGAGGCGCGACGGCATCATTCGACGACTACAACCTCGGAGCGATTGCCAGTCGCGAGCGCAGATTCGCATTGCCGGCAAACGGCACCCTTGCGCACGCTGGCGAACTCACCTACGCCTTTCACTTCGACGCGATGCTGTACGCGCGCTACCTGCGCGGCTTCGCGGAGCGTCGCGGTGTGCAGCGTACCGAGGGAAAAGTGAATTCGTCACGGCAACATCCGGATACCGGATTCATCGAAGCGGTGAGGTTGAGCGACGGGCGCGAGGTCGGCGGCGAGTTCTTCATCGACTGCAGCGGGTTCGGTGGGTTGCTCATCGAGGGCGCGCTGCGCAGCGGATACGAGGAATGGGGTCACTGGTTGCCCTGTGATCGCGCCATTGCGATGCCAACCAGCAACGTCGAGCCGCCGGTCCCGTTCACGCGTTCGACTGCCGAGAGCGCGGGCTGGATCTGGAGAATTCCGTTACAGCATCGTGTCGGCAACGGTTACGTCTACTGCAGCCGCCACCTGAGTGACGACGCTGCCGAGACCCGGTTGAAGCAGCGGGTGTCCGGTGGCGCACTCGCCGAGCCGCGACGAATTCGTTTCGTCACAGGCAAGCGGCGGCGCATATGGAATCGCAATTGCCTGGCGCTGGGTCTCGCGGCCGGATTTCTCGAGCCCCTGGAGTCCACCAGCATCCATCTGATACAGAGCTCTCTGTTCCGGCTCATCAGCCTGTTTCCGGATCGACGATTCGAGAGCGCAGAGATCGATGCTTTCAATCGCCAGACCGACGAAGAATATGCCGACATCCGTGATTTCATCATCGCGCACTACAAGCTGACCTCACGTGCAGATTCGGAATTCTGGATGCATTGCCAACGCATGGATGTGCCGGATCGCGTCGGCGCCCTCATCGAACTGTTCGGCGCCAGCGGACGGCTGACACCCAAGCCCGAGCAACTCTTCACAGCGCAAAGCTGGTTCGCCATCCTGTATGGCCAGGGAAATCTGCCGCGTGGCTATGATCCCTTGCTCGCACCCATGCCAGAAGCTGACCTCGAGGGTGAAATGCACCGCTGCCATCAGCGTTTGAGGCAGACCGTCCAATCGTTGCCCGATCACGCGCAATTCGTCGCGAACTACTGCGGCGCCGCGCCCCCGCGGGATTGAAGGTACTCACTTGGCCGTTCCAATAAAGAAGGTCGTCATCGTCGGCGGCGGGACCGCAGGCTGGATGACTGCGGCATGGCTCGGCAGAGTTCTGCGGCGCCACCTCGAAGAGGTGGTGCTGGTCGAATCCGAGCAGATCGGCACGGTCGGAGTCGGCGAGGCGACGATCCCGTCCATTCGCAAGTTCAATCAATGGTTGGGTCTCGACGAAAACGAGCTGCTGGCGCGCTCGCGTGGCACCTTCAAACTCGGCATCGAATTCGTGAACTGGGGTTCGATCGGCAACCGCTACCACCACTCGTTCGGCCCCAATGGGCGCGACCAGCACGGCCTGCCCTTTCACGCTTTCTGGCTCCGCCAGCATCTGGCGGGCGTCGCGAGTGACTTCAGTGATTTCAACTTACAGACCCTCGCGTCCCGCAAGGCAAAGTTCATGCGACCCACGGGCGCGAATTCCCCGCTCGCGACCATCGCTTATGCATTCCATTTCGACGCCTCGCTGTATGCGCATTATCTGCGCGAAATCGCGGAGCAGGCGGGCGTGACGCGCATCGAAGGGAAAATCGAACGGGCGAGCCTGCGCCCGCAAGATGGAGCGATTGCCGCCGTGCATCTGGCGGACGGCCGGCAGGTCGAGGGCGATTTGTTCATCGACTGTAGCGGTTTCCGCGCGCTTCTGATCGAAGGTGCGCTCGGCGTGGGATACGTCGACTGGTCGCACTGGCTGCCGTGCGATCGCGCGTTCGCAGTGCCGAGCGAGCGCACCGAGCCGCTGTTGCCGCACACGCGCTCGACGGCTCACGGCGCTGGCTGGCAGTGGCGCATCCCTTTGCAACACCGGACCGGCAACGGCCACGTGTTCGCAAGCGCGTTCATGGACGAAGAGACGGCGCGAAAATTGTTGTTGGGCCATCTCGATGGCGCGCCGCTCGCCGACCCGCGCCTGATTCGCTTTCGCACCGGGCGCCGGGAGGCTTCCTGGGTCAAGAACTGCATCGCGATCGGTCTCAGCGCGGGGTTTCTCGAACCGCTGGAATCGACTTCGATATTCCTGATTCAGAACGCCATCGCGCGACTACACGTGTTGTTTCCCGACTCGGCCTTCGACCCGGCGGACATCGAGCACTTCAATCGGGAATCCATCAAGGAGTACGAAGACGTCCGCGACTTCATCATCCTGCACTACAAACTGGGAAGCCGGGACGATACGGAGTTCTGGCGCTACTGCACGTCGATGCCGGTGCCAGAGCGGCTCGAACGCCGCATGGAGCTGTTTCGAAGCCGCGGGCGCATCTTCGAGGAAAAGGGTGAGCAGTTCGGCCTGTCGAGCTGGTTCGCGGTGCTGTGGGGCCAGGGCTTGCGGCCCCGCGATTGCGATCCTCTCACGCGCAGTGCCGACCCATCGCAGCTCGCCGCGTGGCTGGCGGATACGCGCGCGGTCATCGCCGACTGTTGCAATCACATGCCGGCACACGAGGAATTCATCCGCCAGAACTGCCTGGCGCCCAGTAGCTAGGGCGGCTAGAGCCTGGCGAGGCGCCCGCCATCGACGGTGAACGAGGAGCCCGTGATGAATGAGGCTTCCGGCGAGGCAAGAAAGGCGATCGCCGCCGCGATCTCGGCGGGTTTTGCCACGTCCGCGGGGTCCAGACGTTCGAGCCCCGACCGGATGTTCGGGCTGGAATGAAGCATCGGCGTGTCGACGGCGCCGGGCAGCACGGAGTTGACTCGAATCCCGCGGTCCCGGTTTTCGATCGCGGCGGTTCGAGTCAACGAGTCCAGTGCGGCCTTCGATGCCGCGTACGCAGCGAGATTGCTCGAAGTCTGCCTGACATGAACGCTGGCGACATTGACGATGGCGCTGCCGGGCTTCATGAGGGGCAGCGCCGCCGCGATGAACACCGCCGCGCCGAGCAGATTGACATCGAGTTGCTGCAGCCAATCCGCGCGCGTGAGCTCGGCGACGGGTTTGAAGATCATCGCGCCTGCGTTGTTGACGAGAATGTCGAGCGTACCGAACGATGCGATGGTGGATTCGCAGCAGGCCCTGATCGCCGCATCCTGTGTCACATCGCAGGCAGCCAACAGCACGCCTTCGCGCCCTCCCCATATGGACGCAGACTGACCCTCGAGTGCGGCGGCAAGATCCGCGACGACGACATTCGCGCCGTCTTCGTGCAGGCGCAGCGCAGTAGCTAGCCCGATGCCACTGGCCGCACCCGTGACGATCGCAGTCTTGCCGGCGAAGCGCCGCGAACTCACCATTCGGTGAATCCGCCGTCCGGGTTACGCCACACGGGCGATCGCCACGCGTGTCCGTCGCCGGCGGCGGCACGCACCGCATCTTCGTCGATGATCACCCCCAACCCCGGCCCCGCAGGGATTGCCACGTGGCCATCCGTGATGGCGAACATCTCCTTGTTCTTGAGGTACGTGAGCAGGTCGGCTTCGGCCGAGTTGTAGTGGATGCCGATAGGCATCTCTTCGATCATGAAATTGGGCGTGGCGGCAGCCAGTTGCAGGCAGGAGGCGAATGCCAGTGGTCCCAGCGGGCAGTGAGGCGCGAACCCGACGTCGTGCGCTTCGGCGGCCGCGGCGATACGGCGACTTTCCGAGATGCCGCCCGCGTGCGAAGGGTCCGGCTGCGCGATGTCGATGATCCCCTCCGACAGGAACTGCTTGAAATCCCAGCGCGAGTAGAGCCGCTCGCCGAGCGCAATGGGAATGGATGTGAGCTGCGCCAGCTGGCGCAGGCCTTCCAAATTCTCGGACAGCAGCGGCTCTTCGATGAACAGGGGCTTGAGTGGCTCGAGCGCGCACGCGAGTTGTTTCGCCATGGACTTGTGCAGCCGGCCGTGAAAATCGATCGCCACTTCGAGGCCGAGCGCCTTGACCGTTGCGACACGCTCGAGTACCGAATCCAGCGCCCGTGATGAATCCAGCCACTTGATCTCGGGCGTGCCGTTCATCTTGACGGCGCGGAAGCCTTGCGAAAGCCGCCGCTTCGCCGCATCCACCAGAGGATCGAGGCCATCGCCGCCAATCCACGAATACACCTCTATCTTCTCGCGCACCCGGCCGCCGAGCAGTTGCCACACCGGGACGCCCAGCCGCTTCCCCTTGATGTCCCACAGCGCCTGGTCGATTCCCGATGCCGCGGAGCTGAGGACCGGTCCACCGCGATAGAAGCCGCCGCGATATGCAACCTGCCACGCATCTTCGATCCGATCCGGATCCGTGCCCAACAAGCGCTCGCGCAATGACGCGAGAGCGCCCTCGACTGCTTCCGCATGACCTTCGAGACTCGCTTCGCCCCAACCCGTCAGCCCGTCGTCCGTCGTGACCTTCACGAACAGCCAGCGCGGCGCGACCCGGAAGTGCTCGATCGAAGCGATGCGGGAGGCCGCAGCCGCAGACGGCGCGCCGGAAAACGCCAAGGGCGTGATGCGCTCGACCGGGCGCGGTGCAACGTCGAGCTTTGTATCTGAAGTACGCATTGACCCTCGAATGATTTATGGCTGTCGCCAGTCTGGACTAATGAAAAGAAAGACTGAACTGGTACTCGGGCTCGAGCCTGACTTCGCGGACATCGACTACGCGCCTGGCGGGCGGGACGGTCGCGCCGGCCGCGTCCAGATCGGCCGAATAGGCGCGTCCGGCCTCGAGGGGCCGAAAATAGACCAGCAACTCGGCGCTCCCCTCTTTGAGAAATCTCTTGAGACCGATGTCCCACGGCCGTCCGAAATAGAAATGATCCGCCACGAGCTCGCCGTCCTGGAACACCATCGCCGTATCGGCCATGTAATCGAGCTTCAGCCAGAGGTCACTCACGCCGATGGGCAGGGCTTTCCGGCCGGCAACGATCGACAACTTGTTTGAGGCGACCCAGCGGGATTCATGCGAAGGTTGGAAGGCCGGCTGCGTCACCCGGAACCGGCTGAATCCCGTTGCATTGCGCAGCACTACGACGCGCGCGGGAGATTGCGCGGCAGGCGCGACTCCGATCGCAGGGTAGATCGACAGCTCGACCGAATTGCTGCCTCGCTGGCGGAGAATGAAGCCATCGCTCGAGGTCAGCGGAATCGCCGGAGTGATCAGCAGTCGCTTTGCGCCGGCCACCGGCTCCACCCACGCATCCAGGGCCGAACGGCGGTCGAGGATGAGCACATGGATGGGCATCCCATCGGCCTTGGCCACGTCGAAGCGCGCAATCTGGTTGGGCGCGCATCGAACACGCACGCGATCTTCGAGGCGCGCCGTTCGACAGCCAATCGCGCGTGACACCGACACTCCGCTCTCGTTGAAGACAAACTCCGGCGCCACCCCTTCGAGCGCAAAGAACACGAAGTGCTCGCTACCCGGGTGCGACAGTCTGGTCACCGGCTGGACGGTGGCCGACGCGAGTGTGATTCCGGAAAGATCGAAATTGACGGGAAGAATCATGCTCTCGCCCGCCGGGACCGTCAGGCGTCCCTGGTCCGGGATGCGCAGCAGCGCGTCCGGCGTGCGCACGTCGAGGGCGACGCTCAAATCGTGAGTGGCGATGTGGTCCTGAAAATTGTTGAGGAAGAGGAATCCCCGGCCATCGGCGCCGCGCGCCGCATAGCGCAGGTCATCGACGTTCTCCGGCTTCAGCGTCTTCGCATTCGCGGGCAGGACCACCGGCAGCGGCGCGATCCGGTCGCCGAATGCTGCGAGTAGATAGTGCGTGAGTTTCAAGCGGTGGAAGCTCGGACGGGCATCACCGTATTCGCCGAGCGGCGCCTGAAAGTCGTAGGAGATCTTGGGATACCCGTAGGCTTCGTCGCTGTAGAACACCCGTTCGCCGCGCGGCGTCGACCCGCCCTGGAACATGTAGTAGCCGACGGTGTTCGCGCCGCTGCCGAGGAAGCGATTGATGAGGGCATCGGTGCTCTGCGCCGGCACGAGCGGCCGGCGCGTATAGGTCCCCATGATTCCCGGGCCGAGCTCGGCCGAGAGAACCGGGTATGCGGACGGATCATAGGACACCGGCCGGTAGTCCGGATTGGCGCGCAGATCCGTGAATAGATAAAAAGGAGACGGCACGCCCTTGGGCTCCCATCCCGGGTAGGCGTAACCGCCCGATACCGGCAAGGTCACGTCCGGGATGATGGTCGCATTGCCCCACCCGGTGGCCGTGTAGATAGGCGCCTTCATCCCCGCCTGCTCGATCAATTCCAGCAGGCGGCGCAGGTGCGCGACTCCGGTTTCACCATGCGCATTGACACCCAACGCGATGCCGACTCCCTGCCGCGTGATCGCCTCGTCGGCGGGCGCGACGGTCCAGTCGTATTCCTGCCCCGGATAGGTGAGCGCCCAGGGTGATGCCGAATGCTGATATTCGTTCTCCACCTGCACGGCGATGATCGGACCTCCATCCGCGAACATCAGGCCGCGGACCTGTTTGCCGATCTCGCCGAAATACCGTGCGACGTAGCGCAGATATTCGGCATCGTTGGACCGCACGGTGAGTGCACGTCCGAGCAGCCAATCCGGGAATCCGCCGCTGCGCACCTCGCCGTGGCCGAACGGCCCGACCCGCAGCACCACGCGCAGTTCGAGCCCGGCGCAAAGATCGATGAAGGCGCGCAAGTCGCGCAAGCCCGACCAGTCGAAGACACCTTCGCGCTCCTCGTGCACGATCCAGTGAACGTAGGTGGCAACCAGGTTCACGCCACCTGCTTTCATCTTGAGCAGCTGCTCGCGCCAGTACGCGCGGGGGAACCGGTAGAAGTGAAACTCGCCGGCAACCGGCAGTACCGGCCGGCCGTCGAAAGACACGAAATGCGAATTGACCGTGATCGATCTTCCGCGCGGATTCGTGCCGCCGGCCTTGATCTGTCCCGCTGCGTAGCCCGGCGCCGGCTTCGAGATATCGATCTCGTATGTGCTGCCCGCGGGCTCCACGGCGAGCGCCGCGGGCTCCACGGCGAGCGTCGCGAACACCAGCGCGCGCGCAAACTGCAATCTCATTGGACCCCTCGACCTCGCATGGCCTACCGCTTATAAGTATTATAATTCGAGTTTATCCATCCGCTGTCAATGAACCGCCACGCTTTACTGGAGATTGAGATGTCTGATGGCGAGGGTCACGCCCGAACTACAGCGTTGGCGCACGTTCGCGTGGTCAGCGGCGCCATTCGATGTCAGCTCGGTGAGGGGCCCTCATGGGATGGCCGGCGGAATCAGGTCTACTGGGTCGACATTCTCGCTCCCGCCCTGCATCGGTTGAACGTCGCCGATGGCGCCCTGCTGAGCTGGCGCCTTCCAGAGAATATCGGCTGGGTGATACCGCGCGCAGGACGCGACACTTTCATCGCCGGACTCCGATCTGGCTTCGCGGAGATCGCGCTGGAGCCGTTCGCCATCCGGACTTTCGGTCGAATTCCAGAGCTCGTTGGTAACGGGCGCCTCCGCATGAACGATGCCAAGGCGGATTCGAGAGGCCGGATCTTCGCGGGGGTCATGGACATGGATGGCGTCGAGACCGGCAACTTGTATCGCCTCGACAGCGAGCAGTCGTGGGCGGTGGTCGATTCCGGTTATGGAATTCCGAACGGCCCCACGTTCAGTCCGTCCGGAGACGTGATGTACCACGCCGACACCAAACGCAGGCTCGTCTACCAGTTCACGGTCGGGGCCGACGGCAACCTGTCTAACAAGCGTCCGTTCGTCGCCTTCCCGGAGCAATGGGGAGTACCAGACGGCATGACTGCCGACGCGGACGGAGGCGTATGGATCGCGCACTGGGGAGGTTCGCGGGTCAGCCGTTTTACACCCGCGGGCGCGTTGGATCGCGCGATCCATCTGCCGACGCCGCAGATCACGAGCTGCGTCTTCTGCGGCCCCGGACTGCGCCGCATGTACGTGACTTCCGCCGCGCTCGGCATGGAAGGAGATCCGCTCGCCGGCGCGCTCTTCGAAGTCGATCCCGGTTGCCAGGGAATCGAAGCGCATGCGTTTGCGGGCTAGCCACCCGTCAAACCCTGGATCCGTCACGGAGCATTCAATGCAGTTTTCAATCCGCCTGAATACGGTCGCGCGCTGTGTGCTCGCAATATTCGTGCTGAGCGTCATCTCCACCGCCGTGCGCGCCGACTCGTCCGATCTTTCCGGCACCTGGGAAGTCGAGCTCGCATCCGGTGCCAAACACCCGGTCGAGCTGCCCGGTTCTTTGCAAGGCAGCCGCATCGGCGATGCCATCACGGTCGCGACGAAGTGGACCGGCGGCATTTTCAATCGCGCCTGGTACGACGAGCCCGAATACGCCGCCTATCGAAAGCCGGACCACTTGAAGGTGCCGTTCTGGCTGCAGCCGGAAACTCATTACGTTGGCGCCGCGACGTATCGCCGCAGCGTGGACATTCCGCCAGGTTGGTCAGGTCGCCGAATCGTGCTCACGCTGGAGCGTCCCCACTGGAAGACCACGGTTTGGCTCGACGATCGGCGAGTCGGATCGAACGATGCCATGTCCGTCGCGCACGAATACGACCTGGGGGCCGACCTGTCGCCTGGGCCGCATCGCCTGACTATTCGAGTCGACAACACGCACGATCCCGACATCGGCGAGAACTCGCACAGCATCAGCGACCACACGCAGGGGAATTGGAACGGCATCGTCGGACGGATCGAGTTGTCGTCGACGCCGCGCGTGTGGATCGAGGACGTCGCCGCCACGACGCGCATCGCGGACCGCGCGGTGCTGATCACCGGATCTCTCGGCCGCGTTGGTGCCGAACCCTGGCCGAAGACCGTGCGCATTGACAGTTCGACGCCTGCGGGGACGGCAATCGACGCGGCGGTGGCGAGCGACGGTCGATTTACGGCCACGTATGGGTTCGGAAAGAATGTGCGACTCTGGGACGAATTCGACCCCGCGCTCTACTCGCTGATCGTCACCCTCGCGAACGGTGAACGCGAGGAAATCGTCGTCGGGTTCCGGGAGCTCCGTGTCGACGGCCGGCAACTGATCCTGAACGACGAGCCTCTCTATCTACGCGGCACTCTCGACGTCGCGGCGTTTCCCCGCACCGGCCACCCGCCGACGGACATCGGGAGCTGGAGGCGGGTCTTCGGGACGATCAAGTCGCACGGCCTCAACCATGTGCGCTTCCACTCATGGTGTCCTCCCGAGGCGGCCTTCATCGCCGCCGACCAGCTGGGCGTCTATCTACAAGCAGAAGCCGCGACGTGGCCCAACTGGTCGACGACCATCGGCGACGGCAAGCCGGTGGATGCCTGGGTCGAGGCGGAGACACGGCGGATTCTGCGCGCCTACGGCAACCATCCGTCTTTCGTCATGTTCAGCAACGGCAACGAGCCGGGCGGAGAGAAGCATGCGCAATGGCTGGCCGCGTGGGTCAAGCGGCACAAGGCCGCCGATCCCCGGCGCCTCTACAATGCCGGCGCGGGCTGGCCGGAAGTCCCGGAGAACGACTATCACGTGTTGTCCGAACCTCGCATCCAGCACTGGCTCGAAGGGCTCGAGTCGCGCGTCAACGCGAGACCGCCCGAAACGCGGGCTGACTACGGTGGTTCCGTTCGCGCCCACAACCGACCCGTCGTTTCCCATGAGATTGGGCAATGGGCGGTATTTCCGAATTTTGCGGAGATGCCCAAATACACGGGTTACCTGAAGCCGCGCAATTTCGAGATCTTTCGTGAAACCCTCGCGGCCAATGGTCTGGCGGCCCGCGAGCACGATTTTCTGATGGCCTCGGGAAAACTTCAGGCGCTTCTTTATAAGGAAGAAATTGAGTCCGCATTGCGAACGCCCGGGTTCGGCGGCTTCCAGTTGCTGAGCCTCCAGGATTTCCCCGGCCAGGGCACTGCGCTGGTCGGTATCCTCGATGCGTTCTGGGAAGAGAAGGGTTACATCTCGCCGCAGGAGTTCCGGCGATTTTCGGGCAGCATCGTCCCGCTCGCCCGGCTCGACAAGCGCGTCTTCATGAAGAATGAACAACTCGTCGCCGACATCGAACTGGCGAACTTCGGTCGCGCGGCGCTCAGGGGAGCGACCACGTCTTGGCGGTTGACCGATGTTGTCGGCAAAACCGTGGCGCACGGTCGATTCCCGGCGCGAAACGTTCCGCTGGGTGCCGGCCAATTATTGGGAAGGCTCGATGTTTCCCTGGCGTCGCTGCCGGCCCCGGCTCGATATCGCCTCGAGGTGAACGTATCGGATCCGCGCGACGCTGCAAGGAGCGGCGAGGCTATCTACAGCAACGACTGGGACATCTGGGTTTATCCGACGTCGGATTCTCTTGCGGCCAAACCGCCGGCCGGCGTCATTGAGACGCAAGAGCTCACGGCCGAGATCGCGCAGAAACTCCAGGACGGTGCGAACGTCCTGCTCACGCTCCCGCCCTCCCGGGTGGCACCAGACTCGAAGCGAGGTCCGATCGCGCTTGGCTTCTCCAGCATTTTCTGGAACACCGCCTGGACCAATGGCCAGGCGCCACACACTCTGGGCATCTTCTGCGACCCGAAGCACGCCGCTCTGCGCGGCTTCCCGACGGATTCGCACAGCAATTGGCAGTGGTGGTATCCCATACACGACGCGGCGCCGATGATTCTCGATGGTTTCGCCGCGAACCTGCAGCCGATCGTATCCGTCATAGATGACTGGTTCACCAATCGCCGGCTGGCGCTGGTCTTCGAAGCTCGTGTCGGCAAAGGCCGGATACTGGTTACGAGCATCGCCTTCGAAGGCGCGCCGCTCAACCCGGTGAGCCGACAACTTCGCACCAGCCTGCGCGATTACATCGCCAGCGGTGAGTTCGAGCCGCCGGCCGAGGCCACCTTGGCGCAGGTCAGCGGACTCACCACACGCTGAAGCAACTCGACTCCTCGATGTCGACGCACGGAGGCGCCTGTACCGCCCTCCTTGAACACAGCGGGCGGAAATTCATCACGATCCTTACCTCGAGGTTTTCGATGTCATCATTTGCCACCTAAAAATGGGGCTTGATGTGGCCATTGCGCGAAGAGGCTTGCTGCGAGCGCTGCCTCCATGGAGAACCGTAGTAGGACGTGCCTGCCTCTATCGTTGCCTTTGGGAATTAAGAGGCGTCTCTTCTCAAGAAGTACGTCCCGTTTCGAATGTCAGTCTGCCTTCCCCTTGTAGCTCGACAAGAAGGTCCGCAATCGTCTGCGCCAACTCGTGCGTCGATGCGTCGATGGCTAACAGATTTTCCGACGACCATTCGTACTCACACCCCTGCTTCCGAAGTGCTCTCATAATTAGATTCCGATCGACGGGCTGCTTCGATTCACCAAACCACGCGCGGAACGTGTTGTGCCCTGATGGCTTCACGACTCGTTGAAAAATCTGATCGTCATCGGTCTCAACCTCGTCCCCGAGCGCCAAGTCGTACACAAAAAACGGGATGCAGCAGATCTCGAATCGGTTCGCGCTGATCTGTCGGGCCCAAAGCTGCTCCCACTCGCGCCGTTCCGAAGAGCTAGCAATCTCAGCGGCGATAACAAAGTTTGCGCGTTGCCGCCATGCCGGCTCCACGTGACGAGCTTCATAGTCCCCCGGTTTGTAACGAGCATTCATTGTTGCACCTACGATGGCGGTGGCCATGGACCGGTGTAGCCCTGCGGCGGCGATTTCGGGAAGTCGCCTACACCCTTCGATGGATTGCAGTGTGGACATGCAAGTTGCGCGTTGTCGAGCGTTGCGTTTCCACCACGTGCCCGAGGAATCGCATGATCCACTTGCGTTCCAGTACCGTCACGCCGACAAAAAACACACGTCGCAGTCGGATTTTCTGCCTTCGCTGCATCACGCACCCTTTCAGGGAATCTTTGGCCGGCCGTCGGTCCTCCGGCTGAACCGGGCTTGAGCTGCGGCACACTCCTTGCGGACTTAGCCACTGCGGCATGCGGCGCGACCTTGTTCACCTTCGCGAGCAGTCCGACGAGCTTCTTGGCCTTGACGATGGTCTTGGCCGGATTGAGCACGCCCATGGCGGAGTCTTTGAGGGCCGCGCCGATGCCCAAGCTGCCGGAAGTCGCATAGTTGATCGCGACCGTGATGGCCACATCGGCGACGAACTTGACGGCGAAGTTCAGGAACTGCCCATCCGGGTCGACGTACTTGTACGGATTGTTGTTCACGTACAGACAGCGGTTGAAGCTCATCGCGTTGTCTTCGACGAACCCGACCGGATCCACACTTACGAACCGCCCGACCTCCGGATCGAAGTAGCGCCCACCGAAGTAGGTGAGCCCGATTTCTTTGTCATGCTGCTTGCCGGTGTAGGAAGTGCGCTCGGATTCCGGCGTCGCATGGACCTGTTCGCCGAAAGGCGCGTAGTCCTTGCGCCAGATCACCTGTCCGGCTTCGTTGGTCGCGGCGACCACTGAGCCCAGCCCATCGGTGTGAAAGTACGTCGTGGTGCGCTCGGCGAGCGCCTCGCCGCCAACGAGCAGCGCAAGCAAGGTCACGAACCCATGCGTGAAGGCTTTGCGCAAGCTCATCGCGCACCTTCGCTGCTCGGGCGGTAGTCAGTCGCCAGCAATGTCACGATTGCGAATCGTTCAGCGCGCGCGAACTCGTGGAACTCATATGCGATGAATGCGCCAGCGCCGCCCGAGACGAGCACCGCCGCGACGGCGGTGACCAGCTTCTTGTTCTGCATCGTGAACTCCCTTTCTACTCGCCGACATTCCAGCACAACATCGCTTAGGTTTCGAGAGCATCGGGACGTCACGAATCGCGGACTCGCGACGGCCAAGATCCTTGGGTCTCAAGTGCTCAAGGGTTGCAGCACGCTCGCAGCGTGACGAAGTCCGCCGCTATCTCGTTCCCAGAAGATAGGAACCATCAGGCCGCAGCGGCGATCGCTGGTCGGAACCGCGTTCCGCGTGCTTCGTCGCGAACAGGGTCGAGTTCCCAAAAGAGCCGCCGCGCTGCACTGACAAACGAGGCTCGTTCGAGACCCGATGCAGCAAAGTTCGCGGTCCATCGGATGGAGCGCGCGTTTTGGCGCGGGCTTCTCAACACTCGGCTCCAGCCGCGAGTGGGCAGGGATACTTGCCCGAGAACGCGCGGACCAAGATGCGGCCGCCCCTTGGCCACCGGAAGAAGTTGGGCGATTTGGAACCGCTGAGCGGGATTTTCAGCTTTGGATCGCTGGTCGCTTGGATCTTCTGCGGGGCGTAGTAGCGCTTTCACTCTGGAACTCAAAGTATCTCGCGGAGCTAGTGATCGAACGCGGGCGATGGCCTTCAAAACGGCCTGCTAATTGCCGGCCCAGAAACGGTAGCCATCGCCATCTCCTAACTACACGAACACCAACGTTTTCGCGATGCAAGGACTTGGCGCGACGCGTATACTGTGCGCATCTACAGTGCCGCCAAATTCCTGGAGTCGCCCATGCGTTCCATCAATGAGCTCGCGGGCGAAATCTGCACCCTCGCCGGCCACATCAACGCCGCGAACCATCGCTGGCTCACGCTCATCGCCGAGTTCGATCGTCGCAATGGCTGGTCCGACAGTGCGACACAGTCGTGCGCTCATTGGCTGAACTGGAAATGCGGAATGGCGATGGGCGCGGCGCGGGAGAAGGTGCGCGTCGCGCGTGCGCTCGAGAATCTGCCAAAGGTCTCCGCGGCGATGGCGAGTGGGAATCTGAGCTATTCCAAGGCGCGGGAGATCACCCGCGTCGCGAGCGCCGAGACCGAAGACTATCTGCTGATGATTGCCGAGCACGGCACCGCGCAGCACGTGGAGAAACTCGTGCGCGCGTATCGCCGCTGCCAGGAGACAGAGGAGTTGTCGCGCGAGGCGCGCCAGCAGCAGAACCGATGCGTGAGCTTTCGCTACGACGACGATGGCTCACTCATCTTGAATTGCCGCCTTCCGGCGGAAGCCGGCGCGCGGATCATGAAAGCGCTCGACCTCGCCGGGGAAGACGTTCCGACCGGAACGTCAGCGGAGCCGGTGTCCTTCAGTGCGCGTCGCGCGGACGCCCTCGCCCTCGTTGCCGAGAGCTTTCTGGCGCACGGCACCATGGACGCTCGCGGCACCGATCGCCATCAGATCGTGGTGCATGTTGCGGCCGAGACCCTGCGCGACCGGACCGCGGGATGTTGCGAGTTCGAATGGGGACCTTCAATCGCCGCAGAGACCGCCCGCCGGCTGGCGTGCGACGCGAGCGTCATCGCATTGATCGAGAACGATGACGGCGAGCCGCTCAACGTCGGCCGCAAGACACGGACTATATCTGCTCCTCTGCGACGCGTCTTGAATGCGCGCGACAAGGGCTGCCGCTTTCCCGGCTGCGCGAACACACGCTACCTCGATGCACATCACGTTACGCATTGGGCCAACGGCGGCGAAACGAAACTGTCCAACCTCGTATCGCTCTGCCGCTTCCATCACCATGAAGCACACGAAGGCGGCGTTCGCATCGAAGTGCTCGACGATGGCGCGCTGAGATTCGTGATGCCGAACGGCGCGGCCGTCGACAGCGTTGCGCCTGGATGCACACAGCCGCTGGGAGACTGGAAGCAGTTGCCCGCCGGCAAAGCGGAGTGGCGTTGGAAAGGCGAGCGGATGGACTGCGGTCTCGCAGTCGAGGTGCTGTTCCAGCAGGCAAGGCGGGCCAAAGATATTCCAGCTGGGTTGGCAGCTACACTGGGAACGTCGGTTACCTGAGCAGCCCGATCAGGATGATGAGGGGTGCTGCCTCTTCTGATCCATCGCTCGTCCCTCTTGCGATTGGCTTGCGCTATTCAACAGGCCGGATTCGCCCGTCATGCGAGCGGAGCTCGCTGGCGTCCGATCCCGTAGTGGCGGAAGGCGAGACGCGGCCGACAGTCCGCGGAACGAGTGAGTAGGCGGTCATCGAGAGTGTTCGGTCTTGCCGAAGGGTGTGGACGCCGATCTTCGCCCGGGAATTGCAGGTCTGCTCACGGTGCGGCGGTGGCGACGACAAACCGATACGTGCCCGAACCCACGGCATACACGGCGCTGCCACCTTCCTGGCGGAGAAACGTCACGTGCGCTGAGGTGGCGGCGGGCACTCCGTTCTCGGTGACGTCGTCAGTCGATCGCGCCGGGACGAACACGGTCGCGGTCGAGTTCGGCGGGATCGATAGCTCGAGCGTGAACGCATCATTGGCACGCCGCCATCGGCTGACGATCGGGCCCCGCACGGATTCGTATCGCCCGTGAACCCATGTGAGGTCGCCGACCACCACGGGCCTGATCACGACACCGCGAAATCCGGGCGCGGCCGGATCAGGCGCGATGCCGGCGAGGTCGTGGAAAAACCATTCGTTGATCTGCCCCAGCATGAAATGATTGTGCGAACCAAAACTGCCGACGCCCGCGTCCCATTTCTCAGTCAGCGCCGTCGCGCCCATCTTGAGCTGAAAACCATAACCGGGTTTCTCCGTCTGGTTGTTCATGTCGAAAATCACGTCGGAACGTCCCGCCACAGCCAGGGCCTGCATCAGGAAGCGGTAGCCGACATCTCCCGAGGTAAACGCGTTACCGCGCGCGCGAATGTCGGCCACGATGGCGTCCGCTAGTCGGGAGCGGTCGCCCGCTTCTGCCAGACCTAGTGCGAGCGGCATTGCGTTCGCGGTTTGTGAGCCGGTGGCATACGTGCCGGTCGCGGCGTTGAAGAATTTCCGATTGAACGCGGACCGTATCGCCTGCGCGCGCTGCTCGAACTCGCGGGCCTCAAGCGGCTTTCCAATGAGCCGGGCCATTTCGGCCAGGCGCAGATTATCCTCGTAGTAGATAGCGGTCGCCGTGAGTTCTACCGGAGTGAGCTGCGAGCCCCACGGGGGCTTTGGCCCCAGGTCATACCAGTCGCCGAGGCCGAACGGGATGATGTGGTCATTCGCGGTCGAGGCGAGGAACGCGAGATAACGCTTCATCCGCTCGTAGTAGTCGCGGATCAGCGCAGTGTCTCCCGAGAACAGATACTGCTGCCACGGCACCAGGATGATGGCGCTGCCCCATTCCGGGGAATTGCGAAAGCCGTTGGTCAGGCTTTCCGGTCCGGCGACGAAAAATTCCGGCGCGATGTTCGGCACGAAGCCGTTCTCGAGCTGGCTGTCCGCCATGTCGTTCATCCCTTTGCGGAACAGCGTCAGCAGGTCGAAGTTGTAACGCAGCGAAGGACCGTTGAGATGGTATTGCTCGAGCCAGCCCAGCTTTTCACGATGCGGGCAATCCGTGATGATGCTCACGAGATTGCTGCGTTGCGCCCAGCGCACCAGAGTGTGGATGCGGTTGAAGAGCTCGTTGGAACTTGCGAATTCTCCGACTGGCGTGGCAGAGGTATGCACGACCACCGCCGTCAATTCTTCGATGACCGGCAGCGCGGTGTCCCCCTCGCTGGGAAACAACTCCACTTGTAGATAGCGGGCGCCCTGGTAGAAGAATTGCGGGCTCCATCCCGCGGCGTCCGCGCTGGCGGTGGTGTACTGCCACCACGCGGGCCGCACGCCATCCTGCGTGGCCGACGTCCTATCCACCGAGCCATCCGCAGCCAGCAGTTCAGCCGGAATCATCCGGACGGAAGAACCGCGCGGCCCGCGCACGCGGAGCCGCGGCATGATGGAAGCATTCTGGCCGAGGTCATAGACCCAGGTGCGGGCGTTGAGCTGCGAACGCCGGAGCGGCGTCAGCGTGCTCATGACTTTCAGCGGCGGCGCGGCAGCCGACAAACCCGTCAGTACTCCTCCGGGGCCGTCGGTTTCGAGCGCGGCTGCCCATGGCTGCGACGGACGAAAGCCCGGCCGATCCCAGCCACGCTGAACCAGCCGGGCATCAAAATCCTCGCCGCCAAATAGATTCGAATACGTGACCGGTCCCGGCGCGACCTGCCAGGTCTGGTCGGTACCGAGCGTTTCAACCGCACCGTTTTCGTACTCCAGGCGAACGTGCGCGACCGCCTTCAGCGGACCGAACGAGTTGAGAAATTTCACGTAGCGCACGTAGTCCGGCTGGATGTTGTACATGCCGTTGCTCACCGTGAGGCCGATGGTGTTGCCGCCGGTTGCCAGGCGCGAGGTGATATCGAACGTGTCGTACAGAACAGTCTTCCGATAGTTCGTCCAACCCGGCGATAGAAGCGCGTCACCGATCTTGGCGCCGTTCACGGAAAGTTCGTAGTGACCCAATCCGCTGACGTGAACCACCGCGCGGACCAGCCCTGGTTTTGCACTGAACTCCCGCCGTGCCAGCAGCGATGAATAGTTCGGTGCGCCGAAATCCACGGCGTGGGGATGCGCCGCAGCGAACGCCTTGCGGTCGCGAAAGTCCTGACGAGCCGCCGACGGATAGGCGATCGCGTAACGTTCGGCTCCCGCCGCCGAGATCCATCGGGCATTCCAGTCGGCCGCGGCGAGCAGGCCCATCGTCCAGGTTCCGACGCCGCTCCAGCGCGAAGCCGTTTCAGCCGCATCCCAGACGCGCACTTTCCAGAACACTTGTTGGGATGAGTTCAGTTTTTTGCCGGCATAGACCACCAGCAGCGTGGCATCTGAAATCACTTTGCCGGTATCCCAGAGGTCGCCGCGGTCGGCCGCCAGCAGCGCGCGGCTGGAGGCGACGAGCACCTGATAGGCCGTCTGGCGATTGCCGCGAACGCCCGATTGCAAAATCCAGCCGAGATGCGGTTGCGCAACGTCGACGCCGAGCGGATCCGCGCGGTATTCGCAACTGAGGCCGCCGACGCTCATCGCATTGGCGGCACCGGCGGTCGCGAGCAGAACGAGAAGCTGCAGGAATTTGCGCATGTTGGACTCGACCCGCTTCAGTGGACGGGTTGTTGACCTAGCTCACGTGGGAGACCCGCCGGGCTACGGCGCAGAGTCCGCGTCGGCAGGTGCAAATTCGACCGGGGCCGCAGTGCTCTTCGATGCCAGCGAATCCAGCTTCTTGTTGATCTCGGCCAGCTGCCGCTTGATCTCGGTCGTGTCGTGCTGGAGTCTGTCCACTTCCCCCCGCCCCGAGCACGTCGTTACGATGATGGCAATGATGATGAGTGTACCGACACCCAATTGGACGCTCTGGTTTCCCGCTTGGGGCGCGGTCGTCTCCTTGTCAGCCATTCTGCACCTCTTGGCGAGCGTCGTGAGGGAACGTCGCGAGATAGTTAGTCACCACCGGCGGTCTGCAGCGGAGCAGCAGATTCCGCGTGAGCCCAGCCCTGCCCTCACGGACTCAGCCGCCCACGCCCAGTCCTCCACTTGGCCGTGCCGACTCGAGGATCTCAAATCTGCTGCAGCATCGAAATGATTTTTTGTTTCTGAACTCCGGCGCACTCGTAGTCCATTCGCAGTTTGACGTCGATCACCAATTGTATTATTAATCAGCACGAGCTACGGTGCATCCGAATCGGCGCGGGCTCGCGAGCGGCGGCTCAAATGGTGGAGGGGGCGATGACCCGGAAATTACCGATCGTCCATAGGACGTCATCGCTGCACGGCAAGAAGCGCGATTCATTCGAACTACTCTACGAGAGCGGCGCGGACTTTGGCGCACCTGCCGGCCGCGCAGCTCGACGATGACCGGCGATGTCGCAGCCCGCTTCGTCGATGCACAAGCAACGAATGAGGGTGATCAACGGAGTGTATTTCATTCGCACAATCCATCACGGGGGAACATGGTCATGGAACTAGTTAGGAAACATCTTTTTGACCGAAAACGGCAACTCATCTGTGCCTTGGTCGCCGTAAGCGCGGCACTCTGGGTCGCATCGGCGAACGCGCAGGTCGGCGGCGTGACGATTCAGGAGAACACCCTGGGCTTCTGCGCAGTGCAGGGCACGGTCGACAGCAATCAAAGCGGCTTCACGGGCAGCGGATTCGCCAACTCCAACAATGCCACCGGCGCAGGCGTGGACTGGAGCGTCAATGTGCCGGCCAATGGGGTCTATCAGCTGCAATGGCGCTTTGCGAACGGCGCGACCGCCCGGCCGGGCAGCGTGAAGATCAACGGCGCCACCGTGACCACGGTCGGGTTTCCGTCGACGGGTGTGTGGACCGTCTGGACGACGGTCAGCACGACGGTCAGCTTGAGCGCGGGCCGGAACAGTGTCCGCCTGGAGGCGGCCACCAGCGGCGGGTTGGCAAATATCGACTCCCTGGCCGTGACCGGCAACAGCCCGCAGCCGGCCGCCTGCGGCACTCCCAGCGGGGGAATTTTCAAGCCTAACTACATTCTAGGTGCCGATATCACCTGGACCCTTGAACAGGAATCGATCGGTCAGCGCTATAGCCATGGCGGACAGGTCAAATCCATCGAACGGATCCTGGTCGACCACGGTTTCAACTTCATTCGCCTCCGTACCTTCGTCTGTCCGCAATGCACCGGTGGTTATCTGGATAACCTGTTTTCGGGTGCGGGCCCCACTGAGAACTGGGCCGATGCTGCCCATACGGTCAAGATGGCAAGACGAGTGAAGGCCTGTGGCATGGGTGTCTTCCTCGATTTCCACCTGAGCGATAACTGGGCCTCCATCGGTCACCAGGAAAGACCGTCCCAATGGGTGGGGATGAGCGATGCGCAAATTCGCACAGCCTCGTACAACCACGCCAGGGGCGTGCTCAGTCAGATGGTGACGGCCGGCGTGAAGCCAGACATGGTCCAATGCGGAAACGAAAACAACACCAGCGTGGCGGGCTATTCGACCAACAACTGGGCGGGGTTCTCCGGTGTGATGAACTCCTGCCTCAGGGCGGTGCGGGACACCGACCCCAACATCGTCACGGTGGTGCAGCATGGCCGGCCGCGTCCGGACGGTGCCTTCCCTGCTTGGTTAGTGACGGTCTTTGGCAACAACCCGCCTATCGATGCGGACGCAGTGTGCGGCTCGACGTACGGAACCACCAACAACGGCCAAGACTGGCGGGACATGTTCAACCTGGTGATCAGCACCCGGAATAAACCCGTGCTGAGCTGCGAATACACCAACGATCGCCGGGATCTCATCAATAGCGTGATGCGCGCCATGCCGAACAGCATGGGTCGTGGCACGTTCATCTGGGAGCCGACGGCCTTTGGCGACTCCAGGCCTTTCACCTTCAGCAACGGTGTGTACGCGACCAACACGGCCATTGCCGAGTACGCCCGCATCGCTCGGGAAGCGAGCCTGCCCGTACCTTCCAAGCCCGCGTCGCAGCTCGTGGGTACTACCTGTCAGTAACCTGAACGTGACGCAGTCGAGCCCGCGAACGCGGCTCGACTGCGTCACCCCTTTGTCAGGAGAGCGGGGATCACCGCAGTCTCACTGCGCCTCGATAGATAGTTGTACCCGCGCCTGATCGCGGGGGTCGTCGAGTCGACGCCCGGCACATCACCTGGTGCCGTGCTCACAAATAAAAGTAGAGCACCGTACTCACATTCCCGTCCGGCGCCACGTCACGTTTGGCGCGCATTGCGAAAGATGCGAACGGACCCTCTCCCGCGGCGAGAATCTTGCGAAAGAGCGCTTGGTCGGCATCCAGTGTAGGGAATGCCAGCGAAGCACGGCACGTATTCAGCTTGCAATCGACACCGCGCAGCTCCCCCTGCCCGCTCAATGCGCGTTCGAGTTCGGCACGCACCACACGCCCGACACCTTGCGCACGTGTGTCCGCGGGCAAATCCAGCTCGAAGCGTTGCTCCAGCTCGAAGACGCGCTGCTCATGAGCAGCGGGCTGGACATCTCGTTGCGCGTTCGCGCTCGCAGACGGTCGCGCGACTGCCGTCCCCAGAGAATCCAACCCGCTACGCTCCGCTGCAGCTATCGGGAACGTGGACTCCGCGGCGTGCGCTGCCGGCGCGGAATCGTTCCGCGCGGGCACCATTGTCTTTTGCGCAGCCTCGATATCCGAACCCTGCATCCGCCACACGGTGACCCCAATGATCGAGACCAATCCTGAAACCAACAGAGCCCGCGACCCCTTGAACATGACTGCGGCCTCTCCTTACTGCGCGTAAACCAGCGCCGCTACCGTATGAAGGACAGGGGTGGGGACGGGACTGGAAAGACTGCTACGGTACGTGCGCATTTGGAAATTGAGAATCATGGCGCCAAAGCCGCCGACATCGGCACCCGATAGACGTTGGCCACCACCACTCACGAAAGGGCCAATACTCACGACCGCGCCGTTTTCATCCAGGAACGCGACACGCGCACGAAACTCCGTATTCACCGGCACGGTGGCGTTCCACACGGCCGAATTGCCCGAGCTCGGATTGGGCCCCCACGGCAGGTTGATGTCACCTCCGTTCCACGGCGACCAACCCGTTCCACCGCCTATGAACGCGCAAGAAAAACTGCCTAGTTGGACCCCGCCATAGACGTTGGTCACGATGCAGCTCGGACCCCCGGGTCCCTCCTTATTGAGAAGCATCGGACCGGGCGCCGTGTACAGCCAATGCGATGTGCCAGCAGAGGCGTCGTGCACGCCTGCGACCAAGCTCATCGCAGATGTACCGGCAATCGCAGCCATCGTCATCGCCCAGTTCTTCATGCTGTGTCTCCTTTTTTTGTTGAGGCCAACTCGGAACCACGTGCGGCCTCGCTACTCCCACGTGACGTGTATCAGACTGGCGGCTCGAGGTGCCGGGCGTCAAGGGATATCCCTGTCGCCATTCGGGCTTCATGCCCTAGCTAAACGTATTTTCACTCCACCGCAAAAAGGTGTGAGATGCACTTCGACCGGGAACGGCGCTCGACCATTCGAGCCCTGCGCCGGAAGTGAATGCACCCGCCAGCGAACCATTAGGACAATGGCGCCCCGCGTTTTATCAGGGTTGTGACGCGTGCAGCGGTCGCCTGCCGAGAATCCGTGAAATGAGATCTCCCGAACTTCAATGCCGCTGTCCTAAGCTGGCACCAAATGTCTTGTCTCGGAAACGCGCTGCAGCTCTTATCGAGACATGCGCGCACCTGTCTGCGCAGCATCTTCGTTCTGGCGAGTATCTGTGCCACCGCTGCGATCGAAGCCGCCTGCCTCAACAGTGCTGACCCGGCGATCCGACCCCTTCAAGTCCTGGTGGCACAGAATCCAGCCAGGGCGCTGGCGCTGACCCGCGCCGAATTGGATTCGCTGGCGACACGGTCCCCGCCGCCGGATCCGGCGTTCACCGCCTCGCTACTTGCAGTTCAAGCGCAGAGTTACTCGGCGTTGGAACTGGACGGCGATGCGCGCGCTGCCGCGCTGGCCGGCTTGAAGCTGATTCCAGACACAAAGAGTCCAGTTCACCTGGCGCTGCTCTCCGTATTTGCCGAAAACGTCTATGACCGGGCCGGGATCGATGCGGCTATCAAGTCGATTTCGATGGCGCGGTCTGCCCAGGCAGCGGACACCGTTGCGGAGTCTTGCCTGCTGATCACCGAAGGCATCTTGCTGATCCGCCAGGATCACGCGGATCTCGCCATCGCCAGCCTCACACACGCCTATCAAAGCAGCGTGGCACACAACCGGCTCGAGCAGCGCATGCTGGCGGCGTCGGCATTGTCCTCACTCATGCGCGACATGGGGGACTACAAACAGGCGCTGGCCTTGAACGCCGAGGTGATCGACTGGAACACCACGCAGAATGCACAGCTGAGCGTTTCGGTATCGAGATTCCTGCGTGGCGCCATCTTGATGGAAACCCGCAGCTTCACGGCCGCGATCGATGAGTTTACGAAGGCGCGTGAGCTCAGCGTGGCGCTGAAAGACGAGCAAGGCATCGCATTCTCGGACCTGCGTCTTTGCGAGGTGCAGATAGAAATCGGTGCGCTGTCGCAAGCCAGGGAACGCTGCACGAACGCGCTGCGGGTATTTGCGGCGGCGCACTCCATGGACGTTGCCAAGCAGGCGCGCGCGGGGCTGGCACAGATCGATCTCACACAGGGTCACGCATCCGCGGCACTCGCGACGTTGAACGAGATCCTCGAGAATGAAGGTGCCGATATGCAGCCACGCCAAGTTCCGGCGCTGTTCAAGCTGCGTTCGCGCGCCAACTCGGCGGTCGGCAATTTTCGGGCTGCCCATGCCGATCTCGAGGAATACCTGAAGCGCTACCTGGCTGTCGACGAAGCGCGGCGGGTACGCCAGGCGGCGACACTGCGCGCCCGCTTTGAAACCGATCGCGAGCTCGAGCGCAATGCCGAGCTGAAGCGTCACTTGAAAATCGCGCAGGATCGGCAAAGGGAACAGGCGCATTTCACGACGATGGTAGCTAGCGCGGGCGCGCTGATCATCGCGCTGCTGACATTTCACTTGATCTCGAACTGGCGCCATCGTCGTCAGCTCGTGCTGCTCGCAAACCAGGACGGCCTGACCGCTCTGCCAAACAGGCGACACACCTTCGAACTCGCTTCCGCGGCGCTGCAAAATGCATCGGCGGCGCACGTGCCGCTCACCGCCGCCATCATCGACCTCGATCATTTCAAGAGTATCAATGATCGCTGCGGCCATGCCGGCGGCGACAAGGTCCTCAAAGACTTTGCGCGCGTGTGCCGGGGCTCCATTCGCAACTCGGATATCCTGGGTCGCTGGGGCGGTGAGGAATTTCTGCTGGTGATGCCCGGCACGACACTCGATGTAGCCCTGGTGATTCTCGAGCGTGTGCGTTCGCGCGCGCTGGGCATTGCGCTTCCGGCCACCGGTGCCGGGCTGCGCGTCGCCCTCAGCGCGGGCCTCGCCACCAACGAGGCTGATGTGCAATCGCTCGATGATCTCATTGCCCGCGCCGATGCTGCGCTTTACCAGGCAAAGGAAGATGGCCGCAATCTGGTCCGGGTTGCCGATGAGAGTTTCGCAACGGCCTCGACCGGCGTTCGCAGAGCGATGCGGTGCCGCGGAACATCCTCTTGACGACGGTTTGACTGCACACCAACCGAACGTCAGAACCACTCCCGGAGAATGGCGGCCGAGCTGGCTCGAATACTTCGCGCGACCGGAGTATGTTCGCACCTGTCTGAATTCCTGAAGGGGCGCGGTGGTCACCTGTTCGGGCGCCGCCCCGACCTCGGTGCCCGTGACGGTAATGGCAGAGCCATTCCAGCGCTGAATATGCTTCCAGACACCCTTCTCCTCCTGGCCTGCGCTGGAGGACTGTGGCGTGTATTTCATGCGGACGATCCATCACGGAGGAACATGGTCATGGAACTAGTTAGAAAACGCCTCTTCGACCGAAAGCGGCAACTCATCTCTACATTGGTCGCCGTTACCGCGGCACTCTGGGTCTCTTCAGCCGGCGCGCAAGTTGGCGCGACGATCCAGGAGAACACCCTGGGCTTTTGCGGCGTGGAGGGCACGGTCGACAGCAATCAAGGCGGCTTCACGGGCAGCGGGTTTGCCAACGCCGATAACGCCATCGCCAGAGGGGTTGACTGGAGCGTCAACGTGGCGGCCAGCGGCGCCTATCAGTTGGAATGGCGCTTTGCCAACGGCTCGACCGCCCGGCCGGGCAGCGTGAAGATCAACGGCGCCACCGTGGCTACGGTCGGGTTTCCGTCGACGGGTTTGTGGACTAGTTGGACCACGGTCACTACCACGGTCAGCCTGAACGCGGGTCGCAACAGTGTCCGCCTGGAAGCAACCAGCAGCGGCGGGTTGGCGAATATCGATTCGCTGGCTGTCACGGGAGGCGGTGGTGCGCAGGCGGCAGCGTGCGGCGGTGGCAGCACTGAAATCCTGATCGAAGAAAACACCACCGGCTTTTGCGGTGTGGACGGGACGATAGATAGCAACAATGCCGGTTTTACCGGCAGTGGGTTTGCCAATCCCAACAATGCACTCGGTGCGGGTGTGACTTACAGCATCGACGCGGACAACGCGACGAGCGTGATGTTGCGTGTCCGATTCGCAGCCACCACCAACCGCCCGGCAAACATCGAGGTGAACGGTGCGGTGGCGGGTACCGCGAATTTTGCTTCAACCGGTGCATTCACGAACTGGACCAGTGAAAGCATTTCCGTTGCGCTGCGCGCCGGAAAAAACTCCGTACGCCTGCTGCCGCGAGTCGCGGACGGCCTGCCCAACGTCGACTCCCTGACAGTGGTCGGTACCGGGCTGAGGGCGGGGGCCTGTAGCGTTGCAGAGGCATGTGGCGATATCACGCCCAGTAACAACTTGCTGTCTTCCTGCAGCGGCAATCCGGCGGTATGCCTCCTGGGTGGAGGTGTCGGCAACTACCGCGTGACCATGAGGTTTGATGGCGCGTACACCGGTGAACTCGAAGTCTTTGCCGAATCGCGGCGGCGCATGCTCACCTCGCCCCAACAGGACAGTCCAACCGCCCGTTGTGTGAATCTGCTGGTGAATGTTCGCGATCCGGAAGGCGAGCCTCTTCTGGCGGATCGTGGAACTGCGGGCTTGAATCTGCGTGTCACCAAGGGTGCCGGCGCCTTGACTGGCCTGGCCGTCAGTCCGGTGACCAACCCGAAAACATTGTTCATCGCAGGGGATTCGACCGTCGCCGATCAGTCACCTCAATTGCAGGCGGTGCCCGCTTTGCGATTCACGGGCTGGGGTCAGTTCATTCCGGCCTATTTTGGAAACGGCATAGCCGTGTCTAACTACGCGGATTCCGGCGAGAGCACCGCGGCGTTCCGGACCGACGGCGGCTCCTTGTGGAACCTGATCAACGCCCGGCTGAGATCCGGTGACTGGGTGATGATCCAACTGGGTCACAACGACAAGACCACCTCTGCATCGCTCTATCGGTCGCGAATCACGAATATGGTGACTGCCATTCGCAGCAAGGGCGCAAATCCGATTTTGATCAGTCCCATGATACGCAACACTGGCGATCCCTTGTCTGCCCAACATATCTGGGGAAATCTGAACATTCGCAATGAACTCATCGGCGTGGCGAATGCGCAGCGAGTCCCGTTGATCGACTTGATGAAGCTTTCCAATGACTGGGCGGCCAGCATCGGGCAATCCGCGGCGCAGGCGAATTTCGTCGGCAGCGACAGAACTCACTCCAATGAAATGGGTGCGGCACTGTTTGCCCAGATGATCGTCAATGAAATTCGTCGCCAAAACATGGGCATCCAGGTCGACTTGCGGCAGTAAGGCAACGCATCGCGCTGCAAAATCCATTGGCGATCCGACACGGTGATCGTTCCTGTTGCTGCGCTGCCAGCGCTTTTTCGAGCGCTGGCAGCGCAACACAGGCGCCTGCCGGGCCCTCTATCTAGTCTCGGCCCATACCAGGATTGCCCGGCCGCCAGCGCGCGGAGCAATCAGCGACTCTCGAATGCCACCGCCACATAAAGACGCTTTCATTCAGGGAGTTTCTGTTGCAGCAGCGGCGCGGGTTTCGAGACCACTCTGTGCTTCGACAACAGTATTCCCGTCCTTTGCTTCACCGCCGCCCGGATTTTTTCGATGGGCATGCTCACCAGACGACGCTCGGCCAATGCGAAGCAGAGCACGAGTCCGATGGACAGCACGAAAGCCGTCGCGCTCTTCGGCGCGTAGCCGGTGGCCAGCACGACCAGCGCGCCGGCCTGCCAGTGCAGCAGATAGGTCGGATATGACAGGTCGCCAAGCACCTTGTCGGCGCTTCGCAGCGGTGACGGCGGCGCATGCCAGAGCACGATGAGCAGCAATGCGCTCGCGAGCACACTGGCATAGAGGCAGGCGCCGAGCGGATCCGCGACCAGCGCACCGACGACGAAGACCAGTGAGTAGAGAACACCCGCGGCGGCGAACGCGCGAGTCCACCCAATGGCGGCGATGATCCGGCCGATGGGCTCTCGATAAAAGTACATCAGTGCGCCCACGGCAAACGGGAATGATCCGGCCGGCGGCAACAGGTAGCGAAAGCCGAAGTTGCCGTCGAGGAACAGATAGACCACGACGATATATCCCACCGACAGGGCAAGAAAAACGAATGCAGTCGTGCGGCTGCGCCCCGCCCACAGCGAAATCACGAGGTAGTGCACGAGCTCGATGAACAGTGTCCAACCCGGCACGACCAGACTACTGCGATCCTCGGGCCAGTCGATGAGCCCAAAGATCAAAGTGTTGGTGACGACCTCACCCGTGGTGTCGGGTATCGACAGGTGGGCGTTGAACCCGCTCACTGCGCCACCGGGCAACGCGAGGATCAATGCGATGGATACCAGACACGCGAAGTAGTAAGGAGGGTAGATGCGCAGGACGCGGTTGATCCAGAACGCGCGCAGACCAGTCCACGAGAACGAATATTGCTCGTGCAGGATGACGGTCATCAGGAACCCGCTGATGACATAGAACCCGAACACGGCCATGGCCCCAGGCCACCAAGGGTGGAACAGATGGGCGCACACCACGACCAACGCGAGCAGCAATCGCCAGGTTCCGATCACTGCACTACCTCTGCCGTTGTGGTCACTGCAGCACCGGATTCCGCAGCGTCGAGCTCACGAACGGCGATCGCCACGTGACTGACATTGCCCATGCAGTGGAGATTTGCCGCCATTTGAAACCCTCATCATCCTGATGATCCCTTGTCGCCGGAGACGCGCGCACTTGCCGGTCGCGCCCGGTATCTGGCGCGACGACCATTGCATCAGCGGGATATCCTAACTATCCGTGTCGTGAGTCCGACACCGGCGCGCGTGACGGAAGTGGCGAAAATTCTGCCCGGACCGTTTGCCGAATGCAAACAACTTTCATGGTTTCTTGTCAGCCATGGTGGGCTGGTTGAAGCTAGATGGAGCCATGCATGCGGCTGTGTCGAGGCCGGACGCTTGCGGAAATGGCCGGTTGATCGGTTGATCCCCTCACCTGCGTGGCGACGGAAAGCGCACCTCCAGGCGCGCGCCGCCCTGAGGCGATCGTTCTATCCGAACCATTGCGCCGTGCTGCTCGGCGATGCGTTGCACGACGGCGAGACCCAGCCCCGTGCCACCGGTGTCTCGGGAGCGACTCGAGGAGAGGCGTGTGAATCTTTCAAAGACTCGCGCGCGGTCAGCCTCAGGAATCCCCGGCCCATCGTCATCGACGAGTAGTACGGATGCATTGCCGTCGAGCCGGGTGGAAACCACCACGCAGGACGACGCGTGCCTGGCCGCGTTGTCGAGCAGGTTTCGCACGAGATGGCTCAGGCTCTTGCGCTCACCCCACACTTTGAGGCCGGTAACGCCGTGCACGTCGACCGACACGGTGCGCACACGCGCGGCATCTTCGAACACTATGTCGTCGAGATCGATCTCCTCGCGCAGCCGGACATACCCTTCGTCCAGACGTGCAAGCGCGAGCAGGTCCGCGACCAGCAGTTCGAGTCGCGTCGTTTCGGCCAGCACGCCATGCAGCACGGACGCAGGTTCCATTCGTTCCGGATGAGTGATCGCGACCTCGAGCAGGGCACGCATGGAGGTAATCGGGCTGCGCAGCTCATGCGACGCATCGGACACGAATTCGCGCTGGCGCAACGCGCCTTTCGCCATGCGGTCGAGCATGCCGTTGAGCGTGCGGGCGAGCTCAGCCACTTCGTCGAAGGTCGGCGGTACCGTGAGCCTGTCCGTTGCTCTTGCGTCGGAGATAAGCGCCGCGTGTTGGGTCATGATCTGAACAGGCCTGAGGGCTCGTCCAACCAGAACCCATGTGGCGATAGTTAGCAAGACGACCAGTACAGGTATGCCCAAGTTCAGAATTTGCTGCAAAGTCCGGGTGCTGCGGCGGACATCATCGAGCGGGCTCACCGCTATCGCGTTGAGCGGTCCCTCCGCCGGGGAGAAGATTGGCAGTTCAACCACCGATCGGGGAGCCCAGCGCTCATGGTGGAGCCTCGGTGCGGATTTTAATGGTGACGTGGCCAGTCCGACCGAAGCGGGCCACGGCTTTTGCACCTTCGATCCATCAGGCCGCACGAACGAAACAGTGCGATCTCTCCCGCTCACCAGGACGGAATCGACAGGCGCTCCGTCTTCAATTTGCGTACGCATGACTTTCAACTCGGCCAGACTCTGCTCTTCAATGGCGCGAATCACAGTCGATTCGACACCTCGAACCAGCAGCGCGCCGCCCGCAGCCAAGCCGGTGCTCGACAGGATTGCGACCGCGATGGTCAACCGGCCGCGAACTGAGCCCACGCGTGCGAACTTGCGCAGCGAGGAGGCATCAACCATTGCGTTGCTGCACCATTCGATAACCCGCGCCTCGCAGCGTCTCGAGGCTGCGCCTGCCGAAGGGGAGATCGATCTTCCGGCGCAGGTAGCCGATGTACACCTCAACGACGTTCGGATCGCCGGAAAACTCCATTCCCCAGACCAGGTCGATGATTGTGCGTTTCGGCACAACCTCTCCCGATCGGCGCATCAGCACTTCGAGCAATGCAAACTCGCGTGGTGTAAGCGCAATCGCCTCGTTGCCGCGTCGACAGCCGCGTGTCGCCGGGTCTAATTCAAGGTCGCCCACACTGAGTTTGGCAGGGCGGGGCGAAGCGCCTCGCCTCAGCAGCGCGCGCAGGCGCGCAAAAAGCACGACGTACGAAAATGGTTTGGAGAGAAAATCATCGGCGCCCGTGTCGAGCGCCTCCGCCTCGTCGTACTCGCCATCTTTTGCAGTGAGCATCAGTATGGGCGTCCAAATCTTCCGCTCTCGCAGGGCAGTGCAGACTTCATAGCCATTCAATTCAGGCAGCAATATGTCGAGGACGATGGCGGCATATTGCCCCTCGGTCGCACGCCACAATCCGTCAGCGCCGTTCTGCACAGCGTCGACCATGAAGCCTTCCGCAGCAAGGCCATGGGCGATCGCTACTGCCTGACGCTCTTCATCTTCAACGAGCAGGATGCGCATGTTCCAGCGATGACAGATGGTTGCCAGACGTTGCTGAGAATCTTCTCAGCCACTCAAAGGTTGTTCTCAGCATCGTTGACGCATGCTCAACGCCCTAGGAAGCAGGAGAGTGGCGCGAGAGTGCGGCACTCGCTCTCCAGGAGGGCATGATGATTCAACGACGATCCTTTTTAGCCGTGGCGGCAGCTGTTGCCACCGCCCTCATACACACGTCGACATCGGCTGCGAGCTCCCCTGCGGATACGCATGGGACACGTGTACGGCTGACATTGTTCCCGCCGACCGGGCGGCTCGATGTCGGCGCCGTCTCGTTGCACTTGGTCGACTACAACCGCCAGGACCCCTATTTTTCGACTCCGCATGCGCGGGAGTTGATGGTCACCGTGTGGTATCCGGCAGATCTGGACTGCAACGATCGCGCGCATGAGGATGGGCCTGCCAAGACTCGCTCGGAACAGCCTTGGCCGCTGATGGCCTGGAAGTCGCCGGGAACTCTCGTCTACTACCGTCCTCAGCTGGAACACCACCTGGAAAATCTACCTGCCGAGCTGGTGAGTCCAACCCCAGGCAGCCCGCCGCCGGCTCCCCCGCCTCCTACGATTGTCGATATCTCGCTCGATAACGTCGCGTTCCCGACCACGCATGCGCGCCTGGGTGCGCCGGTCGCGCGCTCCAAATCCCCTTATCCAGTCGTGCTCTACTCACCTGCCGGTGGCGATGGCCGCGAGCACGGAACGATGTTGGCGGAAGATCTAGCTAGTCGCGGCTACATCGTCGTCGCCATGAGCCATACCTACAATGCCAGCCAGGTCGAGTTCCCCGACGGACGCATCGAACGGGGAGTCGAGGATCCGCTCCACATCCCCGCACACCTGAATATAGGAAGCGAGGTCGTGCAGGGTGTACACGTCGCGGACGCCCGCTTCGTGATCGACAAGCTCACCGAGCTCGCGGCGGGGTTGAATCCGGACGCCGCGCTCCGACGCTTGCCTGTTGGTCTGCATCGAGCCTTGGACATGTCCCGGATTGGCATGTTCGGTCATTCAGTGGGCGGCGGCGCAACGGCCCACGCCTTGGCGCTCGATTACCGGATCGCGGCCGGAATCGATCTGGACGGGAGCATCTTTCCACTCAACGGCGCGCACGCATCCCCCCCGGCGACGAGACTCGAGGAGACGAGAAAGGAGTTGGCGCGAGTCGCCAAACTAGTTGGTGCGCGGTCCTTCATGGCCATCACCAGCAGCAAAAGCCCGGAACGCACCGGCGTGTTGCTGAATGGATTTTATTCCGAGCTGACCGGCTATCGGCGCCTTGCCAACCTCGTCGGCGGGATACACGGCGACTTCGAGGACCTGCGGAGCCTGGTGCGGCAGTTGGTGGACACCCGCGTCATCCCACCGCAACTTCAGAGGGGAAATCTCCAACCGGCCCGCTCGATTGCCGTTCAACGCGCGTACATCGCCGCGTTCTTCGATCTGTCGTTGAAGAACAAAGACAATCACCTGCTTGACGGCGCATCGGCCGCCTATCCGGAAATCGAACTTTACTTTTGATCCTGCAAGGAACTCGCGGGTCCCCATCCCGGCAATATTCCGGGGTGGGGACCGCTTACGGTCGTGGGAACGCTGATGATTTCCCTCTAGCCGGCACCGGTGCTTGCTGCAGGACCTTCGACCCTGACCACCAACACGCCATGCTGATGGCAACCAGGACCGCCGCGGTGGTCATGATGTCGGCCAGGCTGTGATAGTTCTGGTAGCGCATCAGTACCACGTACCCGACGCCGAGCACGATTCCCCCGATGCCGGCGCGCCGGTCCATCCAGAAGAGCGACACGATGAGCGCCGTGCACACCGCCGTGTGCGTGCTGTAGTCGAGGCTCATCCTGCTCCAGAGGTGCAGCCGGTTGTCTATCCACTGCAATGCATAAACGGCGGCGACCGACAACAGGGTGAACGCATTGCCGAACAGTCCTCCGTGACCCGACCGCTTGCGAACTACCCACGCCCATGCCAGCGTGAAGACCCCGAAGACCGGATTTACGTTATCGGCAACGCGATCCAACGTCTCGAACGTGATCATCGATACCTCACTATCAGACATGAGCCCGCGCATTGGCTCGATCGAGAAGGCGCAGCGGCCTGATGATCAGACTGGAAGCGGTGCTACTTCTTGTCTCGGAGCCCCGGCGGAACGTACTTCGGCCGCGTCGAGACGTCGATCACCGGTGCGACAACGACTTGCTTGTCGATGAGCACAGGCAAATGAGAGTAGCCATAGATTATGGACGCATGAAATCGGTGAAACCCATTCTTGACCACGATGCCGCGACCAGTCCGGCCATTCATGGAAGGTTTGTAACTGCGTTCGGCCGTGCAGGGCGGAAGCGCAGTCCTCGCTCTGAATGCGTTCAGAATGGAGATCAGTCGATCCTTATCCACCAGCCGGTATGCCTCCGGTCTTTCGGGTTGTACGAAAT
The DNA here is from genome assembly GCA_043747875.1 of Pseudomonadota bacterium. Lineage (GTDB taxonomy): Bacteria > Pseudomonadota > Gammaproteobacteria > Steroidobacterales > Steroidobacteraceae > CADEED01. Next base: position 15,610 of record JAYTOI010000003.1, on the reverse strand, counting down.
CGCCGATGTGCGGGGTGATGATCTCCTGCCCCGGCCCGAGGTAATCAGGCTGCGCAAGAGCGTGGTGAAGATCGTTGCCGCGTCCCCAGGCACCCTGCCCATCGATCATGATCCCCGCCGCGATGAGCCAATCTTTCTCGATCTCGAATAGTGTTCCGTTGGGATACGCATAGCTGACTGGCATCTGACCTCTCCTTGCCGCGATCGAGGTTGATGGCGTCCATCCTAACTTAGCAGACACGTTCCGCGTGGGTTCTCGACGGCGCTGCATCGCCGCAATGCACCAGGTCTCCGAGCTCGAGACGAGCCTTGTCGGGGATGCGCGCGCTCAGGGCTGAGATTGCAGTACCAGCACCGAATCGCGTCCGGACGGCGCGGCAAACGAACGGCTGCCGGTGTTCGCGAACGGGGAACCGCCGATGGCCGTGAAAACCCCCGTGGCGGGATTGAACCAGCGAGCACCGACGTTCGGACCCGCGAGCTTCGTCAGGTCGATAGTCAGTGTCTTGCTGACGGCGGTGAATGCCAGCACGGCGCTGCCATCGTTCGCACGCGCGGCGACTGCGCGATCGATCCCGGACCCCGGACTCGACGTGAGCACGGTGCCATTGCTGTCGGGCACCAGGTTCCACCACGCGATGCCGGTGGAGCTGAAGAGTCTCGGTAGATAGCCGAGCGTCGAGGCTCCGGTCGAATCGAGCTCGCCCTGCCAGCCGCTGCTGAAAGGCCAGACTGTAAGGTTGCCCATGATCTGGCCAACGCCGCCGGACAGCACCGCCTGGTACGCCTGCGCGCGAACTCCCGCACCGTCGGTGTCGGTGTTTTCGTAGGCCGCTTCGATCAGGAAGAACGGCATCGCCGAACCGGAATACTGCGCAAGCGCCTCGCTGACGACAGTGTGCGCGTCGGTATAGATGTTGTTGACGTTCAACCACGGATCCGACGTCGTGTTCAGGAATTCGAGCGCTCCGGTGCCGCGACCGCCATGAAACGTCTGCAACCATCTGCCGACGGTGTCGACGTCGCGAATGCCATTCGCGATCGCGCGCGCCAGCGTCTTGTCGGGCGGGTCGTAGTCGCCGCCCTGAAGCCAGATGATGTTGTCGTGGTTCCTGAACCGGCTCGCGACCCACTGGCCGTAGGCGCGCAGCTTGGTAACGCCATTGGAGCGCATTTCCGAGTACCAGCCTTCGTTGCCACCCTGAAATCCCATGTAGGCCGGTGTCAGCAGCACCAGTATGCCTTTCTCGCTCGCCTTCGCGATCACGTATTCCGCATGCGCGAAGTAGCTCTCGTTGGGCGTGCTGAAATCGCCCGCCCGGGTGAACGGACCCGCGCCATAGGCGTTGTTAGGCGGATTGTCCGTGAACTCGTGTTCGATCAGGTTGACCATCACCGTGTTGAAACCCTGTTGACGCCGGGTCTCGAGATACAGGTCGACGTTCTCTCGCGTCAGTCGCGCGATCAGCGACCAGGGCGCATCACCCTGGATCAGGAACGGACGGTTCTGCGCATCCAGCAGGTATCGTTTGCCCGCCTCGACGTGCAGTGGATAGATGCCGGTGGCGCCCAGGAGGCTCACCGTGACGCTGGCCTGGCCCGTGCCCCCGGTGCCGGTGCAGCTCAAGGTGAACGTGGATGCGTTGGTCAGCGCGGCCGTGCTCTGACTACCGGCGGTTGCCTTGGCTCCGCTCCAGCCTCCCGACGCGGTGCAGGAGCTTGCGTTGGTCGACGTCCACGTCAACGTGCTGCTCGCACCGCTGCTGACCGTGGTCGGCGACGCGGACAACGTGACGGTCGGCGCCGGGGTCGTGCTCGTGACCGCAACGGACGCAGTCGACTGCGCGGTGCCGCCGGCACCGCTGCAGCTCAGCGTGAACGTGGCGCTGGCGCTCAATGCGCCGGTGCTCGCGGTTCCAGACACCGCCTTCGTGCCGCTCCAGCCTCCCGAGGTCGTGCAGGAAGTTGCGTTGGTGGATGACCACGTCAACGTGCTGGCGTTGCCGCTGGTGAGAGTAGTGGGCGACGCGGACAACGTGACGGTCGGCGCCGGCGTCGGGGTCGTGCCTTCGACGACGACGGGCGCACTCGCCTCTGCCGTGCCTCCGGCACCCGTACAACGCAGCGTGAAGGTGGCATTGGCAGTCATACCGCCCGTGCTTTCATGTCCTGAAATTGCCCTCGACCCGCTCCAGCCGCCCGACGCAGTGCACGAGCTCGCGTTGGTGGACGTCCACGTCAATGTGCTGGCGTTGCCGCTGGTGATAGTCGTCGGCGACGCGGACAACGTAACGGTCGGCGGCGGAGTCGTGCCCGTGCCCGCAACGGTAACGGTAGTACTCGCTCGAGCTGTGCCGCGGGAATTCGAACAACTGATCGTATAGGTGGCGCTGGCATTCAACGCGCCGGTGCCCTGACTTCCCGACAGCGCCTTCGAGCCGCTCCAGGCGCCCGATGCCGAGCAGGACGTCGCGCGATTGCTGGACCAGGTCAGCGTGCTGGTGCCCCCGGAACCGATGGATTGCGGACTGGCGCTGATCGTGACGGTCGGCGAACGCTGAGCAACAGCCGGTGTGGTGAAGATGACCGCAAGCGCAAGCAGCGCGAATCGCAATGTTGTTTTCATGGGCGGCGATCATAGGGGTCGCGCGGCTGATTCCGTCTGCCTCCAATTGGCGACATGCTGAAGGAGGATTCCTACGTAGTTACCCAGGGTTTGCCTAACACACGCTGCTAGCGCGGCATCGGTGCATGGCTAACTAGCCTGCCAACCCTTGCGGCATGCTTGACTTTCGAGATCTGCACGATTGGCTACCCGGGCGGCGAACCTTCCACTGCGTGACAGCCTGCTTCGCGATCTGCTATGACTCGCGCCGCCGCTGTCCAGGCAAGGTCGAAGCAGGTTTGTCCCATGAGCACCGCCCGTGTCGTTGCCGCCTCTTTGTTGTTGCTCGTGTGTCGTCCGGTAACGCACGCCGATACGCAGAGCCAGCCCATCTCGCTGGCGGCATTCAGCGACGGCATCAAGCACTGGCAAGATCGTCACGGCAAGGATTACGCACGCTACCAGCCGCGGCAGATCTCCGAGATCGCTGACAACCTGCTGCTTTATCAGCGTGACAACGGTGGATGGATCGAGAATCGGGATCCGGCGCGGATACTCGGCGCCACGGAAAAGGCGGCGCTGGTCGCCGAGAAGGCGCAGGCCCTCGGCAGCTTCGACAATCGAAACATCTACTCTCAGATCGAATACCTCGCGGCGGCGTTCGAACAGACCCGACGCACCGCCTATCGCGATGCGGCTGCGCGAGGGCTCGACTATGCGCTCGCGCAACAGATCGCGAGCTGCGGCGGATGGCCGCATACGGTACCCGGCACGGCGAGTTATCACCGTTTCATCACGATCGCCGATGAAGTGACTTCGGGGCTGTTACGAATGCTGCGCAAGATCTCCGCGGGTGCCGATCCATTCGGCTATGTCGATGCGGCGACACGCGCGCGGGCACAGGCAGCTGTCGACCGGGGTGACGAGTGCGTGCTGAGACTGCAGGTCGTGCAAGATGGCGAGCTCACGGGCTGGGCAGGCCAATACGATCCTGCAACGCTGCGGCCGGCCCAGGGCCGTGCGTTCGAGCTTCCGTCCATCGTTTCGCAGGAAACGGTCGAGATGCTTCGCTACCTGATGAGCATTCAGCAACCCAGTGCCGCACAGGTCAATTCAATCGAAAGCGCGGTGGCCTGGCTGGGTCGCTCGCAGATGCGGGGAGCCAGACTCGAGAAGGTGTCGCTGTCCAAACCCGTGCAGTATCAGTTTCACGTCGCGACATTCGACCACCGCCTGGTGCAGGACGCCAACGCGCCGCCGCTGTGGGCGCGCTTCTACGACCTCGAGGACAACAGTATCGTGCTCGCGAACCGTGACAGTGTGCGCGTGAAAGACTTTTCAGAAGTGCATCCCGAACGCCGCAGCGGCTACGCGTGGTTCGGAACCTGGCCCGCGGCGCTCTTAGAAGAGGAGTATCCGGCGTGGCGTATCCGCCATCCGCGCTGAAAACTGGCCTCGCCGGGCGCTCTCACTCGTCACCCGCGGTAACTCCAGCGGTGAACCCCGGCAGTGAACAGAGTCGGTCGGCGTCGGCTGAACGCCCATACCCGTCGTTTGGTCGCATTGGGGCGCAACGCAGCGTTGCGCACCAGGTGACGCGTTGCCGTGTTGAATCGTCGCAGGCGCTGGCGTAGTTTCAGTCTCCATCGGCGATCATGTTCGACTGTCCCGTGTGCCCGCAAATAAGAAGAGCACGCGTCCGGCAGCTGCGTGATTGCCCACCTACGAACAACTAGGGACTAAAAACATGAAAAGTCAGGAAGGACTAGCCAGCGCGGCAAAGCTCGCGCGGCTGGGGCTGTCGATCGCCTTGGGTCTCGTGCTCGCGCCGGCGACGGCGTTGGCGTTGGCGGCCGATGAAGCCGCAAATCTCGGTGAGGGCCTGAGGCAACTCGTCGCACCACCGGTCGCGGCCCGCGCGTCTGCGCGCACTGCCGCAGCGAGCGGAGAACCGGAGGTGACGGTGACCTCGCCCGTGCAGTTCGACGATGCCAACCGCGCACTCGTTCGCATTTCGCTCGATGGCTCGCCGACCGCGTCGCAGACACTCGATTCGCTGCAGCAGCTGGCCGGCGTCGAGGTCATCGCATCGGACCTTTCGTACGGCCCGGGCCTCGTCGAGGCGTATGTCCCGGTCGAACAGCTCCTGAGCATTGCGCGCACCAAGGGTGTGCTCGCGATCGTGCCGTCGAGCCCGATGGTCACCAACGTCGGCGCCACCGACAGCCAGGGCGTCGTACAGCACCGTGTGGACAAACTTCCCGCGGGTGTAGATGGATCGGGGATCACGGTGGGCGTGATGTCCGACAGCTACGACACCAACGTCGCGCCGAACAGCGCGGCGCTCGACATTGCGAGCGGCGATCTGCCGGGTGCGGGCAATCCGTTCGGTAACACCGAACCGGTCGTCGTCCTCCAGGACTCGCCGGCGCGGAGCGACGAAGGTCGTGCGATGGCGCAGATCGTGCACGATCTGGCGCCGAAGGCGAAACTCGGCTTCGCGACCGCGCAGGGTGGGCAATTGAACTTCGCCAACAACATACGCGCGCTTGCCGGCGACCCGGCAGCGCCTAACTTCCGCGCGGGCTTCGAGGCCGACGTGATCGTCGACGACATCATCTATCTGGATGAACCGTTCTTTCAGGACGGCATCGTCGCGCAGGCAGTCGATGAGGTCGTCGCAAGAGGCAAGTCGTACTTCTCCTCGGCCGGAAACCGCCCGGCGACGCAGGCATACGATTCGAAGATTCGGATCGTTCCGGGCACCTCGACTTCGTGGTCGAACACGAACCTGAACTTCACCAACGTGAACCCGGCATTGTACGCAGGCGGCTTCCACAACTTTGACGCGAACGGCACGGTCGACATCGCGCAGAACCTGAACTTCACAGCGGGCGGCAGCAACACCATAGTCCTGCAGTGGAACGAGCCGTTCGATTCGAAACCGGCGGTGGCCGTGGGCGCGCCGTTTGCGTCGGGCGTCGGCACTGTCCCCACCGGCGGGTCGGCGGACTTCACGTTCAGCGGCAGCGTAGGCCAGGGGGTACTGGTCTTCGTCGATGGGGATACGTCGACGTCCGGAACGTCGATTCCGGACATCGTATTGCAAGTGTTCAGCCCAACCAACGTGCTGCTGCGGACGGTGGACACCGGCACCAATCCCGAGTCGGCCGCGCTGGAACTGCCGGAGACCGGGACGTACCGCGTCCGTGTCTCGAGCTTCATCCCGACCCAGGGTGGCGACTTCCTGTACCGCGTGTCGAATGCCGACCTCCCCGAGCCGGTGCTGTCGAACTTCAACCTGCTCTTCTTCCGTTCCACCGGAGAGTTCATCGGCGCACTCGCCGAACAGAACACCCTCACCAACCGCCCCGCCGAGCTCGGCGGAATCAACGCGACGATCAGCGTGCAGATCGTGATTGCGCGTGCCAATACGCCGGTGCCGAGCCGTCTCGTCGCGGACCGGATCCGGTACGTCGGCTTCGGAAACGTCAGCCCGCAGGAGTACGTCAGCTATCTGGATCCGGTGACCTACGGACACAACTCGGCGGCGGGCGCCATCGGTGTCGCGGCCTATCCATTCTTCGCGCCGTTCGTGCCCGAGGCATTCACCTCGCCGGGCCCGTCGACGATCTACTTCGACAAGAACAGCCGGCGTCTGCGGCACGCGGAGTTCCGGCAGAAGCCGGATCTCGCGGCGATGGACGGCGCCAACACGACGTTCTTCGCGGCGGACTCGGCAGTCGATGCGGACACGTTCCCTAACTTCTTCGGAACCAGCGCGGCGGCACCGCATGCCGCAGCGATTGCAGCGCTCGTGCTGGATGCCGCGGGCGGGCCGGGTTCGGTCAGACCCAAGAAGATGCGAGAGATCCTGCAGGACAGCGCCTTCGCGCACGACCTCGATCCTTACTTCTCGTGGGGCTTCGGGATTTCGCGGGGCAACTTCCTCGCGATCAACGCGTCCGCTGATCCGAACGCGTTCAGCCAGTTCGATCCGAATGTCTTCACCGTGACGCACTTCGGCAAACACGCGCTGGCGAACCTGTCGGTCAACGGTACCGGTGCGAATCCGACCAACTCGCCGGGCGGCATCGTGTTCGACCAGCGGGCAGCGCCACTGCCGGCACCGGGTCAGCCATTCGTCGTCGGTCGTACGTCCGGTCTGAACCCGCTCGACGCACTGGGCACCTTCTCGCTGCCGGCGGATGCGCCGGGCCTCGCGGGCCAGTGGAAGCAGCTCGACATCTCGTTTTTGCCGGGAACGTTCGGGAGCGGTGACCTGCTGTCATTCGGCGTCGATCGCGACGAAACCGATGTCGCAGGTCCGGGCGGCGCCGCGGGAGGCAACTCCGCGGATCTGCTCGGCGGTGGCGTGCTGATCCCCTCGGGCACGTTCGTCCCGGGCGGCGCGAGCTTCTTCGGCAAGTTCGAAGGCGGCTTCCCGTTCCGTGGCGAGTTCTACAACTTGCTCGGGCGCGGATACAGCCAGCTCGACGGCTACGGCTTCATCAACGCGGAGGCGGCGGTGAAGGCGGTGCAGAAGAAGCGCCATTGAAAATGTTCGACGCTTGACCGTCAGCGGTCGCAAGGCCCGCACTGGCAACGGTGCGGGCCTTTTCATTTTCGCGAGACCCATTGCGCAACTCGTGCGTTACTAGGCACATGAACAAGGCATTCTGGCTCGTCGCACCATTGGTAGTGAGTTGCCTGCTCGCATCCACGATCGCGCTCGCCGCAGAGGAACCACGCGTTGCGCTCGAAGCCGCGATCCATCGTTGGACGACGGCCGTCAATGCACAGGACGTGGATGCACTGAACGCGACCATGACCGAGGACGTCGAGCTACTCGATGCGAACGTGTCGACGGTGACAGGCCGCGACGCTGCCATACGAGCGTTGCGGGAAATGGCGACGCGCGGGAAGATAGACGCGACGAGTCGCGAGATTACGATCGCTAACAACGTAGCCTGGCGCGTGGGTGGGCTCACGCAGAGTCGGAAAAACGGTGACGTGTATGCGCTCGGGCACACGCTCGAGATATGGAAGCGCGTGAAGTGGAAGTGGAAGCTGCATAGGCAGATGGCGGCGGGGGTCATCGCGCCGAAGGACTTACTGTCGCGACCGTCACTGAGCGAACCGGTGCTGGATCGATTGAGAAATTGACTTCTGGTCGCTGAGTCCCCTGCATCGCCACTCGTTGTAGAAGATGACAGCCCCTAACTACCTTCGCAGCCAACACGCATAACAATGTTATGTATTGATGCGCTGCCGCAATACCGCTGTCGAATCTCATCATTGATGAGACTGGCAATTCCTGACCCTTCAAGCACTTGGCGCTCCCAGTCTCATTAATGATGAGACTGGGGCCGGATTCCACTGCCTTTTCAGGTTCGGAAAATGAGCTCGCTGAGGGTCTTCGGGCTGCTGCCGTTACGATGGTTGCCGGCGTCGGCTTCCCCTGGTTGTTCCAATGCAAGTCCAGCTTACCGTTGAGCATCCGCTCAGCCAGCGCCTTCTTCAGATCCCCTAGCAAGCCCCCTGAATCTAGAATCGGGAAGTGTATGGCTCTACACACAAAAATCCATACAGTCCCGCGGGCACCCATAGTGAGCTCTATCTATTGGCGGCCCGGATCTGCTCGGTCGCGAACTCTCCCTCGATCCAACTACGGGCTCCATCGAAATTGCCTGGGAAAAATTCGAAGTGGATCACCAACTCGCCGTCAACCAGCTCCCAACAGCGCCGTTTGACTCCCGCGGGACACGCCTGCTTCGGCTCTATGTCGAGTGGGCTCACAGTGAGCGGGCTGAACCTCACTGACTCCAGCACGAACTTGTAACCCGACGTGGGCTTGAATCTCACGTCGCGAGTGACTCGACGTCGTAGGTTGTAGCCCCGCGCCGCAAGTTGGATTTGCCGCCCCTTGTTGGTGCCGACGTCGATAACTTCAATTCCCTTCATGGCCACTGTCTGATCGTCGATCTTCTGGTGGCCATCAATTCCCTCGCTCACGGCGAAGTTGACGCGAAGTGACTGCGCCTGCACCGCTTCCGTCTGACGCGCCAACACCGGCACGTCCAGATCGGTCAGCCGCGCGAGAGGAATGATCCGCGCACGCCCTTGCGCAGGACTTTGATTAATCTTCGGCAGCTCGACAAGCACAGCCACGACGAAGCCATCATCGAGCATGACCGGGCTACCGCTCCTGCCTGGATTTGGGGAAGACATCGCCAGCGACCACCGGTCAGAGTCGCCCTCGATCTGCACGGCCGTAATTTGCGCCTGAGTTGCGTACGACTTAGGTTCATCGGGGAGGTCGAATCCCACTACGGTGACGAACTTGTCCTGATACTCGGCAACTTCCTTGGGCGACGACACAATGTGGAGTGGCAAATAGCGTCGAGACGTAGCGCCGCTCACCTTGATCAATGCCCCATCGAGGGCGCTGCGTTTCACCAGGATTGCTTCCGATGTCTCAGTCTCGCCCTCGACCTGAGCGCGAATGATCAGATCGGGACAATCAGATGGAATGACATGCCCCGCCGTCAACGCCAGGCCGTCGGGCTGTATGAAAAACGCAGTACCGTGTCCGCGACAGGACGCCTCGGATCCGTGAGTCATGATCTTGATCATCGCCGGACGCGCCCGCACGCCAACCGCTGTCGAGACGTCTCTTTGTTCGGCCGCAGACAGAGTGCTGGCCAGCAAGAGCAGAACTGCTGCGGCTACCAGTCTCATATCGCCGGAACACTCCGGAAGGAATGAAACTCCAGTACGCCGCGCGAGGTGTGGCGAACTTTGGGATAGGTGGTCTGGGTCACCGCACTCTGACCGGACAGCGCCTGATTGCCGCCCACCACGGTGATTGATCCATCGGGGTTTTCGCCCAGGAAAAAAGCCACGTGGCCGGGGCCAAACGATGCCTTGCCAGCAACACAAGGCTGCACCGTCCCGCGAATCGCCCACACGACCAGATCTCCTTTCCTCGGCGCCTTCGTTTCCGGGAACCAGCACCTGAACGAACCTGAAGATGCGCTGCGCGAGCCGACCTTGAGTTGTTGGTCTGAAATCTTGCCGTCCGTCGAATGTGCGCGCGCCAGACACCAATTGGCGAACGCTGCACACCAATGCGTCTGATCGCCGTCCATTGCTAACGGATCAGTGCGGGTCGCTTTGAAAAATTCGATGATGACGGGGTTATATTTCTTGGGCCACGCTCGCGCGTAGGGACGCCACTCTTCGCCGTGCACTCCTTGGCCCACATCTCTAAAGAACATCGCGACCTCCCAAGGCGCTGTGGCCTTCGGCGCGGCAGTCATGATTTTCCGGGCAACTGCAAACTCGTGCTCCGAGGGTTTCGCAGTGCCGAGCAACTGCGGATCCAACTGGAGCCCCTTGAACTCCGGCTCGTTGGCAAAACCAGCGAGTTCTCGCGGCAACGGCGGCAGTGGATCGTCGACTGGAGCCACCGCATCAGCGCTGAGTGCGCTCCTACTGAGACCCGTCCCTGCGGCTGCGACCAAGAGCTTCTGTGTAAACGTACGACGGGTAAACATGATCTGTTACTCCACGCTCCTGATGCAGGCCGCTGCCTCTCGCAGTCGGGCGGACCAGCCGGGCAACCTTCTGGCAACATCCAACGTCGCTGATGCCAGCAGCGGAGCGGACCGACTGGTGCCCGGCAAGCGCTGGATCAATTCCGCCTGCCCGACCGCGGCCTGTTCGCTCAACGGCGGCCTCTCCGCGGTCGAAACAGGACTTGCATATCTGCCGCCTGCAATCGAGGCATAGTCGACCTCGCGATTGCTACGCACCCGCCTGATCACCGCGTATTGGATACCGCGCAAGACATCCAGCAAGCTCGGATATGCATTGTCGAATGCGCGCATATCAGCGAAGGCGGCAGTTCTGACAGTCCGCGCAGCTTCGAGCGCGGCGACCAGCACCACCCGATCCTGGTCGTCCGTCACATTGCCGAGAGCTTCTTCCTGTTCGGCAATCCGGGCATGGAGATATAAAGCCGCGGCTTCGACATCTGCTCGAGTTGCTTTGTAGGGCGTTTGGAAAACCGCCGCTCGGCTGATGAAGCAGGTGAGCGCCTCGTGCCCCGACACATAAATACGATCGAGTCCCGGCCGGGCCCAGAAGTCTCGCGAGGCCGCAATACCACCCGCGGCAAGGGCCAGAGCAGTGATCGTGTCTTTACTGCCGGAAAAAGCGGTGGCCGCCGCTACTGCCAAACCTGCGCCGATGAGTGCGCCGGAATATAGATCGCTCGCTCGCGCCGACTTGCGATAGTTCTCTGTCCAGGTGAGCTGGATGCGCCGTGCACCGCCAACGAGCGCCTCCACGCACGGTCCGTTCTCGCAGATCTCGTGCTCGTCGATGAGCGCCTGATCATAAAGCCCGGGCCGAACAGCCGCGCAACCGACCGCACTCAGGGCTACCACCGCGATGGACAGTGCGCGAACCCACGACCCTATTGACGCTTCGCGAGCTGAAATGATGTCGCTCACATCCCTTCTCCGACATCTCCCTTCCAGCGCTATATAGTTATTCGTCGTGCGCCGAGGTGTTGTTTGATTTGCTAACGATCCTAGCATACCGATCATCCACGGCAATTTTCTCAGTGGCTGTCAAAGTGCTTTCTCTATCTATGACACCGACCGTAGGTAAATCCCTTGCTGACTCGCTCTGGAGCATCCCACGCCGTAATGGGCCGCATGCTGCGGCTGCGTTCATATAGCAGATCCGTGAAATAACCTTAGACGCCGATCCTCAGCGAACATCCATGAAGTGGAATCTAGTATTTGATGGCACACCGTCGATGCGATGAAAGATTCTTAATAGATTCAAAATTCTATTCCGGTTCTGGCCCGCTCCCCCGAGCAATCTGACATTTCTTGAGATTCGACAACACATGTCGGATCTCATCAATAATGAACTGGTCTCATCAACGATAAGAGTGAGGTGCGGGGTCGGCCATCGAGCTCGTGACGGCTAAAATTAGCTGCAGGGGCGGCGTCTATAGTGTCGCTGATCCTTTGGCCGCCCAGCCGCGTCTAGCGCGGAATTCCACGCTTTGCAGCCCATCCATTTCGCCGCGAAGTGTGAGGTTCTCTTTGATCCAGTTTTCAGCATGAGCTGCTTCAACTGGTAGGCATTTGGATTTCTCTTGAAGTGCTCAACACGCATATGAACCTTGTTGCAGGCTCTGCTATTGCCCTCAATGTTCCTCAGTGAATACTTAGCGGCCATCTCGACGCACTTGTACGTGGTGGTTTCTTTTGCGAACTCCCAAGCGAGACGAGCCGCGATTTCGTATGGATTCGGACTCGTCGTCTCCTGTGACCTCGCTGAGGCTCCTATTAGTATCGTCACTACTAAGAAGGTGTAGACAAGGACTTTAGACGGATTCATTGGAGGCCTCTTTCCCGGCAACGCCATTCAGTAGATCTAGTTTTCTAACTACGTGCTTCGTGCATCGATGACTGTGGGCGGCGGATATGGACTTTGTCAATCCCCTAGAATGACCTCGCCCAGTGGGATCGGGGTTGCCACCATGCAGCCCATATGTGGTTGACTGAGTCGCTGAATCGGCCTGGCCCCCGCGCCGCCAAGAACATTGTGGACGGACACAATACTTCGAACCAGTTAGACATCGGTGACTCACGTCGGGCTGTCGGCCGTCACGAACTTCGTCATCCCGGCATCGGCCGCAGTCGCGCCAATTCAAACGAAAAGGCGCTACGCTGGACCTAACGAATCTCTCGCGGCTCAACATGCTCTCTAACATCGCGGCTGGGCGGCATGACGGGCATTTCCGCCGGCGCAGGCTGAGGCGGTGGCTGAGCCGGCGGTTGCTGCTGCGTTGGTTGAGGCTCAGTGGGCATGACGAGCTCCTTTATGTTCGCAATCTCGACTCGGTAGGGCGTGTCGGGAGCAGTGTACGACAGGAAAGCGAACGCCGGGACAGCTGCTACACCGCACGTGATCGCGCCTACGACAAAGCAATTGGCCTTAAATGCATTCGACGACTTCCGGTCGTTGTTCAAGCTGTTGATCTGGCAGTTTTCCGCATACACGCGATTGAGATCCTGACCAAACTTCTCAGACGCTAAGGCTTCTGCCTGGGATGCGTCCCTACCGACGTCCTTAAAGTAGTTCGCAAGCTTCGCCCGGTGCTCCAAGAGCGCTGACGAAAGAGGCATGTATTTTTACGTGTATCCCCAGAACGCCCTTATCAATTAGTACGTTGCGATGAGCAGGCACCCGGCACAGATCAACAGGACCACCGCCAGATAGATTTCGCTGCCTTGTAGGGGTGCAGAAATCTTTCCAAACATTAGAAAGAGTACGCTTCCTACTAAGGTGATCAATCCCACGGGAAACGCGAGATTTCCGTTGAGGGCGTCGCGACGCCCCAACTCGAAGAAGTAGTGGTCTTTGAACATTTCCTCGTGCGACATTTGTCTCTCCTTCGCATCATTGATAAGTCGAGTGCTGGGTGTCGCGCTTCAGATCAACCTGGACAAAACGTCTTGGCTAACAAGGGAGACTTTCACAGTTCAGGCGGCCTCGTTTAATCGCTGCTGATTGATGGTTTTCCGATGCGCCCGGGCTGCAGCGATTCGCCGCGCGCGCTCGTCTCGAACTTCTTCCGGCTTGCCAAGATGCCAGATCACGCGCGCCATGTAACCCAGGGCCGCGTGTAGTCGCTCGTCGTTGTAATGGCGCACCAGGCTCGCCATCGTGGCCGCGGCCTCGAGGTAGTCACCACCGTAGTCGTCGTTCGTTTCATCGCGCACCGTGCCGTTGAAGCGTTCGACGATGCCGTTGGATTCCGGGTGCCGCGGGCGCGTCTTGATGTCGATCAGGTTGTGCGCCTTGATCACCGCCGCCACATCTCGATTGACGAACTCGCTTCCGTGATCGTGCACGATCCTTGGGCGTGCATCGCCTGCGCTCTCGAGCGCAGCTTGCAGCTCGGTCGACACCGAGGCGCCGTCGAGCAGGGTCAGTAGTTTGTGGTGCACGATGTAGCGGCTGTACGCATCGATGAAGCTCACCAGGAAGTAGAACCGGCAAGCCACCCACACGTACATCACGTCTGTATGCCACTGCTGGTTGGGGCCCGTGGCCTTGAAATCATATACCCCAGAAGATCGCTCCGAGCGCTTCCAGCGGTGCAACAGGTCCGCCTCGCTCAACACTCGATACACCGTGCTTTCCCCCACGCAGACCAAGCCCGCATCGATCATCATCCAGGTGAGCTTGCGGTATCCCACCTTCGGAAGCGTCAGTGCAAAGCCGCAGATCGCTTCGCGTTCCTCAGGCAACAGCTCGTACACCCGGCATGGCTTGCTTGCTCGATCTTCCAGGCTCTCGCGCTTCTTCCAGGCGTAATACACGCTGCGCGGAACGCCAAGCGCGAACACCGTGCGCTCGGCGTTCCAGCCAGACCTTGTCTTTGTCTGTTTGACGATCGCAATCACTTGCGCTTTGGTCTCTGCCGGCACTCGGGCGAACTCCTCCAGTCTCAGATCTTTTTTGTCATCTCCAGGTTCTCCGCCATGATCTCCGCGATCACCGCTCGCAGCCGCGTAATCTCCGCCGCCTGGCGCGCCTCAGCATCGCTTTTGGCAGGCCGTTTGCGCGCATCCTGCTTCAACGCGCTCGCCGAACCCTTCTCCGCCACCGCACGCCAGCGATACAGCACCGACGGCGACAATCCGCGCCGTCGACACACCTCGCTCACCGTCACGCCAGGCTGCTCTGCCTCGCGCAAAATCTCAACCTTCTGCTCCGCCGTGTATCGCGTTCGCGATTCGCGCTTTTCCATGATCTTCGCTCCGTCTGCTTCGCCGCAGCAGCCGCGCAAAGTCTCTCATTTTCGCCGTCGCTTTTTGTCCGGAAGTCGATGAAGCTACACAGCCATGGGCTACCACGTGACGATGCGTTGGACGGAAGCCTCCCACAGCCTCAACGGATAATCCCGACCTGCAGGAGTTCCTTCACTCGCCTGCCTTCGACCCTCTTCGCATCAAAAAGCTCGCGTGCAAGTTCCTGCATCCCCGGCAAGTACTGGTCGAAAATCGGTTATGGACTAACCACCACAGGGGAGTCAGAGCCGCGTCGACAATTGGGGAGTAGTCCATTGCCGAGTATCGCCTAACTCTTGAGCTGAGCGTCGCGCCCGCTGCCGCTTGGACTTGCGACTTTATTGTCCACGCGCTCCGGAGATTTGTTAGGTGTCGGCAACAATATAACCTCAAGGTCTGCGCCTGCCTCTGCATAACCCGCTACCTTAGTCTTGGTGACCTCGAGTGACACTACGCAGCCGTCCTTGCCTGGAACGTCTGAAAAAATAGTCTCGTTGAGCGCATCGAAGAATCGCTTCAGTAGGTTATCTAGATCGCTACCGTACGGGTGGTCGGACGGGAACTTGTCTGGGGGCAATCGGAACGTGACCCGAAGCAAGCACGGGCCCAACACCTTTGGGAGCGACCGCGTCTGGTCGCGAACTGCTTCCGTCCATTTGGTGGTGGCGTCAGCCACCCCTCGCGTTTTGTTCTGACAGTAGGGGACGCCGGAAATGTGGCTTCGGAAGGATTCAAGCATGACCTATCTGCCGACACCTAACGTTGAGCTTAGCGCCGCGGCTGCGGCGGTTTGGGCTTGGCACCTTATTCTCCACGCGAACGCTCCAGATTGTTTAGGCCGCACTTCACTACTTGGCCGCCTCCATCCAGTCCGCGAAGTCCATCTTTACAATCGGCATTTTGACCGTCGCCATGAGCGCACGTGCATCGTCTATTCGCCCCCACCATTCATTGATCAACAGAGTTGTAGCCGCGTACGTCAGATAGTACCCATCCGGAACGAGCTGCCCCACGTTCACCGCGGAACGTGTCAATGACATTGAGACAGCCGGGTTCAAGATATTAGAGAGCAAATGGGCGGGATTGCCGGGGTCGAGATGGGTTTCGGCGGGTTAATCCA
>JAYTOI010000002.1:0-1177 GCA_043747875.1 Pseudomonadota bacterium | reverse complement strand
ACTTCTTCGAGAACATCGAGGAGTTCGTGTATCGCTCCGAAGAGCCCATCGTCGAGAGCGCCGGCATCGCGCTCTACAAGCTCGCGAAGCGCGCGCGCCGGGACGTGACCGTCGTCATGTCGGGCGAAGGTGGCGATGAAGTGCTGGCGGGTTATCCGCTGTACCGCATCATGACGGCCATCGATCGGGTATATCCGGCGGCGCGTTTCTCCGGCGCGGCGGCCATCGCGCGACGTGTCGCCCCACGCATATCGAGCGAGAAGACGGCGAAATATCTCGACTGGGTCGGCACGCCGCTGGCCGAGCGCTACTGGAGCATCCCCAACGACGTCACGCGCGGCGTGCGTTCACGACTGTATGCGCCGGATTTCCGCGCGCGCGTCGGCGAGCCGGTGGCCGAGCACTTCGCTGGATTGTTCGCGCACCTGAAGCACGCCAGCGCGCTCAAGCGCATGTCGTACGTGGATCTCAAGAGCTGGCTGCCCGACGATCTGCTGATCAAGGCCGACAAGATGACGATGGGCGCATCGGTGGAGCTGCGCGTGCCGTTCCTCGACCACAAACTACTCGAGTTCTGCACCACCTTGCCCGACCACCTGCGCCTCAACGGCAAGGTCGGCAAATATCTGCTCAAGCGCGCCGCCTTGCGCTGGCTGCCCGAGAGCATCATCTATCGCAAGAAACAAGGCTTCCCGGTGCCGATCGCGCGCTGGTTCCGCGGCAACCTGCACGAGCGCGTATCGCAGATCCTGCTCGATCCGCGCACGCTCGGCCGGGGCTATTTCCAGCCCGATTACGTGCGCGGCATCCTCGCGCGCCACCAGGCGGGCGAAGCCGACAACAGCCGGCGTCTGCTCACCATGGTCATCCTCGAGGTGTGGCATCGCACGTTCGCGGACGGCATCGCGGCGAAGCTGCAGGACGCCGTGCGCTCGGCCGAAGCGGAACCCATCGAGGTGGTCGCGTGAAAGTACTGCTGTTTTCGAATCTCTTCCCCACCGCGCCTGCGTCCGGCCGCGGCCTGTTCACGCTGCAGCTCGCCGGGGAGATGGCGCGCGGCTGCGAGCTCACCGTCGCCGTGCCGCTGCCGTGGTTCCCGCGACTCGCGCTGGCGCGCAAACTGCTGCCGCGCTACGGCGAGGAATTCGGCCGCACCGTGCCGAAGCTCGACTGGCAG
>JAYTOI010000001.1:0-10549 GCA_043747875.1 Pseudomonadota bacterium | reverse complement strand
CCGTAGGCCAGCGCGGCCGCGGTCGGCTCGTTGATGATGCGCTTGACCTCGAGGCCCGCGATGCGGCCGGCGTCCTTGGTCGCCTGGCGCTGCGAGTCGTTGAAGTACGCAGGCACCGTGATGACGGCTTCCGTCACCGTCTCGCCGAGAAAATCCTCGGCCGTCTTCTTCATCTTCATGAGCACGCGCGCCGACACTTCCGGCGGGGCCATCTTCTTGCCCTGGGCTTCAACCCAGGCGTCGCCGTTCTCGGCTTTCACAATCTTGTAGGACACCATGTGGATGTCCTTCTGCACGACGCCGTCATCGAACTTGCGGCCGATGAGGCGCTTGACCGCGAACAGTGTGTTCTGCGGATTCGTGACCGCCTGCCGCTTGGCCGATTGGCCGACGAGCACTTCGGCGTCCTTGGTGAACGCGACGATGGACGGCGTGGTGCGGTCGCCCTCGCTGTTCTCGATGACGCGCGGCTTGCCGCTATCCATGATCGCGACGCAGGAATTCGTGGTTCCCAGATCGATGCCAATTACCTTGCCCATATCACACTCTCCGAAAGAACTTTTTGTTCGAACCTGGACCCCTTTGTGGAGGCCCGGCCTATCGTTTCAAGAAAAAAATGGTTTCGAGGAATATTGCCCCTAGCTCTTCACCGCCGACACGATGACCCGCGCCGGACGAAGCAGTCTCCCATTCAACTGATAGCCGCGCTGGACCACGCCGATGACGGTGTTCGGCGCCGCATCGCTGGGCTGCGCCATCATCGCCTCGTGAAGCTCCGGATTGAACGCCGCGCTTTCCGGATTGATCTCTTCGATCTGCGCCTTCTCGAAGGCCTTGCTCAACAGCCGCAGCGTCGCCATCTGGCCTTCGATGAGACTGGCCGCATCCACCTTGGCTTCGTTGGCGCCGCTCGAGCTGGCGACCGCGAGTTCGAGCGAATCTTTCACCGCGATCAGGTCCTGCGCGAATTTTTCGATCGCGAACTGCCGGGTATTCTCGAGATCTTTCGCGGCGCGCTTGCGCACATTCTCGACGTCGGCCAGCGCCCGCAGATATTGCTCCCAATGATTCTTCGCGCGCTCTTCGGTGGCGGTCAGCTCGCTCTTGAGACGTTCGAGCTCCACGAGTTGGACCGCCGTTTCGGGCAGCACTTCGGTTTTCTCATCCGCCCCATGGGGAGCGGGTCGATTGAATGATTCGGACATCAAGACCTCAATAAAATCAGGTGCTTGTCTAAGATAGGGAAATGAGCTGGCGGCGATGTTGGGGCCGTGTGAGCAGATTCAAGGGCCGAGATTCCGAGATCCGGTGCGGAACAGACGCAGTGCCGCCGACCCGGAGATCTTCTGGTGATGCGCATAAGCAGCCGCCGCTGCGCCGCGCACCTGGTCGGACCGCGCCCCTGAAAACCAGCGTTCGAGCACCGCCTCCAGCGTGTACGCCTCGGGGGCCATCAACCCGGTGGTCGTGATGAGCGGTGCCGACTGCGCGTCGAGCAGCGCTCCGAAGTACCGATCGCTGTAGCAGGCCAGCACGATGGACGCGTGTGCCAGCAGCGGCGCGCGGCTCGCTTCCAGCACCGGCGCCGCGAAATCCATGAGCCCGTTGTGTCCGATGAAGGCGATGACGTGCGCCGCCCCGCCCGCTTCGAACGCGCGTTCGTCGAGGCGAATACTTTCTGCATGCTCGCCGCGATTCATCTCGAGGAAATGGCGAATCGCGTCCGCGATGTGCTCGCCTTGCCACGCTTCCGCGACCACATACGCATCGCCGCTGCGCCCCCCGCGCTCGACGGTGCGGTGAAATAGTACGCGGTCGAGCACGCGCGCATGGCCGGAGGGCGCGATGGCGAGCATCTGCCAGCCTGGCTGCTTGCGAAAAAACGTGCGCACGCCGTATCGCGCGCCCCAATACAGATTGCTGCGCGGATCGGTGCCATCGCCCAGCGAAGCGGGCACCGGCACGATGCCCTGATGCGCGTTGTCGACCAGCGCGACGACGACGTGTGCGACCAGCGGCTTGCCCGCGGCGAAATCCGCGTCCATGCGCGCCGCGGCCGCCGCCAGATCGGCTCCGCACGCCGCAGATGCACAGAGAAATGCCAGCGATACCACTGCCGCGAGACGTCGCATGAGGTGGCGCGGATCAGCGCCGCGCGAGCGCCGCGCCGAGAATCTTCGCCGTCACGTCCACGATGGGAATGACTCGTTCGTACGCCATGCGCGTGGGGCCGATGACGCCGATGACGCCGACGACCTCGTTGTCCGCACTGTAGGGCGCGGTGATGATGCTGCAGTCGTCGAGAATCCGATAACCCGACTCCTGCCCGATGAAGATCTGCACGCCGTCGGCACGCAAGCTGTGATCGAGCAGATTGAGGATGTCGCGTTTCTCATTGAACGCCTCGAAGAGACGCCGCAGTTTGTCGACCGACGACAACTCGCCCGCGCCCATGAGATTGGTTTCGCCGGCCAACACGAATTCCATACGGCTGGCGTCGTCGGGCTTGAACACGCGCTCCGCGACGGCGATGGCGTCTTTCATCATCGCGTTCATCGACTCACGCGTCTCCTGCATCTCGCCGAGGATGTCCTGACGAACCTGCGTCAGCGTCTTGCCGCGGCAGCGCTCCGTGAGAAAATTCGCCGCGCGACGCAGCTCGTCGGCCGAGTGATAGCGCTCGAGCTGGATGATGCGGTTCTGCACCTCGCGGTCGTTGAACACGAGAATCACGAGCGCGCGATTGTCCGAAAGCCCCACGAACTCGATTTGCGAAATCGATGCCTGCGGGGTGCGCGGCAGCGTCACGACGCCGGCGAGGCGCGTGACGTTCGACAGCAATTGCGAGACGGCCGCGACCACGGCCTTGGGATCGTCGCGTGCGTGTTCGAGCTGCCGCTTGAGCTCGGCGAGCGCCGGATCGTCTTCGAGCGGCGTGCGCGCCTTGAGCAGCGAGTCCACGAAGAAACGATAGCCCTTGTCGGTGGGCACGCGGCCAGCCGAAGTGTGAGGAGAGCTGACGAAGCCCAGCCGCTCGAGGTCGGCGACGATGTTGCGGATGGTGGCCGACGACAACGAGAGCCCGGATTCCCGGGACAGCGAACGCGATCCGATCGGCTGGCCATCACGGATATAGCTGCCGACGAGCACTTTCAGCAGCAATTGCTCGCGCTCGGAAAGACCATCGTCCGGGGTGTCGTTCGTCACGGAAAAAACCCTACCTAAGCGGCAATCGGGACGTCAAGGAAGGCGCTGCTGCGCCATTAGATGCTTTTCGATGTGATTCAGTACATTGGCCACTCGTGGGGCCCATGCTACAAAGCCACATGGCTCTACCGGCGCAAGCTTGCGCGCTCATAGGCCGATTCAGCGACGCGCGCGTTGCCGAGTCCGCGCTCACTCTACTCCCGCATCTGAGAAAGCGTGGAGTTCGCGCAATATTGCCCGAAGGCGAGCCCCTCGCCATAGCCTCCGAGCTCGTGGAGCGCATTCCCGAAGATCAGATCGCCGAAAACGCGGACCTGGTCGTGGCGATCGGCGGCGATGGAACTCTCCTTTATGCCGCCCGCCTGGTCGCCCGGCGCGGCGTACCACTGATCGGAATCAATCGCGGTCGCCTCGGCTTTCTCACCGATGTGCTGCCACAGGACATCCTGACGTCCGTCGACGCCGCGATCGAAGGCCGCTGCGAACGCGACGAGCGCGCGCTACTCGAAGCGCGCATCGTCGGACCGGGCGGGGTACGCGCGAAGGCGCTGGCGCTCAACGACGTCGTGCTGCAAAGGTGGGAAACGGGCCGCATGCTCGATTTCGAAACCTGGATCGATGGAGCGTACGTCAACTCCCATGGCGGCGACGGTCTGGTCGTAGCGAGCTCCACCGGCTCGACCGCCTACGCCCTCTCCTGCGGCGGGCCCATCGTCAGCCCGCATCTCGACGTACTCGTCGTCGCGCCCATCTGTCCGCACGCATTGTCGGATCGGCCCATCGTCGTGTCCGGGCGCTCGGTCATCACCGTGAAGCTCATCGATCGACCCGACACGCGCGGTCAAGTGACCTGCGATGGCGTGCCGCTCGGCGAGCTGATGCCCGGGGATTCGCTCGAAGTGCACCCGACCGCGGAAAAGATCACGCTCCTGCATCCAAACAAGTTCGAGTATTACCGACTGCTGCGCTCCAAGCTCCATTGGGGACGTGGCGGCTTCAATCAGCCCGAGTGAGCCATGCTGACGCATCTGCAAATCCGTGACTTCGCCATCATCGACCTCATCGAGCTCGAGGTGCGCGCGGGGCTCACCGTGCTCACGGGCGAGACCGGCGCCGGCAAGTCCATCATCGTCGACGCACTCGCGCTGCTCGCGGGCGGCAAAGGCGGCGCGGAAGTGGTGCGCGCCGGAGCGGAACGCGCCGAGCTGTCCGCCACTTTCGACATCAGTGACGCGCCGAAGCCGCTGCGCGAGATGCTGGCCGAGCAATCCATCGATGCGAGCGACGAGCTCACCGTCCGGCGCGTGATCTCGAACGACGGCCGCTCGCGCGGCTATCTCAACGGCGTCTCCGTGCCGATCACGTTGCTGCGCGACGTCGGCGCGCTCGTCGTCGACATTCACGGCCAGCACGAATTCCAATCGCTGGGCCGGCCCAGCGCTCAGCGCGTCCTGCTCGACGATTTCGGCAAGAACATCGAGCTCGCCGACGGCGTGCGCGACGCCTATAAAAACTGGGTCGGCTACGTGAACCGCGCGGCCGAGCTCGAGGGGAAGACGCGCGATCGCGACTTGCAAATCGAGCGGCTACGCTACGAAGTCAGCGAGCTGAAGGCGCTCGATCTCAAGGAAGGCGAAGTCACCGAGCTCATCGAGGAACGCACGCGGCATTCGAATCGCGGTCGTCTCGCCGAAGCCGCACAAGCCGCGGTCGGGTTGCTCTACGACTCCGACAACGGCAATGCGCACGCGACCGCCTCGCGCGCGCTGGCCGGCATCAAGACGCTGTCGAGCGTGGATCAGCGGCTCGCGAAGGTCATTCCACTCGTGGACGAAGCGACCATCCAGATTCGCGAGGCGGCGCGCGAGCTGTCGCGTTATCTCGAAACGCTCGATATCGATCCTGCACGTCAGGAACTGGTGGAGCGACGTCTCGCCGCCGTTGAAGAATTGTCACGCAAACATCGCGTACCCACCGCCGAACTCGCGGGCCGGTTGCACGTGCTCTCGAAAAAACTCGCCGAGCTCGACAGCGCCGACAACGATCTCAACGCCCTCAAGAAACAACAGGCCGAGGCACTCGAGGTCTATCGCAAGCTCGCCTCGCAACTTTCAGCGACGCGCCAGGCTGCCGCGCGTGCGCTCACCAAGGACGTCACCGCGCGCATGCAGACGCTAGGCATGGCGGGCGGCGGTTTCCTCATCGACGTAAATCCCGGCAACGAGCCAGCCATGCACGGTTTCGACGCGGTCGAGTTCCGCGTCAAGACGAATCCGGGCCAACCACCGCGGCCGCTGGCGAAGGTTGCCTCCGGCGGCGAACTGTCGCGTCTGTCGCTGGCCGTGCAAGTGGCATGCTCCGCGAAGGACGCGCGCTGCATGGTGTTCGACGAAGTGGATTCCGGCGTCGGCGGCGCCGTCGCGGAAATCGTGGGACGCGAGCTCAAGGCCATCGGCTACTCGGGTCAGGCACTCTGCGTCACGCATCTGCCGCAGGTCGCGAGCCAGGGTCATCATCAGCTGCGCGTCACGAAGCTCACGGATGGCAAGACCACACGCACCACCATCACCGACCTCACCTACGACGAGCGCATCGAGGAAATCGCGCGCATGCTCGGCGGCAAGGAAATCACGGGTAAGGCGCGCGAACACGCCAGCGAGATGCTGCAGATGGCGGGCAGCCCCGATCAGAAAGCACGGGGGGGCAAGCGCAAGGCCTGACCGCGTTAGCTGTTTTTCTTCGAAGGCTTGGTATTGGCCTTGACCGAAGGGCAGCCGGGCTTTTGACAATGCCCGTACAGGGTCATGGCGTGGTCGCGCAACTCGTACCCCAGGCGTTCCGCGATGGCTTCCTGCCGCTCTTCGATCGATTCATCGATGAACTCTTCCACGCGCCCGCAGGTCAGACACACGATGTGGTCATGGTGGGTACCTTGGTTGAGCTCAAACACCGCCATGCCGTCTTCGAAGTGATGACGCGACACGAGACCCGCAGCCTGGAACTGCGTGAGTACGCGGTACACAGTCGCCAGACCGATGTCCTCGTTCGATTCGATCAGGCGCTTGTAGATGCCTTCGGCGGACATGTGGCGTGTCGGACTGCCTTCGAGGATCTCGAGAATTTTCAATCTCGGTCCGGTGACTTTCAGTCCAGCCTTGCGCAGATCTTTGCTTTCCAAGCCAGCGGTCTCCAGAAATCGATGGGGTATGATGCGCCACCATGAAACGCCTTGCACTATCAACCATTTTGATTGCCGTGGCAGCGCTCTGCTCCTCCGGCTGTGTTTATCGGATGAATATCCAGCAGGGCAACTACCTGGTCCCGGATGCGGTGTCGCAACTCAAAGAAGGCATGACGCGTAGTCAGGTGCGCTTCCTGCTCGGCACACCGATGGTGCCCGACGCGTTCAATGACGATCGGTGGGACTACTTCTATTACTTCGATGGCAAGAAGGTGAAGGCGCCGCTCAAGCGCCGCCTCACCATCTTCTTCACGGACGAGAAGGTTCAGCGCTACGAGAACCAGGGCGTGCCTACCCAGGCGGATCTCGAGCAGCTCGAGCGCGATCTGAAGAAAGCGATCGCCGAAACGAAGAAGAATGAGCGCAAGCCTAGCCTCTGGCAGCGCATGACGGGCCGCGGCGGCCAGACGCCAGACGCCGGAGAAGGCGCTACGACTTCCGATTCGAAGAAAGAGGCCGAGCAGGCGCCGGACCCGGTGCCGCCTTCCGCGCCGCAGCCCGCGCCCGCCGGGACTCCTTCGGGTCCGACTTGAGCGGACGGTAGATCTCGATCCGGTCGCCGTCGCGCGGCACCGCATCGCGCGAGCACAATTCGCCGAATATTCCGACATCGGCGTCCCACGGCACCTCGTCTGCGGCGGCTTGGGCGCGCGCCAGGCGCAATGCGTCGGCCACGGAATCGACGTCGCCGAGTACGACCCGCCAGGTCCGCTGGCGCTCCGGCGTCGCGTAGACGACGGTGCAGGTCTTCATCGCCTAGCTACTCTGCCGCGCGCTGTTCGCGCGCCCGCCTCACGAACGCGTCGACCAGCGAGCCCGCTGTGTCCTCGAACAGGGGCTCGAACAGCGTGCCGGCGACCCGAATGGAGAATTCGAAGCGCATTTCGAACTCGACCCGGCAGCCGAGATCGCCGAGCGGCGTGAACGTCCAGAGCCCTTCGAGCACGCGGAACGGCCCGCTGACGAGCTGCATGAGCACGCGCTTGTCGGGTTCGAGCAGATTGCGCGTCGTGAACTCGGCGCGCAGCGGTCCGCGTTTGATACCCAAGGCCGCGACCACCTCGTTCTCCTTGCTCGACACCACGCGCGCGGACGTGCACCACGGCAGGAACCGCGGATAGCTCGCGATGTCGTTGACCAGCTGGTACATGCGGGCCGGAGACTCCGCGATCAATGCCGATCTTTTGACTTCACGCATGCAGCCCCATTTTGCACGGATCGCACGGGTACAATCCACGAGCGCAACATGCCAAAGTCCAACCAAAAAGAAACGCCGCGCCTGATCGCCGAGAACCGCAAGGCACGCTACGACTACTTCATCGAGGAGCGCTTCGAGGCCGGTCTCGTGCTCGAAGGCTGGGAAGTGAAGTCGATGCGCGCTGGCAAGGCGCAGATCGCCGAGGGCTACGTGTACCTCAAGAACGGCGAGGCGTTCCTGTTCGGGGCACAGATCACGCCGCTGACCACGACCTCGACGCACGTCACGCCCGAGCCGAAGCGCACACGCAAACTATTGCTCAGCAAGACGCAGCTCGGACGGCTCGTAGGCAGCGTCGAGCGTGAGGGCTACACGCTGGTGCCCCTCGACCTGCACTGGAAAAATGGCCGCGCCAAGCTCGAAGTCGGCCTGGCCAAGGGCAAGAAGCAGCACGACAAACGCGCCAGCGAGAAAGATCGCGACTGGAATCGCGACAAGGCGCGCATCCTCAGACGCGGTTGAACACGGCCTGGGATGGCCCGGGGGACAGTGATGAAAACGAGTACGACCATGACGGCCGCGATCTGCGCGTGGCTCCTTTGCAACGTGCCGGCGTGGGCGGTGGCGCCGCCGCCCGTCGAGGCCTTCGGCAACCGCCCGGCCCTGATCGACATCGATATCAATCCGGCCGGCACCCGGCTCGCGTGGATCGAAGACGATGGACGCGACGCGGGTATCGTGATCCACGATCTCACTACCCAGAGAGATATGCGGAAGATCGGCGTGGCGAAGGGTACGCGCCTGCGTTCGATCTCGTGGGCGAACGATGAGACGGTGCTCATCGATCAACGCATCACGCATGCGGTGGATGGCAAGAGCCGCAATGCCCGTGAGTGGCAGCGGTGGACCGCATTGGACGCCGGTGGTGGCAAAGACCGTCTGCTGCTCAATCAGGGCGGCGACCGCGAGTGGGTCACGGGCGCGAGCCTGGTTCGCCGGCGGACCGCGAAGGCCGGCAAAATATACATGTCGACGTTCGACTTCTCTGAAGCGGCCTATCGCTCGGAGACGGGTTCGCGGCTCTCCGGCGGGAAGAAGGACGCCGGCTGGAGCGTCAACCTGTATGAGGTGGATCTCGCGACCGGCAACGGCCGCGCCATCACCAACGGCTCGCCGTTCACGAGCGAGTGGCTCGTCGATGAAAGTTCGGAGCGCGCCGTGCGCATCGATTGGAATCCCACGCGCGGCGAATTCGAGATCCTCGTTCGGCGGGGATCGGGCTGGAGCCGGCTGTACCGTTCGGCGGGGTGCGGCCGCATGGACCTCGTCAGCTTCAATGCCGACAACACGGCCGCCATCCTGCTCGGCAGCCCGTGCGAGGACACGCGCAGCAAGCTGTGGTCGCTGCCGCTCGATGGCTCGCCCGTCACGGTGCTGCTCGAAGATGCGACGGCGGATATCGGGGACGTGATCCGCGATCCGTTCGACGGGCACGTGTTGGGCGGCGTGATTGCCGGCGCCGCACGGCCGGTGCGCTGGACCGACTCGCGGGCCGAATCGCGCGCCGCCGCCCTCGGACGCAGTTTCCGTACGACCGATGTGCACGTCGTGGCCCGCTCGAACGACTCCCAGCGTGTCGTCGTACTCGTCGAGCAGCAGCAGCAGGCGCCCGTCTACTACCTGGTCGACTACGCAGCCAAGACCGCTGAAATCGTCAATGAGATGTACCCGCAACTGGCCGGCGTGAAGCTCGGCATGGTGCGCGAATTCAAATACGCGGCGCGCGACCAGTACCCGCTCATCGCCTATCTCACGGTGCCGCCGGAAACGCCGGAGAAGAATCTGCCGCTCGTGGTGTTGCCGCACGGCGGGCCGGAATCGCATGACGATCCTGGCTTCGACTGGATGGCCCAATTCTTCGCCTCTCGCGGGTACGCGGTACTGCAGCCGCAGTTTCGCGGCTCGAGCGGATTCGGCCACGAGCATGCCGACGCGGGGCGGCGGCAGTGGGGACTGCGGATGCAGGACGACGTGACGGACGGCGTGCGCGCGATCATCGAAGCGGGCATCGCCGACCCGAAACGGGTGTGCATCGTCGGATGGAGCTACGGCGGATACGCGGCGCTCGCGGGCGCAGCATTCACGCCGGAGCTGTACGCCTGCGCCGCGAGCATCGCCGGGGTCTCGGACCTGCCGGCAATGATCACCTACACCGAGCGGATGTCGGGCGACGAATCGAATTCGCTGGCGTACTGGCGCGAGCACATCGGCTCGGCGCTCGACCCAAAAGTTGCCGCACGCTCGCCGTCGCGCAGCGCCGCGACCATTCGCGCGCCGATCCTGCTTTTGCATGGCACGGACGACACCACCGTGCCGATTGTTCAATCGCAGACGATGGCGCGGGCGTTGAATGCGGCAAGCAGGAAGTACTCGCTCGTCGAGCTGCCCGGCGATGACCACCAGCTTTCGGCGAGCGTCACGCGCGTGCGAATGCTCACTGAGGTCGAGAAATTTCTCTGGCCGTATCTCGCCGCCCCGCAACCGGTGGCCCCATGACAACGAGTGGGCCGCGGGAATGCGCTTGCAGACGCGCACCCGGCCCCCATGTATGCTGCGCAGGCTTTTACGGGGGCGACCGGTTTCGACGTGGGTTACGAACCGTGAGAGGCGTACCGAGGGTGTATGGACCTCGTAAATCCCTATACAAATCATAGTTGCCAACGACGACAACTACGCTCTAGCTGCCTAGTCGCAGCTGACCCCGAGACCAGCTGGTGCCTATGCCACTGAAACTCGGGTCGCGCTCATAGGATCGCGGTTCCGTGTGCTACGGGCGGAACCGTTAAGAGTCACTGTAGCTGGCTGGACGTCTTCCCTGCTCTTCGGGTAGCGGACAGTAAGAA